>JAGCWW010000015.1 GCA_017961685.1 Acholeplasmatales bacterium | reverse complement strand
TGTACTCCACTTTTTTTATATTAGGGTTATAACAGTACGCCTTTACTGTCACAAAACCAACCCCAAGGCAAATAATTTTTCAATATAATAAACAAAAAAGGATTCTTCTTTTGAGTTGTGGCAAAATATGCACATATACTTCTTGAAAAATCCTTATTTTTTTAACGAACCAATACTTTTGTGGGTTCGGTTTTTGACTATTTGGTGGACCTGAGGGTTGGCCACTCGAAACACCAAGCCCACCATCACCATTTTTTATGATATTATCCAATACAATACTATCATCTAACGGATTTAATGCAACTTCTACTTTGTCATTATAAACAACTACCTTATTAACCATTTTATCAATTATAATTTTTCTATATCCTTCATTAGATAAATCAAATTTTAATATTGATTCAAGAAAATCCTCACATTCTTTTTGGGATAGTTGCATTCTTCCTTTTGATCTATGCTTTATATTTTCAATCTCTAAATTTCTCTTTTGTTCCTCAAGTTCTTCTAAAGTCTCTTGAATTGTATCTGAATATATCCCTTTTTTAACCAACTTCATGACATTATCTAATTCTTTTCTATTTTTCATAATGGCACTTTCATTAGCTTTAAGTAATGTATCATCTCCGGCAATTTCATTATATGCTTCACATAACTTAGTTGCCATTTGAGGAATCAATTCAGATTGAAGAATGCAAGCTTTAATTACATCAATAACTTGAACCTCTAAAGCTTCTTTAGTTACAGTTGTTTTTTCACAACTGTTTTTCTTTTGCTTATTGCTGCCACATTTGTAATATGTATATACTCTATTATTTCTCCCACTACCGGTTTCTCCATAAATTAATTTACCACAGTATCCACAATATGTTTTACCTGCTAATAAAAAATCTATCTTAGTTCTATAGTGTGAAGATCTTTTCATATTTTGCATTGTATTATATTTTGCCATATTAAACGTCTCCTCATCTAAAATTGGAGGAACTATATTTTCATATAATTCCCCTTTAATCCAACATTTACCTATATACTTTTCTTGTTGTATAACCTTACCTATATAACTAGGCACAAATTTACTTCCTTTATGTGTAATACCTCTCGAGTTAAGGTCTTCACAGATTTCTCTAAACGTAACTTTCTTATTAACTTTATCAAATATCTCTTTTACAATTGCAGCTTCATCGGGTTCAATTACATATTTTTTATCTTTAATTACATATCCAAATAGGCAAAGGCCACCGGTGAATTGACCTTTTAGTCTTGATTCTCTATTTCCACGTCTAACCTTTTGTGCAAGCTCAGCTGAATAATATTCTGAATATCCATCAATCAAACTTTCAAGCAAAATGCCTTGTGGGTCTTCTGAAATATATTCAGTAACTGAAGTTACCTTTACACCATTTCTCTTTAATTCTCTTTTATACATTAAAGAGTCATATCTATCACGTGAGAATCTATCAAATTTATAAACAAGCACTTGACCAAATCCTCTAGCTTTTGAATCTCTAATCATACGCTGAAATTCTGGTCTATCATCACTTCGTCCTGTTAATGCTCTATCAATATATACTTCAACTAATGTTATACCATTTTTACTAGCATAATCATTTATTACTCTTAACTGACCATCAATTGATTGATCTGATTGTCTATCAGAGGAATATCTTGCATATGAAACTGCAAGTTTAGGGTTATTAAATTGTACTTCAGGTGCCATAATATCCCTCCTATATTGTAGCAACACTTTGAGTGTTACTATTATTTTTGTTATTATTCCAGGTTACTGGTTTATCATCATATGAAATTAATCTATATGCATGTGTTAAATATATTATTTTATCTCTTGTAGTTAATTCATCGAAATTTGATGTATTAGTTTTCATTTTCTTGAAAATATATTTTAAAAACAAAGGTTCTAATAAACTAGACGCCTCAGCATATAATTTATTGATATGTTCCAAATCATTTTCTCTAATTAAGTTGTCTTCAAATGCATGTTCATCAAATGCTGGCTTTTCTACATGCTCTTGATTATTTATTAAATTGTATACATTTTGGGCTGTAAGATTATTCATATCTCCACCCATTCGCTGGTAATTTAAAATATCTTGAGCAAAAAGATAAATAATACTGTTGGTTTTAGCCATAATTATTTTCTCCTTTTACTTTTTTATTTAGATTACCAGATAGATGCTAATAGTACTTCTTTATGAATAAGTCTAATACTTCATCATATTTTTTATCGTAATGATGATATTCAATATTAAACCATTCCTTTAATATATATTTAGTAAATGCATATGCATCTATTTCAATATTTTGGCACATTGCATCTTCTGGTTTAAGTTTTATTTTATTCATAAGTTCTTTTCTCCAATATTCGTATTGTGGATTTTCTCTTTCTTCACAAATTACAACTACTAATTGGTGATAGTGCTTGATTTCGTGAATCAAACATTTCATAATTTCAAATTCATCATTTATATATTTATTATTTATTGCAATATATAAATCATGTGTATAAAATCTTGCATCTTCTTCACCTAAGTCTTCATATTTAACTTTAATAGGATCTAATTCCAAATATTCAAATAAATTATTCTTTAATTCAGCCAATTCCATTTTCATCCTCCGTGTTACGTTTCGTAACCTATACGATAATTATATACTACGTTTCGTATATAGTCAATATAATTTTAGATACGTTTAGTAACTTTTTAATAGAAATATATTATCTAATAATATATAATTAATTTGGTGATAAATTATGGATACTATCTCATATAAAATGAATCTAAAGAACACTTTACGTAATCACTTATTAGGTAAAGAAAATATAGATGTTAAAAATAGATTATTAAGCGAACTTAATATCACTGAATCAGCTCTAAAAAGATGGTTATCATTAAGTGATACTAATGCTCCTCAGATTGATGCATTACCTGTTATTTGTAATATTCTAAATATTTCATTATATGATTTATTTGGTATTCAAAATCCAACTACTTCTTTAAGTGATGAGGAATTAAAATTACTTGAAGAATATCGTAAACAGGAAAATATGCAACAAGCTGTTAAAAATGTATTAAATATTAAATAACTACCAAGGGAAGTCATCAGTATCGATGACTTCTTTTCTTTGTCTAGCTAATAATTCATTTACAAATGGTGATTGCTTTAAAGTTGTTTTACCATCCATATCTTTTAAAGGCACTGTTATATGTAAATAAGATTTAGCTCTAGTACAAGCAACATAGAATAAATTTCTTTCTTCTTCAATTCTTTCTATATCATCTGTTAATCCAGGCATAGCTTCTTTATTACATCCAGTAACAAATACAGTTTCTGCTTCTAATCCTTTAGATTGGTGGATAGTCATTATTCTTACTGCATCCTCGTTTGTTGTGTCTTTTTCATTTGATAAATAATACATATTTAAGAATTCTCTATATTTCTTGTTATCTCCATTTAGGTAATTTAATAATGATTCTTTTAATGTGTTGAATCTAGATAGTCTAATTAAATGTTTAGATAATTTAGAAATATAATTTTTATACCCTATCTTATCTATTAAGATTTCGACGAAATCTTTAGGATTTACTGAATTCATTATTGTAATAAGCTCTTCAGTTAATTCAACGAATGCTTGAATATGCTTATCATCTAATGTTTTAGCAGCTTCATAGTATGAACTTTCATCGTGTACCGCTTTTGCAACAATCTGATTTAGCTTAGCTGAGCCTATACCTCTTGCAGGTTCATTTAATACTGAAAGAAATGCTCTATCATCATTAGGATTCAAAAGGTAATCCAAATATTTTAAGAAAATAGATATTTCTTTTCTATCAGCTACTGATAATCCATCTACAATATATGGAATACCTTGTTGCTTAAATTCAAATTCAAATGCTGTTGTATTCCTTTTTAGTCTTACTAGCACAAATATATCTCTATAAGCCATACCCATTTCATGATATATCTTTATCCATGTAGCAACTTCTCTAGCTTCTACATTTTTATCTGTTAATATTTTATGTGCTATTGGAACTAAACTAGGTTTATACGGATTCATTTGTTTATATATGCGGTTTTGATTATGACTAATTAAGTCCTCGGCTTGTGTTACTATGTAACCATCGCTCCTAAAATTACGAGATAAGGTTAATGTTTTAACTCCTTTTCTTGCAATAAAGGATTTAATTAAATCCGAATCAGAACCTCTCCATTTATAAATCGCCTGATCTATATCTCCTACTAGCATAATATTTTGATGAACACAGGTTATCATATCTAATACATCCATTTGTAATTGATTTATATCCTGGCATTCATCTACCATTACATATTTAAAACTATCTGCCTCCATTAATAAGAAGCTTTCATCTTGATTTAATAATTCAAAATATTTAACCATCATTTCATCATAATCTAGATAATCATGGTCATTACAATATTTTGTATATTCATCATATAATCTTATATATTTTAGCGTTAATCTTAAGTCATTAAGCTTTAGCTTAACTTTATTTTTAATTGCTGAAATAATACGTGAAGCTTCTCCTGCTTCAAGTTTTAAATCTAGCTTTTCAATTAAATCTTTAATTAATGCTCTTTTAGAATCATCATCTAAAACTTTTAATTTTTTTCTTCTATTATCAGGATATAATTCCCTAATAATCTTAAAACAATGTGCATGAAATGTAGTTACTATTACTTTATGTTCTCTACCTAACTTTTGGGCTAATCTAATTCTTATTTCATCTGCCGCTTTATTTGTATAGGTAACTAACATTATTTCTTCATCTTTAACTTTGCATTCCAAAATCAATTTAGCAGTTCTTTCTACTAATACTTTAGTTTTACCAGAACCTGCACCAGCTAAGACAACATATTTACCATTAATAGCATTAACTACATTTAACTGTTCCTCTGTTAACTGTAACAAATGTGTCCCTCCTCTATAATATCTTTAATATAATTTATTATTTCATTTACTGAAATATTACCTTCACCTTTTATTAATTCTTCTTTTTTAGCAAGATTCTTTAATAATAAAAGTGGTGTTACTTTTGTATTCTTATAAATATTTAATTTATCTGGATTAATAAATATATAATCTTTAATAATATTCACTAATTCAGGATAAATATGATTATTAAATTTATATTCAATTGCATTTTGAATTTCTAATAATAAATCTGTATTCATTAGAATGGTAATCTCCTCTCTTCATAATCTTCTTTTATTTTTTCTTTTAATTTTTGAAATGTAACATCATCTAAAGGCGGAAGACCATTTTCTCTTAAATAAATATTGATGGCTTTTCTATTTTTCTTTTCTTCAAATTTAGATAATGATTTATATAATGCATCTACCATATAGGTAGTAAATTGATAAGGATTACAGCCTGCAATCATATATTTAGTTAACAAATATGATGGTAATGAATGGCTCATTACATCTTCTTTTTTATTCCAAGATGTTTCTTTTCTACCTGTAGCATCTACACTCCATTTTTGGTTACCTGTAAATTTAGCCCACTTAGGATCAGTATTAACTAAATATTGATGGTCCATATCATAATTATTATCTTCTTTTATATCTAATGTCCCTAAAAGGACTGATTTAATATAGGCTTCAACACCATCTTTTCCAATTTTATTAATACCTTTTAATTTACCATCATATGCAGCTATAAGTTCAGTTACAAATTGGTCAGCCTTTTCATGTTTAAATCTAAGCTCACATCTTAGCCAATAATCTTTATCTACATCATGTTTCTTTGCTTTTTGTTCTAATAGCTTATCATAAAATACTAAATGGCATGGTGAATCTCTACTTCCCATTTCTATTGATTCTCCTTCTTCAGGACAGCCATGCTTCTTATAATATTTCTTTTTAAATGATGAAATAAATTGTTTCTTTTTTAATTTAGATTCAATATATTCCATATCTAAAATATCTTTATTGTAAATATCAATTGCGGTATCTATTCTTGTGAAATTAGCATTTAGGTCATATTTTAAATATCTTAATAAATCAATAAAACTTTTATTAGGATTTCTGGTTTCATAATCTCTACAGCCTGTACCTTTTAAATGTAAGGAACAAGTTCTAATTCCTCTAGCATTTTTAGGTCCTAGCATACCATATTCCATTGAATCACCATATTCATACATATATTTATATCTTTCTTTATGATGATCTCGTTCTCCTATTTCATCTTCATTAACTCCTAAGACTTGTGCCATTTCTAATTTCTTTTCATTTACTATTTCTTCTTCAAATTCTATATCACTAATATCAAGCTCATTACTGGCTCTCAAATAGTCCGGCTTTATTTCAATATCCTTTTCTTCTTTTACCTCCATTGTTATGCTCCTTATGAAATTATAATTGTTAAGTGTGCTATATCCCGGCTATTAGGTATTGCCGGGATAATACTAGGCAGTTATGCTATTAAAGCACTACGCCAGGTGTCGCTTCGCTATGACTCTGGCTGTAACGTGCTTTAAAATTAGCATTAAGATTGCCTATAGATTTATGCCAAAACGGGTTTATATTTAAACTCATGAATACCTTTAGTTTCGGTTGAAAATTCAGCACTTAAATCCATATATTCTTGCATTATCAATACTTCATGTTCATTTAAGAACACTGTTAATACTAATAATTTATCTATAAAGCATTTAATCATATAGAATTCATTATTGAATTTATTCTTACCTGTATAAAGTCTTGTTTCAACATCTTTTAAATGAATATATGGCTTATTATCTTTAGTTTTAATCCAATTATTCATTAAACCTACTGCTTGAAATGCTGAATAATCAACTTTAGTATAGGTTGGAAGCTTTAATTCAATAATCTTATCATCTGTTTTAGATTTAGCTTTTAATATAATAAATGACTTAACATTTAAATCATAATTTCTAGATTCATAAGCAATCATTTCAACTTCTGTAAATATTAAATTGTCCATCGTTTATTTTATTATTTCCTTTCTTCTTACAACAAAAAGGGTGCCATAAATCATATTACGACACCCTATCATTGCATAATAAAAAAGCATAACCTAATTAGCTTATTTATTACGAAGTGAAATATTAAGAATTATAATTTTATAATCAATAAGATAATTACGAATAATTAAATTATTAAACATAATATTATAGTTTGTAATATTATTTGTCGTAGTCATATTTTGTTTTATTTTAATCTAGGAAGAGATTTCTCTCCTCCTAGTTAAAAACGTATTAATAATCTTTATTTAAATGCTTAGCAACATCTTGATACATTGCAAATGCAGCATTCTTTTTAGCTTCATTCTTAGTTTTTCCAGTTCCAGTATGAGTTGTTGGATTATCCTTCTTTGGAAATGTTACATCGACAATCCATAAATTATTTTCTCTATCAAATACTCCATCAGAATATACTGGATTTAAATATAACACTTTCTTTTGATATAATTCTTGAAGCTTATTAATAGCATTATCAACTGTTACACCTTCAGTTGGTACTTGATAAGGAACATCCCATGCATTCATCTGTTTTAACATATCAATGCATTGTTTTGCAAAGAATATCATTGATTCATAGCGATTCATTCCTGGTAAACCACCAGCTGGAGAATATGTTACTATTCCATTATTCAAATATAAATAATAAATTCCATCTCTTTTTTCAGTTCTAAATTCTGGATGTCTATCAATGTATTCTTTTAATTTAACATATGCATTCTTATCATAGAATTCAGGATTATATAATTTAAAGTCTAATAATCTTAATACATTATCATAAATTGCATCTACATTTAAATCATTATCTAACCACATGGCACCAACAATTGATTCAAATAAATCTTCCATTACTGAAGGTGATTTCCAAACCTCTTTTTCTTTATCACCTTTACTTGTAATTAGATATTTTGCAATATCCATTGATTCAATAATACTTGATAACATTGATTTATCAGTATAGTTAGATACAAAATGTGTTAATCCTTCTTCACTAAATGATGGTGGATTCATATCCTTAAAATCACCAATTGCATCTTTTGCTGTTGCTTTAACTACGATTAAATTTAATACTGAATCTCCATAGAATTCTAATACCTCATTATTTGGTATCAAATTACCTTGTGGGTGTTCTTCAGTATAAGACTTACGTCTAAATGCTGTGGATAATAGGCTTTTATCTTTAAAAGTATAACCTATCTTTTCCTCAACCTCTTTTGCCTGTTCATCCTCAAGCCATTGAATTTTAAATACAATTACATCACTCATTTTTGTTTTCTCCTTTTATTATCTTTGTATTTTTATCTAAGAAGCAAACAAAAAACCTGTTGATACAATAATCCCACTACTGGTATTGTTATTTAAACAGGCTTAATTATATATATTTTATAAGATTATGTTTTATTACAAGTAATTCGTAAATTACAGGTAATATATATAATTTTCTAAATTAGATATAATGTCTGCCTTAGACATTTTTAATAATATACCAGAAGAAAAATGTTGTCAAGCACTTTTCTTCTAGTATTTTTGTTAATAATTATATTATTAAGAATTTTATTTTTTATAATTTTTGACCCAATTATATGAATAGAATACATCGTCATCTAATACTTCTTTTATAAATATTGAAAAGATAATTACTTTATTTGATTCAACTGTATCAACTAATCTATATCCTTTATCAGATGACCAAATTTCATTCCAATCATCGTATTCCAATTCATCATCGATAGATTGTGCATCTTCAATTGATGTACCTATTTTAATACCATTTTCTAATGAGCCTTTAAATTCTCCCTCAAATGATATTTGCCATAAAACATCTTTTGCAAACCATAGCACCATATAATCTTTAACAAAAAACTTTTTCCATGGTACTTCTGGTGTACAACCTTTATTAGGATCTATACCCATACTATAAACAATATTATTATCTTTTAATACTTTTATAGCATCTTCATAATTCATTCCTAATTTAATTTGTCCTATTCCCACAAATGGTTTAACTATTTCATTATCTAAATATTTCATTTAAATTTCCTCCTGATTATTAATTATAATCAAAATATTATTTAAATATTTATGCAAAACTTATAATTTCACATCATTAAAAACAACATTTTCATAAACAATTTTAGAATCTTCCAATTCTTTTTTTATTAATGTTTTAGTCCTTATAAAATCTAATGATAATGAAAAAGTATTAAAAGATGTTATTATATGTAGCACATCAAAATCATCAAAAAAAGCAACTGAATAATTAAGTTTTAATCCTGTTGGGCCTAATTTATATCTAATATAATCCCACTCATCAAACAATAAATATCCAGATTTTGATATAGCGTATTTATATTGATTTATTTCCTCTATTCTTTGAATATACATATCATTAATTCTTTTCATTGGAAGCTCTTGGCCACAATCACTACAATATGATGCTTCACTACCAAATCTCCTACCACATGAACATACATTATTTGATGGGTGACCACAAGCATATTTTTTATCATCTTCACTAACAGATGATTTTAAACAAATAATGCACATCTTATTTTTACGTGGCAATTGAATAAAAGGTCCATTATAAAAATTCTTATTTTTATATTTCTTATTTTCTTTACCGCTTTTATAATCAGAACCACATTTTATACAATACTTATAAACATTTCCAATCATTATATAGCCACAATTTTTACACTTATGAGTGAAATCATAATATAATCCATTTCTATGAAATGGTTCTTCATTAATCACTAATTTTATATCATCATTCAAGAAATTAAAAAATTGTTTGAAAATCAAGTCATCTCTTTCATTATAATGATTAAAAGTTAAATACCACTCTCTTCTTTGAGAAGCATCAATAGAAACTCTAGATAATAAACTTATAAAATCACTATCTGGTACAATAATATTAGAATAAACTCCTGTAGGCATAAATAATTCAGCAGCGAAAAAATTTGCTTCTATCTCCAAAATGCCATATTCACTATTTTCTTCTCTATTTAGCATATCTGTTCCCAATAGATGGTTTGAAAAAATATGACCAAACTCATGACCAACAGTCCATCTTTGCATCATAATTGATGGTTTACCTTTATATGGTGAAGAAAAACCAACATCATCATATACTACTAAATAACGACTACAACAGCCATCGTCTATTCTTAGTGCACGTCCACTAATATTCTTTTGTTTCAAATGTAAAGGGTCATCTGTTTTAAGAATATCTTTAGCCTCAGACCATTTAAATACAGAAATAAAATCACTAAATTCTTCAATAATTCTATCAAGTTTTACAGGTAAAGCATTAATACCTAGTTCCAAAAGCAAATCGACTGCTTTACTTTTTACTAATTCAAATCTAGGACTTTCTATTTTATCCTCTTTTTGATTTGTACTCCAAAAACATTTCCACTTGCCTGTATAAATCATCCAAGTCATCGTCCTTTAAATTTGAATTTCGTGATAAACTGCTCATAATTTTATTTGCAACTTCTTTTTGTTTTTCTGTTTTTAATCCAGGATATATATCTTCGATTTGAGATGCATTATCATTAATTTCATAGCCAGCTATATTTAATAATTCTTCTTTAGGTACTTCTAAAGCATCTGCAAGTCTACATAAAACTTGATATGATGGTTGCTGTCTAATTCCATTTTCTATTCTATGAATTTCTGTATGACTAATATCAGCTCTTTTAGCTAATTGAACCCTATTCAATTGTAATTCAACTCTTTTGTTTTTAATATAATCTCCTAAATCACTCATCGTTCGCATTCCTCCTAGTTTATATTATATGATGTTTTAACCTAAAAGTAAATTGTATTTTTTATTTTTTAACTCAAAGGTTCATTTTTCTGTTGCTTTATGCTAAATATTAAATTATAATATAGATGAACCTAAAGGTTAATCTAATGAACGGAGGGGTTATTTTTGAGCAACGACCAGTATACATATAGATGTCCAATAAGTTGTCCTATTAACAAAAAATGCTATATTATCACTACCATTAATCCTATCCCCATAATATTAGAGGTCAGTGTTAATTGTATTTATAAAAAGGATTATATTATTGTTCCAATTGGTAATTTAACTGACATTGAACCACCCTGACAATTAAATAATCATATTACTAGCAAATAAACCGCGTCGACGAGTTAAATTGCAGAATATATTTCATTATATTTTGCACTTGTTGACGCTTTTTTTATGGAGGAAAAATGGAAAATTTATTTAAACTTATTGATGATTTAATATCATACGAAAAAAATAGAGGAATTATTTTTACAGACGACGGCTTTCCAACATTTACTAAAGAAATGTTTTATACTAATCCAATTAATAAATCATTCCCTTACGATCATAGGAACGAAGCTTCTCCTAATGATTCAATAAACTTTTTCTCTCATGATATTAATATGTACAGAAAACTTAATATTAAAAAACTTGAAAAGGTTGCAAATAATTTAACCTTTTATCAAGCATTTATAGGTTTTGATTTATCTATATTTATAGATATTTCGATGCACAATCAAAAATTTATCATATTAGCAAATTTAGTTATTGATATTTTTTTCATATTACATGGGAATAAAATGATTCCTAATTTACGATATTCGACATATGATTATTTTTATTTATTTAATGAAGCAAAAATTGTATGTTGTGGTGTAGTAGGAAATGTGTATCGAAAAGCAATTAAAGCAAGCAATAAAGAATTAATTACTAATTATGCTGATTCACATAAAGAGCAAATAATACTTCTTTATGGATTTATAAATATTGATAAACCAAATACTATACAAATAGAAAAATACAAAAGAAAGGAGAAAATGAAAACATATGACTAAAGGATATTCCGGATTAAATTCCTACAGTTCAGGTGGAAACAATTCTGAATCACCAATATCAAAAGATTATATATCATGTAATGCTGCTATTCATTCAAATGATGGAGAATTCACAAAAAGTAGCAACAAATACATTTCTGGTGGACATGGACAAACAGCAATTGATTATATGGATAAAAACAACATAGCATACGAAATAAATATAGAGTATAATAATGGTGTAAGAGTCGGTAATATAATTGATTCAAAAAACAAACTATTTAAAACTGGTAACAATCACACATGGTTCCCAAAAGATTGGTCCATTGGTGATATACGAGAAGCTGGAGAGAATGTTAGTGGATATTTCAAATCTCAAGGTAACATCAAGGACGGACAACATTATTCACTGATGTATAGAGGTGTTGAAGTAACTGTAATTTACCAAAAGGGCGAGGTATCAACTATATTCCCTAGCAAAAATCAATCAGGAGGAAGAAAAAATGATTAATAATCAAATGAATGAATTAATAAAAATTCGTAAAACTATAGATGCAAATGATAATATTGCTACTCAAAATATTTGGGATAAAGAAATTGAAGTAATGACATTTTCTATAGATGCAACTATTGAATTCTTAAATACTAGCGATAAAGATACTTTATATTGGTCTTCAGAGGTATGGGAAGACATATCTAGCATTTTAAAATCTAAAGAATTAGTTGAAGCAATGGAAAAATCAGCTTTAAGATTTGATGATATACGTGATGAATTATTAGATTGTGCTAACGATGCTAGGACAGCATTAAATGACTAGTGATACTGTTAGACAAAAATTTTTATATAACATCCCACTATTAGACAATGGATATCCTCTTGTAAAATTAGATGATATTAATTCTTATCGTGGGAATATAAAAATTATTAGATTAACAGAACTTTGGAATTTAGAATTACAAAATTTCAAAGAATTATTAAAAAATTTAAGCTTAAATCCATCATTTATATTATTAAAAAATGATTTATATATTCAAAATAATAATCCAATAATGCAAAATGTAATAAAATGTTATTTAGAATCATTTGCATATTGGTTTAAAAAAGCAAATTTAAAGGTAGCAATTATTTAATTATGAAAAACATTAAAATATAATGGCCTAGAATTATCAAAATTATAATTTTAGGCCATTTTTAATATTTTCAAAAACTTGATAGGCTATTCAGTGCTAAGCACATCAAGTAATTAAAATTATAAAGATTTTAACATTTTATCTATGCATTTCTTCTTTTGTTCTTTATTTGGATGAACATATAAATTAAGGATAGTTGTTATATTGAAATGGCCCAATATTACACTAACAGTTTTATAATCACTATTAGCTTCTATACATCTAGTAGCAAAGCTATGACGTAACCCATGGAATTTTAAATCAGGTATATCAAGTTTCTTTAATAACCTCTTATAATAATTTATATACGTCCTTGGCTCTGTTGGTTTATCTTCGTTCGTTAAAATATAATAATCAGGTTTAACTAGCTTAACTAAATTATCAATCATAATGCTGAACAAATGATTGTCTTTAAATTATTTTTAACTACATAGAAAAAATAAAAAGCATGATTTCAACTTTTTTTCATTAAAATCATACTTTTTAAGCTATATTTTAATCATTTTTAGATCCAACTAGATCTAGTTTTGCTATACACTCAACATGCATAATATTGGTAACTGTAATCAGTTAAGAATTAAAACTTAACTATAAATTTTGTTCCAACACCTAGCTCTGATTCAACTGTAATCTTAATATTATTATTTGTACAAATGTGCTTTACGATAGCAAGTCCTAAACCAGTGCCACCCTTTTCCTTTGACTTAGCTTTATCAACTCTATAGAATCTTTCATATATTCTATCTAAATGAATAGATGAAATACCAATTCCACTATCACATATTTCAAAAAATCTATTTTTTGAATCTATAGTAATATTGATACTACCGTTATCCTTATTATATTTAATCGCATTATCAATTAAATTTCTAAGTAAATGATATAAATCATTATTAGATATATATGCTTCAAAATTAGAATAATTTGTAATTACCTTTATATTTCTATTTTTTAAAACAGAATCATATGAATTTAAAATATCCTCTGTAGCCTTAACAAGCGATACATTTGTTTTTTCTTCACTATTATTCGCTTCTAGCTTAGATAATTCAAGCATCTCAGTTATGATTTGATCCATACGAGTAGCTTCTTTAATTGTTTTTTCGATTGCATCATCTATTTCTTTTTTATCATCAATAATACCTTGGCTTATCATTTGCTGATATCCAATAATTGATGTTAACGGACTTTTTAATTCATGAGATGCATTAGCAAAGAAATCAGTTTTCATCTTTTCTGTTTTCTTTTCTTCTGTAATATCATAAATAAACAATACCGCACCATACTTATTATTATTTTTTACAAATGATGCATCAAGTGTTGATACATTAATAATATATTCTCTTTCACCATTTCTATAGCCAACATTTTGACTATAGTTTTCATTCATACATTTATCTATCGTATTAGAAATATCGTTATTAATAAATGAATATATATAATTTTTATCTAATAAGTCTTTTCTATCCTTATTCAAAATATCACAAGCCATTTTATTGATAATGATAATATCACCATTACCATTTAAAATTATTAATCCTTGTCTAATATTATCTATAATATAATCAACCTTTTTCTTTTCTCTTTCAACTGATGATATTTTATCTTCTATTAAATCTCTAACCTTATCAATTTGAAATGATAGCTTATCAATATCATTACCTGTATATTCTGGTGCCTCACCAACAATTGATGATAGCTTAGAAACCTCATCCTTTAAAGGCTCAATAGCCTTATTTGTCATTAGTGTTATAGCTAAAAAGGAAATAATACTAATAACAACAATAGTTGCTAAGCCACTCCATATTAAAGAATATGACATATCAGTAACAGATGTTTCAGGCATAGAAACTCTTATATATGTTGAATTTGAAGGAATATATGATGCAACATAAAACATATTAACATTTGTAGTGCTTGAATATCTATGAGTTACAGTACCAACATTTTCAATTTCTGGTCTTGATAAATGATTAGATTCAGTAATTTCTGATGTATCGTATAAAACAGAACCATCGCTTGAAATAAAAGTTACTCTTATTTTTTCATTTGCATCATGAATATTATCTGCGCATTTTTTCATATTTGTTCCATCATATTCTTCTTCAATGATAGATAAATATGTTTTAATTTCAGATTCCATATTTCTTGTATTAGTACTTAAAACTATAAATACTGAAACAACAAGAAATATAATTAATGCACTTACTAAAATAACAGCATTAAATAAAATATATCTTTTCTTCATTATGACACCTTATATCCAAGACCATAAACTGTTTCTATTAATGATTCATCTTCAAGCTTTTTTCTAATTGATTTTATATGCATATCAATAGATCTAGTTTCAAGCTCATCATTTCCCCAAATAGATGTTAATATATCATCACGTGTTACAACCTTGCCTTTATTTTTAAATAATAGCTCAAGTATTTCAAATTCTTTAACAGTTAAAGATATTAATTTATCATCTCTTTTGCATTCATGAGATTCTACATTTAGTGTTATACCATTAACCTTATATATATTATTTCTTTTATATTTTCTAAATCTAGCATTTACTCTCGCAACTAGTTCAAGTAAATCAAATGGCTTAGCAATATAATCATCAGCGCCTAAATCTAGACCATCAATTTTATCTGTAATTAATCCATTTGCAGAAATAATAATTACTTGTATATCATCATTTGACGGGTTATTTCTAATCATTTGTAAAAGCTCAGCACCACTATAATCTGGTAGCATCATATCTAAAAGTACCATATCTGGCTTATTTTGATTAAATTCTTTTATGAAATCAGTTCCATTTTCAAATGATGAAACTATATAACCTTGTTTAGTTAATGTTCTATTAATAATCTTTGAAATGTCCTTATCATCTTCTACTGAATATATTATGTAATTCATGTGACAATCTCCTTTCAAGCTTATATCATTAATATTATACACTACTATTAAAATATTATTATTTTTATTTATCTGATAGAGGTTGATTTCCAGTAGGATCCTTTATTGAATAACCAATATTAATTAAATGGTCGCCAACTCTTTCAAGGCCTGAAATAATTGATGTAAAGAAGCCTCCAAGCTCCATTGTACAATTTTCTTGTGATAATCTTTCAAAATGCGAAATAGATAGCTGCTTTTTCAAATCATCAGTCTTTTTCTCTAATAAAGATAATTCCTCTAAATTAGCAGATTTTGTATCATCAAATGCTGAAATAGCTATATCATACATTTTCTTAATTGTTTCAAACATTTCATTTAGCTCAACCTTAGCTCTATCTGAAAAAGATAATTTCTTGTCATGCATCTCAATAGATGCTTCTAAGAAGTTTTGAGCATGGTCTCCAATACGCTCAATATCATTAACTACATGATAATATGAGCCCACTTGCTTAACATTAATTCCACTTACAAGTGGTGATAGTTTAATCAAGAACTTAGTTATTTCAGAATTAATATAATCTATTTCATCTTCTCTTTTATCTATTTCTTCTTTATAATTTGCACTTTGAGTTTTTATTTCTTCAAAGCTTTTAATCAAGTTGATTTTAGCTAAATTTGCCATATTTTCAATTTCTCTTTTTACTTGCATAACAGCAATTGCAGGTGTTGCAAGTAATCTATCATCTATAAATCTAATTGCCTTTTCCTTATCATTCTTATTATCTTTTACAATTAATTCTGAAAGCTTCACTAAATATTTTATAAAAGGTAGTAAAATTGCGGTAGTAGCTACATTAAATACTACATGGAAGATTGCTATTTCATATGAAACATTATTTATTTTAGATAATAAATTAACAATTGGTTCTTGTAATACCCAAATTACAATTGTAAACAATATAGTACCTATTAAATTAAATAATAAATGAATTATACCTGTTCTTCTAGCATTAATAGATGTTCCAATTGTCGCAATTAATGCGGTAACACAAGTACCAATATTTGCACCTAAAATAACAAATAAAGCATTTGATAAAGGTATAGCTCCTTTAGATGCCATAACTATAATTAAACCAGTCATAGCTGATGATGATTGCATAATAGCTGTAAATACTACACCAAATAGTAATAATAAAAGTGGGAAATCAATTGCAGTAAAAATATTAGAAAACATATCCTTAATTGCATCATTTTTAAATGAGGCGCTCATTAAATCTAAGCCTATAAATAATAAACCTAAGCCACAAATAATACCACCAATATTTTTTACTCTATCCTTTTTTACAAACATCATCATTACACCAATAAATGCCAATACAGATGCATAAAGTGAAACATTTAATGATGATAGAGAAACTAATAATCCAGTAACAGTTGTTCCTATATTAGCTCCCATTATTATTGCAGTTGCTTGAGTTAATGTCATTGCTCCCGCATTTACAAAACCAATTGCCATTACTGTTGTTGCAGCACTCGATTGAATTAAGGCGGTAACACTTGCTCCTACTCCTACTCCTGCAAATCTATTGTTTGTAATTTTGCCAATAAGCTTCTTCATTCCAGGTCCTGCAACCTTTTGAAGGCTCGAAGACATCATATTCATACCAGTAATGAAAACACCAATACCAGCAAGTAATGCTAAAACACTCTCAAAAATTTCCATAAAAATCATCATTCCTTTACAATTTTATTATACTTTAGTATAAGATTTAAATCTCTCTATAAGTCGTAAAGAAATTGTAAAAAAATTGTAAAGAGTAATTAGTTAGAATGTTTGCTTATCTTTGTAATAACCACTAAGAATATATATATAACCCACTCAGCTACATTTACAGCGTGATCTGCTATTCTTTCAATATATTTAGCAATCAATGTTAGCCACTTTTATATAAAATACCTTAATACAAAATTGTATCATAATATACTATTCATTATAGGGGGAGGACCAACAAGCAATCGAAATTGGCATAGTTAAGCCATTTATTTGGTAGACTTGTCATTTTTGGGGCTTGCTGACCATCAGAGTGACCGTCTCACCAGTTAAATTATCTAATTAGAAACAAGTACATCAACTATCTATAAAAAATAAAAAAACGCCGAAGCGTTCTTCTATTTATATAAATATATAACTAAAACTAGACAACCGCCTTTTTTATACATCTTGACGGTTTCGAGTGCCGTATCTTCTGGTGGACCTGGGGAGACTCGAACTCCCGTATGAAACCCAATCCATCTTGCTTTCTACATGTTTATTTCATCCTAAATTTTCATTAGCCCTAAGCGAATGAACAAACCAAAGACTAACTACACTCTATTAAATTCTATAACCATCTTAGAGTAGCAGACAATTATTATATCCTATCAAAAGTTAAAACTCGAATCTTTAAATTATAGGAAAATTTAAAGTAGAGCCTGCTATAATATTATAGATTAGCAGAAAGCATAGTTAGCTTGAGTATTTCTACCAGCTAAGAATGCATAATCATTATTTTCTGCGGTTATTTAAACCTCGACGTTTTTAAGGGAGACTACTCCCACATGCTTACAAGCCTTCATAAATCCCAGCGAATCCATAAACAGGCCCAGATTAAATTGCGCTAATATTTTAGCACAATTTTTTTAATATTTATATGAATTTTTTAAGTTTTTAGCTATATTTCTTTTATCTTCTCTAGCTTTAATTGTTTCTCTTTTATCTTGAAGTTTTTTACCTTTTCCTAAAGCCACTTCAATTTTTAATAAAGAGCCTTGAAAATATGCTTTTGTGGCAACTAATGTTAAGCCTTCTAATTTAATCTTTTGAGCAAGCTTTAAGATTTCATGCTTATGAAGCAATAATTCTCTTGAGCGTGTTTCATCATGATTAAAAATATTTCCCATTTCATATTTAGCAATGTGCATATTTAAAATATATGGCTTATTATTTCTTATAATAACATATGCATCATTAATGTTACACTTACCTTCTCTTACTGATTTAATTTCTGTTCCAGTAAGCTTAATTCCAGCTTCATATGTATCTAAGATATAATATTCAAATGATGCTTTTTTATTTTGACATACAACCTTCATAAATTAAACCTCAGCATTATGATAATCTTCTTCTAATGAGAAGTCAATTTTTCTTGTTTCTTTTGAAGCATCTAAAATCATTACATTTACTTTTTGACCAAGCTTATAAACTTTATTATAAGATATTGCTTCTAATCCATCAGCGCTCTTATCAAAATAGCCATTCATATTTGAAAATTGAATTAATCCTTCAATACCATTAGATAATGTAATAAACATACCAAAATTAGTAATTGATGTAATCATACCTTCAAAGACTGTATCTTTTGGTTGAAGCTCAATATACCAAGCTGATAGCATATCATCTACTGCTCTTTCACATTCAATTGATTTTCTTTCACTCAATGAATTATTGATACATACTTCTGGTAATACCTGTTCAAAATGAATTAAATCACCATCAAAGTTTTTAGGATTAATCAATAACCTTTTAATTATTCTATGAACCATTAAATCAGGATATCTTCTAATAGGTGATGTAAAATGACAATAATAATTCATAGCTAAACCATAATGTCCTAAACATTTTTCATTATATTTAGCTTTCATCATACTTCTTAAAAGCATATTATTTAATACAGGAGCAAAATTTGTATCACTAATTTTTTCTAATGCATCTTGAACTTGTTTAGGGTGAATATCATTTTTAGTTTTAGGTAAGCTAACACCCATATTTCTTATGATATCAAATACTGTTGATAGCTTTTCTTGGTCTGGCTTTTCATGAATTCTATATTCGCAAGGTAAATTTGATATATTCATATGATAAGCAATTGTTTCATTTGCTTCTAGCATGAAATCTTCAATTAATTTTTCAGCTTCTTCCCTTGTTCTAAGTTCAATGGATTTAGGTGAACCATCTTCATTTAAGGTATATTTATATTCATTAACCTCAAATTCAATTCCACCCTTTTTATATCTTCTTGCTCTTATTATTAATGATAATTCCTTCATTAAATCAAGCATAGAAACTAAATCACTATATTCTTCCATTAATATAGGATCTTTTTTTAAGATTTTATTTACCTTATTATAAGTCATTCTATGATGTGATTTTATTACACCTTCACAGATATCATAATTAACTAAATTACCTTTATAATCTATTTCCATGATACATGCTAAAACTAATCTATCTACACCTTCATTTAAAGAACAAATTCCATTAGATAGCTTTCTTGGAATCATAGGAATTACTCTATCTGCTAAATAAACTGATGTACCTCTTTTATATGCATCTAAATCTAATGGTGAGCCTTCCTTAACATAATGAGCCACATCAGCTATAAATACATAAAGCATATAATTGCCATTATCATTCTTTTCTAAATAAACAGCATCATCAAAATCTTTTGAATCATCACCATCTATAGTAATGACATTTAGATTTCTAAAATCTTTTCTATTTTTTAATTCAGATTCTTTAACTTCATTAGGAATAGATTCTAATTCTTTTTCAGTATCAGCTGAAAATTCTACCTTAAATCCATATTCTAAAGCAATTGTTTCTATTTCAATCCCTGGATCATCAGGATAACCTAAAACCTTAGTAATTCTTCCTGATATATCATTTTTATGATAAAAAATATCAGCATATACAATATTTCCTTCCTTAGCAGAGCCTAAATCAGCATAAGCAACATTTACTGAAACAGGGAATGATAGCATTCTAGATTCAATATAATATCTATTTATACCTGTTTTTTTATTAGTTTTTTTAAATAATTTTCCAATAACAAAATTATGTTCTCTATTTATTATTTTATAAACTTTCGCATTAATTAATTTAATGCCCTGTTCATAAGGATAAACTAATGCTTTATCACCATCATAAGTCCCAAGCAAATTCTCAGGATAAATATAATAATCCTTTTCTTCACCTTCTACTCTTGCAAAGCCAAAACCCTTAGGGTTAACATTTATTATTGCTTCTTTAAGTGAAAAATAAGAATCATATCTTCTATCATATATTATTTTTTCTTCCTTAATTAATTCATTTAAATATGAACTAAGCATATCGCTTTTTATACCGAAGGCTTTTTTTAAACTATTAAATTTTACTACGCCATGAAGGATTGCTTCATATATCTCTTTTTTATAATCCATAAAAAGACCTCCTATACATTAATATTATAGCACAAAAATTAAACATAAAAAAAATGAGATTTGTTATCAAATCTCATTAATTAATATAATTATCTAGTATGAATTGCAACTGAAGTTATAACTAAAACAACAAATATGATTGCTATAACCATTGTTGCTCTTTGCATAAATAATTCAATACCACGTACTTTTTGTTCTTTGAATAAATCTGATTTGCTACCATTGAAAGCATCATTGATATCATCCTTTGAACTTTGTAACATAACTATTATAATTAACAAAATTGATATTATACAAATGAATATGTCGATTACATACTTACCCATAAAGACACCTCCTATAACAAATCTTACTAAGATATTATACTCAAATTAACAATTTTTTACAAGTATTTATTTAATTTATACTTTTTTATTTAACAATTTTTAAAATTAACTTCATTTCTTTAGCTTCATTTTCAATAATAAATGCATCTTTTAGCATTTTAATTTCAGTATCTACATTTTCTTTATTAGCATAAATTGTTGCTAAAACATCACCATTAGACACCTTATCTCCAACCTTTTTAGCAAGAACAATACCAACTGCATGATCAACTGAATCAGTTAATTTTTCACGTCCTGCGCCTAAAATACAAGATGCATTTCCTACTGTTAAAGCATCAATTTTAGAAATGTAGCCGCTCTTTTCAGCTAAAACATTAATTTCATATTTAGCTTGTTCAAATAAGCTATAATCATCTACAACAGCTGGGTTTCCACCTTGAGCTTTAACAAATTCTTTAAATGTTTCTAAAGCCTTACCAGATTTAATTGATTCTTTTACCATTTCTAAAGCTTCATCTTCTGTTTTTGCTAAATTAGCATCAATTAATAAATGAGCTGAGAATATGTAACATAAATCAGTAAAATCCTTAGGCCCTTTACCTTTTAATGTATTAATTGCTTCAATTACTTCAAGTGAATTACCTACAGCTAATCCTAAAGGTTCATCCATATTAGTTAAAATTGCTGTCATGCTTCTTCCACAATTCTTACCAATTTGAACCATTAATTCAGCAAGCTTAGTTGCTGATTCAATATTTTTCATAAATGCACCAGAACCAACCTTAACATCTAAAGAAATAACATCAGCTCCTGATGCTAATTTTTTAGACATGATTGATGATGCGATTAAAGGAATTGAATCAACAGTTCCTGTAACATCTCTTAAAGAATATAACTTTTTATCAGCTAATGCTAAGTTTGCACTTTGACCAACTATAGCCATACCAATTTTATTAACTTGCTTAATAAAATCTTCATTTGGTATTTGAATGTTAAATCCTGGAATTGATTCAAGCTTATCTAATGTTCCTCCAGTATGACCTAAGCCTCTTCCACTCATTTTAGCAAATTTAACTCCAAGAGATGCAACAAGTGGTCCTACAACAAGTG
>JAGCWW010000014.1 GCA_017961685.1 Acholeplasmatales bacterium | reverse complement strand
GTTTGCCAGTGTAAATTAATTAATTTATCCCCTGGTAGATTAATTAATAAAAAAAAAATAGAAGTTAATGAATAAGTATATAAAGGGATTGACGACGTGTTAAAATATATTTAAAATGGGTAAGCAAGGAAAGACAAAGAAGAAAGCTTTTACAAGCAATTGGACTATTGAAGAATCATTACAAAAGTTTAATGAACATTATGGGACATCATATTGCTTTGATGAAAAAGAGATAGACTTAACCTCTCCTCCTAATGGTGTTGGCTTTTACTTAGCAAGAGATTTAAATAGATTGAAGTTTAATGATTGTGAGAAACTAGTGCTAAATCTACCATTTGATCAAATTAAATGTCTAAGCCCAAAGATGCCTGTTTTGAAGCATTTAGGATTAGTTTATGGAAACATGTCTAGGGTCTTTTTAAGATTACATGCATTCAAGAATATTGAAGAACTTGATTTAACCGGAAATGATATTTCTAAAGCTGGAAGTGTGTTAATAGTTAAGAAACTAGCCAAACTAAAGAAATTAATACTTACTTTGAATCCAATATGCCAAGATGAAGAAGAGATAAAGAAAGCTAAAGAGGAACTTGCACCTATAGAAGTAATCTTTGAATAAATAATTATTTTAATTAATTAATGGGTTTAACAAACTATATAAGTGATATAAAAACTTTTATTTCATATAAAATGAAGAAAGCTAAAGCAACAAAAGTCATTGTTGATAAAGAAGATGAAAAAGAGAATAATCAACCTAATGTAACACCCATGGGTCCTCCATCAAGTCCTATTATTCCACCAAACCAAAGTCAAGTCTTCCTTGGAAAGAAACAAGAAAAGACCGAGTACTTGCTTAATGATCAAGTGGTAGAAGAAAGAGTTTTTGCTAATGATATAAGGGTAAGAGAGATTAACAATGAAAGAGGGTCATATGTGGATATTAGGAAATATGTCTTCGGTAAACCAACTAAGAAGGGGGTTAGAATGACTAAAGAAGAAGCTAAAAATATGGCTGATTGGTTAGTTAAGATATTAGTATAAGATAAATTTATTTATGGTTAAAAAATAATTAAATAAATTAATAAATTAAAAAGTTAATTATTAAATTCCTCTTTTATAAAATATATAATAAATAAATAGAAGTTAATAGTGTATTATATAAACTACTTAATTAATTATTTATTAAATGGAACAAATCAAAGAAGTCTTTTGGGGTAGATTAAGTGTCAACTACAAACTAGGTGAGAACTTATGGCTTGAGATAAGAGATATAGGGACTGGACAGATGGTGAAGATGACTGAAGATGAGTTTAATGCAATAGCTATTGACTTGAAGAACTTAAGGAGGTGGCTTATTGATAGACCTGCTGTAGATAGAAAATAATTAATTAATTATTGGTGAACTAATTATATAAATAATTATAATTAAATAAAAAGTTAAGAAAAAATAATTAAATTAATTTCTATGTTTTTTAATAATTATAATAATTAATTAATTTATTATTTTACGCATATTTTTCTTTAACTATGAAAACACAAGTATCAATAAGTTCAGATAAGGTATAATCATTTTGAGGGACTATATCGCTTAGTTTGAGGGAATAAAGACCTTCAAGAGCATGATCAAGCTTAGTATCCATTATAGTGATCAAATCAATGTCTACATTCATCTCTTGCTTCGCCAAAAAGATTTTTACATCGCTAATGGACCAACAAGTCTTGTCTTTGAAGATATATCTGTCATAGTAGTAATCCCCATCATTGTTTGGACCATCTTGAAGTATCAAGGACTTAAGCCTAGGGCAAAAGTATATTCCATCTTCAGTTTGAGGTGATTTGAGTATCAAGTCAGTTAGTTCCTTTCGAGTCAACATGCAAGACCTTATCATTTTATTTGAAATTAAAAATGGATATAAGGTAATATGGAAAAATATTTTTATATAAAATGAAGAAGGTTAACACTATCAAAGGAAAGGTTGATAATTTGACTAAAAAAGAGCATAATCCCCAATCGAGTACTCCTATTGGTGATGTCAAAAAAGAAGACAAAAAGGATGAGGAACATACCTTAATGGTGATAGATGACTTGGATAAACAAGTTGATATAAATGACTTATTGAAGGAAAAAGAAAAAGATAATAATGGTATAGCAATCAATTTAGATGAAGATAAGCCAAAGAAGAAGAAAGAGTATGACTTAGATGATACCATCATTAGAGATATTACTTTAAGCAATGAGACTCACTTAAGACTACTTAGTAACATTAATGGTTACTTTATTGATATAAGAAAGTTCTTTAGAGGCTATCCATCAAGTAAAGGCATAAGAGTATCAGCTGGCAAGTTTGCTGTAGCTATGGAATACCTTAAGAAGGATATAGAAGCACTTAACTTACCTGGATTGAATAAACCTTAAATTAGCTTATTATAATTAATTATTTTTTATAAAAAGTTAAGGTTAACTAACTTCTATTTTTTTAATTATTTTT
>JAGCWW010000013.1 GCA_017961685.1 Acholeplasmatales bacterium | reverse complement strand
ATGGATGCCGATGACGCGAAAGATGTCTTAGATGAATTAGATGAAGATAAACAAGATGAAGTCTTAGATTTAATGGAAGGCGAAATCAAGGAAGATCTAGAATTAATTAACTCATTTAACGATGATGAAATCGGTAGTTTAATGACTACAAACTATATTGATATTAGAAGTGATTTAACAATAAAAGATGCCATGAGAAGAGTTATCAAAATGGCAAAAGAAAACGACAATGTTAGAACATTAATTGCTGTAAATAAGGAAAATGAATACCTTGGTACAGTAGACTTAAAGGATTTAATTAAGGCAAGAGCAAAAGACGATTTAGAGACTATTATTAGGCAAAATACACCGTTTTTATATGCGAATGACTTAATAGATGATTCCATTGAAAAAATCATTGATTATAACATGGATATGATTCCAATAATCGATGAAAATAAGAAGCTTTTAGGTGTTTTAACTAGTAGTGACGTAGTAGAATTAGTTGATGATACATTAAGTGAAGATTACGCTAAATTTGCCGGTATGTCTAGTGAATCAGATCTAGATGAAAGCTTATTTGCCTCAATCAAAAAACGTATTCCTTGGTTATTAGTTTTATTACTATTAAGTATAGGTGTATCTTTACTTATTTCATGCTTTGACCATGTAGTTGCGGTTATAGCTACTGTAATGTTCTTCCAAAGCTTAGTCTTAGACATGTCAGGTAATGTAGGAACACAAAGTTTAGCCGTAACAGTTAGAGTTATTTCTAATAGTGAAATATCTAAAAAAGAAGAGCGAAAGTTAATATTTAAAGAGATTAGAGTAGGTTTCTTTAACGGTTTAATTTTATCAATTGTATCGTTTGTAACAGTACTTGGATTCTTATGCTTAAAGAATACAATAAGCCCATTTGAAATAATTCCTGGAGAAGGATTTAGAATGACAGATTGCTTAAAAATATGTGGTACAACAAGCTTAGCATTAATCGCAGCAATGACTCTATCAAGTCTTTTTGGTACAGTAGTTCCAATTATTCTTAGAAAGATGAAAATCGACCCAGCAGCAGCTTCAGGACCATTTATTACAACATTAAACGACTGTATTGGTGTAATTTGTTATTACGGATTAGCCTTATTAATGTTTATGGCAATACTATTCTAGAGGTGCAAAATGAGCGATAAAATCGATTTTAAAGAAGTAAAGTACGAAGAAGTTAAAGAAAAGAAGAAACTTAGTGAAATACCTGCAAGTTTGATTTCAATTCTATTTGCGGCTATATCAATATTCATGTTACCATTATTTACAAGTTATAAAAAAATGGAAGAAACTGATAGTGGATATAACGTAATGAAGTTTTTTTCAATATTTGGAGTAGTCCTAATTATTGCATTAATCATAGTTGAAATCATTATTCCACTAAGATTATTCATCAGACACACTAAAGAAAGAAAAGACTATGGATTTGCAAAAGCTGTATTTGCAATCATAGCCGCATCAATCTTTGTGATGTGTGTGACGTTACTGTTTGGATTCTTACTAGTTTTCTAAAAAGTGATTCAAAAATGGATCACTTTTTTATTTTTACCCAAAAAAATAGGAAAAATAGCTAAATTTTAGAAAAACGCTAATTTTTTAAAGATTTTTAAAATACAAGAAAAATATAGGTAAAATCTATGTTTTTTCGCCTTTTTTAATAAAACAATACGTAAAAATGAGCAATCGAAAAATCATTATTTGATTAATTACCTAACTTAAACGAAATTTTTTTGACCAATTTTTCCAAATTTTTCTAAAATTTAATGAAGAAGAAGTAAAAATTAAAAAAATGGTTGAGTTTATTTGAGCCAAGCTTAAAGAATTTTTAAAATGAACAAGTTAAGATTTTTAAAAATCAATCGAGATTATAAAATTCAAAAATTTTTAAAATTATGAATTTGCAAATTTTAAGAATTTTAAATTTAAAATCACAAACAGAGTTTTCAAGTTGCAAGATTATCGATTTAAATTTTATGAAAATAGATTTATGAAAATGAATTTTAAGAAATCAAATTTATGAAAAAATTTTCATTTTTAGAAAATAATATGATATAAAAATTAGAGATCGAATTTTAGAAATCAAGATAATCAATCATCTGGATTTAAGTTTTTGAGTCCAGATTTTTTAGCATACAAAATTAGAGAATTAATAAATCTCTTAATCCCAACATCTAAAAATTAAGATCAAAAATTAGCAATCGATTTTTAAAAGCAAGGATGATTGTGAATGTCAAATTCAATTTCGATTTGTGAATTTAGAGTGTGAATCAAGAATGAATTTTACAAATCGAGATTTTAGCTCATAGACGATTATGAGGATCAATTTATAAATTTATGCTCAAAATACGATTTTAGACGTTAAAAACAGCAATCGAGAGTATTTTTGTAAGACATTTGGCTTAGTTAAGCCATAATTTTAAGTTTTTTATGCTAAAATCAAGAATTTTCATGATTTTTCATAAAATAAAGGATTTTTTTGAAGAAATTTGAGGAGATTTTTTGCTGTGGAAAATTAAAAAAAATAGAAAATCGTTTATTCATTGTAACCATTTTCAGTTTAAAAGAAAAAAGGTCAAAATTGGGGCTCTCTACGACCAATAAGAATATGCATTTGGGAATTTTAAGGTTTTCAACTTTTCCATATTTTCCACAACACCCGAAAAATGTGCTACATTACTACATTATTTCAAGTTTACATAATATATATTATAGGAACAAATTAAAATCGAAAAAATAGAGGTTTTGCCAAAATAAAAACTCCCCTTGTAGCGAGTTGGGGTAGTTAAATTAGGGGTAAAACAGCGCTTACACCTACTTTAATCACCGACACGCTAGTAAAAAGGGGTAGTTTAATTATCATATGGTTTAAAAATGAGCAATCGAGATATAAAAAATAGGTCAATCGTCTTCTTCAGCCTCTCCATTCGCTAAAATCGACATTTTTGACCTAAATTCTATTTCTTCTACTTCTTCTTCTACTCTTTGCTATCGTCGTCAAAATTAAACGCAACTTTGTCGTACTCAAATCCAGCTTGCATTTTAAATTTCTTCATCCATCTTGCTGAACGTCCTGTTCCAAGAGATTCGATCTTTCCTTCTTGTTGAAGACGCTCTAATGTACGTTCAATTGTCTTAGCGCTAACGTTAGGATGAATTTTTTGAATGTCTGCTTTGGTGAATGTGTCACCTGGAAAATGAGTAATCGTAATTTCAACATCATTTGTTTTACTGAACTTGTTTTCTAAAACGTGTGAGACTTTTCTTTCTTCATCTTCTAGATTGTCATAACATTCTAGTAAGCGTTCAATGATGAATTGATGAGTCTGTGTTACACTCGCATAACCTGTATCCCAGTTAAATGATGATTGAATGATTGCATTTTGAAAAGTTTTCATATTTTCATAAATCTTTGAAAAATACGATTTATAATTAAATACATCAAATTCAAATTTAAATAATAATATATAAAGGATTAAATAAGGAACATACGTATTCGCATCATAATTATCATTTTCTTCAAAAACTCTACTGTTTAAGAAATCGATAAATAGATTTGTAATAAGTAATGTGACCTCATATTCTTTACTTTTCCTATAAGTTTCGAACTTATTAAATAAATATTCTACAGTGTCAGCCTTAGAAATCTTCTTTTTAGACGCTAAAAATTGTCCTTTTTCTACTACTGTTTCACTTTTATACTTAAATTTATACACTCCATCATATAATAAATTAGCTAAATTTTGTATTTCATTTGGAATTAAATCGAATTCTTCAACATGAAACAAAATCAAATTAAATACTTTTTTAAGGTTTAAAACAATTTTTTCACTATTGTTTTTAGGGATAATATCTTTTTTAGATAATAGTTTAAGTCTTTCATCTGTAATATCTAGATTCATTATTTTAGAAAAATAATAAACTTCTTCTATAATATTTACATTCCTATATGCCTTTAAATCCTTACTAAATAAAGAATTATAATATGAATCCTTACCGCTAAAGCGATATAACTTCATCATATCAAGCAACATATGCGTAGGAATAACGACTTTATTTGTGTTGTCTAAGCAACTCAAGGTATCACCTCCAAAAACCTTAAATTCAGGCTAAAAAGCCTATTTAAAACAGCTTCCACCAATAAATTCTCTTAAAATAGAATTATTTGGAACCATAGATTCATCAATTGTAACAAAATACTTTAAAAATTTAACGATTCTATTGGCGTTTGCGAAGTCTTCATCCTCTCTTTTTACTGTCATAAATAGAGGTAATGCATACTTCTTTAAAACGCATAATTCATATGCTAATTCTGAGTTAAAAATATAATCAGCATCTTCTTGGCAATCGTAAATCCATTTAAATTCACCGCGTCTAACACTTGGCCATACATCAAGTGTTTGAGTGACATTATAATTTCTAAATAAATGATCTCTAACCGCTCTTCTAATTAATCTAATATCTGTGATTCTAATTGGGTTATTTTCATCGATATTGATTTGTTGTTGAGGGGAAATAAAGATCTTAAATTTTTGATCTCTTGGAATTAAATGTGTCATTTTTTCATTTAACGCATGAATTCCTTCAATAATAACTATCGCGCCTTCTTGAGGCTTAATTGTAATATATTTATCACGTTTTTGTTTAACAAAGTTAAAAACAGGAATTTCCGTTTCTTTTTTAGACATTAAACTTATCATATCTTTGTTAAATCTTTCAATATCAAGCGCATCAATAGTTTCAAAATCTATTTCACCAAATTCATCAACTGGAATATCTTTATGGTCTTTATAATAATTATCAAGAGAAATCATAATTGGTTTAAATCCTCTAGACATTAATTCAACCTTTAATTTATTCGCAAATGTTGTTTTACCACTACTTGATGGGCCAGATACAGCGACTAATTTTATTTCTTCTTTTCTATCTTCAATCTTATCGCCTATTCTAACTAATGTTCTATTATGCTTAAATTCACATAAATTAACAAATTCGGCAATATTTTCATTAACTACTCTTTCATTTAAATCATAAACATTAGCTATACCATTCTTTTTTGACCAATTTTTGGCTTTAAATAGAATCTTTGAATATTTTACTTGTTCAGCCTTAAAAGGCGGAATTTTACCCTTTGTTTCACTTCTAGGGTATTGCATAATCATTTGTGGATAGTATGGGAATAATTTATAGTCTTTAACATAACTAGTTCTAGGCATCATATTCATATACATATAGTTATAAAAACCATTACATTCATAAATATTTACATGATCTTCGCTTCTATATTTTAAAATATTAACCTTATCGAACATCTTTTGTTTTGTATAAATTTTAATTGCTTCCTCTTTTTTAATGCTTAATCTATTTAGTGGTAGATCAAGCTTAATTAATCTATCCATTTCTTCTTTAATCTTATTAACTTCAGCCTCATCTAGGGAAATATCCATATTAGATAAGTCAATATATAAAGCCATAGATACAGAATAATTAATTCTTACGTTGGCACTACCATATATGTTATATATGGCCATAATTACTAAATATCTTAGAGTTGCTTCATAGATTCTTACAGCATCTGGTGAATCAACAATATTTAAAAATTCAATTGTACAATCGTTTTTAACGATGTAATTTAAATCTCTAATTGTTCCATTAACCTTTGCGCAGCAATCTTCAGGATTTGATATTTCAATAAGCTTTACAGGCTTACTGTATTCCTTTTTTTCGTTATTAATTGTTAAAATCAATTGCATCACTCCTCAAATTCATCAAATATAGAAATTTGTTTCATACCATCAAATTCATCTTCAACAACCTCTTGAGATTCAATTTCATCATCAAAAATTTCAACCTCATCATGTCTTTCAAGATTAATCTTTAATGGTTCTCCCATTTCAGCAGGAACAACATTTGTTCCTATTTTATTGTCGTTATATTTAAAGTCAAATGCCTTTAAATTTAGACTATTTTTTGTTGTAGTGATATATAAATCTACGTTATCTCTATACTGTGCATAACTTAATGTATGTGCATCTACAATATAATTTGGATTTGATTTAACTTCTTTAATTACTTCTTCACCTGATTTAGCTCTAGATGATAGTTTTAAATCACCTGTTTTAATACGTTTAACATTACCACGTGAAGTTAGAATTAAAACATCATGATTATTTCTTGAATATATTGCACAAGCAATATCACAAGTTGAATTCATTGCTCTAACACCACCAGCTTGTGTACCAACTATTGTTACTTCACTGCTTCTAAAGCGTAAGGCTTTACCACGTTTATTGAATACAACAATCATTGGATAATTTCTAGCAATATCAACTGATACTACAGTATCTTTATCTTGTAGTTTCATAGCTTTAACAGCCTTTGTATATCTAGAAATATTAAAATCAGCTAGTTTTGTTTGCTTAATTAAACCACATCTAGTTGTAATTAAGACGTTATAATCTTCGTTAAAGTCTTTTATAGCAAAGACATTAACAATCTTTTCATTAGGCATAATATGAACGATATTATCGATATAAATACCTAAATCCTTCCATTTTTGATCATCTAGTTTGTATGCTGGAATATAAATATAATTTCCTAAAGAAGTAAAGATTAATAAAGTATTTAATGTTGAAATTTCTTCTCTATAAATTAATGCATCATTTTCCTTTAAGCCACAAACTGTTGCTTGATTATAGCTTCTAATAGATGAACGTTTGATATAACCATCTTTAGTTACACCAACAACTATTTGTTCATCAGTTACTAATTCTTCTTCATTTATCTTAATATTTTGAATTTCTTCTTCTATTTTTGTCTTTCTTTCAGCACTTATTTTAGCTACTTCATTTAATTCTTTCTTAATTACTGAAAGTAATTTTCTTTCGCTTGAAAGTACTGATTCTAAATAGTTAATTAATTCTTCTAATTCCTTAGATTCTTTAATTAAAGCTTCAACATCAGTCTTACTTAATCTATATAATTGTAGTGTTACGATAGCTTCAGCTTGATCTTCTGTAAAGCCAAATTTATTAACTAAGTTATTCTTTGAATCAGCTTTTCCATCTGAATGTCTAATTGTATCAATAACTTCATCTAAAATAGAAGTCATTTTAATTAAACCTTCTACGATATGTAGTCTTTTTTTAGCTACATATAAGTCATAATTACTTCTATTAGTTATAACTTCTTTTTGATGGTTTAAATAAGCTTCTAGAATAGTTTTTAAATCCATTAACACTGGTTTACGGTTATAGATTGCAACCATATTATAGTTATAAGTTGTTTGTAAATCAGTGTTTTTAAATAAGTAATTTAAAACTAAGTCAGCTTTAGCTTCTTTTTTAAGTTCAACAACTATTTTTAAACCATTTTTATCAGTTAAGTCTAATACATCAATAATACCGTCAACCTTTTTCTCGATTAAACCAATATTTTTAATTCTAATGACTAAATCTTTCTTATTTACTTCGTAAGGTAGTTCAGTAATAACTATTCTATTAGTTTTACCTTCAACTTCTATTTCAGCCTTGCCTCTAATTACTATTTTACCTTTACCTGTTTCATATGCTTGTTTTAAGCCATCTAAGCCTTGTACGATTCCTCCAGTTGGAAAATCAGGACCAATGACAAACTTTTCTAAGTCCTCATTAGTTAATTCAGGATTATCAATTAAGGCAATTGTCGCATCTAAAACTTCTCTTAAATTATGTGGTGGTATTTCTGTAGCATAACCTACAGCCATACCTGTTGAACCGTTAACTAATAAATTAGGAAATTTGGCTGGTAAAACAACTGGTTCTTCCTCTGTATCATCATAGTTAGGAACAAAGTCAACTGTCTTTTTATCGATATTTTCAATTAAAAGCTCCGCAGCCTTTGTCATTTTAGCTTCTGTATAACGCATAGCAGCTGGTGAGTCCCCATCCATTGAACCGTTATTACCTTGCATAAATACTAAAGGCATATTAGTTTTCCAGTCTTGACTCATTCTTACCAAAGCATCATAAATAGATGAATCACCATGTGGGTGGAATTTACCCATTACTTCACCGACGATTCTAGCGCACTTTTTAGTTTGGCTATCACTATAAATATGCATTTTATGTAAACCATAAATAATACGTCTTTGAACTGGTTTTAAACCATCTCTAGCATCAGGTATTGCTCTATCTTGGATAACTTCTTTGGTATATTTACCAAATCTATCACCAAAAATGTCTTCTAGTTTATCCTCTGAGATTCGTTTATCAATGTATTGATCAAGCTTATCTTTAATATTCGCCATTATTCACCATCTCCAATCTCAAAGTTGTCTTCTGTTACGAAACTTACGTGTTTATCTATCCAATCTCTACGTGGTTCTACATCATCACCCATTAAAACCTTAATTCTTTGTTCAGAATCCCCTATATCTTCGATTCCAACTCTAACTAACATTCTGTTATTAGGGTTCATTGTAGTATCCCAAAGTTGTTCAGCATCCATTTCGCCTAAACCTTTGTATCTTTGAACAGTATATTTATTATTTCCTGTGTATTTCTTTAATTCTTCATCACTCCAAAGGTATTTTTGTTCCTTTGATTTAGTCTTAGATGTAACTAAATATAGTGGGGGCATCGCAATATAAACCATACCTTTTTCAATTAATTCTCTCATATAGTTAAAGAAGAATGTTAAAAGTAGAATTTGAATATGTGCACCATCTACATCAGCATCTGTCATGATTATAATTTTATTATAATTACATTTTTTAATATCAAAATCCGCACCAAAATCCGCACCTATAGTGTTAATAATAGTGTTTAATTCTTCATTTTTAAGCACTTCATCAATTTTACATTTAGCAGTATTTAAAACTTTACCACGTAAAGGTAAAATTGCTTGGAATCTTGAATCTCTTCCCTTTTTAGCTGATCCACCTGCTGAATCACCTTCGACTAAGAATAATTCATTTAAATTCTTATCTTTTCCTTGGGCAGGAGTTAATTTTCCATTATTAAGTAATTTGTTTTCTTTTTTCTTCTTATCTAATCTTACATCGTCTCTTGCTTTTCTAGCAGCTTCTCTTGCTCTAAAAGCACGAAGTGATTTTTGGATTAAGTTATTTGCAAATTCTCTATTTTCTTCTAGATAGTAGTTGAATTTTTCATAAACGATGTTTTCAACAGCAGGTTTTGCATCAGGGCTACCTAATTTGTCTTTTGTTTGGCCAACAAATTGTAATTGGTTTTCACCTATTTTAAGGGCAATAACCGCAGTTAAACCTTCTCTTATGTCTACTCCTTCTAGCTTTTCTTTATCTTTTAGTAGATTGTATTTTTTAGCATAATCATTAATGGCTCTAGTTAAAGCAGATTTAAAGCCTAGTTCATGAGTACCACCATCTTTTGTAATAACGTTATTAACAAAAGAATAAATGTTTTCTGAATAGTTATTTGATGTATATTGCATAGCAACTTCAACAATTATTCTATTCATTTTACCTTCAAAGTAACAAATTTCATGTGTTAAAGTCTTACCTTGATTTAAATAAGCAACGTAATCTTTAATACCATCATTAAACATAAATGTGTCTTTTTTATTACTTCTTTGGTCTACTAAATGTATTTTTAAGCCTTTATTTAAGAAAGCTTTTTCTCTAATACGTTCTTTGATTAAATCATATTGGTATAGTGTTGTAGAGAAAATGGTTGGATCTGGTTTAAACCAAATAGTTGTACCTGTTTCTTTAGTTTCACCAATTACTTCTAATTCTCCATCTGGTTTACCACCATCAATATACTTTCTTCTAATTATTTTACCGTCTCTTTTAACAGTTACAATTAAAAATTGAGATAAAGCATTTACTACAGATGAACCAACACCATGTAGACCACCAGCTGTTTTATAACCACCATCTTCACTAAATTTACCACCAGAATGAAGGGTTGTTAAAATAACATCAAGTGTAGGTCTACCTGATTCATGCATACCACATGGCATACCACGTCCAAAATCCTCAACCTCAATTGAATTATCATTTTTTATTGTTATGTTTATTCTATCCCCGTAACCTGCTGTAACTTCATCTATTGAGTTATCAACAATTTCCCAAACAAGGTGATGTAATCCTGTTGAATCAGTAGATCCGATATACATACCAGGACGCTTTCTAACAGCTTCTAAGCCTTCTAATATTTTTATCGAACTATCATCATAGTTGTTTTTAGCCACATTACTCACTCCTAACGTAATACTACATTATAAATTATACCATAATTTAATCAAATATTTACCTAAAAAAATGTAAAAAATATGTAAAAGTTATACTACAATAATTATACATTTTGTGTTATAATCATTGTGTTAGGAAGTGGATAGTATGTTTTATGCTATATTATTCCTATTTGTTGCTTATTTAATCGGTTCATTTCCAAGTGCTTTAGTCATTGGAAAAGCATTTAAAGGAATTGATGTTAGAGATTATGGTAGCCATAATTTAGGAACAACGAATGCGATTAGAGTTTTAGGAAAAAAGTTAGGTTTTATCGTTTTTTTCCTAGATGTATTTAAAGGCATTTTAGTAGTAGGATTAGCAAGAATTTTATATGAAGTTTTAAAATATCAAATTGATTTTAAAAATATAGAAGCATTTAACTTTGTTTTATTTAAACCAATTTATTATGGTTTATGTTGTGTTATAGGACATATGTTTCCTGTATTTGCTGGATTTAGAGGAGGTAAAGCAGTTGCTACTTCTTTAGGTATTACTTTAGTATTTGCTCCAATACCAGCTGTCTTATGCTTAATAGTTTTCATTTTAACTTTAGAAGCAACAGGTTATGTATCACTAAGTTCTACTTTCGCAATATTAACTGTTTGTATTACCGCAACAATCCAAGAATATGTTTTATATAAATATCTTGGTAAGATGGGTATAGAAGTTTTAATTTTGTTCTATACAATAAGTTTATTCATGATTATAAAACACTGGAAAAATTATGTTAGAATCTTTAAAGGTACAGAAAACTCATTCAAAAAGAAAAAGAATCAAGAACCTGTTACTGAACCAACTAATAATGAAGTAGTTAAAGAAAAATGCGTTGCAACAGATAATCCAGATGATGCAAAATGCGACATTGAAGAAACTCATGAATTAAAAGAAAAAGTTGAGATTAATGAATAAAAAAATAAGGCGCTTGCCTTATTTTTTTTATGCAAATATACCTTCATAAACACCATATACTTCATTACAAAAAATATCTTTATACTCTTTTTCAAACCAAGCAGACTCATAATCATCAAGAATCATACAATAATCTTGTGAATAATGCCTTTCATTAATATAGTACAATATAAAAATATGTGGTGTATCGAATTTAAATTCTTTATTTCCAATAACAAATTCTTTATTCGCACGACTATCATCTGATTTCATTGATAATAGTGCATATCTTTTTTGTTCTTCGTATTCTATTTTTTCAAATATACAGTAACAGATAATATCGTCTGTGTTTTTAGTGTCTTGGTAAAAAGACGTATTTTTATTTTCAAGGTAGCGAGGAGAAATCCTTTCTTTCAAATTTTCATCTAATTCAACATAGTCGGTTTTAGGATTATCTACATCTTTCAAAATACCTTCAATATGGTCTATAGCTATGTCGTATTTACAAAAAATTCTTTTATAATTTTTATATACTTCTTTTATTTCTTGATAAGACATGTAGTTGTTATCAATGCAATGATTATATTCAGCTGTTGGGGAAAATACACTTCTATCCCCACCATCGACTAGCAAATGTAATTCATTACTATTTTTATCATAAAGTATAAAATTCATAGGAAAATAAAACGAAAAACCTATATCTTCATAATTATACCAATAATACCATGCTTCGGCTGCATAAAAGTAGAAAAAATCGGTAGGTATACTTACTAATAAATATTTTCCATCATTCGCGTATAGGCATACTATTCCACCATATTCACAACTATCCTGATAAAAATTAGGAAAATATATACCATTATCAATATATGCTTTTTTGATTGCTTCCATTGTTTCATAATCTAAAATAATTATATCTTTGTAAGACATTTCATTGTTAGCCATACGCCAAAAATAATTAGCCTTTATACCAATCTCATCACTAAATCTAGCATCAAATTCTTCACTATGGGGATCATTTCTATGGGAATCATTTATTTTACACCCACACAATGACGGGATAAACAACATAATCATAATGATAAATAATATTTTTTTCATTCTATCACCACCTGATTCAATGTAAATATCGTTTTCTTATTATCAATTATAACATTTTTTATAATCCAGTGCAAAAAAAGAATAAAAAAAATAAGGCGCTTGCCTTATTTTTTTGTTTTAGCGTCTTCCATTGAACGCATAACTTCTCTAATTTGCTTTTCAGATGGAGTTCTTCCCATTTGTCTATACATTGCACGAATCATTTGTTCGTTAACAGGTGGATTTTTCTTTAAATATTTTGATATTACTTTTCTTGTTACAATAAAACCTATAATAAATCCAAGTACTAGACAACCAATTACAATAAATACAAATCCTACTACTGGTAGTCCTGTCATATTTGAATAAAACATCTTAATCCCTCATTTCCAAAATTATTTTACTAAAATTAGGACAAAAATACAAGTGTATTATTTACTTTTTCCATTTTTATGATAAAATATTTATGAGTGGAGGTGCATTAATATGCCTAGAAAAATTACTGATGAATGTCTAGCTTGTGGTACTTGTCAAGGTGAATGTCCAGTTGATGCAATCACTGAAGGAGATAAATATTCAGTAGATCCTTCAAAATGTATTGATTGTGGAGCTTGTGAAGCAGCTTGTCCAGTAGGAGCAATCGTTGAAGAATAAAAAGAGGTCGTAGGACCTTTTTTTATTTCTCTAATTCTTTAATTACTTCTACTACATCACCATATATAGCTAAATTAGCACCACCATCAAATGGTGTTTTTTCTTTATTTAAAACAACTAATTTATTTCCTCTATAATAATTAACAAATCCAGCAGCTGGATATACTCTTAGAGATGTTCCAACAATTATAAGCATATCAGCTTCACTAATTGCTTTTATTGCGTTAGTGATAGTTAAACTATCAAGCCCTTCTTCATATAAAACAACATCAGGTTTAATAATACCACCACAGTCGCATTTTGGTACGCCTGTAGTTTTAATATCTTTTAGATCATAAAACTTATTACATCTCATACAATAATTACGATAAACATTACCATGTAATTCATAAACTGTTTTACTACCAGCTAATGTGTGTAAATTATCAATATTTTGTGTAACTATTATTGCGCCAATTTTCGCAAAATATTTATGTGCTAAATTAGGTTTAGCATCTTTAAATATCATTTTTTCAAAGTAGAATTTATAGAATAATCCTGGGTTTTTAATAAAGAAAGAATGACTTATAATTTCTTCAGGTGATAAGCCTTCATATTCTTTAGAATATAAGCCATCACTACTTCTAAAATCAGGGATGCCTGATGGAACTGATATTCCAGCACCAGAGAATACAACTATTTTCTTGCTGGAATTAATCATTTCCTTTAATTTTTGGATATCACTATTGTTCATCAGCGATCACTACTTCTTCCTTTTGTTTTTCAGCTAATTCTTTAGCTTCATGTTTCTTGATGAAGAAATAATCAATATGTGGGAATAAAACACCTAAGATTAACTCAAATCCAAGTAAAATAATATGACTTACAGCATGTTCTGGATGTGGATTTGCGATTAACATAAATGATAATACTAAAACGATAATTGATTCAATAACGTTTAAATATGCAGGAATATGTTCTTTGAAGCGCTCCATATCTTCAGCAAGCTCTTCTCCTTCTCTACAAATACTCCATACAGCCCAAATAATACAAATAGTCGCATAACCAACTTCAGGACTTTCTCCTTTAAATGTTGTTAGAATTAATGTTCCAAATATAATTTGGATAATACAATCAAATAATTTCGTATGAGCCGCAAAAGTCTTCTTTTTTTCTAGCAAATCTACAAAGTCAAATACGGAATAAGCAAACATTAAGCTAGCTACTAGATAAGCTAGATAATATGTGTCATGTTCAGCTATTTGATTGTGAAAAATAAATAATAAAATTCCCCAAACAATAAATAAAACTAATTTAATGCCTTTAATAGTTCTAAAAGCTTTCATTTTTATACATCTCCTTTATTTGTTTAATAACACCATCGGTGTTGTTACTACCAATTATTTTTGTTGCATATGGTTTTAATTCTTCCTTAGAGTTTTCTACCGCATAACATAAATCAGAAACCTTAAAGGAAGATATATCATTAACTGAATCGCCAAAATAAACAATTTTATCCACATTTAATAGTTCTTTTAATTTTATTAAAGATTCAGCTTTATCACTGTTATTTGGTAATACTTCAAGCCAGTACTCTTCTCTATATATTTCTTGTTGGAAAACACATCTAAAATGATTTTTTAATTCATCATAGATGGGTTTTAAATTTTCATAAGTGTCTATGAAATTAAAATAATATATCGAATCTTTAGAGAAAAGTTCTTCTTTTGAATTAACTATCGTTAATCTTTTATCGTCTTTTCTCTTATCAAGATAATATTGCTTACCCTCACTAATATTATAATTTAGATAATAAAATTTATCCACATCATCTTTTGTTTGATATAAGATAGGTAAAATATCATACTTTAAACAAATGTTTTTTACTAATTCTTTGTCTTTATCACTAAAAAAAGTGCTAAAAATCGTTTTTTTATTTAAGGTATCATATATTTTAACACCATTACATAAAATGACGGGATATTTGATTTTTATACCGCTTGAGACAACTTTAGCGCTGTTATAGCTTCTTGCGGTAGCATAAGTAAACATTAATCCATCATCAATTAGCTTATTTAGTTCTTCTATTGTATAGTCAGATAGTTTTGTATCTTTATCAAGTAAAGTACCATCTAAATCAGAAACATAAAGTATTTTCATTTTACCACCATTATAATTATACTATAATTTTAATTTCTTTGAACTTTTTTTGAATAAATAAAAAAAAGTGATATAATATTTATTGTGCGAGGAGGAAAATAAAATGAAAAAATTATTATTAACAGTTTTAACAGCCTTATCTTTTGTAGGACTTACTGCATGTGGTAATGGCGGAAAGAAATTATCTGAGGCTGAAGCTAAAGAGGAATTAAAAGCAATAGCAAAAAATACAGCAAATGAAATGAATGAAATTGCTTCTGTTAGCTCAAAAGCATCTTTTAAAGGATCAATTTCTACTAAAAAGATTATTTCAAAAGTTGAAGGAACAGATATGTCACTAACTTTACTTGATTCAGCAAAAGCATCTGCTAAGTTTAGTGCCGAAAACACTTTAGAATTAGATAAAGAAAAGAAAATTATTAAAGAAACTTTTGATATGAGCGGTAACGCAAGTTACAGTGTTTCAGGTGATTTTCTAAAATTATTAATTGGAGAAAAATCTAAGAAAGATAGTTATGAAGCATCTGCTAAAGGAGAAGCTTATCTATATGATAATGCAGATGATGAAACTATCGTTTGTGCAGATTATAGCGTAAAACTACCTGAAGCTTTCACAAAAAAATATAGTACTGAAGAATTAGCTTTATTAAGTGGAAAGCACAAATTCGTTGGAGCTGATGCTTTTATTAGTGATTTAATCGAAGAATATACAACATCAGATTCAGAAACAGAATTCGACTTTGATTTTATCAAAGATTGGACAATCTTCTCTAAGAAAGGTAATAAAATCATTGCAGATTGCTCTGATTTAAAAGCATTTGATTTAGATGAAGATTATCTTGCTTCTACTGTTATTCTAGAAAAGTTTGGAATTAACTTAAAAGTTTCTAAATTTGAAATTGAAGTAAATGATAAAAATGTTATTACTGATTTTGTTCTTGAAACATCAGTTAAAGGAACAATTAACCTAGAAAAAATTGATTTAGAAGATGAAGAACTTAAAGATTTAATTGAAGAATATGAAGATATGCCTTATGTTTCTACTTTAATTACATTAGCAGAATCTAACTTAACAGGTAAAATTAATGTTGATTTAAGTTTTGATACAAGTTCATCAATTACTTATGGAACTAAGACTTTAATTGTTCCTGAATCATATAACAACGTTAAAGCAGAAGATTTAGATGATATCTTTGATTTATTAGATTTAAACTTAGATAATTTAGTTCCAGGTTCAAATGATAAAGGTAATGCTGCCGCACGTACAGCTGATAATGTTTATGCAGCAGCTAAAAATGTCTTACTTGAAAGTGCTGCTATGGGAGAGCCACTTGATGGAGTAACAAAAAATGGAAATACTTATAGTGTTACTGTAAATAGCTTAGTAACTATGGGTGAACTTGATAAGAATCCATTTGATTCAACTACAGGAGATGGTGGTATGACTATTTCAATTGATGAAACTACTTTCCAATTTAACGCAACAGTTACAGGCACAATCAATGGTTATAGCCTAGTATATGATGGTAATAACTTCACAGCTTATAAAGACTAATTTAATCTTTGATTAAAAGAAAACAGGAATATTCATTGTTCCTGTTTTTTTATTTTTCATAATTGTATTTTTAAACATAATTTGTTTAAATGTAAAAAAAGTGGTATAATATACTTTGTATAAGGAGGATTTTAATATGATGAAAAAATTATTATTAACTACACTAGCATTATTTTCATTCGTTGGATTAACTGCATGTGGTAACAGTGCAAAGAAATTATCTGAAGAGGAAGCTAAAGAAGAATTAAGATTAGCTGCTGAAAATACTAAAGCTGCAGCTGAAAAATTAGCTAAAGTTGAAGCAAAAGCAGGATTAAATTTCTCTGCTAATATTAAGAATGTTACACTAGGTTCTGCATCTTCTTCTTTATTTGCAATTACTGTTGAAACAGGAAAGGCAAGCGCTAAGGCTGATGCTAAAGGAAGCTTAGCATTTGATAAAGCAAATGGTATTTTCAAGGCTGAAGCAAGTGCAAATGCAAATGCAAAATACAATTTATCATTTAAAGATAGCGATGAAGCTTTAAAAGATGAAATTGAAGCAAAAGGAACTGCTGAAGTTTACGCTAAGAAAATCAATGATACAAAAGCTAATTTATTCTTAAGCTATAATGCAACTCTTCCTGAAGATAAGATGGAAGAATATGGAATTGATGCAAGCAGTTTAACAGGAATTAAAAAATATGCAACAACTAAATTTAATTCAATTTTCGATGGTATTAAGTTTGATGATGACGATACTGAAACTGAATTTGAATTTGATTTCATCAAAGATTGGACAATCTTCTCTAAAAAAGGTTCAAAAATCATTGCAGATTGCTCAGATTTAAAGGCATTCGATTTAGGTGATGATTTCGCTGAAACTCAAGTTGAACTTGAAAAGATTGGTCTAAACTTAAAAGTTTCTAAATTCGAAGTAACATTAACTAAAGATCATGAAATTGCTGGTGCTGATTTAGAGGTAAGCTTAAAGGGTACTGCTGATTTATCTAAGGTTGAATTTGAAACTGAAGATATTATTGAATTAATTTCACAATATGCTCCACAATATTCTGCTATGGCTTCAATGATTACAGATTTCACATTAAAAGGTAAAGTTACAGTTGATGCAACAGTTACTGCTTCTGTTAAAGCAAGCTATGATGCACAAACATTAACTATTCCAACAAAATATAATAATGTAGTTGAAGAAGATTTAGATGAAATTATTGATCAAATTTTCTCTCAAATGTTTAATACTAGACCAGAAGTAGTTGATCCAAGTAAAATTCAAATGCAATAATTAAATAATTAAAAGAAAAAGGCATTCCTTTGGAATGTCTTTTATTTTGTCTTTTCAGCCTTAACTTTTTGAATTAATCTATCTTCTACATACTTAGGTACGAAGTGACTAATATTTCCATGTAGAGCAAATATTTCTTTTACTAAATGACTTGATAAATATGAATATTGTGTATTAGTCATTAAGAATATTGTTTCTATATCACTATTTAAAGTTCTATTTGTTGAAGCCATCTGCAATTCATATTCAAAATCAGTTACGGCTCTTAAGCCTCTAATTAAAACAGTTGCGCCAAGCTCTTTAGCTACTTCTACAGTTAATTTATTAGATGAAATAACTTCAACATTTTTATTAGGTTTAATAACTTCTTTTATTATTTCTACTCTTTCTTCTGGAGTAAAAAAGGCGTTTTTAGCATTATTAAATGATACTAAAACATATACTTTATCAAACATTTTACTAGCGCGTTCGATAATATCAATATGGCCAAATGTTACTGGGTCAAAACTACCAGGATAAATTCCGATTTTCATAAAAATCACTCCTTAAGCATATATATTTTTACATTCTTATATCCATAACTTTTTTCTTTAATTATTTCTAATTTAGAATCATTAAAGTAAAAGTTAAATTCATATTCGCAAACTATTAATCCATCCTTATTTAACATATTATTAGATAGGACATAATTTATTATATCACTAATTACCTCTAATTTATATGGTGGATCAAGAAAAATACAGTCAAATTTAACGTTTTTTAATTCATTTAAACATTCTTTATAATCAAGATTATAAATCTTATAATTATCTATTTTACAAGCATCTATGTTCTTTTTAGTAGTTTTATAGGCTTCTTTATTTAAATCATTGAAATAACAAGTATCTAAAAATCTAGATAAACCTTCTATTCCCATGGCTCCACTACCAGAAAATAAATCTAATCCAACTTTCAAATTATTTGTATAAGGATATATAGAATTAAAGATTGCGCCTCTAATTTTATCTTGTGTTTCTCTAGTAGAATCTATACCTACAATATCTATTTTTTTACCTCTATATTTACCTGAAATAATACGCATAAAATCAACTCTTTTTCAAACTAATTATACTATAAAATATAAGTTTATACAAGGTTTGATTTTTCTAGTTTTTATTACCATTTTATTTAGTTTTTATAACTAGTTAATTAAAGGTGTGTAATAAGTGGTTATAAATATAAGTTTACATAGTTTTTATAACCAGATATAAGTTGTCTTGTAGAAAAAGAAAAAAGCCTTTATTATAAAGACTTATATTTCTCTAAATAGATGAAACTTAATTCTTCATCTACTTTTTTAATTTTAAATTGTTTATATCCTAAACTTTCATATAGTTTAATATTTTTAATACTTCTTGTGCTAGTAAATAGTTCAAATCTATTTGTATTACATACTTTTTCAATTTCAAGTAATAATTTAGATCCATAACCTTTCTTTTGATAATCAGGATGAACCATTAACTTTCCAATATAAGCTGTATCATTTTTAACATAAGTTCTAACCGAACCAATTATTTTATCATCAACTGTTAGTTTTAAAACAATTCCATTATTAAATTCGTTTATTAAGTCATCTAGTGTTTCTGTAAGTGGTTCAATATTCATGTTGTTAAATAGTTTTGCTTCACTAATATAGGCGAGATGTTGTAAGTCGAGTATTTCTTTTAAATCGCTTAATTTTGCCTTAGTTATCATATAAATCACTCCATATATTTTAATTATATATTACAAATTGATTCATTACAAGTTTTCAATTATCTAGTATTTATTATGATTATATTTGGTTTTAATAACTAGTTAGGTATTGTAAGTGTAGAGAGTGCTATTTTTATATAAAAAGCTCGAAAAATGAGCCTATTACTATATTTATAAAGAAAAACACTAGGGAAAATCCTAGTGTTATAATTATTCTACAGTTACTGATTTAGCTAAGTTTTTAGGTTTATCTATATCGTTTCCTCTATATAAAGCTACATAATAAGCTAACATTTGACAAACTACTTGAGAAACTAGTGGTGATAAGTAGTGAGCAACGTTTGGAATGATTATATCATCTTCCGAATATGATAATGATTCTAACGATATAATATATCCTTTAGCCCCTCTAGCTTCAGCTTCAGCTAAATTACTTCTAACAATAGAGTTTGTTCCTTCTTGTGTGCATATAGCAATTACTGGTGTACCTTTTTCAATTAAAGCAATTGTACCATGTTTAAGCTCACCTGAAGAATAAGCATCAGTATGAATATAAGAAATTTCTTTTAATTTTAAGGCAGCTTCTAAGCCTACCCAGTAATCTATACCTCTACCTATATAGAATACAGCTTTACTATCTTTAATGCTTTTAGCCATGTTTTTAATTACAGGCTTTAAATCAGCAATTATTTGATCAATAACAATTGATACTCTATTTAAGTTATTCTTTAAGTTTGTTTTCTTATTACTTACAGCCTTAGCTAATACTGACATGATTGCAATACTTGCAACATATGATTTAGTTGATGCAACAGATATTTCAGGATTAGCACAAATATCAAGTAAATAGTCACTTAAATTGGCCATAGTCGATGCTGTATTATTAGTTAAAGTAATTAATTTATAGTTTTGAGCCTTATATTTTTTCATAACAGTTATACAATCAAGTGTTTCACCTGATTGTGATACAAAGATAAATATAGGTTTTTTAGTCATTAGTGGGTTAGAATAAACTAATTCACTAGCAACGAAACATTCTGTAGGTATACCACATAATTTTTCGAAGAAATATTTACCCATAAAGGATGCATATAAGCTTGTTCCACAAGCAACAAAGTTTATTTTATCAGAATCTAATATCGCATCAATTATCTTTTTATCTATAACACAATCATCATAATTAAAGTAATTAGTAATTATACGTCTTAAAACAGTTGGTTGTTCCTCAATTTCTTTAAGCATATAATGTTCATAATCACCTTTACTTACATTATAAGTATCAAGTGAAATATCTTTATAGTTAATATCAATTTCAAATCCCATATAATCCATTAATTTAACATCATTATTTTTAATGATCGCAATTCTTTGATCATCAAATGAGAAATATTTATTAACATCTTTAGGGAAAGCTATAATATCACTTGCGATAGTTATACCATCATTAGATAAGCCTAATAATAATGGTGTTTTATTTTTAATACAATAAATTGTGTCTAAGTTTTCTTTATCCATAATTAATAAAGCGTATGAGCCTTCAAGTTTAGATACAACTTTTCTAATGGCACTTTCTGTGCACATTTTTTTACTGTAAAATTCAATTAAATTAACAATAACTTCGCTATCAGTTTGACTATAAAAATTATAATCTGATAAATAATCATATTTTATTTTCTTATAATTTTCTATTACGCCATTATGAACTAAAACAAATCTTTTATTATTAGAAATATGTGGATGACTATTATCATAATTAACTATTCCATGAGTAGCCCATCTTGTATGTCCTATTCCTAAATTTGTATCAAAGGTGAAATCAGTAATTTCACATAAGTGTTTAATTCTACCTTTATCTTTATAAATTTTAATATCATTAGCATTTTTTAAAGCAATACCAGCAGAATCATATCCTCTATATTCAAGGTTCTTTAAACCTTCAAGGATAATGCTTCTAGCATCTTTAGCGCCAATGTATCCTACTATTCCACACATTATATCACTACTCCCCGTATTCAGTCTTATCAATTAATTTTGTTGAATAATTATCTCCAATAATATAACAATCTTCTAAATCAAATAAATTTGATGCACTTAAGTTTTCATCATATTCTTCATCAAATATTTTTTTAAGTAATTGTTGGTATTTTGCACCCATCGCAACTAATATAACTCTTTTATATTTTTTAAGAAAATCTAAATCAACATTACCATTAATATCTAGATTAGAAATATAGACAAAGGCATTACCGTCAGTCTTTAAATCAGATAAATCAACATCTATATTTTCTATTTTAGCACATGCATTTAATCCAGAAAACTTTTCTATTGTTTCATATGCGATTTCAAATAAAGTATCTCCTAAATAACTTTTTGTTGTAGTAACTAATTTCATCTATATGCCTCCAATCTATAAATAGGACTATTTGCCCCATATTTTTCTTCAAATTCAGTTTCTATATTATGAAAATCTAAAATACTATTATGTAAGTCTAAATTAACGTTTTTAATCTTAAAACCATAATTAGTAATACTTTCTAGGGAAAACTCAAATAAACCTCTATTATCTGTTTTAAAATAGATTTCGCCCTTATTCTTTAAAAGTTCATCATAAATCTTTAAAAAGTTTTCATGAGTTAATCTTCTTTTAGCTTGTCTTTTTTTAGGCCAAGGATCTGAGAAGTTTAAATAAATTAAATCAATTGACTTTTTATCAAATAAATCTAAAAGCTTTTCAGCATCTACATTAATTAATTTTAAATTAGGTAAATCTTCATTCTCTAGCTTTTTAGTAGCTTGAAGTATTATGCTTGAATATTTTTCTAAACCAATAAAATTAATGTTAGGATTTTCTTTAGCCATATTAATAATAAATCTACCCTTACCCATTCCTATTTCAATATGTACTGGGTTATTATTGTTAAATAATTTAGATAAATCTACTTTTACATTTTCATCTAGAATATATTCCGATTTATTAACTTTATCTTTTGCGCCTGTTATATTTTTTCTTCTCACTATTTTGATAGCTCCTTTATTGCATCTTTTATAATCTTAATTGATAATTTAAGTGAATCAATATTAACATATTCATTATCAATATGGCATATATCCTCTTCATCTGGAAAACGCGTACCAAAAGCTACAGAGTTTTTAAAGCTTTTAGCATAAGTTCCACCACCAATAGAAATAGGTTTAGCGTTAAAATCGTTAGTATATTTAATATATGATTTTAATAAAGTTTGAACTAATTTAGAGTTTGGATCAACAATATGCAACGGCATATAATCTAAAACTTCTAAATTAAAGTTATAAGGTTTTAGAATATTTGTTAGATTATTGATTATATTATCATAATCACTTTCATTAGGCATTCTATAATTAATAATCATACTAAATTTATTATCTTTAACTTCTAGAATCGCAAGATTAGATGTTAAATCTCCCATTATATCACTATGTGACTTTGAATTAATTTTACTTCCATCTAAATCATTATTAAAATATTTATCTAAGAAATTAATGAATTTGTCGTCATAAAGCGATTTTAGATAATCTATAGATTTATCTATTGCATTAATTCCTAAACTTGGTTCCATCGCATGACTAGCCTTACCATAGAACTCTAAAGTTTCATTATTATTTAAAGTGCATTTAGCATAATCAGGAACAATATTAAACTTAACTCCTGCCTTATATTCTTTTATAATTGAATCAATTTTACCACTAATTTTAATAGTTAGAATTGCTTTTTCACCAAATATTACAGGATACTCTGCATCAGGTGAAAAACTAATAGTTGGTTCTTCTGCATGCATCTTATAATATTCCATACATTTTGAACCACTTTCTTCATTACAACCCATTATTAAACGAATACGTTTATTAGGGATAAAGTTCTCTTCCTTAAGCTCCTTTAAAGCGTAGAATGAAGCCATTAATGGGCCTTTATCATCAAGAGCACCTCTAGCATAAATCTTATTATCTAATATTATAGGTTTAAATGGATCAGTATTCCATTTACTTTTATTTACATCTACTACATCTAAGTGACATAAAACTCCTAATATTTCGCTACCTTTGCCATGCTCAATATATCCACAATAGTTGTCTAAATTACGTGTTTCAAAACCATTGTTTTTACCTAGTTCTAGCATACGGTTTAAGCACTTAATATTACCACTACCGAAAGGCTTTAAATCATCATTATATATAGTATTAATTTCTAATATAGAAAATAAATCATTAATAAAACTATCCATTATCCCACCTATATATAATTATATTATAATTATGAAAAATATTAAAGCATAAAAAAAATTCCCCATAAAAAACAAAAAGAGTTATTAATGCCATTCTAACTCTTAATGTTATGAGAAATCTCATTTACTCTTTCTTCATTATTATTTTACAACAAATAAAACAAAAAAACAACCCTTTTTTTCAATATGTGTTATAATATTTTTAGGTGAGGAAAATGGAGTTAGTTTTAGCCGTTAAAGATATCGTAAAATTTTTATATTCAACCGCAGATTTGTCTAACGACTTAACTAGCGACGCTATTGGTAGTGAGATACATTCTTACTGGCAAAAGCTATATAAAAAAGATATTGATAAAAAAGAATATTATGTAAAAAATCGCTTTACTATTAGTGATTATGATATTACAGTTCATGGGTTTATTGATGGACTACTTAATAATGGATTATTAATTGAAGAGATTAAAACAGCTTTTACTGATATTAATACAATTGATGTTAAAAAGGAGCATTTAGCACAGGCTAAAATGTATGCTTATTTATACCTTTTAGAATCTAATTTTGAAGCTATTGATATTGTTATAACTTATATCCATTTTGAATCAAAAAAAGAATCTCAATTTTTCTATAATTTCTCTTTTAAAGATTTAGAGGAGTTCTTCTATGAGACATTAAATGAATATATTTCATGGATTAGTAAACTTGATACTCATAGTATGGAATTAATTAATAGTGTTAAAGATTTAAAATTCCCATTTAAAAGTTACAGGAAAAATCAATTAGAATTTATTAGAGATTGTTATAAAAATATTAATGATAAAAACATATTATTCGCAATAGCGCCTACAGGTGTAGGTAAAACTATTTCAACACTTTTCCCTGCAGTAAAATCTATTACAGAACGTAATCAAAAGATTTTCTATTTAACCGCTAAATCAAGCGGTAAAACCGTATGTTTAGAAACAGTTAAAATGTTTGTAAATAGTGGTTGTAAGATTAAAACTATTGAATTAACCGCTAAAGAGAAAATGTGTGCTACAGGAGATAAGTTATGCAATCCTGATAAGTGTCCATTTATGGTTAGTTATTATGAGAAATTAAAATACGCTATTTATGATATGTATGATAATAAAGATATCATTGATAGAAAAACAATTATTGATAAAGCATTAGAATATAAAATATGTCCATTTGAATATCAATTAGATCTATCAAATTACGCAGATATAATTGTTGGAGATTATAATTATGCTTTCTGTCCTAGAACGCATTTAGTAAGATATTTTGATACTTTTGATTATAAACAAATATTACTAATTGATGAGGCACATAATTTAATAAATAGGAGTAAAGAAATGTATTCTTCTACTATTAGCTTAAATGATGTTAATATGTTAAATGAATATATTAAAAAGCTAGCTCCAAGTATGAATAGATTAGTTGATTTATTCTATGATATAGTATCAAATTATGATAGAGATTTTAATTATTTAGATGATATTCCTTTTGACTTTTTAGATACCTTAAGGCGTATTGTTTCAAAGGCAGAAAAGGTCTTACTGTCGGAAAAAGCCAAAAAAATTAGAGATAATGCATTAAGCTATTATTTTAATTTAAAGAACTTCTTAAAGATTAGTGAATTCTTTGATAAAGATTTTAGATTTGTAATAGATTATGATATGTATTCTATTAAATGTATGGACGCATCTAAATTTATAAAAACAACACTTGATAATTATTCAACATCTTCTATCTTTTTTAGTGCGACAATGCATCCAATAGATTATTATAAAAATCTAATTACCCAAAATAACGGTAATGAAATAACTATTCCATCACCATTTCCAAAAGATAATTTATTAGTCTTAATTAGAAAAAATACATTCACAAAATATACTGATAGAGAAAATAGTATTGAAGATATATTAGAATGTATTGATGAATTAGTTAAATATAAAGTAGGTAATTACATAGTTTTTTTTCCATCATATGAATATATGAATATGGTAGTTCAAAGACTAAATGATCCAGATTATGAATGCATAATACAATCAAAGAACTTAACTGAAGATGAAAAAGATGCGATTTTAAATGAATTCTCTACTCATGATACAACAAAGGTAGGATTCTTCATTATGGGTAGTATCTTTAGTGAAGGAATTGATTATTTAGGTGATATGCTTAGTGGTGTTATGATAGTAACAGTAAGTCTACCTCCATTTGATGAATATAATAATATGCTTAAAGATTATTTTGATTCAACTAATAGGGATGGACTTCAATATGCTTATCAAATTCCAGGCATTAGTAAAGTAATACAATCTGTAGGTAGATTAATTAGAAGCGAAAATGATAAAGGAGTAGCTATTTTGTATGATGAAAGATTTAGTTATTCAAATTATAAAGCACTTCTTCCATCATTTTGGAAAAATATAAGATATTGTTTTAATAATAGTGATGTAAAAAAATATATAACATTTTTTAAAAAATAAAAAGGGAACCAATTTAGGTTCCCTAATTTTTTATTATACTTCTCTCCAATTTCCTTCAACTGTATCATCATAAATGTAATTTGTTACATCTCCATTTGGATTAGTTGTATAATCTGTAACTTGTTTAGATCCATAAGTAATTTCATCAGTTTCATAATCTATTGTATAAGATTCTACAATTATAGTTATGATATTTTCATCTTCATCATAATAAGTTTCAGTTTTTGTTTGAGCATAACTATCAGTTCCATCAAACTCATTTTCAGTTACTTTTTCACTAATCTTTGTATCATCAGGTCTATACTTTGTAACTTCTTTATAAGTAATTTTATCAGTATTATCAAGGAAATAAGTAATTGAATTACGATAACTTACAAGTGTATTATCATCTAATTCATCTATAACAACATCGTTTTCATATTCTTCGTCATATCTTTCTTGATATGACATAACAGCATTTCCGTAAAAATCATAATAGAATCCCATTGATGATCTAATTAAGAAATTTCCATTAGCATATTCGCTTTCATCAGCTGCATCAGTTGGAACTACTTTTCCAAATAAAGTGCCATAGAATGTATCACTACGGTTTGTAACATAATCGTGTATTTCTCTAGTCAATAAACCATCTTGATAATAGTAAGCTCTTTCTTCAAATTGTGTTGTTTCACCCTTTTTATAGATCTTTATATCCATTAAATAATTTCTATCATCTTGATATTGATAAATTCCTTCACCTGTATAATCGATGCCACTTGAATGCCATTCATAAGTTAAGCCATCTTTTCTATTAGTATCTTCATCATATGTATATGTATATTTTTCATATAAATTATCTAAGTCATCTTTATAAATAGCTTTTTCAATTTCTCTACCATAAGCATCATATGTATATATAGTTATATATCCAACAGTGTTATATTCTATTTGATTATCATCACCTATAGATTTAATTATATAACTTATTTTTAATTCACTTACTAAAATATCATTTTCATAAGTATAAGTAATATCTTCACCTATTTTAGCACCAATTACTGGATTAAACTTTGCATAGAAATGTTGATAAACCATACTATATAAAATGTCAGAAGATTCTTGACGTACTATTCTAATAGTTTCTAGTAAGTTATCTATAGTTGGATCTTTATAATAATAGTTTTCTGTGATATCTGGGCTCATTCCTGGTGTTAATACTTCTTTAACATATTCACTATCATAAGAATATTCATAAGTATCAGTATAAGTTCCGTTATATACTTCTTTTTTAGCTAATCTATCAATTTCATCATAATATAAAGTAGTTAAATCGCCAATTCTATTACCATCAGCATCAATATCATATTTTTCAACTCTATCTAATACTCTATTAGATGGAGAATAGTCAGTAGCATAAGAAGTATGTGTATAAATAGATTTTTTAACGGATATATGATCATCTTCTATAGTATATTCATAATCATTTGAAGTTCCTGATTTGAATGCTAAAGTTTCCATATCAAATGTTGTTTGATATTCTAAAACAACACGATTATTTTCATCTATTTCTACATAAGAACAATTGAATAGTACAAAATCTTCATCCTTTAAAATAAAGTTTTTATTAATTGTTTTATTGCCATTATATTCAGTTGTCCATTTTAATGTTTGAAGTAAGAAAGGAGTTCCTTCACTTGTATATGTTTTATGAATAGTTTCTTCATAAGTTAGGTTTCCATTATATGGGCTATATGTCTTTGTTTCATCAGTTTCACTTTGGATATAATCGTTATCTCCTTCTGCACGGTAAGTTTCAACATGCTTGCTTTCTGAATTTGAAGTATTATTCTTTGTTTCGACTGTTTTTAATGTCCATCTACCATTTTCAAATTTAGATTTCTTTTGGCCGATAACATATTTTTCTTCATCATAGATGTATTCTTTCTTTTCAGAATTATAAACTTCTTCATCGCTATCATAATATTTTGTAGATTCAAATTTTACTGTGCCATCAGTATTATAATCTTTTTCATAAACACTATATAATACTAAATTTGTTCCATTTACAGCATATTTTTCTATTTTAGAAACAAATCCATTAGTATATGTTAATTCTAATAAGTCTTTATAAACAGCTCCGTTATCAGTTACTTCTGTAGTATAAGTAGCTATTCTATTATTATTATCATATGTATAACCATAACTTTCTCCATATTCCGTAACGCCATTTGTAGCGTAATAGGTATTTTCAATTAGTCTATTATTTGAATCATAATCATAATTATAATCGCAAGTAAAATACTTATATACATAAGCAGCTTGGACTAAATTTCCATTATTATAAGTATAATCACATGTGAATTCATCACCAAATCTAATAGCACTCTTACTCTTTACTAATGAATCACTATTATATTGATATGATGCAAGTACATAATTGACTGAATCATCATCTTTAAGAACAGATTCACTTTTAAGTAGTCCATTTTCAAAATGTAGTAAAGCCTTTTTATTCTTAACTAAGTATATTGGGCTAATAGGTGCTCCAATTGGAGCTGATAGTGGAACTGGAGTAAGTGGTGATATACCATCTGTATTAGATATTTCTTCTCTTAAAACATCACCATTAGATTGTTTAGTAGACTTAAATGTTTTAATTAAAGAATCAGTATATTTATTATATTGTTCCACAGTGAAGTTTAATTCATCAGTATAATCAACTACAAATTTAAAGCTTCCATACCTTGATTCTGTATTAAATTCAAAACCATCTTTAGTGACTTTGTATTCATCTTTATCTAATTCATCAATATTTGCGCTAATTACACCTTTATTACTAACTTTAATGTCATTTATTCCCTTGAAATCTTCATTTTGATATAAAGAGTTCATTGCTTTATAAGTAGCAACATAAGCTGCATTTCTAATTACAAAATCATCTCCATCATAGAATGTTTCAATTCCACAACTAGCTAAATCTTCAGCATTATTAATCATAAATTGAGCACAAATAGATTCAGGATTTTCGATATAAAAGCTATAGAAATTAAATGCAATAATCTTATCATTTTTATATATTGGCTTTAATGTTCCACTAAGTCCTCCAGTCAAAAGTATGATTGAATCAACTTTACCTTCTTTTACATTGACATTAATGCATCCAGTATTTCCAGCTTTATAAAACTTACTATCAGCTTTAATGACCTCAGTTTTTTTAGTAGTTGAGTTTGCTTTTGTTGTTGTATTTGATCTAGTTGTATTAGATCTTGTTGTAGTTATTGCGCTTCTAGTTGTACTTGGATTTGTCTTTTTCTTTTTACATGCGACAAACGAAAGTGCGGCAACGCTAACTAAAAGTATTCCAGTTAATATTTTTCTTTTTTTCATTTTAATCTCCCCTTTTTTTTGTTGTTTTTTAAAACTACATTGTTATTATACTACTTTTATAAATAAAAGTATACTGAAAGTAAACAAAAAAGGATAAGATTTTCCTTATCCTTTATATTTATCTAATTCCTTCTTTAATGTAGCTGAATCATACATAAATAATGTTTTGATTGTTTGGTTAACAACAAATACACCGCTTTTAGCTTTTTCTTTGATACCATTTAAATCAACATTATCTACTACTTTAACATCTACTTTTAATTTATTTCCATCAACATCAATTTTATCAATGTTTTCTTTTCCACCGAATAAATTAATTAGATCAGTTACGTATGCTTCATCTATTTTTAGCTTTGGTTTTTTATGCTTCTTATGCTTTTTAACTAACTTAATAGAAATTATACAAATAATAATACCTAGCAAGCTTAAGCCTAGAGCAAACCATAAAATATTGTCTTTAAAAAATTCACCAAAATCATAAATCATTTTTATCACCAATATGATTATATCATAAATATGAAAAAAAAGTAGGATAAATTTGTTATCCTACTAATTCTTCTATTAAATTTAAGACTTTATCTATTCCTATTTTCTTTTCGCTTGATGTAATTAGTAAGTCTTTTTCTTCTATTCCTAGTTTATTCAGTATCATTTTTTTCGTCTTAATTGTATTACTCATATTTACTTTATCACATTTAGTTGCGACTATATAAATTTTTTTATTGTAATATTTTAAGAATTCATACATTAATAAATCATCTTTAGTTGGACCTACTTTAAAATCAACAAGTAAGAAAACAGCTTTTAGATTGCCTCTATTGGTAATATAATTTTCAATCATTACACCAAATTCATCTTTTTTATCCTTTGATACCCTTGCATAGCCATAGCCAGGTACATCAACAAAATAGAAAGCTTCATTTATTAGAAAGAAATTAATTACTTGTGTTTTACCAGGATTTGAAGATGTCCTTGCGATTTTTTTATTAGCTAGTGAATTAATGAAACTAGATTTACCTACATTACTTCTACCAACAAATAATAGTTCATTTAAGTTATCAGTTGGGAAGTGATTAAGCTTAGTTCCACCAATTACATAGTCCGCCTTTTTAATTATCATCTAAAAGCCTTACTGAATACCTCTTTAACATGAGATACTTCATTTATGATTAATTTTGATTTAACTTCTTCAGGTAAATCTTCAATATCCTTGTGGTTTTCTTTTGGTATTAAAATTTCCTTTAAACCGCTTCTTAAAGCCGCAATACTCTTTTCTCTTAAGCCTCCAATAGGTAAGACATTACCACGTAGAGTGATTTCTCCTGTCATACCTAAATCACATCTAACCTTTTTATTTGTTAGGCATGATAGAATAGCTGTTGCTAATGTAACACCAGCACTTGGACCATCTTTAGGTACTGCACCTTCTGGTACGTGAATATGAATATCATTTTCTTCAAATAGTTTTGGATCAATATTATATTCACTAGCATTTGCTTTAATATAACTTAAGGCAATTGAGGCACTTTCTTTCATAACTTCACCAAGCTTACCAGTTAATACTAAACCACCTTTACCCTTATAGTAAGTTACTTCTATTTCTAAAGTATCTCCACCAAATTGAGTATAAGCAAGTCCAGTTACAACACCTACTTGGTCAGTCTTTTCCATTTCATTATGAGTGAACTTCTTAACACCTAAATATTCTTCAACCTTAGCTTCATCAACATAAACTTTTTCAATTTTGTTGATTAGAATATCCTTTACTGTCTTTCTAATAATAGATGCGACCATACGAGATAATTCTCTAACTCCAGCTTCCATAGTGTAGTGTCTAATGATAAAGTAAATTGCTTCATCTGAGAATTCACATTTATCACTAGTAATACCATGAATATCTAGTTGTTTAGGGATTAAATGCTTTTTAGCAATATTATATTTTTCATGTTCTGTATAACTATCTAAGGATACTATTTCCATTCTATCTCTTAAAGGTGCAGGCACATTTTCAAGATAGTTTGCAGTAGCAATAAATAGTACTTGACTTAAATCATATGGTTCTTCTACATAGTGATCTGAAAAATGTGAATTTTGTTCTGGATCTAATACTTCTAGCATTGCACTAGATGGATCACCCTTATAATCACTAGATAGTTTATCGATTTCATCGATTAAGAATACAGGGTTAATTGTTCCAGCTGTATGCATACCTTTAAGTATTCTACCTGGCATAGCAGCAACATATGTTCTTCTATGTCCTCTAATTTCAGCTTCATCCTTAACTCCACCAAATGATTGTTTAACAAACTTTCTACCTAATGCATTAGCAATAGACATAGCTAAAGTAGTTTTACCTACTCCTGGAGGTCCTGCTAAACATAGAATAGTTTGTGGATTCTTATTAGTCATGATTTTAACTGCTAAGTATTCAATTATTCTTTCTTTAACTTCTTCTAGACCATAATGATCTAAATCTAGTTTTTCTTTAACAACTTTTAAATCAGTATTATCAACGCTTGCTTTATGCCAAGGAAGTTCTGTCATAAAATCAATATAGCCCTTAATAACGCCAGTTTCAGCCATTCCTTGAGGAGATACTGAATATCTTTGAAGTTCATTTAATACTTTTTCTTCAATCTCTTTTGGCATTTGTGCTTTCTTGATTGCTTTACGCATCTTTTCTACATCTTTTTCCTTAACGGCTTTATCTCCAAGTTCTTCTTGGATAGCACGCATCTTTTCTCTTAAATAATACTCTTTTTGTGATTCATCAATGGCTTTTTTAACATCATTATTAATCTTATTTTCTAAGTCCCCTATGAATCTTTCATATTCGATATCTTCTAAGATAAATCTTAATCTATTGTTTAAGTTATTATCCTTGATGTATCTAATCTTTCTCATTTCATTTCCCTTTAGGTTAAATGAAACTAAATCACATAAAAGTTCAGGTTCTATTTCAGTTTGAACCATCTTCATTAAATCTTGATGGTTACTGAATGTTTGAGAATCAGATTCTAAAACTGTTTTAATAACTAGTTTTACTAAAGCACTTTGTTCATCTAAATCACCATTAACTGTTTCTACTTCTTTATATGTTACTTCAAAGTATTCATCAGTTTTAAGATAAGATAAAACTTCTACTCTTTTAATAATTTTAAATTTAACTTTAATATTTCCTGTAGGAAGCTTGATTTGACTTTTACGAGTAGCAAGTACGGCATATTCTTCAAAGTCTTTAGGCTTAGGTTCAGCAATAGATGGATCTTTTTGAAGTAATAAAATTACATCTTCACTATCTAGTTCATTATCTAAAACCTCTAAAGCCTTTAGTGACATAAGTCTACCAATTTCAATTCTCTGTTCATTATTTGGAATTGGAATTAAGCCTCTTAAAGGAATGGCAGGTGCATGTAGAATATTTTCCATATAATCCCTCCTTCTAGATTAAAATAACTCGACGAATCGAGTTATTTAAATTATTTTTTATTCAAGATTAGCGTTAGCGATTAATAAATCAATTACTTTATTAATTGAAACATTAAATGCGATGTCTGCAGGGTTAACGTATTTCTTAACGTCTTCAACCTTCATATTGTTAGCAGCAGCGATATCTTCTAAGCTCTTATTGATTTCTTCAGGAGTTGCTGTTAACTTTTCTTGTTTAACGATTTGTTCTAAGATTAATGTTTCTTTTAATTTCTTAGATGCTCTTTCAGTAACGTTCTTCATGAATTCTTCTTCATTTACTTGAGCAATCTTCTTGAATTCTTCCATCTTCATTCCATATTGTTGGTTAACTGTTCTTTCGAAATCTTTTAATTCATCTTTAACAGATGCATCAACCATAGCTTGTGGAATTTCAATTTCAATACTGTTAGATAATTGTTCAATTAATTCATCAGCAAGTCTATTCTTTTCATTTTGTTCTTTGTTCTTCTCGATGTCTTTCTTAATTGAAGCCTTTAATTCTTCAACTGTATTAATATTTTCTTTATTTAAATCTTTAACAAAATCATCATTTACTTCTGGTAATTCTTTTCTCTTAATTTCATGAAGCTTTAAAGCAAATTGAACTTCTTTACCAGCTAAATCTGTTGCTTGATATTCGCTTGGGAAAGTTACATTGATTGTCTTTTCTTCTCCTTGCTTCATACCGATCATTTGATCTTCGAATCCAGGGATGAATTGTTTAGAACCAATTTCAAGTTCATAGTTTTCAGCTGTTCCACCTTCAAATGCTACGCCATCTTTCATTCCTTTGAAATCAAATACAGCGATATCATGTTCTTCAATTGCACCATTTTCTTTTGGTGTAACTAAAACATTTTGTTCTCTTAAAGCTTCGATTTCAGCATTAATTTCTTCATCTGTAGCTTCAAGAACCATTTTCTTACCCTTTAATCCTTTAAAGTTTTTAACTTCAAATTCTGGATAAACTGGAACGATGATAGAGAACTTAAATTCTTTTCCTCTTTCGATTTCATTTAGATCAGCTAATTGAGGATCACCAACAACGAATAATTGATTTTCTTGAACTGCTTCACCATACTTTTTATCTGCAATAGCATAGATTGCTTCTTCATATAAAGATTCTACGCCAAATTTCTTTTCAAATTGTGCTCTTGTGATTTGACCTTTTCTAAATCCTGGAATTGTTACATCTTTTTTCTTCTTATCAAAAGCCTTATTTAATCCTTCTTCGAATTCTTCAGGTGTTACATCAATGATGATTTTAACTAAACTTTTTTCCATTTTTTCAATAGTTGCCATTTTAAACATCCTCCTTAAACGACTATTTCATTATACCAATTATTTTTAAAAATGTAAATATATAAATTAATTATTAAAATAATTATTTATCAAAGTGCTTTTTAATTGCTAGCATAGTTTCTTCAGATATGACATGTTCAATCTTACATGCATCAGCTTCAGCTACTTCTTTACTTACACCAATACTTTCTAACAAATTAGTTAAAGTAACATGTCTATCATATATTCTATTAGCAACCTCTAAACCCTTTTTAGTTAGAGTAATATTTTTCTTTTCATCTAAAATAATGTATTCTTTATCTTGCATTAATTGAATTGCTCTAGATACACTTGCTCTAGCATAGTTTAATTCATTAGCTACATCAATACTTTTAACATGGCTTAATCTTTTAGATAAAACGTGTATTGTTTCTAAATACATTTCGATAGATTCATTAGTGTTCATATAATCCCTCCAAATTATATTATATCACATATTAAATTATTATGTTATAATAATATTCGAGGTATAATTTTATGTTTAAATATGTATTCTTAGATTTAGATGGTACTTTAACTGATCCATTCCTTGGAATTACTAATTCTGTTAAATACGCTCTAAAAAAATTTAATATAGATGCTATTAATGAAGAATTAAAATGCTTTATAGGTCCACCACTTGTTGATTCATTTATTGATTATTATGATTTTACTTATGAAGATGCAATAAAAGCAAAAGAATATTATAGAGAAGTTTATTCAACAAAAGGATTATTTGAAAATGAAATATATTCTAATACAGAAAAAGTATTAAAAGAGTTGAAAAAGCTAGGTTGCACATTAGTTTTAGCAACTTCAAAACCTGAAAAGTTTAGTATTCAAATACTTAAACATTTTAATATCTATGATTATTTTTCTTTTTGTGCTTGTGCTACTCTTGATGAAACAAGAAATAAAAAAGGACAAGTCATAAAGTATGCAATTGATAGTTTAAATATAACTAATAATAATGAAATATTAATGGTTGGAGATAGATTCCATGATGTCGTTGGAGCAAAAGAAAATGATATAAAAAGTTGTTATGTAACATATGGATATGGTTCAGTCGATGAAGCTAAAAAGTATGGTGCTAACTACATTATTGATGATTTTAATGATTTAATAAAAATAATAAAAGACTCGATTTGATACTGTTTGAATAAAACGGACAAGAATTAAAAAGGCACACTAAGGGCTAACGACCTATATTCAATTGGCGTTAGCTCTTTTATTTGTTCTTGTAATCTTTCATTATTGTAATAATATATGAAATTATCAATGATTTCCT
>JAGCWW010000012.1 GCA_017961685.1 Acholeplasmatales bacterium | reverse complement strand
TATTATATTTGTTGAATTTGTTCCTACAAATGAAAATGACGAATACTTAGCTTTAAGTGATGAATCTAGGGATTATCTAGCAAATAGAATAAATAAACTTAGAGAAACAATTGGTGAAATGATTTATATATCATTCCCTGGAGATGAAAAAAATTATGGTGGATGCGTTGCGGCAGGTAGAGGATTCTTTCATATAAATGCTCATGGTGGTGCTGAACCTTGTCCATTTTCTCCATATTCAGATATAAATGTTAAAAATAGTGGCTTAAAAGAAGCTATTAATTCAAAATTATTTGAAATGATTAAGAATGAACATATCCTAAATCAAGAACATGTTGGTGGATGTGTTCTAGCAAGAAAAAAAGATGAAATAGAAAAATTATTATATGTATAAGGAGGATTAATATGAACGTATTAGATTTTAAAGTATTAAATTATAAAGGTGAAGAAGTAGATTTAAGTATCTATAAAGGAAAAGTTTTATTAATTATAAATTCAGCTACTGGTTGTGGTTTTACTCCACAATATAAGGAACTTGAAGAATTATATGAAAAGTATAATGATAAAGGTTTTGAAATCTTAGATTTCCCTTGTAACCAATTTAAGGAACAAGCTCCTGAAAGTGATGAAGAAATTCATACATTCTGTACAGGTAGATTTGGGATTAAATTCCCTCTATTTAAGAAAGGTGATGTAAATGGAGATGATGCACAACCTCTATTTACTTACTTAAAAGAAGCACAACCATATAAAGGAAGAGGTCCTGTAATGGCTATGCTTCAAAACATGAGTAACACAAAAGGAACTAATGATATTAGATGGAATTTCACTAAATTCTTAATTGATCAAGATGGTAATGCTATTAAAAGATATGAGCCTACTACAAAACCTAAGAAAATAGAAAAAGATATTAAAGGATTACTTGGATTATAATGGGAAAGTACGATTGCTTAAAGTTAGATAGTCAGTTATGTTTTCCTATGTATGCTTGTGCAAAAGAAATACAAAGGATATATAAACCATATTTAGATGAAATAAATCTAACATATACACAGTATGTTGCTATGATGGTTTTATGGGAAGAGCGTGAGGCTACACTTAAGCATATAGGAGAAAGACTTGTCTTAGATAGTGGCACACTTACGCCATTATTTAGAAAACTAGAAGAAAAAGGTTTTGTATATAGATTAAAAGATGATAATGATGATAGAAACTTAATTATAAGAATTACTGATAAAGGTCTTGCTTTAAGAGATAAGGCAGTAAATATACCTCAATGTATGGCTAAAAGTATCGATTTAACTCAAGAAGAAGCATATAATTTATACATTACTTTAAATAAGTTATTAAAACAATTTAGATAGGAGATATTATGGAATTATCTAAAAAACAATTTATAACATCTCTTATTTTAAAAAGTATACTTATAATATCCGTTATTATAGGTGTAATAGTAAGTGCAACTTCTGAAAGTGAGTTTATGAGTGGAAATATGATATTTATGTATTTTACAATACAATCAAATATCTTAATTGCAATCGTTTGTTTAATAGGTTTAATATTCTTACTTAAAAACTTTAAAGCAAATAGAATTTGGTATGTAATAAAGCTAGTTTCAACAATATCTATTACTCTAACAGGTTTAGTATTTACATTCATGCTTGCACCAACTCTTGGATCTCAAGCATGGAATCTAGCTAATATTTTAACTCATGTAATAGTTCCTGTATCTGCAGTAGTTGATTTCTTTGTTGTTGGAATAAATATGTATTTTAAAAAGAAGGATGTAATATATGTAATTATTCCACCACTACTATATGCAATATATGCAGGTATTGGTTATAAGCTTGATTGGAAGTTTACTACTGAATATAATTATCCATACTTTTTCCTAAACTGGGGAAGTGAAGCTGGAGCATTTGGCTTTAGTAATGAATTACCATTTATAGGTGTAATGTATTGGATTATATTACTATTATTACTTCTAATAGGACTTGGTTTCTTATATCTAAAAATCATAAATGTATTTAAAAAGAAATATAAAATAGAGGCTTAATATGGTGGATACTGTTTGAATAAAACGGACAAGAATTAAAAAGGCACACTAAGGGCTAACGACCTATATTCAATTGGCGTTAGCTCTTTTATTTGTTCTTGTAATCTTTCATTATTGTAATAATATATGAAATTATCAATGATTTCCT
>JAGCWW010000011.1 GCA_017961685.1 Acholeplasmatales bacterium | reverse complement strand
GCACGCTCATTTATGGTAATATGATTATAGTACATAATATTATCCTCCGTTAAATTTTTGTTTGGTCACTTAAATTTTAACATAAAGATAGTATTATGTACCTTTTTATTTATGTGTTGCACTTAATATGATAAATTATCTGCGTAAAAAAAGGGCTAGAATTTAATCTAGCCCAATATATTTTATAGGATTGACTTATTTAAATAAATTGTACCATTCTGTTGCTAAAGCAGATTCTTCGAAGTTGAATATTGCTGCACTCTTGCAATCAACTAATTCTTTGATTTCATTTAGTAAATCAGCATCAAGTGTTAACTTACCTTCACTAATCTTTTGGTTGATTAATGTTAATGAAATGTAGTATCTAAAGTTATTAGATAAGTAATTAGCCATTATTCTTTCATCAGTATATGCTTTAAATGCATCTAGAACGCTTGTTGAAAGTGATTCAACACCTTCTTTATTTTCTCTAATATAAATTTGAATTTGGTTATTAGTTACCTTATCAGTTGAGTTATATAGAGTATTTGGATCATCTGTCATATCTTTTGGAACTTTCTTTCCATCAGCATCTGTTTCTGTTGGGAATGGATCATCTGGATCTACAGAATAAGGATATACCTTGCTTCCAGTAGGAGTATCTGCGTTATCAGATAATTCAAACTTGAATGAAGGAGCCTTAACTGTCTTTTGTAGATAAATTGTTCCAAATCCTTTTTCGAAGATGAATAATTTATCTTCATAAGCTTTATCAATGCTTGGTCCAATTAATGTTCCATCTTCATCAAGCTCAAATGTTCTAGCGATTGTTTGATCACTATCTAAATCAGCATCGAAGTTCTTAATCATATATTCATAGATTTTTCTTAAATGATTTTCATAAGCTTCATCTTTAATTCCTAGTAAGCTTGTTACAGAATCAACATGTTTAGAAATATCACCAGCAAGGAAGATACCTTGTGCTTTAAATTGAGCGAAGTAGAATGCTTCTTGTTCAGCAGTAGAAGCGAATCCTTCTGATGGAATTGTATCAGTTCCATAGTTACCTACTCTAGAAATTCTAGCTGCAGATTCATATTTACTTCGTAATGAGTTATAAGCATTGCTCTTTTCACTCTTAGAATATTCATTTGCTACTCTTTCATTAATGATGTTAATTAATTGAGCAGATAATTCCATTACTTGTTGTTTTCTAGCATCATCATCAGGAACTAATGTCCAGTCATCAGCTTCACCATCTTCATCGTCATCAGTGTAAGCATATAATAAGTTAAATTCTAGATCAACAAAATCTTTAGCTTCAACATTAGTTAATGTGTTGAATAATTCATAAATGTTTGACTTAAAGTCAGTTGCATTTTCATAAATTAGAATATTTTGTAATTCAGCAGTAGCCCACATGTTGAAGATTGCTTCATCCTTGCTATCTGCTTGGAAGTATAGGTTAACGAATGCTTTTTGTCCGATAGAAGCACTATAACCATATTCTTCAGACTTACCTTGTGCGAAGAATGCGATGATATTATCATATTCTTCTTCAAATTCTTTCTTCTTATCATCAGTAATTTGATCATAATATTTTTCTTTTAGAATTTGGTTAGCTAGTAAAGAAATAGAAGTGTTTGCACCATATTTCTTTTCTAATCTACTAAACATATCTTCAGCAGTGATCTTGTTTTCTTGATCGCCAACTTTAACCTTTAGAACGTATTCTTTAGATTGTTTATTACCTGCTTTATAGAAATCATTATTTTGAGCGAATTGAACTTCAAATAATGAATCATAAATTGTAATCTTACAATCTTCATCAAGATAATCTTCTAATTTTTCTTTAATATAATCATCAGTAAGCATTTCTTCAAATACTTGTGCCCAAATTGAATCTTCGCTTTCTTTATCAGAAGTACTAGCTAAAATTTCTTTAGCACCTTTGAAGCCTAAAACTTCAACGTTTGTAGCATAATCTTTAGCCCATGCTTTAACAGCAGCTTCATCATCAAAAATCTTTAATGCCTTTAAGATTGCTTTATAATTTTCTTTAACAGTTTCTAAGCTAGCCTTAATAACTGATTCAGATTCTTTGTTATCGATATTATCGTTTAAAGCTACTAAATCTTTTAATGATTTATAAGATAATTGATATCCATCAGCAAGTTTGAATGTTAAATAGTTTCCTCTACCGAATGTTGATGATGGAGTATTATATCTTGGATTTCCATCATAGTTATAAGAGTAAGAACTATTTAAAGCTTGTTGTAAAGTTGTATCCATATCATGTAATGTCTTATAGTCATAAGTAAATCTAGGAGAAGTTTTAATATCACCTAAATCTTGAGCTAAAAGCATTTCAACCATATCTTCTAAAGCGAATTCTTTAATTGCTTTATAATCAGATGTAGTATAGCTATCTACTAGTGGATCAATCGGATGAGCAGTTTCATCTAAGTAATCAACACCATTAATTTCAAACTTAATCTTTGTTCTGTAAGAATAAACATAATTATAAATTCTACATAATTCAAATAAAACTTCATTATCTTCTAGTGCTGATACACCATCAGCAGTAGCACTGAACTCATCTTTATAATAATCTTCATATTCTTTGAAAGTTCTGTTTGCACTATCTTCATAATGTGCTTCACTTGCAGGTACTCTATAAATCTTACTACCTACAAACTTTAAGTTCATTTGCATTAAAGCTTCTTCAATTTCTGATTGAGATGTGAAAAGAATAAGTAATGCACTTAAATCTCCTCTATCAGCAACTTTCTTATTGAAGAAATCTTCAATCTTCTTATCAGTAATTTGATTTTCACTATCAACATCTTCAACATCTTCAAGAAGACATTTTCTAGCGTATTCTCTTTTAGCAAGAGTAATAGTTTGATATTCGAATGATGCCTTTTGATAAATGTTAGTAGTATCATCTACATCATAACCAATTTGTTTGATGTTGTTTAAATACTTTTTCTCATTTACTAATCTTTCATCATCTTCGAAATCATCGATAGACTCTTGATCTGATGTTCCATAAACTTCTTTATCAATAATGTACTTGAATCTCTTATAGTATTTAGAGTTTTCTAAGTTTGCACTATTTGCTTCTATATCATCTTTGATATCTTTTACATAATCACTTAAAGCAGCTTCATATAAAGCATCTTCAAATGTAGTGTAACCAACATATCTTAGCTTGTTATAGAATTCAAGTTTGGAAATAGAATAAGTCTCATCGTTGGCAAGATCTAACTTTAAGTATCCTTCCTTATCTTCAATTGCACCTACTGGAGTCTTCTTTGCCTTTGAGCAAGAAGAAATTGTAATTACTAGTAATAATGCAAAGACAAGGACTAATACGGCTGGAAGAATCTTACCTAATACCTTTTTGTTTTCCATTGTAAGTCACTCCTCATATTGTCTTTATATTTGTTATACTATGGTAAAACCATAGCATAATCTATAATATCATTTTTTTTCATAATATGCAATATATAAAATAAATTTATATATTACTCACCCTTTCATAAAGCCTTGAATTATGATAAAATAAAAGAGGTGATTTGAATGAAAATAATTGTCTTAGGCAGTGGCTCAAAAGGTAATTCAACATACATCATTGGTAGTAGCGCAACTATTATAATTGATGCTGGAATATCCTTTAAACAATTTAAGAAAAGATTAAATGATTCGGGTATAGAAACTATTAATCCAGATGCCTTATTAATTACACATGAACATGGTGATCATACAGGTAATATGTGTAGTTTACTTAATAAGCTTAATGTGAATTATTACATTAATGAAAGGTCTTATTTATCGCTTAGTCCAGACATTTATCATAATATCAAAAATTTAAATCACACATTTGTTAGTCCGTTTGAAAAGATAAAAATTAATGATATGGAAATAGAATTTATTCCCCTATCTCATGATACAGTAGAATGCCTTGGAATGGTAATAAAAGAGAATGATAAAAAGGTCGTTTATATTGCGGATACAGGTTATTTAGATAGTGAATATCGTCCTATTTTAGAAGGGGCTAATTGTTATTTGTTTGAAGCTAATTATGATCCTGAAATGGAAATGAATTCTAATAGATGTCAAAGGCTAAAAAATAGAGTTCTAGGAGATAGAGGACATTTATCTAATGAAGACTCTGCGGTTAACCTAAGTTATTTAATTACTGATAAGACTAAAAACATTGTTTTTATTCATAGATCACAAGAATGTAATAGCTTAGATGTCTTAAAGGAAACAGTATTTAGAGTATTTAATGATTTCTCAATTGATGTAGATAAGATAGTATTTGATTATGCTGAACAAGATTATCCATCAAGAATAATAGAGGTGTAGTTATGAAAATAAATATTATATCTGTTGGAAAAATTAAAGAACAATACTTTATTGATGCTATAGAAGAATATAAGAAAAGAATTAGTAAGTATTCTAATATTGAATTAATTACTGTAATGGATGAATCTAATGATTTAGATAGTAAAACAATTCTAAAAAAAGAAGGAGAAAGAATACTATCAAAGATTCCTAATAATTCTTATACTATTGCTCTAGATTTAAAGGGTAAGGAATTAGATTCAGTTGGACTTGCTAAAAAAATAGATGAAATAACACAAATTTCATCAACTATTAATTTTATTATAGGTGGTTCAATTGGGCTTGATAGTAGTGTTTTAGATAAAGCTGATTATAGATTATGTTTTTCTAAATTCACTTTTCCTCATAAACTAATGAAACTAATTTTACTTGAACAAATATACCGTTCATTCAAGATTAATAATAATGAATCTTATCACAAATAAATGGCTTAATAAAGCCTTATATAAAGGATGTGAAAATAATGAAAGTTGGATTAATATCACTAGGATGTGCTAAAAATAGAGTAGATTCAGAAATGATTTTAGGTCTATTTAATAAGAAAGATATAACTAATAATATTGATGAAGCTGATATTATCATTATTAATACATGTGGTTTTATTGAAAGTGCTAAAAAAGAATCAATTGATACTATTTTAGAAATGGCTGATTATAATAAACCATTAATTGTAACTGGATGCTTAGTTGAAAGATATTATGAAGATTTAAAGAAGAGCTTACCTGAGGTTAGTTTATTTATTCGCATAAAAGACTATCCACATATTAAAGAAATATTAGGTAATTTCTTAAATGAAAAGCTAAAAGGATTTAAAGAAAGTAATAGAATTATAACTACTCCAAAGCATATGGCTTACTTAAGAATAAGTGATGGATGTAATAATAGATGTAATTATTGTGCTATACCATTAATTAGAGGTAATTATAGATCTAGACTTGAAGATGAAATATATGAAGAAGCTTTAACATTGGTTAAAAAAGGTGTAAAAGAATTAGTCTTAATTAGTCAAGATACAACACGTTATGGAACTGATCTAGGTAATACTAATATTTCTAAACTTCTTAAGAGATTAGATGATATTGAAGGCTTAGAATTTATTAGATGCCTATACTTATATCCTAATGATGTAACTGATGAATTAATTGATGTAATTAAGAATAGTAAGCATATAGTTCCATACTTTGATATACCTATTCAACATGCATCAAATAAGATGCTTAAAGCAATGAATAGAAGAGATACTAATGAAGGGTTATATAGTTTAGTCAGTAGAATAAGAAAAGCTATTCCTAACGCCGTTTTACGTACTACAGTAATGTTAGGTTTCCCTTATGAAGAAGAGGAAGATTTTAACATTTTAAAGAAGTTTATAACTGATGTTAGATTTGATAAATTAGGTGGTTTTACTTATTCAAAAGAAGAAAATACACCAGGGTATTCAATGCCTCAAGTTAATAAGAATGTTGCTAAACGTAGATTAAATGAAATAATGCATATTCAAGAAAAAATATCTTTAGATAAAAACCAAGAAAGAATTGGTGAAATACATAAAGCAATCGTTGAAGAGTTTGAAGGATATTATTATATCGGTAGAAGCTTTGCGTTTGCCCCTGATGATGTTGACGGATATTTATTTATTGAAAGTGATGTTAAACTAAAGCCAGGAGATGTTGTAACTGTTAAGATTACTGATGGTGATAGTTATAATCTTTTCGGTAAAAAACTTGATTAATTATTTTATTATGTTATAATAACTTTATAGCGTTGAAGGAAAGAGAACATAAAAGATTTTATAGAGATCTAATGGTTGGTGGAAATTAGAATTGAGGTTATGTTTAGATGGTTCTGGAGCTGTTTAGTCGATATGTAGGCTAAACCGGGTGGCCCGTTACAGCTTTTAAGGCTAATATTTTATATTAGTAAAAAAAGGTGGTACCACGTTTATATAGCGTCCTTTATAGGATGCTTTTATTTTTTATAAGGAGGTGTTTATTATGCCAATTGTTATTCCAAAGGACATACCTGCATTTGATATTCTTGATAAAGAGAATATCTTTGTCATGTCAAACAAAAGAGCACAAGCACAAGACATTAGACCTATTGAAATTTTAATACTTAATTTGATGCCTACTAAAATTGAAACTGAAACACAATTACTTAGATTACTTGCTAATTCACCACTTCAAATTAATCCAACATTTATGAATACGGAATCATATAAGAGTAAGCATATTTCACAAGAACACTTAGAGAGATTCTATAAGACTTTTAGTGAAATTAAAAATAACTATTATGATGGTATGATTATTACAGGAGCTCCTGTAGAAAAGATGGAATATGATGATGTATTATATTGGAAAGAATTAGAAGAAATATTTGCTTTCTCTAAGAGCCATGTAACATCTACATTATTTATTTGTTGGGGTGCACAAGCAGGATTAAAGTATTTCTATGGTATAGATAAAAAACCGCTAGATAAAAAGCTTTTCGGTGTATTTAAACATAGAAAATGTGTTAAGTTTGAACAATTACTAAATGGTATTGATGATGTATTCTATATACCTCATTCAAGACATACAAAAATACTTGATGAAGATATATTAAAGTGTAAAGATTTAATACCACTTGCTAAATCAGAAGAGGCAGGTATTACTATTATTAAGAGTAAAGATAGTAGTCAAATATTTGTTACTGGGCATATGGAATATGATAAGTTCACACTTAAAAATGAATATGAAAGAGATCTAGCAAAGGGTCTACCTATTAATAGACCAGATAATTATTTTACTGATGAAACTAATACAGATGTTGATGTATTATGGAGATCAACAGCTAATATTTTCTTCACTAACTGGTTGAACTATTATGTATACCAAGTAACTCCATATGAGTTTAATAAATGATTATTATATAAAAAAGTTTAAGATTTTTTGTATTTCGATGTGTTTTGTTATAGCGTTTTCAGAAAAAAGAGAGTATATTAAAGTTAACTTATTATTTTGAAAGGAGAATTTTATATGAAATTAAGAAGAGTAGCAGGCTTACTTCTTACTTTATCCGCAGTTTTTGCTTTTACAGCTTGTGGAAAAAAGAAGAATAAGACTAAAACTAATTCAAGTTCAACTAGCGGTAGCGGAACTACTACATCTAGCACAACTCAAAGTGGTGAATTTGAAAACTTACTTGAAAATGGTGACTTCTCAACAGGAGAAAAAGAAGTTGCATCTTCAGGTGATAAACTAATCGGTAAATGGTGGTTATACGGTCTAGTTGGTGGTTCTGGTGATTTTGATATCAACAAAGATAGACAACTAGAAGTAACTGTTAAAAAGATGACTGATGAAATGCACTGTGTTCAATTAGGATATGATGGCTTTGGTATTTCTAAGAAGAGTAAATACGTTTTAGAATTTGATGCAAAGGCTTCATACAATAGAAAAATTGAAGTTAGAATTCAAGAAAATGGTGGAAATTATGAAAACTACATTACAGAAGGACAAGGTGGAGATGTTTTAGCTGACCTTACTACTGAAATGCAACATTTCTCATTTGAATTCACAAGTGCAGTTAATGATAAAGCTCCTAGATTAGCCATTAACTGTGGACATATGGAAGGAGATCCACTAGAAGATGGTGGTGTTATTACATTTGATAACTTCGTATTAAGATGTACATATGATTCAGGAGATAAGGGTGAAGATCCACTTAAGAGACCTAAGATTAAACTTAACCAAGTTGGATTCCTTCCTAACCAAAAGAAGGAAGCAGTATTCGTTGGTAATGCTGGAGAGCTTGATGCTAGATTCTATGTATATAATGTAGATACAGATGAAATGGCATTCTCTGGTAAGACTAAGTATATTGAATTAATCGGTGTTAATACTAAGTCTATGGAATATGTTGGTGTTGGTGATTTCTCAGCATTAACTACTCCAGGTAAATATAAACTAATAACTAACTACTATTGTGGTGAGTCATATGAATTTGAGATTTATGATCAATATGCAGGTAGTGAATATGAAAATCTAAACAATGATTTAGTTATGATGCTTTATAAACAAAGATGCGGTGAAGTACTTGGTGCTGATGGCGATAAGTTTGCTCATGATGCTTGTCACCAAGAAGAAGCAACTATTTTAGGTACTTCAACTAAGGTTAATGTTTCTGGCGGATGGCATGATGCAGGTGACTTCGGTAAATACGTTGTTGCTGGTGCACAAACAGTTGCTGACTTACTAATGACTTATGAAAGATATGGAGATGTATTCTATTATGATTCATATGTTACAGGTACAGATGCTTCTATGCCTGATATCCTAGAAGAAGCAATGTATGAACTTGATTGGATGTTAAAGATGCAAGCTCCTAATGGTGAAGTATATCATAAAGTAACATCTATGAACTTCCCTGATGGAAATGTAGCTCCAATTGATGATCATTCAGCATTAGTTATTTCTCCAACTTCTTATGCTGCTACAGCTGACTTCGCTGCTGTTATGGCTAGAGCTGCAGTTATCCTTTATGATTTAGGATTCACTTCAAAATCTACTGAATATGAAAATGCTGCTACTGCTGCATATGCTGCATTAGAAGATATGGATATGGAATCATTCAAGAACCCTGAAGGTGTAAGCACAGGTGAATATCCAGATGCTGAATTATACGACGAATTAGCTTGGGCTTCAATCGAAATGTTTGGTTTAACTTTCGATTCTAAATACTATAATGCATACAAAGCTAACTATACTAAGACTGCAGATTTAGGCTTAGGTTGGGCTAATGTAAATGGATTTGCTGTATTAAGAAGTCTTGAAGTTATCAATGATCCAGATGTTGATTTATATAAAGCAGGCGTTAAGAAATTATTAGCATTCGCTGATGAATTAGTTGAAATCGCTGAAAAAGATGCTTATAACACAACAATTAAGACATTTGAATGGGGTTCTAACTTATCAATCGCAAGTAATGGTATGGTATTAGATTATGCATTAGATTATGTTGATCCTACAGATACAGAAAGAATCGATTTATATTATGAAACAATGCAAGATCAAGTTAACTACTTACTTGGTGAGAATGCATGCTGCTACTGTTTCGTAACAGGTTATGGAACATTATGTCCAGAAAATCCACATCATAGACCATCAGTTGCTGCTGGTGAAGCTATGAAGGGTATGTTAGTTGGTGGACCAGATGCTAACTTTGATGAAAATGGTAATGACTCAATCGCAACTCAATATTGTAAGGGCGAAGCTCCTGCATTCTGTTACATTGATCATAACAATAGCTGGTCAACAAACGAAATTACAATTTACTGGAACTCTCCACTAATCTACTTAATGAACGCATTAGTTGCAAGAGTAGAATCTGAATAAAAAATTTAAAGCAACGCTAGGTTGATTCCTAGGTTGCTTTTTTTACTGTTTGTTATACAAAAAAACGGGTGTAATGCGTTTTCTTTTAATTGAATCACAATATTTATTGTGTTATAATAAAGTTATCTCACAAGAGAATAAAAATCGTAAAGGAGAAAATTATGGGAAAAACTAAGTATGTTTATTTATTTAGTGAAGGTAACGCAAAGATGCGTGAACTTCTAGGTGGTAAAGGTGCTAACCTAGCTGAAATGACTAACATTGGCTTACCAGTACCACAAGGTTTTACAATCTCTACAGAAGCTTGTACAAAGTATTATGAAGATGGTAGACAAATCAATTCTGATATTCAAGCAGAGATTATGCAAAACATTACAAAATTAGAAGAAATTACAGGTAAAAAATTTGGAGATCATGAAAACCCACTATTAGTTTCTGTAAGAAGTGGAGCTAGAGCTTCAATGCCAGGTATGATGGATACTATCCTTAACCTAGGTTTAAATGAAGAAGTAGTTGAAGTATTAGCTAACAAGAGTGGAAACGCTAGATGGGCTTATGACTGCTATAGAAGATTTATTCAAATGTTCTCAGATGTAGTTATGGAAGTTTCAAAGAAAGACTTTGAAGTTCTAATTGACGAAATGAAGGAAAAGAAAGGTGTAACTTATGACGTTGAATTAACAGCTGATGATTTAAAAGAATTAGCTAACCAATTCAAGGCTAAATATAAAGCTGCACTTGGAAAAGACTTCCCATCTGATCCAAAAGAACAATTATTTGAAGCTATTAAGGCTGTATTTAAATCATGGGATAACCCAAGAGCTAACGTATATAGAATGGATCATGACATTCCATATAGCTGGGGTACAGCTGTTAACGTACAAATGATGGCATTCGGTAATATGGGAGATGACTGTGGTACTGGTGTTGCCTTCACAAGAAACCCTGCAACAGGTGAAAAAGGCCTTATGGGTGAATTCTTAATGAATGCACAAGGTGAAGACGTAGTTGCTGGTGTACGTACACCAATGCCTATTTCTAAGATGGCTGAAGTATTACCTGATGTATTTAAACAATTCCAAGATGTTTGTAAGACTCTAGAAGATCATTACAAAGATATGCAAGATATGGAATTTACTATTGAAAAGGGTAAATTATACATGTTACAAACAAGAAACGGAAAGAGAACTGCAGCTGCAGCTATCCGTATTGCTTGTGATTTAATCGATGAAAAGATGATTACTGAAGAAGAAGCATTACTTCAAATTGATGCTAAGACTTTAGATATGTTACTACATCCTACATTTGATGTAGCTGACTTAAAGGCTGCTGATAAGAATAATGTAGTTGGTAAGGCTATCGCTGCATCTCCAGGTGCTGCTGCTGGTACAGTAGTATTTACTCCAGAAGATGCTGTTGAAGCTGGTAAAGCTGGAAAGAAAGTTGTTCTAGTTAGACTTGAAACTTCACCAGAAGATATCGAAGGTATGAAGTTCGCTCAAGGTATTTTAACTGTTCGTGGTGGACAAACTTCACATGCTGCCGTAGTTGCTCGTGGTATGGGTACTTGCTGCGTTTCTGGATGTGGTGAAATCGAAATGCATGAAGAAGAAAAATACTTCATCCTAGATGGTAAGAAGTTCGTTGAAGGTTCTGAAATCTCACTTGATGGTACATCTGGTAAGATTTATGATAGAATCATTAAGACTGTTCCAGCAGATCCAAACTCAGGATATTTCGGAAGAATTATGAAATTATCTGATAAATATAAGAGAATGGCTGTAAGAACTAACGCTGATACACCTAAAGATGCTGCTAAGGCTATGGAACTTGGTGCTCAAGGTATCGGTCTATGCCGTACAGAACATATGTTCTTTGATCCTGCAAGAATCGGTGCATTTAGAGAAATGATTTGTTCAGATACTCTAGAAGAAAGAGAAAATGCTCTTGCTAAGATTCTACCAATGCAACAAAAAGACTTTGAAGAATTATATAAGGCTTGTAAAGGCTATGCCGTTACAATCCGTTATCTAGATCCACCTCTACATGAATTCGTTCCAACTGAAGAAGCTGACATCGCTGCTTTAGCTAAGACTCAAGGAAAGACTGTAGAACAAATCAAGGCTATCATTGATTCATTACATGAATTCAACCCAATGATGGGACATAGAGGTCTAAGATTAGCTGTTACTTATCCAGAAATTGCTAAGATGCAAACTAGAGCCGTAATTAGAGCTGCTATTAACGTAAATAAAGAATGTGGATACAAGATTGTTCCTGAAATCATGATTCCACTATCATGTGATAGCAAGGAATTAAAGTTTGTTAAAGATATCGTAGTAGCTGTTGCTGATGAAGAAATTAAGGCTGCTAATGCTAAATTAGAATACAAAGTTGGTACTATGATTGAAATTCCACGTGCTGCTCTAACAGCTGATGAAATTGCTAAACAAGCAGATTTCTTCTGTTTCGGTACTAACGACTTAACACAAATGACATTCGGTTTCTCAAGAGATGACTCTGGTAAGTTCTTATCAGCTTACTATAAGGAAAAGATCTTTGAACAAGATCCATTCGCTAGACTTGACCAAACTGGTGTTGGTAAATTAATGGAAATGGCAATTAAACTTGGAAAACCAGTTAACAAAGATTTACACTTCGGTATTTGTGGTGAACATGGTGGAGATCCTTCATCAATCGAATTCTGTAATGCTATTGGATTAGATTACGTTTCTTGTTCTCCATTTAGAGTACCAATCGCTAGATTAGCTGCTGCTCAAGCTGCAATCAAAGAAAAACAAAATAATCCAATCAATAAGATTAAAAAAATCTTCAAGAAATAATTAAACATACTATTAAATTAGGCTAGAGTAAAATCTAGCCTTTTTTATGTTATAATAAACTAGGGGTGATAAAATGCCTAGACCAGAATTAAATATTAATTTAAGTAGTAAAGAATTTAAGGAATATTATTATTTAAAAGAAGAATTAGTTAATTTTTGTAAGGAATATGGCTTACAAACTACAGGTAGTAAAATAGATTTAACTAATAGAATTTCTAAATTCTTAGAAACAGGGGAAAAAGAAGAAAAAGAATATATTAAAAAACATGTGATTAAAAATATAGCGCTAGATTCTATCATTGAAGAAAATATAACTTTTTCAGAAGATTTAAGAAAGTTCTATAAAGAAAATATTGGTAAAAGCTTTTCTTTCAATGTGTTATTTCAAAATTGGTTAAAAGAAAATAGTGGTAAAACATATAAAGAATCTATTGATGCATATTATAAGATATTAGAAGAAAAGAAGAATAATAAAAAACAAATTGATAAACAATTTGAATATAATACTTATATTAGAGATTTCTTTAATGATAATAAAAATTTATCATTAAATGATGCGATTAAATGTTGGAAATATAAAAAGAGTTTAAAAGGAAATAATAAATATGATAAAAAAGATTTAGCCGCACTTAATATTGTTAGAGAATTAAAAAATAAAGAATATGAAATATTAAAAGATTTCTTATATGAAGCTATCTTTATTCCAGAAGGTGTAGCTAAACCAAATAAAGATATAATTTATAATGAAGATTTATATTTATATATTAAAGATTTTGGGAAGAAAGATGATTGTTGTTTAGTAATAGAAGAGAATAAATTAGTAGTTGGGGCATGCTGGACTAGAATAATGAATGACTATGGTCATATAGATGATGAAACACCATCGCTAGCCATATCACTATACCAAGAATATAGAAGTATGGGGCTTGGGAAGAGATTATTATTTGAAATGCTTAATCTTTTAAGATTAAAAGGCTATAAGAAAGTGTCTTTATCGGTCCAAAAAACGAATTTTGCGTATAAGATGTATAAATACTTAGGCTTTGTTGAAATAAGCGAAAATAAAGAAGATTACATAATGAGATGTAACTTATAAAAAAAAGAAGAGATTTGATTCTCTTCTTTTAATTTTTATTTAAATTACTTATTCCAAGATCCGTCTTTCTTTCCATAATAAGCATTTAAGTACATAGTCTTAATTTCGCTAATTAATGGATATCTTGGGTTAGCTCCTGTACATTGATCATCGAATGCTTGTTCGCACATAGCATCTAATCTATTTAAGAAGTCAGTTTCATCAACATTCCAATCTTTGATTGTTGGCTTGATTCCAACTGTTGCTTTTAATTCATCAAGAGCCTTAATTAAGCTTTCTAGTTTTTCTTTATCTGCCTTACCCTTTAATCCAAGAGCAGTAGCAACCATTGCATATCTTTCTAATGTTTTTGGATGATCGTATTGAGGGAATGTACCCATCTTAGCTGGAGTTTCTTCAGCGTTGAATCTTAATACTTCATCAATCATTAGGGCATTAGCAACACCATGAGGTAGGTGATGGAATGAACCTAATTTATGAGCCATTGAGTGACATACACCTAAGAATGCATTAGCGAATGCCATACCAGCCATTGTAGCTGCATTAGCCATTTCTTCTCTAGCAATTGGATCGTTTAATCCATTGTTATATGCATCTGGTAAATATCTGAAGATCTTCTTTAATGCTTCAATTGCTAAACCATCAGTATAAGGAGTAGCCATCATACTTGCGATTGCTTCTAGAGCATGTGTTACAGCATCGATACCTGAAGCTGCAGTTAAGCCACGAGGAGCTGTCATATGGAAATCAGCATCTACGATTGCCATCTTAGGCATTAATTCATAATCAGCTAGAGGATATTTAATTCCTGTCTTTTCATCGGTAATAACAGCGAATGGTGTAACTTCTGAACCTGTACCAGCAGAAGTAGGGATAGCGATGAAGTATGCTTTTTCACCCATCTTAGGGAATGTGTATACTCTCTTTCTGATATCCATAAATCTCATAGCCATATCCATGAAGTCAGCTTCTGGATGTTCATACATCATCCACATAATCTTACCAGCATCCATAGCAGATCCACCACCAAGAGCGATGATTACATCTGGTTCAAATGCCTTTAATTGTTGTAGACCTTCTTTAGCACAAGCTAATGTTGGGTCTGGTGCAACGTTGAAGAATGTAGCATGTGGAATGCCCATTTCATCAAGTTTATCTGTAATAGGCTTTGTTGCGCCACTCTTAAATAAGAATTGGTCAGTAACAATAAATGCCTTTTTCTTGTTCATAACTGTCTTTAATTCATCAAGGGCAACTGGTAGACAACCCTTCTTTAAATATACCTTTTCAGGTGCTCTAAACCAAAGCATGTTTTCTCTCCTTTCAGCAACTGTCTTAATATTTAATAAGTGCTTAATTCCTACGTTTTCAGATACTGAGTTTCCACCCCAAGAACCGCATCCTAAAGTTAATGATGGTGCTAATTTGAAGTTGTAGATATCTCCGATACCACCTTGACTTGATGGCATGTTGATTAGAATTCTACAAGTTTTCATTCTTTCTTGGAATTCAGCGATCTTAGCTTTTTCAGTAATTGCATTTAAGTAAATAGCAGAAGTATGTCCATATCCACCATCAGCAATTAACTTTTCAGCCTTTGAGAAAGCATCTTCGATGTTCTTAGCTCTATACATTGCTAAAATTGTAGAAAGTTTTTCGTGAGCAAATGGTTCAGATGGTTCAACAGATTCAACTTCACCAATTAAAACTTTTGCGCTTTCTGGAACTTCGAATCCAGCCATTTTAGCAATTTCGAATGGTCTATGACCTACAACATTAGGATTAACTGTTCCTGCTGGAGTAAGAAGAATTGCTCTAACCTTATCTAATTCTTCCTTATTTAATACATAGCAGCCTCTCTTAATGAATTCAGCTTTACATTTATCATAAACCTTATCTAGAATAATAGTTGATTGTTCTGATGCACAAATCATACCATTATCAAATGTCTTTGAGTGAATAATTGAGTTTACAGCTAGTAGAATATCAGCTGTATCATCAATGATTGCTGGAGTATTACCAGCACCTACACCTACAGCAGGCTTTCCACTTGAGTAAGCAGCCTTAACCATACCCGGACCACCTGTAGCTAGGATGATGTCTGATTCCTTCATTAAAAGGTTAGTTAATTCTAGGCTTGGTACATCAATCCAAGAAATGATTCCTTCTGGAGCACCAGCAGCAACTGCAGCATCTAGAACGATTTTAGCAGCTTCAATTGTTGATTTCTTTGCTCTAGGGTGTGGTGAAATCATAATACCATTTCTAGTTTTTAAACATAATAATGTTTTGAAAATAGCAGTAGAAGTTGGGTTTGTTGTAGGAATAACAGCACCAACGATACCGATTGGTTCTACAACTCTCTTATAACCGAATGATTTATCATCTTCGATTACACCTACTGTTTGAGTAGATTTATATTTATTATAGATATATTCAGCAGCATAGTGATTCTTAATTACTTTGTCTTCAACAACTCCGTAACCAGTTTCTTCAACAGCTAACTTTGCAAGTGGAATTCTTGCTTGGTTAGCAGCAGTAGCAGCTGCTAAGAAAATCTTATCAACTTGTTCTTGTGTAAATGTCGCAAATTTCTTTTGTGCGTCTCTTAATTGTGCTAAGGCAGCTTCGAATGTTTCAACGCTGTCAATAACGATGTGTTTATCTTTCATAATTTACCTCCTAAATTATCATCGTGGAAAGCTCACCTTTTCCACCCGAGATAGATTATAGCATTATATTTTTTAATATTGTATTGCGATATTCGCATACTATTATGTAAAAAAATACATAGCATTTTATTAATATGTTCACAAGTTGAGTACAATGTGTCAAAAAATGTCAATGAAAACGATGACATTTTTATGAAAAACATATGAAAGCAAGAAAAAAATTTTTATTTTTTTTAAAATTTATTCAAAAAAGTGTATGTTAAATATTACATAAGAGTAAATTTGTGTATGATTTATAGACATTAATAAGGATTATAAATAAATAATATATATAATATATTCATATTTTTTTATTGTCATTTAGGTGTTAGAATATATATAGATAGTTAATATTTGGGAGGTATATATATGTATTTATCAAAATTAAGTTTAAAACAAAGAAAAGCTTTTTTAGAGGCTAGTTTAAGAATAGCAACTTCTGATGGACAATTTGCTAAACAAGAATATGATTTAATTATGCAACAAGCTGAAGAAATGGGTATTAAGTTTAAAAAAGATGCTGATGTAGACTTTGATGCTGCTGTAATTGATCTAAATGGTGGATCTACTTTAACACAAAGAAAACAAATCTTATTTGAACTTACAAGAGTAGCTTATGCTGATTTTGTCATCAAACCAAGAGAAGAACAAATGTTAAAGTTTGTTGTTGATACTTTTAAATTATCTCAAACTGATTATGCTAAAGTTACAGCTATGGTTAAAGATTTAGCAAAAACTTTAAGAGATTTAAATACTTATTTTGCGGGATAATTTATGGATGATAAAGTATTAGAATTCTTAATCGAAGCCAAAAAGAATACTTATGCAGGTAAAAAAGGTGAAGTTGCTTCGTCAAGATTAAACAGTCATGATTTAAAATATGAAAAAGATAATCTAATGTATTATGATACATATTTAGGTGGAGATCTTTTTTCTGGTGAAGAAGCTTTATGGATAAATAATGAACCTTGTTGGAGTATGAATTATATTGGTAGAGTTAAAGAGAATAACTTTAGTGGAGATTTCTTAAAAGAAGCACTACTTTTAGTGAATAAAGAATATCCATATAGAGGACCTTTATATTACAAAAATGGAGATTATGAATACATAATGGAAGTTAAAGGTGACTTTAACTGGTTTTATGGTCATGAAATAATAAAGTATAAAAATGTGGAAATATATGAATGTAATTTCCACGGTGGATTAGTAAAACAAAAACGCTAGGATTTCTAGCGTTTATTTTTTATCAAATGTTACTTTTCCTGTTTTAATATCATATATTGCTTTTTCTACTATTCCATCATAATCAGGGAATTTGGATTTAATGAATTCTTTAACACTTTCAGCATTAAGTGTAGTTGCTAATAATTCATCTTGCTCATCACCTATTGCAAGTTTTATTTTTGATAGAATAGGATCTAAATATTTACCCTTTTCATTATGAATTGCAGCGTGTACTGCACCACAATTAGTATGTCCTAAAACTAAGATAGTTTTAATTTGTAAGTGTTCTATTGCATATTCAATAGTTCCTAATTCACCTTCATTAATTACATTTCCAGCTGTTCTTATGACAAACAAATTACCTACTGGTTTATCAAAAATGTATTCAGGTACAACTCTTGAATCACTACATGTGATAATTAAGGCAAATGGATGTTGCCCATTATCGGCTAAATCTTTAAGCATTTTCTTATAATTAGAGAAGTTCTTAACTTGCCATAAAAACCCTTTGTTACCCTCTTTTAAGTCTTTTATCATATGTATTCCTCCTATTTAATAAATTCGTTTACAGATTTATATAATTCTTCAATAAAAAGTCTATCTAAATCAGTTAAAACATAATTTTTTCTATATACTAATACATCTCTATAAATCTTTGTATTTTCAAAACATTTTCTTTGAATTAATCCATATTGTGCTAGTGTATTTTCAGCCATTGGTGAAACCCACATGTAAGTATTCTTATTAGTTGATAGAATATCTAATTGACTACCACGTTCAAAGACAAATATTCTTTTATCAATTGTATCTGGTAATTCTTCCTTCTTTATCTTTGATAAAGGAAGGGATGGTACGAATGGGTCGGCATGTGTAATTTCAATATAATTAGCTAAATCATCAAATCTAATTCTATCAAGCTTTGCAAGAGGTGAATCCTTACTCATAATTAGAACATAACTAAACTCTGTAACTAATCTACTTTCTAGATCTTTATCAACAAAAGTTTCTTTAAAGTGAGAACTATATCTTTCGGCATATCTTAAAATACCTAATTTATAATCAGAAGATAGAATGTTATCTAATGTATGACTTGAGTTAGTTTCATTATAAAATATTTCAGCAGGATTATCTGTAGTAATATTATTTGTGAAATTCGCAAACGCATAAGAAATATATGCGGCACGTGGAACGGAAATAGAGAAGTTTTGTTTATTGATTGTTTTTTCTTTAAACATTTCTTCCATTTCGTCTAACTCTTTTAAAATAATTCTAGAGTATTGTAATAATCTTTCACCATCAGCTGTAACTATAATTCCCTTGCTTGAACGTTCAAAAATAGTGATGTTTAAATCTGTTTCCAATTCTTTAATGGCACGAGATAAGTTAGGCTGATCAATATATAAGTTTTCTGCTGCTTTATTGATAGAACCAGTCTTCGCAACTTCTAAAGCGTACTTTAAATGCTTTATATTCATAATATCAACTCCTATATAGTTATTATATCATTTTTTATATGATTAAATATACAAATAAAATATAAATTTTATTAGTATTTTTATGAAAACAAAATGTAAAAAATAGGTGAAAAATTATTCATTTTCATAAAAATAAATCTAAATAATGTAGTAATAAAGCCAATTTTCATAAATTTTCATAAAATGAAAAAACTAATTTACATCGATTATAACTTATGTTATAATAATATTAGTTAGGAGGTAATTTTTATGAGTAACACAACAATTTATGATGTTGCAGGAGCAGCAAAGGTTTCTTTAGCTACTGTATCTAGAGTTTTAAACAATCCTGAAAAAGTTAAACAGGAAACAAGAGATAGAGTATTACGTGTTATTAATGAATTAGGATACCGCCCAAACGCTATTGCCCGTGGACTTGCAAGCCGTAAAACAACAACAGTTGGTGTTATCGTTTCGGATATTACAAGAGCATCAGTTGCTCAGATGCTTTCAGGTATTATTGATATCGCTAATAAATATAGATACTCTATTAAATTATTCGCAATTACAGAATCATCAAAGGCACTTGATGTTGCGATGAATGTCGT
>JAGCWW010000001.1 GCA_017961685.1 Acholeplasmatales bacterium | reverse complement strand
TATCTAAGTATGCTCCAAAAGTTAAGATGATGCACATTAATCCTGATAAGATTAGAGATGTTATTGGTGCTGGTGGTAAGGTTATTACTGAAATCATTGAACAATGTGATAATGTTAAAATTGACATTGAACAAGATGGTAGAGTATTTATCATGCATCAAAACTATGAACCAATCAATAAGGCTATGGAATTAATTAACAACATCATTAGAGAAGCAGAAGTAGGAAAAATCTATGAAGCAAAAGTAACAAGAATTGAAAAATTCGGATGCTTCGTTGAAATTTGGGATGGATGCGAAGGATTAGTTCACATTTCTAAGCTTGCTAAAGAAAGAGTAGAAAAGGTAGAAGATGTAGTTAAAGTTGGAGATCAAATCCTAGTTAAGTGTATCGGTATCGATGAAAAAGGTAGAATTGATTTCTCTAGAAAAGATGCATTTGAAAATAAACAATAATTAATTAGGGTAGTTAATCTACCCTTTTAATTTGACAAAAAAGAATAAATATAATATACTATAGATGCAATGATTTGTATTTAGTTTAAAAAAGAAAGGGATATGGAGCAAACATATCCCTTTCGCATTTGGTGTGGCAACGATTAATATTTAGTTTTATGTATTAACGCTTATTATTAAGCATTACAGTTATAACGCACATGGCTATAACCAGGATTACTAAATAATCCATACAACCTCCTAAGTGATAGTCATTGCCACCTTTAACAAATATTTCATTGCTAAACCTCCTGCACCATAATGGCATTTTAATTATAACATAATAACGGCTTATTTTTGCCGTTATTTTTTTGAAAAATTCATTAATTTTTGAACCGATTTTTAATATTTTTATTTGTTTTTTTATCAAACTTTTTATTGAAATAAAAACAAATTAAAATAAATTTATTAATTTACCTTTAATTATCTTTTTGTATTTGCTATAATAAAAGTGATGTGTAATTACCATTTTAATGTTACACAAATTTAATTAAAAAGAGAGGAACAAAATGGAAAATTCAAATTTAGTTTATGGTGTAAAAGATAAACCATCTTGGGGTAAAATTATTGTCTTTTCACTACAACAAGTGCTTGCTATTTTAGCAGCAACAATTTTAGTTCCAGTACTTGTAGGAAACGGCATGAGCCGTTCTGCAGCTTTATTTGGTGCAGGTGCTGGTACACTTATTTATTTACTTTTTACAAAATTTAAATCGCCAGTATTCCTAGGAAGTTCATTTGCTTTCATAGGAAGTATGATTGCAGCATTTGCTGGAGCAATAACAATAGAAGTAGGATACTTAGGACTAATTATGGGTGCTATTTTAGCAGGATTAGTTTATGTCATCTTGGCTTTAATTGTAAAAGCATGTGGAACAGCATGGATTACTAAGTTAATGCCAGCTGTAGTAATTGGTTCAACTGTTGCATTAATCGGATTATCTTTAGCAGTAAATGCTATTAAAGATCTAAATGGTTTTAACGCATTTGGTTTTTCTATTAATGGCAACTGGCACTGGCAAAATACAATTTGCTTTATTGTTGGTTTAGTTACATTATTCGCAACAATTATTTGCTCAGTATTTGGAAAGAAAATGTTAAAGATGATTCCATTTATCGTTGGTATTGGTGCTGGTTACATTGTAGCAGCAATTATTACAGGAATTGCACACGGAACAGGAAATCATGGTTATGAATTAATGGATTTCTCTGCATTTGAACATATGAAATGGTATCCAGATTTTGCCTTTGTTCAAGCATTTAAAGGATTTAATGACTTTGCTAGTGCTAAAGAATTCTTTACATACTTTGGAACTATCGCAATTGCTTATGTTCCAGTAGCATTCGTTGTATTTGCTGAACATATTGCAGATCATAAGAACTTATCAAGTATTATTAATGAAGATTTATTAACTGATCCAGGTCTAGATAATACATTACTTGGTGATGGTGTTGGTTCAATGGTTGGTGCATTCTTTGGTGGATGTCCTAATACTACATATGGTGAATCAATCGGATGTGTAGCAATTAGTGGAAATGCAAGCGTAATAACTATTTTTGTAACATCCCTTATTTGTATGGTTGCTTCCTTCTTTGCACCATTTACAACATTACTTGCTACAATTCCAGGATGCGTTATTGGTGGAGTATGTGTAGCTTTATATGGATTTATCGCTGTAAGTGGATTAAAGATGCTTCAAAAAGTAGATTTATCAGATAATAGAAACTTATTCGTTGTTTCCGTTATTCTAATTTGTGGTGTTGGTGGATTAACAATTAATATCGCCGTAAATGCAACTCAAGCAATTATAATAAGAGAAGTTGCAGTTGCTCTAATTTTAGGTATAATCACAAATGCTATTTGCTCAATCGGTAGAAAAGAAAAAGTTGTATCAGTAATTGATATGGACGATAACGATGCATTTGAAGCAAGTTTACAAGCTGAACTTGAAGAAGAATTTAATGAAGATTCTAAAGAAGAAGAAAAAGCTGAATAATTAAACAAAAATTAAAAGAGATTTCAAATGCGAAATCTCTTTTTTTATCTAAATTATTAAATCTTAAAGCAAAAGCCAAATAATCAATTAATAATTATACATTATTTTAAAAAATGTATCATAAATAGTTAAATTAATGTTAATTAAATATTGTATATATATAAATATATATTGTATAATAAAGGTGAAGTTCGATTTAAAGGAGATATAAAAATGAATAATAAAGCAAAAAAGCCAGTATTGTTTTTATTATGTTTAACTGCTAGTTTAGCAGCACTTTCAGCATGTAGTAAGAAAAGTAAAACTACTAAGCCTATTACAACTGAAATTAAGACAACAACAAGAACAAACACTACAACCAAAAATAATGTAACAAAAAAAGTTACAGGTAATCCTGTAGTTTTCTTTATTGTTGATGGACAAATTTATGATCAAGTAGAATATACGCCAAGTTCTATAGCTATTAGAGAACCAGAAGTTCCAGCTAAAGAAGGTTATCAAATTGCCGAATGGTCAACATATGAATTAACTGGAAATGATGTATATGTTTTTGCTATGTACTTTAAAGCAAATACAAAATATACAGTTAATTACTATCTACAAAACTTAGAAAACGATGAATACACATTAAAATCTGATGATACTCAAACATTTACAACTACACCAGATCAAGTTATTAAGCCTAATATTAAGACTTATGAAGGATTTAGTTGTATAAATAACGATGTTGAATTAAACATTGTAGAAGACGAATCAAAAAATACTATCAATGTTTACTATGACAGAATTAAATATGATATTAACTTTGATTTAGATAATGGTAGTGATGTAATTACATATAACTTAAAATATGGAGCAACTATTCCAACAATTGCTACTCCAGAAAAAGATGGTTATGTATTTAGTAAATACACTATTAATGGTGTTGATGCTGATTTAACTAAACCAGTTTCTAAAGATTTAAATATCAAAGCTACTTATACAGCAAATACAAACACAAAGTATACTGTTAAATATTATCAAGAAAATATGTATGATGATGGATATACTTTAGTTAGTGCTGATACAGAAACTAAAACAGGTACAACAGATACAAATGCATCATTTACTGTTAATCCAAATAAATATGCAGGATTTACAGTAGATAGTGAAAACACAGTATCTAGTGGAATAATTAAAGGTGATGAATCACTAGAATTATCTATTTACTACAAGAGAAACAAATACAATATTACTTATAAATATGGTATTGAAGGAAAAGAAGATGTCATTGAAACAGTTAAATATGATGCCTTAGCTGAAAATAAAGAAACAACAAGAGCAGGCTATGTGTTTAATGGTTGGATGGAAGCAACTCAAACTAGTATCTTTAATTTTGCCACAACAAAAATAACTAGAGACTATACTTTCGTCGCAAAATATACACCTAATAGTGGAATTGCATATAAAGTAAATACTTATTATGAAAATGCTGATGATGATAATTATACACTTGGTAACTCATATACTTTATCTGGTTCAACAGGACAAGAAGTTACTGTCAATACTAACACATATGCTAAGAATAACTTTGCATACAATGCAGAAATGAGTAATATCAAAGGAAATATTTTAGCTGATGGTTCTCTAGAATTAAATGTATATTACACAAGAAAAGCATATACTATTAATTTCTACGATAGATACACAAACAATCTTTATACAACAGTTACAGTTAAATATGGATCTACTCCAGGATCATTACCTGCTGAACTTCAACGAGTTGGTTATACTCTTCAAGAATTTAACGATCAAACTCTTGGAGGATCACAATCTACTTATTCTGAATTGTTGAATTTTATTTACGGTTATAATGGTGCTTATGGCTATGAACGTGTTGTTAAAGTAAGATATACAGCAAATACAGATACAGTATACAAAATAAAATTGTATTATGAAAATATTGAAGATGATAATTACACATTCATTGAAGAATTAACATTAACAGGTACAACTGATTATGAAATTACTCCAGAACAAATCGACCATTTTGTATTTGACCATGCATCAGGATACACTGAAGAAGATGGTTTAATTATTAAAGGCGATGGTTCAACAGTTATTAAAGCTTATTATAATAGAGAAAGATATACAATAACTTTTGATACAGGAATTGAGGGAGTTAGTCTTGATCCAATTAAAAATGTAAAATATGAAACTAATATTAACGAACCAGTATTAGTAAGAGAAGGCTACACTATAAGTTCATGGTGGAGCAATGTTAGATCTACATTTGATTTTATCAATATTAAAGCAGAATATAACGAAGAAATAGAATGTAGATGGACTGCAAAAACTAATACTAAATTTACAGTAAAACACTATATAGAAAACATTGATGATGATGGTTATACTTTCTATAAAGACGAAATAAAAGAAGGAACTACTGATAACGAAATAAACGATTATAATTTAGACATAGATATAGAGGGATTCTATTATAACACTTGCAATCCAGCAAAAATAATCATTAACGCTGATGGTTCAAGCGAAATATGTTTATATTATAAGAGAAACACATACAATGTTTATGTAAGTAACGATTCACACGTTAAAATCAAAATAAATGGAAAAGAAGGCAATTCATTCTTATTTAGATATGGTGAAAAAGTAAAAATTAACGCTATATTCGACAATAATTTAGCCTACGAATATTCTGGAATATATGATGCTACTACAGAAGAATTTATTACAGATTCTACAGAATACGAATTTACTCTTGGAGCTAATCCAGTTTCTTTAATCGCTAGTTCAATAATAAAACCTGAATTAGAAAACTTCTCTTTTACATCTGATGAAAATAATTTAATTATTACAGGCGTAAACGAATGGTCTGAAAAGTTATATATACCTGATATAGCAACAGAAATACAATATCAACTTGCTTATTACAATAGTACAATTAAAGAAGTATATATTGGAAAAAATGTCAAAAAAATAGGAAGAAATGCATTCTATTATTGTACAAACCTAGAAAAAGTTACATTTGCTTCTGATTGTATGCTTGAAGAAATTGAAAATACTGCATTCTATGAAACAGCAGTAACTGATATTACTATTCCTAAATCAGTTAAAACAATAGGTGAAGACGTATTTAGATATTCTAGTTTAACAACTTTAAGATTTGAAGAAGGTTCTAATCTAGAGGAAATAAAGAATTCAGCATTCTTTGAAACTAATGTTAAAGAAGTTTCTTTACCTAATTCACTTAAGAAAATTGGTAGCAATGTCTTTAATTCTTTAAGTATGGATGAATTTGTCATTTCTGCTAATTTAGAAGAAATTGGTGGATATGCATTCAATGGATGCAAATTCAATACTTTAAGATTCGAAGAAAATGCTAATAGAAAAGAAATTAGTGAAGCTGCATTCTATGGCGTAATAATGAAAAAACTATACATACCAAAAGATGTTGAAGAAATTTGCGATTATGCTTTTGCCTATACATATGTAGAAGAAGTTATTTTCGAAGAAGGCTCAAAACTTAATACTATCTACGATCATGCATTCCTTTATAATAAATTAAATTATTTAGAATTACCAGATAATTTACAATTAATTGGTGAAGAAGCATTCTATAACGAAGGCTATAGAATATCATACATTAAAGTAAATGCAAATATCGGAATTATTATGGATAATGCATTCTATGAATCATATCCTACAATTATAATCAATAATAGTTCAAAAACATTTACTATTGGCGAATATACATATGGTTCGATTGCGAAAGAAGCAACATACATTTTTAGCGGTGATGATATTAACCATATACTAATCGATAATGATGGCTTTATTTATAATTACTATGATGAAGAAGTAGAATTAATAGCATATATTGGAAAAGAAAAAGAAGTAATTATTCCTAATTATGTTACAAAGATATGCAATAATGCATTCTACAGAAATCAATATATTGTTAAAGTTATAATTCCTGATAGTGTAACAACAATTGGTGAATCTGCATTCTATTCATGTGAATTATTAACAAGTGTAACTATAGGTAGTGGTGTAACTGAAATAATAGATGGTGCATTTGGTGAAGATGAGAGATTAGTTGAAGTAATTAATTATTCAAACTTAGAAATTAAAAAAGGCTCTTATGAATATGGTTATATTGGCCGTTATGCAATAGATATCATTACTGATGGATATGGCTCAAACGTTTCAATTGATAATTTATTCGTCAAATACACATCAAATGATGAAGTATATTTGATTAAATACATTGGTCAAGAAATAGATGAAATAGAAATTCCATACTATTATACTTACATTTATAAAGATGCCTTAATAAATAGTGATTTTAAGAAATTAACTATAGGTAATGGAGTAAAAACAATAGGAAAAAATGCTTTCTATAACATTACAACTCTTGAAGAAATCATTTTTGTAGATGGCTCAAATCTTGAGTCAATTGGTGAACAAGCCTTTGCATACTGTCATAATACAAGATTAACATCTATAGTTCTTCCAAAATCATTAACTGAAATTAATGAAAAAGCATTCTATGAATGTAATAGTTTAGAATCATTAATATTTGAAGATTGTTCTAATCTAGAAATAATTAAATCATATGCATTCCACTCAACAAAAATAAATCAAGTTGTTCTACCAGATAGTTTAATTGAAATTGAAGAATTTGCATTCTGTAATTGTGGCAAATTAGAATCAATTACTTTAGGCGCAAATCTTAAATCAATTGGTAGAAATGCATTTGATGGTGATGTTAGCTTAAATGAAGTTATAAACAATTCTTTAGCTCTAGAAATTATTGATGAATATGCATTCAGTAATTGTCTTAAATTAACAAGCTTTACATTAAATGAAGCATTAACAACAATCAATACTTATGCATTCCATGATGCAAGTATCGTAAGTATTTATAATATGTCAAGCTTAGTTTTAGTTAAAGGAAGCTATGAACATGGCGAAATCGCCTTAAAAGCAATCGAAATTTATTCTAATATTGAGGATAAGAAATCTTATATTGAAGGCGACTTTGTATATTATGAAGAATTAGATGAATTAGATAATGTAATTGATTTATATTTAATTTCTTATTTAGGTAATAGTGAAACTGTTACTATCAGTAAAGATGTTACTGTAATTGCTAATAGTGCATTCTATGGAAATAAAGATATTAAAAATATCGAATTTGAGGATAATTCTAAGTTAAGAATAATTAAAGAATATGCATTCTCAAATACAAGTCTAGCTACTATAGAATTACCTAATTCGCTTGAAATTGTTGAAAAAGGTGCAGGCTTATACTTAAATGATAATAGCAATTATAATATAAAAAATTCAAATAAATATTTAGGTAACGAAACTAATCCATATCTATACTTAGTAGAAGGTAATAATTGTGAAATTGATGAAAATTGTAAGATAATTGGCGAAAGTGCATATTGCTGGAGATCTTTAAATGACCTTGTAATTCCAGATAGTGTAACATTTATATCTCCATATGCATTCTACTGTTCATATTTTGATTCAATTACATTGTCAGAAAATATAGATATAATATCAGAAGCAACATTCTATCAAGTAACTATTGAATCAATAACAATACCAAAGAATGTAAAAACTATTGATAAGCAAGCATTTATGAGTTCATATGTTAACGAAGTATTATTTGAAGATGGATCTATGCTTGAGACAATTAATGAACAAGCATTCTATGAATGCGACTCTTTAGTTACTATTGTTCTACCAGAAAGCTTAAAAACAATTAGCGATAGTGCATTCTATGATTGTGATGTTCTACAAAGCATTATCATTCCAAATTCAGTAGAAATAATAGGAGAATATGCTTTCTTTAATTGTCAAGCTCTAGAAACAGTTACTGTAAATAGTAATGCAAGTTTAAAAGAAATTGGCAAAAATGCATTTATAAATTGTACAAACTTAACAAGTTTTAATATTTCTGATTCAGTATTAGTAATAGACGATTATGCATTCTATGGCTGTACAAATCTAACTAATTTAACAATTAATGAAGATGCAGAACTTCAAGAAATTGGCAAATATGCATTCTATAATACTAATTTAAGTAGTGTATTAATATCAAAAGATGTAACTATTATTAAAGATTATGCATTCAACTGTTGTGCTTATTTAACTACATTAACATTTGCAAGCGATTCTAGTTTAAAAGAAATCGGTAAATTTGCATTTGCTGAAACTGCTATTGAAAATATAGTATTCCCTAATTCTCTAGAAATCATTGATGAACATACCTTTGATTCATTAACATCATTAACATCAATTGAATTTGGTGAAGACTCAAATCTAGTAGAAATAGGTAAATATGCATTCAATTACACATCAATAGAAGAATTAGTTTTACCAAAATCACTTGTAACTATTAAAGAATTTGCTTTCTATGATTGTAACAATTTATTATCAGTTAGTGTTAATGCGGATTCTAATTTAACATTAATTGAAAGCAATTCTTTCGAAGACTGTAACAACTTACAAACTGTAGATTTAGGATATGCTTTAAAACTAAAAGCAATTTTAAAGGATACATTTAGAAGCTGTAACTTCCTAACTGATGTTATTCTTCCAGAAGGATTAGAAAGAATTGAAAATTATGCATTCTATTATTCAATGAATGCTAATGTTGATGGATGCCTATATTTACCAAAATCACTTAAAGAAATAGGCGAAGAAGCATTCTATCAAAATTCTTATTTAAAAACAATATATTACACAGGTACAATGGAAGATTGGATTAATATCAGTATGGAAGATTATTATTCAAATCCAATTTGCCAAAGATATGTTGATTTCTATATTTGGGATGAAGCAATTAATGATTACAAATTAATGACTGAAATAGTTATTCCTGATGGCATAACATCTATTAGAGAATATGCATTCCATGGCATAAAGAATATTGATGCAATATATCTTCCAGCAAGTATAGAAGAAATTCAAAATAATGCTTTATCAGACGTTAACAATATTACAAAAATCTATTATGGTTCAACTGTTTCAGATTGGCAATTCATTAATATGGAAGCAACAGATGCAAATCCTATTCAAAATAATTCAGTTGATTTCTACACTTGGGATAGCGAAAACGAAGAATATAAGTTAGTAACTGACCTTGTTATTGCTGAAGGAGTTACTGAAATTAAAAAAGGTGCATTTGCAAACATTAATAATATAAGCAAAATATACCTTCCAGCAAGCTTAGAAAAAATAAATGAATATGCATTCAGAGGTATTTATGAAGTAACTGATATTTATTACGCTGGTACAATAGAGAGCTGGCTAAATATTAAAATGAATGGAGAGAGTACAGATTCTGCTTCAAATCCATGTCTTACTTCAGATAGTCTTAATTTCTATATTTGGGATGAATCAATAAATGATTACAAATTAATAACTGAAATAGTTGTTCCTGAGGGTGTAACATCTATTAGACGTTTTGCATTCCAAAATATTCAAAACATTACTAAATTATATATACCAGCATCATTAGAAACAATTAATGATGATGCCTTCTATGGACTAAACAATATAGAAGAAATATATTATAACGGTACAATAGAAGATTGGTTAAGAATAGAAAAAACAAGTTATTATTCTGATCCATTGTATTTGAATAGTGTTGATTTCTATATTTGGGATGAAACTATTAATGATTACAAATTAATGACTGACATAGTTATTTCTGAAGGTATAACTGAAATAAAAGACTATGCATTCCGTAATATGAAAAACATCACTAAAGTCCATATTCCAAAGTCTTTAGAAAAGATTAATTATTGTGCATTCAGCTCATTAAATGAAATAACTGAAATTTATTATGCTGGTACTATAGAAGAATGGTTAGACATTGATATGAATGAATATGATGCAAATCCACTTACAAATAATGACGTTGATTTCTATGTTTGGGATAATAGTATTAATGATTACAAACTATTAACTGAAATAGTATTAAGTAACAATGTAACTTCAATTAAATATAGTGCATTCTATCACATCAAGAATATTAATAAGGTATATCTTCCTCAATCAATATCTGAGATTAATTATGATGCATTCAGTGGATTAAATGAAATAACTGAAATTTATTATGCTGGTACTATAGAAGAATGGTTAAGTATTGAAATGGGTAATGTATTTGCTAATCCATGTTATGTTACAGAAAACTTTGATTTCTACATTTGGGATAACGATGTTGAAGATTATAAGATTCTATCTGAAATAGTTATTCCTGAGGGTGTAACAGAAATTAAAGACCATGCATTCTATAACATCAAAAATATCTCTAAAGTTTACATACCAAATAGTGTAGAAAAAATCAATGATGATGCATTCTACTTCAATGGTAGTAGTTTAGATAAATTATATTATCATGGTTCATTAGAAGAATGGTTAAATATTGAAATGACTAATTATTATTCAAATCCACTTTCAAATGAAGGTAAAGATTTCTACATTTGGGATTACACTGATGAAGAATATAAGCTATTAACAGAAATTGTTATTCCAAACACAATAACAACAATTAAGAGCTATGCATTTGCGAGTAGCAATAACATAAAGTATATATTTATTCCTTCAAGCGTTGAATTAATTGAATATTATGCATTTGCAAATATAGATGCATACAATACAAGAGTTTACTATGAAGGAACAATTGATGAATTTATGCAAATTGATGAAAGTAGTAATTTTTATTCAGGATATGTATATTATTATAGTGAAAATGAACCAGATAACACTGATAATAAGTGGCACTATATTAATGGTGGCGAAATAATTGAGTACAATTATGAAAGAGCTTTAGAAATATTAGATCTTTTATTAGAAAAAGCTAATAATTATCTAACAGCAGCTGTAAATGGTGATGAAACACATGTTGGTCCATATGTTACTACTAATATTACTTACAATTCAGATGATGGAATATATACTCTAAGAATTTGCGCTTTATTACATATCTTATCTATTGATGATAACGAATTATACAATGAAATAAACATCTTAATTGGTTACGATTATTATTATTCAGCAATCAATTATCCAATTTCTGAAAATAAAATGGAATTTATAATTAATAATTCTAGTGACGAAATCCTTGGATATTATCTAGTAGTTACTGAAGATGGCAATTTAACTTTATTAGATCCTTTAAAATAATAAAAAATTGACTCAAGCATTTGCTTGGGTCTTTTTATACAAAAAATAATTAATTTGTTTTCTAATCTTTAAAAAACTATTATATTTGATATAATAGAAATAGATAATAAAAATAAAAAGGAGATATATTTATGCTTACAGTTATTAAACATCCACTTATTGATGTTAAATTATCAATTATGAGAGATGAAAAAACCCATTCAAAAGAATTTAGGGAAAGTATTAATGAAATAGCTAGTTTTATGTGCTTTGAAGTTTTTAAAGATTTAAAAACTCATGAAGCAGCAGAAACTTACCGTACACCAACAGGTTATACATTACATAGAGTAAAACTTGATGATAAAATCATCATTGTACCAATTTTACGTGCTGGTATTGGTTTATGTGATGGTATTAAAAATATGATTCCAACAGCTAGAATTGGTCATATTGGTATGTATAGAAATGAAGAAACACTAGAACCAGTTGAATATTACTTCAAACTTCCTGAAGTAAAGAATCCTCTAGTATTAATTGTTGACCCAATGCTTGCTACAGGCGGATCAGCTGTTGCTGCTATTACAGCTTGTAAAAAAAGAGGTTATACAAATATTCGCTTAATGTGTTTAGTAGGTGTTCCTCAAGGTGTTGAAGCTGTTGAAAAAGCACATCCAGATGTACATATTTATTTAGCTAGCCTAGATGAAAAATTAAATGAAAAAGGTTATATTATTCCTGGTCTTGGTGATGCTGGAGATAGAATCTTTGGAACAAAATAAAAAGCCTAACAAAGGCTTTTTTCTTTTTTAAATATATTTATTTTTAAAATCTTTTGGAGTGTAACCTGTAATACGTTTAAAGCTTTCTGTAAAAGTAGATAAATTAGAAAATCCAACTTTTTCTGAAATCTCTTTAAAGTTCATATTAGGATTAGCTATTAATAAAGATTTTGCTTCTGAATTTCTTAACTTATTTAAATGAACAATTGGCGAATCATGCATATAAGCTTTGAAAGCTTTTGTAAAATAAGTAATACTATAATCACTTAAAGTCGCAAGTTGTTCAATTGTTAAGTTTGGATTATTATAATGTTCATACATATAAACTAAAATCTTTTTAATGCTTTTCGCATATTTTTTTTCTGGTCTACGCCTATCTGAATCATCAGATAAACCATCAGAAATTAAAGCTGTAATTATTAAATTCATAATACTTTCTTCCTTAAATTGGTTATTATTACCTTTTAAGAAGTTATAACACAATTCAATAAAAGAAGTACCAACCTGAAATCTTGTATAAAAATAATGTCCTTCATATCCTAATTCTTTTTTGATTTTATCAAAATAATTCATATCTATGGTTATATCTAAAACTGATGATTTATCTAGTGGAAACTCTATTCCATGCACTACATTAGGATTTACAGGATAAACATAACCAACTTCACCAATATAGTTTGCCTTTTCATAGATTAAAAGAGGTACAGTTTTAAGTGGTAATATGAATTCATATTCTAAATGTGAATGACTAAAAGCAACGATATTAGGCTTATTTTCTTCATAGTGGTATTCCGCAACAGAAAAATTATCTATGGTTTTAACCATACTAAAGTTTTCAACTTTATTAAATCCACCAACATGTGCATCTTTTACTGACATATTATCACCTCTATTACGTACTTTATATACATAATTATATATCTATGTCTAGTATTTATAAAGATAGAAATTCAAAAATTTGCCAATATTTCAAAAAATTATCCTTTTTAGGACCTTATTTACTTGTAAATAATAGAAAAATAAAAAAAATGTATTAAAATAAAATTAGAGAATTAAAAAGGAGAGAACTAAAATGAAATTAATTAAGAGATTATTTGCATTAGTTTGCATTTTTACAACAACTATATTACTTGCAGGATGTAGTTTTTTAAAGAAAGATGATAACAATACAACTAAAAAACCTAATAAACAAGATTTAACAACTGCAAGACCTACAGTATCTAAAGAAAAGCCAATCGTTGAAAATGGATTATTTGTTTTAGATAGAAGTTATACATTTAACTACAATAATACATCTAAGGTAGATGGTGAGACTATTAATGTTACAATGTCACTAAGATTAGCATTTGATACAAAAGGTAATGCTACACTTGTAGATTTAAGTGGAAAAACTGATACAAAAGAATACACATATACAATTGATACTAGATTAATCACTTGTACAAATAAAGACACTAACAAAGTAGATTATTATTACTATTATGAAAATGTTATCGTATCAGCTGATGTATTCTTAATGCCTGGTACACTTGATGGAGCTGCTGTAAGCCAATTAGGTACAGGTACATTAGCTTATTGTGCTTTCGTAGTATTAAAGCAAGGAGATGTTCCTGCTGTACTAGCTAAAGACAAATCAAATACAAACAAATATTATACATTAAGAAAGAATGGTACATTCAGTACATCTGGTAATTATGTAATTGCTGACCAATTAGAATTATTCAATACTGCAGTTAAAGGTACATATGTTACAACAATGCAAGTATCTAAAACATCTTATCCAGTAGTTGTTTGCGTACAATAATAAAAATAGGCACTTCAAAAAATGAAGTGCTTTTTTCTTTTAAATTGACAAAATATAGTTATTACTATATAATTATTTTGAAATATTCGGGTAATCGAGCAGAAATGTTAGGAAAGTCCATGCTAGCACAGTCTGAGATGACTGTAGTGTTTGTGCTAGATGAATAAATAAATCTAGG
>JAGCWW010000010.1 GCA_017961685.1 Acholeplasmatales bacterium | reverse complement strand
GTGCATAGTAGCACTTTTATTTTGATGTAGTATCAATGTCAATATTAATACAGATACTGAAACAACTGACGAAGTTGTTATTGAAGAAGCGGTAGACCAGGAATGGATACCTTGACAAGTCAATGAGGAATGAACAGCACAAGTAATTCCTTCATTCGAAGTGACTGAAGAAAGTCACCAAAACTTCATTAACTTTATCAATAGATTTGATAGCAATATCAAACCATCAGACGTATGGAATGTGGAACATTTCTATTGAATAAAGGAATGAGTTATTGCTTGTATTGCATTTGCAGAAACAAGTATGTGAACGAGAGGATATTGACTGTGCAATAATGTGGGTAACGTAGGTAATAATGACAGAGGTAATCGTCATTGTTATGCTACAGTTCAGTGAGGACTAGAAGCTATGTGACAGACATTAAACAACTGAAACCTATGAGCAAAGCAAACTATAGGTTGTCTTAGTAAGGCAGGACATTGTACTGAAGTAAATGACAACTGAAAGATACGAGCAAGTAGTCCTAGTAGCCGAGAAAATAATGTAGTTAATTGTTTGGAAGCTATCTATCAACAAGAGATAGACCCAAGTACTTTTAATTTTAGAGTATAATTCAAATGAAATTTGAAAAAATATTTCCAAAAGATAATAGTAATCCACCAATGGTTGAGATAACTATTAATACTGTTGATAATGATTTAGAATATAAACTAACATTATTAAAATCAGAAGCATACGATTTTGTTAAAAGATTAACACAAGAAAAATGGGTTAATCGAGTTGACACTGAGGATAGTGATATAATATATTATATCAATACTAAAAATATAATTAGTATTGATGTTGAAAATATATAGTTGCTTCTTTCATTTACTTTTCATATGTATTTATTTATTTTATTTATTATATTCATAATGAAAATAACTAGAAATGATATAAACATATTAGCAGAAGCTATTGTTAATGATGTTTATAGTGACCAAAAGATTGGTGACTTAATTAGTAAAGACGAAGAAAAAATGTGGAACGACTTTGCTAAAAGTAAGAAACGAAAAGATACTTTAAAATTAGTTAAGCTTTGAAAAAGTATTGAATGATTTAAAGGTATAGCAATAGTTAATTCAAAGTTTTTCTGAGATGGTATATGATGTTGAACATCTACAATAATAGATGAAGAAAGTACTAAGCAAAGCTTTAAAGCGTCAGCATATTATGTTGCTAAAAAGAATTATCCAGATAGATATACTGTTATAAATAAGATTAAAACATTATTAACTGTAAAGATATTATGAGGTAAAGATATTGAAACAGTTATGAAAGAAATAAAAGATATATTAAAGAAAGAATATAAATGTTTATAGTTGCTTCTTTCATTTACTATTATATATATTTATTCTTTAATAAATTATAATTATGTTTAAACCAAGTTGACACGAAATAGTTATCAAGATGGTTGACCATACTTGTTGTAAACTTATTCTTTGTAATAAAGATATTGAAGCATTAATGGAAGAGCGAGAAGATAGGAGCACTAGAATATTAAAAGTAGAATGAATTCAGGATACTGATGATAATAAAAAGTATACTGACTATCTTAATAAAGATTTAATTAGAGATATAGAAGTATATTAATTGCTTCTTTCATTTACTCTCCTATGTGTTCATAAGAACACATCGGGAGGCAAAGCAACGTAGTTGCTTGGCACTCTTCATATGTATTTATATATATTATATTAAAATGTTTGATATGTTTATACATAAGCTAAAGCTAAGAAGGATTAATAAACGTTATGAAAAGTTATTAGCTGAAGCTTGAGATAGATATTTAAAACAGAAAGAGGAGGCATTAGCCTACCGTCTTGAGGAAGTAGATAGAAAGACGGAGGCTACTCTCTCTTACTTTCATAATGTATTTAAAGAAAATAATTAGTCACAAATAATTACAATTGTTCGTTGGTATGGACATACTAACGGACATAAATAACTACATAGCCAACGACGAGAAATTACAGCAATGCGAGGGTAACGATAGCTACATTGTAGCGAGGACAGTTAATGTCGCGGTTCACAACGGTGTGATTAAAGCCCGAGCATCTCCCGCTATGTCGGC
>JAGCWW010000084.1 GCA_017961685.1 Acholeplasmatales bacterium | reverse complement strand
GTATATATATAAGATGAAGGTTCAACGACTAGTCAAAAGACGTAAATTTAGAATAATTAACTAAATTGAAGCACCCTGCATTTTGCTATTATCCAAAAAGATATTATCTTTGCACTGATATTCTTAATGTTTAATTTAATATAATACAACTATGAATAATAAAACTCTAAATTTTGTAGTTAACATTAAACCTGTACAAAAAAATAGAAGTGCAACTCCTGATGGTTTTAACGGATATGGTAAATATCGTCCTTTTTCTAATTTACCTTATGGATATTTAAATAAATATCAAAAGAAAGCTGGAATTTATTATATAAAGAATAAAATAACAAATATGATTTATATAGGTTCTAGTAATAATATAGGTTCTCGAATTAGTAAACATTTTAGTCAACTTAAAAAACAAAATCATCCAAATAAACTTTTAACTGCTGATTATAATAAATATGGAATTGAAAGTTTTGATTTTGGTGTATTTGAATTTGCTGATAGTGATTTGCTAATTAAAGAAAAAAATTATCAACTTCAATATGATAAAAATATTTTGTATAATCTTCAAGTTAAAGATGTTTATAGAAGTGATGCTCAACGTTTAGCTATGAAAACTCAAGATAAAACATCTTTGCAAACTGATGAATTTAGAAATAAAATAAGAAAAATTAAACAGAATAAAATAGGACAATTTGATAAAATTATAGGTAATCTTATTTTTATTTTTAATAATAGTGACGAAGTTTGTGCAAAATATCCTATAGCAAAAAGTACTTTATTAGGAGCTTGTAACGGTTCTAAAAAAAGTGCTGGAGGATATTTATGGAGATATTTAGATAGCAATAATAATATTATTGCTGAAGGTAGAGGAAAAAATAGAACTATTTTAAAGCAGAATGAAGATATAGTCTAATCTAACTAGAAATAGTTAGGAGTATATTAATAGAAGTAATTAATCTATTATAAAAAGATATACTCACAAATGTATAATAGTTATTATCCGAGTATTGTTGTATCTTATGAAGTATCTCCTGAACATTTAAATAAAACTATTTTTGTTAAAATGGTTAAATATTTTAAAGATACTAGAGTAAAATGTAAACATACTAAAGATAGTGAAGAATTAATTATTCCTGGTGTTCCTAATAAAATATCAGCAGAAGCTCTTAAAATTGTTATTAATTCTATATATGGAAAATTTGGCTCAGAACTCTTTTTTCTATATGATAGAATAGCACAATTAAAAGTTACTATAAATGGTCAACTTATGACTATGACATTAGTAGAAGAACTTGAACTTAATGGTATTCATGTTATTTCAGCCAATACTGATGGTATTATTATTAAACTTCCTAAAAATAAAATGGAAATATTTAATGATATTACTAAAAGATGGAATGAAACTAATAAAATGGGTGCCGATAGTGAAGATTATAAAGCTTATTATGCTCGTGATGTAAATAATTATTTTGCTGTATGGGAAGATGAAGAAATTGATGCTAAAGGTTCTTTAGATACTAAACAATATATAAAAGATCTTAAGAAAGGTTATGATATGCCTATTGTTGCTTTAGCTGTATTTAATTATTTATATCATCATATACCTGTAATGGAAACTTTGCGTAATCATAAAGACATTCTTAATTTTTGTAAAACACAAAATGTAGGTAAACAATTTAATGTTGTTTACTTTACTGTTGTAGATGGTGTTAAACAAAAAATTTATAGTCAACGTCATGTTAGATTTTATGTTTCCACAAGTGGTATAGTTTTAAATAAAGAACACAATGTTACTAAACAATTAAGTAGATTAGCATCAGGACTTCCTGTGCAAGTTCTTAATTCTCTTGATGATAAACCTATTGAACTTAGAAATATAAATTATAAATATTATTATGATGAAGCATATAAAATTATAAATCCTATTAAATTAGGAATATCTCCTAACCAAAAAGCTAATACTAGAAATGGAAGTATTAGTGGTAAATCTCTTATTAAAAAATATTCACATCAATATCAAACATTATTTGATAATGAACAAGAAGAATAAATTATGAAAACAGCAGATGCTCTTTTTGAAAATGCTATTTCTAATTGGAGGTCTAATTTATGTGTTGGTTCTTGTATAATACCTAGTCCTTTAAATGATAAAATTATTATTTTAGGAATACTTCAACGTATTTATAATAAATCTCCCAATGTGAAAATTACTATATATGTTAATACATTTAGCGAAAGGATAAATCTTATTGAATTTTTAACAAAACAAGAAAATGAAGAAAATAATAATCAATTTAAACAACTATTAAATAATAAACATATTGTTATATTATCTATTGACTATTTGGAACGTAATGGTTCTTCTATGTCACCTTATGTTTGCATTGTGTATCATTGTGAACGTATAGAAAAACATTTAGAAGAGCAACTTATTCGTTCTAAATTTAAATTAGTAGTTTTAAATAAACTCATGCCAACTGAAGATATGGCTAAACTATATTCTGTTTGTCCTCTTTTAGATAGTTTTAAACAAGCAGAAATAGATGAGGTTCGTTTAAGCACCCCCGTAAGGGAGAGATGGATTGGTGTAACTATACCTGAAGATACTGAAGAATATAAACTTTTAAAATATTATGATGAATATATAACAACATCTATTAGTATTTTTGGAGGTTTAAGCGCTATAGATGAAGCTAGAGAAGGTAATGCAGCTCTTAATATTTCTTCAAATCAGATATGTTACAAAATCGCTACTGATAATGGTTGGAATCCACATTTGGATATGTCTGTTGAAATAAATGTTCAATTAGATGAATTATATAATCCAATAAGTCTTAAAGAAAGAGCTTCTCAAACTTATGAAATGATAAGAAATAGAAGTAAACTTTTATCAGATTATGAAGGTAAACTAGAAGAAATTCTTAAAATTGTTGAAAATAATAAAGATAAAAAGATACTTATAATTAATAAGCGTGGTGAATTTGCAAATAAAGTTACAGATTATATAAATAAATATTCTGAAACTATAATTTGTGGAAATTATCACGATAAAGTTGAAGCTATTCCTGCTGTAGATATTAACGGTAATCCTATATATTACAAAAGTGGCACTAAAAAAGGTGAACGTAAGTATATGTATGCTCAAGCACAAAAAACTCAAAACGAAGAACTTTTTAATATGGGTAAATTAAAGATATTATCTACTAATAATGCTCCAGATAAAACTTTAAGCGTTGATGTAGATGTTATAATTATAACATCTCCTCAATGTGATAATATTAAAAATTATATGTATAGATTAAGTAATGTTTATTATCCTAATAATGTTATAAATTTATACAGTATCTTTGTAAAAAATTCTATTGAAGAAACGAAAATACAAAATAAAGACGTTAAAAATAATCACGAAATAATAAATAAGAATGATATTTTTACCATTAACGAAAATAATTCTGATTTTATTATTGTGGATTAAAAAAATTATTGTATATTTGCAGTGTTAAACAATTAAAGGCTCTTTGATATAATGGACAAACAACAAGAAAGTATTAACGACACTAGTAGTCAAGCTTTAATTAAAAAGAGTGATGATGTTAATACTGGTCTTAGTGCTATTAATCTTTTTGATGATACTCAACTTGTAAAAGCTGAAGCATTTCTTAAAAGAATAATAGCAAGTGAAAAAGGAGGTATTAAAACGCTTAATGACGGTTTTGCTATTCTTATGCGTGCTCAAGATTTGCAACTTCCTTTTTCAACGTGTATTGAACATATTCACGTTATAAATGGTAAGACTGGTATTGATGTTCATATTATAAAGTCGTTATTGTCGAGGGCAGGAGTAACTTGGAAATGCACTAAAGATTATACTCCTCAGTATCAATATACTGACGGCAATACGATTTATAATGAAACACAACTTCCTAATTATTGTGTTAAATGTCGTACTGCTAAAGAAGCTGAATCTAAAACAACTGATGACATTGTTGGTGTATATCCAGTTAAATGGTATGTTGATTTAAAAAATAATATTTATAATGAGTTTCAAGTTTCAGATAAATGTGTTGTTGCTATTAACAAACAACATGCTATAAAATTAGCAAATGAAGGCAAATATCCTATTATTAGAATTGCTGCACAAGCTGTTGATTTTGTAACTGAATACGAATTTACTCGTTATAAAATGATAAATGGTAAGGAACGAATTATTACTTGTACTAGTAGATTTAGTTATAGTGAAGCCCAAACTGCTGAATTATTTACTAAAGATACTTATAAGAAATATGCTCGTATACTTATAGGACATCGCGCTTTTACTCTTGGTGCTCGTGATATTGCAGCAGATGCGCTCATGGGTTGTCAAGAAACAAGCGAACTTAAAATAGTTGAAGGAATTGACCTTAATCCTTCTGACTATGAAATTGCTGAAGAAATTAAATAATTTCTTTTAGGTCAAAATTTTACAACTAATCGTTGTTTTAAACAACATATTTTATTTATTTATTCATTCATTTATTAACTTATTAAACTTTACAATTATGAAGTTAGTTAACAAAATTTCATTTGGTGTTATAGCTATTCAAGCTGGTCAGAAGTCTTCAACTGTTAATGCTGAGCCTCGTCTCATTGCTAATTCTACTCCTGGTAAGTTTGTAATTACCGCTCCTGTTAGTAAGGCAATGAACATTGCTGTTGGTGAAAACATTCAGTTTGGTAATAATATCGCTGGTGTTGAGAATGCTATTTCTCAGCGTGTAGAGGATATTGTTAATTGGGCTTCTGAGAATGGTGTTGATTTGAATACTCGTGAAGGTCAGGATGCTGCTCTCAAGGAGTTTACTGTTTGGTTCATCTTTAAGGGTGTTCCTCAGTATGATAGTAAGGGTAATCCTTTGATGACTTCAGAGCGTTATACAAAGGAGGACAAGCAGGAATATATTAACAATAATGCTGCTACTATTCTTGCTGAAAATCGTGACCTTCTGATTGAACGTAATGGTGGTCAGGATGCTGATGATGAAACTCTTATCGCTCTTATTAGTGTAGACGATATTGAAAGTCCTAAGCGTCAGTCTATCAGTGGTGCTAAGACTGCTACTACTGCCGCTACTACTGGTGTTGGTTGTCAGTTGAACTTTACTGATAGTTCTATTTGGAATACTCTTAAGTCTGACTTAGGTGAGAACAAGAGTAAGAAGAATCGTATTTATAAGGTTCTTCTTGATGAAGTAGTTAACATTGATGTTCCTAATGGTAAGGAAAATGTAACAGTTCCTGCTTATCCTATTGAGTTCCTTTCTGATGAAGCTCCTATTGTTCGTGAGAAGGCTTAAATAGTTGTTTGTCCTAAAAGTTAACTAGATGGCAGAATAATCATAATTTCTAGTGATTGTTCTGCCATCTTTTTTATCTAATTTTAAAACTTAATTAAGTTATTATGGTAAAGTCTAAAGAAAATCAAGCTGGAGCACCTGCAGAAGCTCCTGCTAAGAAACTTCGTAGAGGCATTAATAATGAAACTAAAGCTGTTGCTAATCTTAAATTTCATGAAAAGGATGCAGCACAAAATGGTTTATTTATTGGTCACCTTGAAGAAGTAACTGTTGATTGGAGTACAAATGCTGATAGTAAATCATTTACGGGACTTCGTGTTCCTCGTCTTACTTATCATTTTGAGTCTAATCATACTAATGTAAATGAACGACGTCATGTATATCAAACACTTTTCCCTGTCGAAAGTAGTGTTGATACAATTCCTAACGGAAAAGAAGAATGGAAAGTTAATAATGTTCTTAATTGGATTAAACATCTTCTTGATGTATTCTATCTTAAAGGTCGTCAGTTAACACAAGAAGAAGAAAACCTTCTTGCTCTTCCTTTTAATGATTTTGATGAAAATGGGGAATATGTACCTATTGACCCTCAAGAAGTTGCAAACGGTTATGGAGCTTTATTTACAAATGTTGTATCTCTTATGAATGGCAGCTTTAATCTTGCTGATGGCGAAACAGCTCATCCTTGTTATAAAGATGCTAATGGTAAGGCTTATAGCATTTGGATGAAACTTCTTCGTCATAAGCGTCGTAAGAATGATTGGGTTAATATAGTACAGAATGGTGATCTTGGTTTTGACCAATTTATCGGTTCTGGTGCTATTGAAATTCAAAAGCCTAATACTCCTCCTGCTATTCTTCGTTTAGACTTGGCTAAAGAAAGTATTACACCTAAAGAAACTAAGAAACAGCCTACTATAGGTATGCCAGGTAGTACTATGGGTAGTGTTATTGCAGGTATGCCTACAGACGGAATTATGAACGGTGGTGTAAATACTGCTTATAATGAAGCTGGTTCTGAAGATATGCCGTTTTAAGTAATAACTAATATTATTAAACTATTGGTTTAACATTCTTTGACAGTATTAGAGTTATATCTAATACTGTCATTTTTTTATTATATGAAAAGAAGTGTTGCAACAAGTACCCTATCTAAAACTTATATTGAATCTAAAATAAGTCAAGAAACAATTATGTCTAAATATTTGGACATTCCTGTTTCTGTTATTATTGATTGTATAAACAATAACACTCTTATAAAATCTGTTTTTAGAGATGATGATAAGAATGGAAGTATGGGTTTTACTTTCAATAAAAAAGGAAGATTAAAAGTTAGAGATTTTGGAGGTTTTGGCTTTTTTGGTGATGTGTATGATGTTGTAGCACATGTATTAAGCCTTGTATATAATAGAAAAATAGAACCTAATAATAAACAAGATTTTTATTTCATACTTAAACATATTGCTGAAACTTTTAGTAATATAATAGATGGAAAAGAAATAGATGAAAATATAGATTCTATAATACAAGACGCACTTAGAAAAGGTCAAAAGCATAAAGCTATTATTGAATTTCTTCCAAGAAGTTGGAATAAACAAGATAAAAATATATGGGAACATTGGGGTATTAACCTTCAATACCTTAATACTCACTTTGTTTTTGCTGTTGACCAATATTATGTAAATAGAGGTATTAATAGTGAACCTGTATATAAATATAATATTAAAGATCCTTGTTATGCTTATATGCTTGGTCAAAATAGAGCTGGAATTTATCTTATTAAACTTTATTTTCCTTTAAGAGATAGAAATAAACGAGAACAAAAATTTATTACTAATTGTAATGTAATAGAAGGTTTATTAAATTTAGAACTTGATAATTATGATTATATACTTATTACTAAAAGCAGCAAAGATAGACTTAGTATAGGTTCACATTTAGCTAACCATCTTCTTTACGGGGGAGCTGGAAATAAACTTAATATAGGAGTTGTAAACCTTCCTAGTGAAAGTTATAAACTTACACAACAAGAATATGATTATTTACTCAATAAACTTACGCCTAGTGGTATAATATTAAGTTTATTAGATTTTGATAAAGCTGGTAGACATGGTGCTAAGTACTTACAAGAAACTTACAATATACCATATCTTTTTATAACTAGAGGAGAATTTGGTTTATATAATTATAAAGCTAAAGACTTTGCAGACTTACACGATATATATTCAATAGATGTTATTAATCAATTTATTAAAGAAACTTTAATTTATGTTAGAATCAAGTATGAAACCAATGACGATTATTCCTATGCCAATTACGAAGGATTACTATATGTTGAATAAAAGATTAGCGCCTAATAAAACTACTATTGCTACTTTTATGACATATATTACTGAAGAGGAAGAACACGAATTGGATAATAATAAAACATTAAATCTTGAAAGAGGTGATATGAGTTTTACAATAGAACCTATTAATGTTTATTGTTATGGTGTAGTAGATTTTAATACTGATAGCAGTGATTATAATATAATAGAAGACTTTGATTTTCTAAATTATCTTAGTTCTTCTGGAATTTCTATACCTTCTGATTATAATTTTAAAACGCATCAATGTAAATCTCCTAGCAATAGAATTCGTTGGACAGAAACCTTTAATTCTGCTGAACTTGCACAATACGCTTATGCTAGTATAGATAAGCCTGAAAGAATTGTACTTTTTAAACATATTTTTTTAAAAATAAACTATGACTATACCAGAACAATTAAAATGTCTTAGTAGGTATATCGAAGAACCAGATAATTTTATGATTAATTATATTCCTCATGAAATTAGCAGACTAGGATTAGATAAATTTCTTCATTTAAGTATTGCTTCATTAAATGCAAGTAAAGTTTGGGAAGATGGTTTAAGACCAATTCAAACAATAAGTTATATTTATGTTAGGGCTATCACAGAAATAGTTTATACAATCAATACTTATGTAGATGAATCTGATAGGGATACATGGTTTAATAATCTTCTTACTCAACACAAGGCTAATTTAGAATTTGAAAAGACTACTCCTCCTGTAGATTATGATGCATGTAAACCAAAAGCTAAAAGTAAGTCTGGAACTACAAAACAATCAACCCCCCGTAGGGAGAAGAATAATATTGAACCTACTGCTAAAGAGATTAAACTTGCTAATAAAGTTGCTAAACTTAATTTACTTAAATTTAATATTAAATAATTATGATACCTGTAACATTATATAAAAGAGATGCTAGAAATAATATTCTTCGTTGGCAAATTAATCAACTAGATGATGGTACTATTTCTATCGCACATGGTATATTTGCTCATAAACCTCATGTAGAATTTATTAATCCTACAATGAAAAAAGCAAATGAAGTACAATCTAGAATTAATGCTAAACGAAAAGAAGGATACAAAGCAATAGAAGATTTATGGGATAATTCTCCTGATAAAATATTTGATGACCAATATACTTATACATATCTAAAAACTTATTTGCCTAAATATAATACGACTTCCGAAGGGTTTGTGCTTCCAATGCTTGCTAAAACATTAGAAGATAATAAACCTTTCGAGAAGTGTGGTACTATGCTTGGACAATATAAAATTAATGGTCTTCGTTGTATAGTTGGTGCAGAAAAAATTGTTGGAGATTTATTCAATAATTTTCGCTTAACTTATACATCTAGAGAAGGTACTCGTTGGAATCTTGAATGGATGGATGAAATTATTACTTCTCAATTGTCTGATGATATGATTAATATGATGATTGAGGAAGGTGTATGTTTAGACGGAGAATTGTATCTTCCAGGATATTCTGTTAATGATATTAACTCTTTTGTTAAAAATAATACTCTTCTTCAGCATTATCAACTCCAATATTGGTGTTACGATTTAACAATGGAAGCAATAACAGCTTATACACGAAATGAAGAACTTGAAAAAGCTATTAAAGGTGGAACCACAGGATTTGTTACGAAAGCTCAACATTTGGATAATAAGAAACAATTTCTTGTTATTCCATCATATAATATTGACAATATTACTACTGCTACTGACCGTAGAAATCTATTTATTGACTTGGGTTTTGAAGGTTTAATTGTTCGTAATCCAGAAGCAGAATATGCTTTTGGTAAACGAAATAGTAGTATGTTCAAATATAAAAAGAAACTTGATGGTAAATTTATAATCATAGATATACAAGAAGATAAACGTGGTCTTCCTATTTATACTCTTATAAATGATATAAATGATGAAACATTTGAATGTACTATTAATCTCCCTCAAGAAGAACAAAAGAAACAATTAAACATGAAACAATATTTAATAGGTAAAATGGGATTAGTAGAGTACAGAGAGAGGAGTGGTAAGAAAGAAGTCCCGTTTCACGCCAAATTATTGAAAATATTTATTTAGCAATGGATGATTTTATTAATATAAAAGGTTTTGAAGGGTTGTATGCAATTAATACTAAAGGAGAAATTAAATCTTTATCTAGAAGTGTTATTTGTTCTAATGGTGATGTAAAACCTATAAAGGAGAAATTTATTTCTCCTGGAGATAATGGTAGTGGTTATAAATTTGTATATTTATGGAAAAATAATAAACCTACTAGAAAATATGTTCATCGTTTAGTTGCTGAAACTTTTATTCCAAATCCAAATAATTTACTGGAAGTAAATCATATAGATGGTAATAAGAAAAATAATTCTTTAGGTAATTTAGAATGGTGTACTAGACTATATAATGAACGTCATAAGAAAAAACATATTTCTGGTTATAAACCTATTCAAATTAAAAAGATAAATAAGAATGGAGATTGTATAGAAATATATGATTCAATTAGTGATTTTTGTAGAAAGAATCATAAAGCTAGTAATACATTTTATAAATATGTTAATACTGGACATTTTATTAAAATATTAGGTGATTATGCTAAAATAGAATATGTAAAGAAATATAATGCTTTAAAAGTATATAATAGATATAATGATAAATTAAATAGATTAAAATGTAATATAAAATAATGAATCTTAGTGCTTATGATACTATTCCTAAAATAGATAAAAATACTACTTGGACAAATATCAAACGTAATGAATTATTATCTAGAGAAATTAAATTCAGACTTTATTATACAATAGGTAAAAGATTTAATACAGAAACTCAAGAATTTGACTATTATATAGCCATGCTTGATAATAAACAAGATGCTGCTGTAACATATAAAACAAAATATGATACTTATGGCAGAATTAAAATAAGTCTTAAATGGATATGGGATGAAACATATTTAAGTTCACTAGATAAAGATATTAATATAACTATTAATCATATTGAACATTTTGATGATGGTGATGTATATAAATTAGATTTATAGTCGAATTTCGACGTTTAGCAATTTGGAGCAGAGAATAATGAGTATTAAAATCTCATTTTCTCTGTTTCTTTTTGTTGTAAGCGATTTTATATGCTTAAGTGAATAATTGTCTATCAAAGAAATTTTAGGCTCTTAAATCAATTTTCAAAAAATTAAATAAAATTTGGTACTGTAACAAATAATTTGTATATTTGCAAGTAATTATGGAACATTGTTATATATTTGATTTTACTTCTGCATCTATATATCACATTAAACTACCTGAAGATGTAGAAGATATTGAATCATATCTTTGTGAAACTTATGGACTTAAAAGTAATCAATTAAGTTTTATGGTTACTGATGAAAAATTAACTATTGAAGATTTATAAATTATGATACAAGTTAAAGTATGTCCTGTGCAATATAGAATTAAAGGAATTAAAACTTTTAAAAAAGGTATTCAGATAATAAATCGTAAAGCTAATATTACAAGATTTATAGATGTTAAAACTATGAAAGATGTAAATATTGCTCCTGGTAATCTTGATTATTATGTAACTCTTGAATCTAGCGAAGGTAATATTTTATTTAACTTAAACGAAAGATAATTATGGAACTTATAAGACCATCATTTGAAATATGGGAACAAAAATATGATAATCCCGTAGAAGATATGTATAAACATATTGCTCGTTGTACTCGTGTTTGTTATCAATCTGAAAAGAAAGATAATAAGGAAACTGATGAAGATTTTGTAAAAAGAGTTATTCTTCGTAAAGAACCTTGGTCTAGTGAAGCTAATCATTTATCTGTACTTGAAAATGGAACGGTTTATTTATATCTCGAAGTTAATCCAGAGAATGCATTTAAATCATTTAATTATCCTTCAGCGCTATTTACTGCACATTATAATTGGTCAGATGTTGTAGGACATATTGCTGCAAAATACAGAACAAATAATTATTCTAAAGCAATAACAATTATTACAAAAGATAATAAAGCCGTTCGTAGAACTTATATAACTACTAATTTTAGAGTAATAATAGAAAATAATTGGCTTGATGATATTCAATTCATTTGTGCTCCAACTGTTTATCATATCAAACGTATTACTGTATCTTTTATTACTAATATAGGAGTTTCTCGTGAATTTAATCGTCATAGAGTTGATTCTATTGCAGAAGAGAGTACAAGATATTGTAATTATAATAAAAGGAATGATGGTCAACTTAAAATAGGACTTCCTGCTTGGTTTTTAGACGAAGAACATCTTCCTTATTTAGAAGGACATACTTATGATACTGTTGGTGACTATGCTCAAGGTATTTTATCTCAAGAAGATAATGAAATTGTTAATACGTGGTGTGATATGGATTTCTATCTTTGTTCTATTACTTTTTCTCAATGGTGTTATAATATGCTTATTGCTAAAGGCTGGACTGCACAAATGGCTAGAGAGGTTCTTCCTCTTGCAACAAAATCTCAACTAATTCATACTGCATTTGAAGATGATTGGAAGCATTTCTTTAAACTTCGTTCAGAAGGAGTAAGCGGTGCTCCTCATCCAAATGCAAAACTTGTAGCAGATAAATTACTTAAAGAATTTAATATTTTTCTAAAAAATATGCAACAATGAGAATATCTAAAAAATACGGAGTAAATCCTTCTATACTTGTTTGTCCTATTTGTAAAGATACAGCTATTGCTTTACTTGGAGCTAATGGTGGAAAAGAAGCACCCAGGCAAATGTATGGAGAACTATGTGATGAATGTAAAAAAGAATATATTACAATTTTAGAAATTAAAGATAATAAGCCTACAGGAAATAGAGGATTTATAAAAAGAGAATATATTAATGTAAAAGTAAAAGATTTTGCTTATATGGAATCAAGCGAATTTAATAATTTATTTAAAAACTCTTGTTAATATGGGTACAAATATAATAGGTATTAATCAACCTAAACTTGTAAGATGTTACGATAATGATTGGAATTATATTACTACTTATACAAGTCTAAGAACTTGTGCAAGATGTTGTAAAATTCCTGTTACTACTCTTCATAAGGCAATACTTGCTAAAAAACTTATAAAAAACCATTATTTTAGTTATGACAAAAAATAAAACAAAGGTAACTAGATTACCTACAAGAGTTTATACTGCACAAGTTAAACTTAATCCTAAAGATAAGTTTAAAAAACTACTTATTCTTGAAAATGACAATGGTACTCTTTTTGTAGATGGAGAGTTTTTTGTTATTTCTTTTTTACCTGGTCAAACAATACCTGTTGTTGTTAAAGATAGAGTACAACATAATTTTATATTCCTATGAACATTTATCAAATTCAACAATCCCTTATTTCTATTTTTGATGAAATAGAAGAAAATGGTGGAGAATTAACTCCTGAACTTGAACGTCTTTTACAAATCACTGAAGCTGATTTTAAAGATAAAGTCAAATCTTATGCTGAAGTTATAAAACTTTTAGAATCTGATATTGATGCTATTAAACAAGAACAAAAACGTCTTAAAGATTTAGCTGATAGAAAGCAAAAAGTTATAGAAAATCTTAATAATATTTTAATTTCAGCTATTGAACAATTTGGAGATATTAAGAAAACTGGAGTTAAATATTTAGATTATGGTACTGGTATAGTATCTATAAGACAAACTAAAGCTGTTTCTGTAAACGATGAAGTACTTAAAAGTATAGCTTGTGCTATTGATGATACTATATTGTATAATAAAGAAAATAATCAACTTGATGCTATAGATAGATTAAATATAGATGATATTACTAGCATTCTTGAAGGTATAGCAATAGACGATGATGTTCTTCATACTAAACTAGAAGTAAATGTTAGAATACCTGTATCTGATATTGTTAAAAGTAATGGATACAATGTAGTAAGAGAACTTGCTAAATATACTGATAATTTTAGTTTAACTCCTGTAGTATCTAAATCTGAGATTAAGAAAGAGCTTGAAGAAAATGGTGCTTGTGCACCCAATCTTGCTCATATTACAATTAACAAATCAATTCAAATAAAATGAGTAAATATACAGTTAACGGCTTTCCTTGGAGTCACGGTATTGGTGTAGATGTTTCAGATTGTACTACATCTAAAGAAGTTATGGAAAAAGCAGGCCTTAATTTTACTGTTGAAAAATGCGAATTATATGCAAAAATGCCATTTAATCTTAATGGTAGTAATATAATTGATACAAGAAACGGAGAATTTGCACAAAGCGGTAATATTTATAGACCTTGTCCTAACGGGTATGCTACTTATCGTACAGACGAAAATATACCTTTAGGCGTTGTTAAAGATAAATATGAAGTTGTTCAAAATGTAGATGCTTTTAATTTCTTTAATGATGCAATTGGACCTGATAAAGCTATTTGGCAATATGCTGGAATGTTTGGTTATGGTCAACGTATATTTGTTTCTGCAAAAATTCCTGTATCTTTTGATGTGAATCATGATCCTGTTGATAATTATCTTGTATTTAGCAATTCTCATGATGGTAGTTGCAGCATAAACATATTATTTACACCTGTTAGAGTATTTTGTACTAATTGTTTAAATGCTGCTTTTAACAAAGCAGATTCTTATATTAGACTTCGTCATACAAAGACAATTAAAGAAAGATTACAACAAGGTAGTGAAATCCTTAAAATAGCTTGTAATTATGCTGAAGATGCTAAACAACTTTATGAAGCTCTTGCTAATATAAAAGTTTCTGATGAACAAGTTATGAAGTATCTTGCTGATTTAAATCTTACTGAAGCTGAAATTACACAGCTTAATCTATTTGATGAAAAAAATGGATATAAAAAACTATATGCAAGAGATTATCTTACAATGGAACGCACTGGTATAAGTACTCGTAAGATAAATCAAATTGTAAATATGTTTGAATATTATATGGATGGTGTTGGTCAAAAAGAAATAGCTGGTACTTCTTGGGGTGCTTATAATGCTGTTACAGGTTTTTATTCTAATGTTGCTAATCTATCAGGAACTAAACGTATGGATAGTATATTATATGGTAATGCTAATAATGTTATGAATAAAGCCTTAAATCAAGCTTATGAACTTATAAATGCTGCTTAATATCAATAATATAGTAAAAGTCATATATCACTATCTCCTCTTACGGGGGATTGAGAGCAAAACTTTATTAATGTAATACAAGATATTGTTTATTAAAACACCCCCGTAAAGGAGATAGATATATTCTAACTTATCTTAATACATATAAAATTGATATTATTAAATATGGTGTTATTAGACTTTGCTATAACCTTTATATTAGACTTTTATGTGGTTGGTTTACAATTAGTTATAAGGCTTATTTTTTGTCTATTTACTAATTTTTTACTAAAAATTTGGTGTATTCACTAAAAATGCGTATCTTTGTCTTATGTAATAAAATAATTGATAAATGTATGAAATATACACCTATTTATACGATAAACGTAAAAAGAGGTAAAAGAATTAATTGTAATTTATTTCTAAAAAGAGTTACATTTATAGATGAAGATGATGAAGGAACTCAATATCGTAAAACTATTAAATATATGCCTAACAGTATAACTATTGGAACTAAACTTCTATCATTTCTTGAAACCCAACCTAAATATGTTAGACAAGTTGTAACTTATATTACAGAACATCTTGTTTACAATCAAACAGTTATCGAACTTATAAATAAAGATATTTCTCAAGAAACTGGTGTATTTCCAGGAGATGTTACAAAAGCCATTAATATTCTTTGTTTTAAAGATGAAATAGATGCTGCAAAGACAGAAGAAGAAAAAGAACAAATATCGCTTAACGCAATACTTCGTCGTATGTGTACAATTAAAGGTTATGAAAATGATACAATGTTTAGTAAATATGAATATTTTGTAAATCCTGCTTATATGTATAATGGTAGTATAAACTATTTAATTAAAACAAATAAAAATGATTGTTAAAATTAAAAAACTTAATGAAAATGCAGTAATTCCTTCTTATGCTAAAAAAGGTGATGCTGGAATGGATTTAACTGCTACTTCTTACGAATATGACGAAAATCATAAAAATCACATTTATGGTACAGGTCTTGCTATTGAAATTCCTGAAGGATATGTAGGACTTGTTTTTCCTCGTAGTAGTAATCGTAAAACTTCTGCTTATCTTACTAATCATGTAGGTATAATTGATAGCGGATATCGTGGTGAAATCATGCTTACATTTAAAGATAGAGATGCTCTTATGATTGATATGCAGCCTTATGCTATTGGAGACCGTATTGGTCAAATTATGATTCTTCCTTATCCTCAAATAGTATTTACTGAAGTAGAAACATTATCTTCTAGTGAACGTGGTACAGGTGGTCATGGCTCAACAGGTTCTTGATGATAAAGATTTTCATTGTGATGATTGTAAGGAATTGTGTTTATCAAATAAAATCCAAAATATCATCCTGATGATGAACAAAAATATAATACTAGAATGTTAAATAGATAAATATAAATAATATAGATATAACAAGAGAAGTTCCTGCTATTAAAGGACTAAGACAAAAAATTGATAATGTTATTCAAGATGTTAAGGAGTTGGATTCTTGTAAAGAAGTTGATATTTGTATTATAAAACTTCAAGAAGCTGTTATGTGGCTTGGTATGGATTTAAAGAGACTTAATCAACCTAATCCTTATCCTAGTTCTAAAGATCCCTCTACAGGTACAACTATTGAACCTACTGTTGATAATCTAAAGTTATAATAATAATTCTAAAACCATTTAAATTAAACTATTATGGAAAATGTTGTTAAATGTATGATTGAAGAACATGCTCAACTTGTTGTTCGCACTCAAGCTTTACACGATTATGTTTATAGTGAAAAGAGTGATAATGATAATAAAGTTGAATTTGCTAATAAATGTATTCAGCTTACTGCTATGAAAAAGTATGAAGAAGCTCTTCGTGCTCGTCTTGAAAATCAAGGTATCGAAATTACTGATGACGGTGAATATTATGAAAAAGTAGCATCTATTGCTAAAGTTGTAACTTCAAGTGAAAGTGTAAAACAAGACAACACGCATCCAATTAAAGAAGATGAATAAAATATATACAATTACAACTGAAGGTTGTGAAAGTTGTTATAGATTAGAAAAACTTATAAATGCCGCGTTAGGTCTTACTAAAAAAGAAGTTGAAGTTGTTTTTGAAGATGTTAAATCTGTTGATAAAAATTGGCTTAAACGTAATAATGTTACAGATTTTCCAACAACATTTTTAATTAAAGACAATTCAATTAAATTTAAGTTTATAGGAACTAGACCCGCTATTATTATTGCAAGATGGATTGATGTACGGTTGTAATATAATTTTCATGATTTTTGTTTAATTATTGGTAATTACTTTGATTGTTAATCATTGTATTATGTTAATAACTCTTAGTTGTGAAACTGGGAGTTATTTTATTTTGTTTAATATTTTATTTTAATTCTTCGATAAAATAATGATTATTCCTGTGTTATTTATAAATCTTATTTTTCTGTTCCTTTTGCTTTGTATTGCCTTAAAACTATAAAGTAATATAATAAGCAAGGAATCAGAAAATAAGGTCTTAGAATTAAAATTTAAATATTAAATAAAATACTATTATATATGTTTTAAGTTATGTGTGTTGGTACAACTTATCTGCGAAGATAGGTTGTATCTCTTTTTTTTATCCTTATTACTAGCGCCACATTCGATACATAAACAAAAATAAGAGCCTATCTCACGACAGACTCTTATAAATATATTATGAATTGTTATAATTATAAATTATTATTTATCCTCTACACCTTTAATAAGATTAGACCAATGATTTACAGGAAGTATGCCAAGCATATTATCTCCCATTTTGTAATATGAATTACTATCTACAATATCAATAAATCCAGTCTTAATGCCTCTCCAAATTGGAATACGACGTTGAACATATACACTTAACTTATGTTCTCCAGCAAATCGTCCACTATGATAATAAGGGTCAAAATCTTCTCCTTCAATAATCATTTTAGACAGAAGTCCACAACTTTGTATAATATCTTGTAATCCGCTTTGAGCAGCAATAGGAGTACTCCAAAGTTTCTTTGCTTCACTATACATACCAAGAGGATTAAATTGGAAACTTTCAGATGCAAGTCTATCAGCTTCATAAAGACCTAGATTGAATAAGATGCTATCTTCATCATCGTCATCCATCATAGCACGAAGTGCAATAGCCATAAATAATGCGCTTAGAACACCACATACATCACCAAGACATCTACGAATATTAGCTCTTTCATGTTCAGGAAGAAGATTCCAATTAAGTTGAATGTTTGTAACAAAATCAACTATTTCTCCAAGAAGATTTTGAGTTCCTTCCATAGTTTCAACTTGAGCATCATTCATACCAAGTTTTTCTTTATATTGTTGCCAAGGAGTTGCAAGGAAGTCCATAAGAGCTATATAACAACCTTTTTCAATAGTACCTCTTTCTTCATTATAAGAACCTTCTCTTCTCCAACGTTTAAGTATTCCTGTATACATGTGTTTATGATATTGCATAACTAAACTACCATACCATAGTTTTTCAAGTTGTGCTTGACCAAGTCTATCATAAATACCATGTATCTTTTTGTTTACAGAAATAACTCTTCCTCTAAAGTTTGCAAGAAGTTTATAAGCTTCACTAGGTTCACCATTTTGATTAGGAATATCATATTCTGCAAGTTTGCTATCTTTCTTGAAACTTAATTGTTGGTCATCACCAAGAGCAAATTGGTCAATTAATCTAGGATGAGCTTCATCATTATAAAACTCTTGTTTATATTCAACTTGACGAGCCTTACGTTTAGTAACATATTCTTGTTGTTGTGCTTTAGTAAGATATTGTTTAGCAAATTGAGTTATAAAATCTTTTCTTCGCCAAGCATAATCTTTCATCTTATTGGCATCTTCTTTAATATTTTTAATGAAATCATTAAATCTTTCCTCTAAGGGGGAATCTTTAATAACATCTCTAAGAGCTTGAATTTCTGCATCCCGCATAGCTTCATGTTCATTCTTAAAGACAATAGTCTTTTCATGAGTTTCAGGGTCTTCTATTTCATATAGACGATGACTCATCATCATACTAAACATAGCACCATTTTGCATGAAGTTTTCACCAATATTTTGAGGACTATACATAGCACCTGTAAATCTCCTCATTCCTTCACTAACAGGATTCTCTATAATTCTAGATTTACCAGTAAGTTCATCAAAGTCAACTACATTAAAGAATTTAATAATAGCGTCTGCAACACTAGTAGAAATTGGTTTATGTGCATTAGCAAAATAACTTGGAATACCAGCCATCCAATATGATTTACCTGCAAGCCAATCTTTTGTTCCAAAGTATTCTTTAGCAAAAGCTTCAGCAAGAATGTTAGTTTCACCTAAAGTAACATTAGCAATACCACCTCTAATATTCATCATCATGTATTGAGCAGATGTTATACTTTGAAGTCTAGAAGCCCATTTAGTAAACATTCCATTAGACTCTTTCCACTGGTCATAAACTATTCTACGAATCCAATTTTCATATTGTTTAAGAAGATTTTCATCTTTACGCTTGATATATTCAGTTGTAGTATCATCAGAATTTATATAGTCTTTCTTATAATCTCCAAAGAAACCATATCTTCTTTGATAAACACCCATATTCTCAAGCATAGACTTTCCATAGAATAGCATATATTTGTTATCTTGAACTGCATTGAAATGAGAAGCTTGAAGAATAAAATCTTTTATAACTTCTTCCCAATTTCTATCAATAGCATCCTGATGTGCTTGCTTATTATTTTCTTTAAGTTCTGCAACATCTTTATTATACTTATCTACAGCAGCTGCATACTCAGCGTCAGTATTATATTCTTCTCGTTTTGGTTCTTTTATATTTAAACTTTCAAGAGTTTTTTGACCAATAAGAGAAAGCATAGGCATTGAAATAGTTTTATCTCTAGCATAATCTAAATCCTCATAGAAAGGTTCTTCACCAGAATGTCCTTCAACCCAACCGATAGTTTTAAGAAGTTCTTTTCCCCAAAACTTAGCATCATGCTCTTCTGCTTTACGTCTAACAGGAAGATAACCTTTATCAATAAATCTTCTTCCAAATTTAGTTTTAACAAGGTCAGAAAGAAGTTTTTGCATTTCTAGTTTAAGTTCATTTTCAAATTCATTTGCATCGTTTATTCTAGAATTATCATATCCACTACCTTTCTTATAATTAAGAGCATTACCTACTTCAGGTTTATAATTAGGATTAATATATTCTTGTTTTGCTTTTCTAGTTCTTTTACTCATTGCAGCTTCCCATTTACCTACAGCAGAAGAAGTATCTCTGAATGTTCTTTTAGTCCAACAACGAAGAGGTTCATAAGTATGAGTATATGGATTATAAATATGATTTTCATGATACCATTTATCATAAGCTTCTTTGCCTTGTTGTTTAACTTCTTGAACTTTTTGATAATAGTATTCCGTAGGTACTGTAGTATAAATTTTATTAATAAGTTGAAGAGCTTCAGTCTTTTTCTTATCTAAATACTTTTCTTTAATTTCTGCTTTAGGTGTAGTGTAACCATAAATATAATGATTTGGAACAGCTTCATCATCAACTATTTCCATATTAGCTTTAACCCAGAAACTATAATATAGTTTACCTTTTTCTTCAGCAAGACTTTTTTGTTTATTAAATTCATCTTTATCGATGTTAAAATCAACGTTCTTTTCAATAAATTGTGCAATTTCTTTACCATTATCTCCATCAACTGTTTTCTTAATTTCGGCTAAATCCTTATAAAGTTGTTCAAGTTTAGTATAAACAGCTCTGCCCTCGTCAGTGTTTGGTATAAGGTCAAATCTAATAGTTTTAGTACCATTATCATAGTATGGAGCAAGAAGTTCATTTATTTCATGTACTTTTTTAATCCATTCTGGATTAGAAGTACCATTAGAAGTCATACCTTTGTAGAACTCAGATGTATATATCTCCCCCGTAGGAGAAGCATTGCTTATAAGTCCCTTATCCGAGAATGGAGCATCTTCTCTGAAACTATATGCTGCTTGTTGGTCAGCTTTGATAGCTTTTATATCGTCATCTGTAAACTTTGTACCGTCTATTACACCACGATTATCATAAGCATTTCTGTCTTTAGCTTTTCTAGCTATAACAAGACCATAAGAATTTTCTTTAGTATTATCACTTCTTCTTAATACATTATAAGCCTCATTAAGTTTTCTAGCAAGTTCTGAATCATCAGCAAGAGATACAACAAATCTAGCGTTAGAAGCAAGCCATTCTTTAGCACGAACATACTCATCATTTTCCATAAGTAAGTTCATAGGAGTACTAATGTTTCCATTAGCATCACGCTTCTCATAGCTTTCAACTATATGAAGATTTCTCTGAAGTTCCTCTTCAAAACCAAATTCTACATCATAACCATAATATTCAGTATTAAGTTCTCTTACATCTTTTATGTATTTAGCGATAGCTCTTTGACTAGCAGCAGAATATAGAAGTTTTTGTCGTTTTTCTTCTTCGGTACCAGAAACAGGATTTAAATATTTATCATATTCTGTACGACTAATAAGATCACCAGTAACAGGATCATGATAAAGTTGATTAGTTAAATCATTTATTTTACTATTAACTTCATCTAATTGTTGTTTCCAATAATCATCAAGAACTCCATTTACTACATGACTTAAAATATCTCTACGTCTAGCTTCAAGTTTCTTATATTCAGTGAATACTATTGGATAACCTCCACTAAGTTCTTCACTTTCAACAACCATTCCAGTTCTTTCATCTATGTAAGAAGTTCTTACACCATGAAGCATAGCTTCATCAAGTTCTATTCTCTTACGATAATAGTCATCTTCAAGTTCTTGATTGATATGTTCAAGTTTCCACTTATTGTATTTAAGTTGAGCTTCAAGGTGTTCAATACTTCCTTCTCCATAAGTAGCTTTAGCTGATGCAATAGCATCACGCATTTGATTCATATCATCTACTAAAGATTGAGTATATTCTTGAATAAATCTACCGTCTTCATCAATGATATTATCCCAATTTATAGTTTTACCTGCTGCAGCAGCTTTAGCTTTAATTCCTTTTACAAATGATTGCCAAGCACGAACTCTACGAACAGCTTCAAATTCTTTAGCTCTAATATCAGCGATTACTTGTTTACTTAAAACTTGAATAAACGGATTAGTTGTTTCTTGTAAGTCATTAACCCAAGCAGTAAATGAATTTGTAGAATGATAACCATCAAGAATGTTAAGAATATCTTGTTGAATAAGAGGGTCACTACTTAGCTTTGCAAGATAATTATTTGCAAATAATTCTTTAGCACCACGAATTAAAGCATTATTTTGTAAATCATTGACACACTCTTTAATCTTATTAAGATATCTTTGAAGTTCAGGGTCTTGAGATTTAATATCAAGTTCATTTATAGTCTTAAAATTACTTACAATAGCCTCAGCATCAAGAATAATCTTTAGGAACTTTCTTATAAGAGCAGGATCGTTTTTAATTAAATCAATTACACCAGGGTCTGTTACAGATAAATACCCATTACCATTTGGGTCTTCAGCAAAATACTTAAGGCCATTAACAGTTTTTTCTGTTACAGTTGCAACATATTCAGCAGTTGTTCTAATTACTTCATCAATATGATTAGCAACAGAATTCTTATCAGTTGTAATACCTTTATCTCTAAGTCTTTGATTAGCGTTAATTGCAGCTTCATCTTCAACAGATGATAATCTACGATTTATAGCTTTATAAGCAGTAGTACCAGTTTCAACAAGACTAGACCTACGTAAACCATCATCTTCAATAGCAGCAGGTCTTACTACAAAAACAGTTGGATGATTTTTAGAAATATTAACAATACCATTATCTCTAAAGAATTTTATTATATTAGTATATTTTTCATCGCCTTTACTAATTTGTTTACCTGTATTTTTATCAAGATACCTATTTGCAAGTCTTTCAAGAATACTATACTCTAAACCATAAACATTAAGTCTTACAACTCTTTCATTAGCAGTTCCTTTGTTAATTGTAAATAATTTAGTAGTACCATTAGCATAACCAGGATGAGTTATAGCATTATGTAAACCTGCATTTATAATATATAGAGGATTATTAAGTTCTTCATCGCCAAAATGTCTTTGTACATCTTTCTTAAGTTTATCAACAGCACCTATCATATTATCTGCTGGATGTTCAAGACTAAATTCTTTAGCAGCATGACTGATTTTAACTTTTTCTTCTTTTGGTGCTTTAAATTCTTCAACATCATATTTATCTGCTATTTCTCTAAATTTACTAGCATCAAAATCATAGAATTGAGATTCATACTCATTAATAATTCTAAGATAATAATCTTCTTTTGGATATACATTATTTCCTACATTAGAACTAAATTCTCCATGTTCATTCTCTTCAAGATTATTAAGAGGATATAAGTAATATGAATTATTTCTTTCATCTATTTTATACAGAGCAGTTCTTTTGCCGAATGTTAATCTAACATAAGCATTTGCCGTAGGAGCTTCGTTTTGTCCTCGTCTATAAACAATCCTATACTTTTCAGCTATAGCAATACTATCGTCATCTTTTCCGAGTTGAATAATACCATTGCTTCTTGAAACAAGTTCATATCCTTTACCTTTAGGTTTTTGAACTTTAATAGATGGAATTTGATACATATTATGACCTCTAATATAATCTTCTTGAATCTTTTCTATATCATCAGCCAATATTTTACCAATATTACGAACTTTTCCATCTAATTCTTGAACAATTCCTGTTCCATATATTCCGAAGTCATTATAAAGAACACTATTTGGAATCATTTTGCTAACACCATTTCTCTTAAGTTTATAACCTTCAACAGCAAATGCATATTTAATAACATCATAAGCAGTTAAAGCTACCAAAGGATTAGTACTAGAAAAGGCATTAACAAAAGCTTGATATACATCTTCAACATTTACTAATGTATCAATAAATTCAATAGTTTGACCACTAGCTCCAGTTCTTCTAGCTGCACGCTCATTAAATAAATTTGTACGAATATAATTAAATACACCGGCACTAGAAAAATGTCCTTGAATGTATGCAACTTTTTGAGCAGGAGTTAACTTTGCAAAAGCATTAACTTCATCTTGAGTAGGCTCATGTACATTAGCAACTTCAAGTTTTATTTCTGGAGAAGCACCATATCCAAATATACGACGACGTTCTTCATCAAACATTTGTTGCTGAGAAAGACTATTTTCATTCTCTAACGCAATAGGTACAAACCCAATATCCCCATTGACCGCGAAAGTAAGAGGACGCATAATACTTTGACAAGTATTATAAAGATGACCAATGATGTATTTCTCAATGTCTTTATATTGTTTCTCTGTAAGTTTACCATTATCACTTAAAAGTCTTTCTATGCTACGAACAGCATTAATAAATTCAGGAGATTGTGTAGTAAACAAACTTCTATTAATTTTAATACTTGTAGCAGTAGCATATTTTAAGAAATTATAAAGAGAAGGATAAGCAGATTCTTTTCTAGGAGCTGTAATAAAATCATCAAGAGTTTTATCTACATCAGGATAAATAGCTTCAAGGAAATTTGTTCTTTTAACTTCAAGAGGAATAGGATTATCACTATTAAGTATATCTTTTATGTCATCAAAGATTTTATTTGTTGCAAAGATTGTTTGTTTTGCACCAAACTTATCAGGATTACAAACTCTAGTAAGAGCAGTAATAGAATTTCCAAAATGACTAAGTTTAGAATATTGAAGTATAACTCCTAAATCAAAAAGAAGTTTATCCTTTCCCCTACGGGGGGTTAATATTTCATCTTGAAGTTGTTCTCCATCTATAGCAGTTTGAGCAATCTTATCATCATTAAGAGTTATTTCTGCATCTTTTCCAAATATTTTAGCAAAATCAGCACCAAATCTTTTTTGTAGAGCAGATATAACATCTAATATATTGGAAACTCCAGAAATATTCATTCCTAATTCTCTAGCTATATCACGAATAGCTTTGTTGATATAATTTCCTCTACTTTCTTGATAAATAGAATTAGTAGAATTATAAGCATCAACAATTCTACGAACACCGTCTTGCATCATAAATGCAACAGCAGTATCATAGTCAATACCTAAATCTGGGAATATTTTAAATACTGCAAAAGTAAGTTCATTTACATTTGGTACAGCACCTTCTTTGATAGCATCGAGAATATGAGCAGTAGTTTGAGAAGAATAAGCTGTTAAAATCTTACCTACAACATTTTTATTATCATTAGTCCAACCTAATCTATCATGTGTAATAACAATTTTATCATCACCTTGTTTTTCAACATTTTCTTTTCCAAATCTTTCAACAGCTTTGTTATAAGAAATCATATCAGTTGAATAAACAACTTTAACTTGATGCTGCTTAGAAATAGTAGGTCTAACAGTATTACAAATAGAACAGAATGTATCACGAGTAACACTATAGCCTTTAAGTCTAGCACCACTCATGGCATCTTCTTGATATGCTGCTTGGTCTAAGAAATTATAAGCACTACGATTTTCTCTTTCTAATTTAGCTTTAGCACTCATATTTTTGATAATAGCATTAGTTATATCATCAAAATTAGAACGAGAAAGATTTTCTTCAAGAGCTTCATTACTGCCAAGAATATCAAGCATACATTGAAGAATTCCATTATTTCTAGAAGCACGAGAATTTAATTCATCAATATCTTCTTTAGAATATTCTTCAAAACTTTTAAGTCCTTTTTCTTCAGCAATATCTTCTAATACACCAAATAATGCTTCAGTAGAATATTGTTTTAATTCAGCAATAAACTTTTCTCTATTGAAATAATTAGTATCTTCATCTTTATTTCTATTCTTTATTTCATTTATTACTGCTTCTCCTGCTTTTGCGTCTTCAAAAGCTTTAATTCTTTCTTCTTTAGTAAGATGTTTTAGAACATAGGATTTATATAATATTTCTAAATCATCTATTTTTTCTGTTTTTCTTATATGTCCTTCTTTGTCAATATAAGTTTCAAACTGAATACCATATACAGAGTCAATATCAAAGTCAGAACCTGTTTGAGTAACCCAATCATTAGGAACAACTATTGTAGAGCCATAAGCATCATCAATAAAGCCTACAACTTTCATTCTACAAACAGATTGTTTACCTTCAGTAGGAATACGATAACCTATAATTTCATCAAGACCTGCATCTTGAAGTTCTTTAAGAAGTTCTTCTTTTGTCTTAAGAGTTTCATCTTCGTTAGTTCTCTTAAATCCAAAAGCAGAAGCAGGAAGCATTATTTCTACATAAGGAACATACTTTCCATTTTCATCTTGATGATATTTTAATTCTTTAGAATAAGAAACTTGTTCTTTAGACGAAGCAAGAGCTTTAAATCCTACATTAGTAATCTGAGCAGCATGGAAACCTGGAAGTTTTTGTCTTGTAATTCTACTATTAAACAAACTTTGAGCAATACTTTCAAGTTTTTGAGAAACCATACTCATATAGTTTGGCATAATAGTATTAAAACCATTTTCTGCCATCCTAGTTGCATCAAGAGTTACATAATCAAGCATATTGCTATCAAGACCTAAACGCATACATTCTTCTTTAAGTCTTTGACAAAATAACTCAACATTTAAACCTTTAATAGTTTTATTTCCATCTGCATCTTCTTCAAGAACTAAATTACCATTTTCATCAACTTCAAGATTCAATTCTTGCATAAGATTTTGGAAACTATCTCTGATATTTGCAGAATAAAGTCTAAAGAATCTTTGTTTAGTTTCCCAAAGTTTACTATCAGGAGTACTATTATCAAGTATTTTCTTCATTATTTGAATACCAGCTTTATTCTCAGTATTAACATGTTGGGGAGTTTCTTGCTGAGTATACAAATAATTGTAACTAAATAATTCAGAAGCAGCAGTAGCTTTTTTACCAAAACTACTTATACCCTTGCCATTTACTTCATCAATAATGTCTTGTTTAACTTCTCCTGTTTTAGCATCAAATATTTCAAGAATATCAGTTTTACCTGCCTTAGTTGTTTCTACAGTATTAAGTTGGTCGATGTCATACTTATTCATTATAGCAGCCACAGCTTCAAGTTCTGTACCTTTAATAAGTTGAGGAATAAGTACAAATTCAGCATTCTTAATTTGACGAGGAACTAAAACTCCAGCATTCTTATCATAATATTGGTCATAATAGAAGTTCTTTTGAACTTGAACAAACTCTGAAAGTTCTTCAGCATTAAGTTCTTCTTCATTAAGAATTTTATCTATAAGAGGTTTATATCTCATAAGTTGACCACGAGCAGCAATTCGTCTAATCCATTCATCAAAAGTAATATAAGACTGAGCATCATTAACTTTTGTTCCTTGAGTATAACCTGCAAGTAATCCATCTGCATCTTCTTCAGATAATTTACAATCTTTAATAAGTTTATTTCTTAAAGTTTTAATAGCTGATTCATTTGTCATAATTGTATTGACAACAGTTACAGCACTAAACTTATTATATTGTTTTACTTTATATCCATTAGCAAACACAGTGCCAGTAAGAATACTTCTTGTAACTTCAGTTTTATCAGCTCCAAGATTAGCATTGTATTCTACAAGACCATAAGGTACACCACTACCTTGTACTTCTTTAGCACGCTTTAAGAAATCTCTACTAGTACCATAAAACTTTGTATCACCTTCAAACAAGTCATTGAAGTTGATATACATCATGTGATAGTTTAATAAAAATTCGGCAGCAGTATTATGAGTTAATTCAGTACCTTTTAAAGAACCTTCAACATTAGATAATCTATTGAAACCTTGTTCTATATAATTAACAATAAATTCTTCAATTTTGTTGTCAACCGCTTCTTGTTGAGTATCAGTAAGATTTACTCTTTTTACGCTACCATCTGCATTTTTAGTAAAATGCAAATAAGTATTATCATCCCCCCCGTAGAGGAGAGAAAATACTTCTTCTAGTAACTCTTCTCCATAATTTCTTACTTCATTATCATTTTTATCAAATATAACAAATCTATCACTATGGAAAACATTACCAACTAATGTTTCTTTACCTTCTTTCTTTTCAACAATTTTTCCTTTTTTATGATGATAATTTTCATAGGCTCCAGATACTTCTCTTCCATTTTTAGAAACACCATCTTTCCATTTAATAGCCTTTTCTTCTACACCAAGCATTTTGGCTTCGTTTTCAGAATATCTTTGAACAAGACCATCATCATTAGTTACAAAAAATTTATTTATACCAACAGCAGCATCAAGAAGTTCTTGTTTGAAAGCATTTCTAAATTGTTTAAAAAGAGAATGATTTCTATTTATTGCATATTTAATAATACCTTGTCTTTCTAGAGTTCTATCAGTATATCTATCGAAGGCGTCAGATAATTCAGAAGAGAAATTATTTCCAATAACGCCTAAGAAAGTACCATTAACAATTCTTCCATTTTCGACAGTACCTCTTATAAGATAAACATCTCGGTTATCTTCAGCATTATCAGATTTATACTTAAACTTAACAGTTATTTCTTCACCTTCTTTATAATTTTTATTTCCTTTTACAAAGTCAGGAAGTTTAACAGATACTTCTCCAGCATCTGATGTCATATGACGAATAGCTTGATCACTATAATAAATATCAAATGGTTTATCATTTACTCCCCAGTCTATTGCGTCTTCAACAAGACCTTTTTCTGTAACCTTTTTACGAATAGCAGATTTAGCAGCAGTTACTTCAGATTGATTAGCAATACTGAATAATCCTGCTATTGAATATCTTGGAGCTTTAATTGAAAAATTTCTTGGAGCATCAGAAGGAACTCGCATAAAATAGTTAGCAGTGGTTTTATCTTCTGCGTTAAAGAAATTAATAAAACCTGTACCAATATAATCACCTTGACTCATTTGATTATAAGCTACATTGGTATCAGTATCTAAATTAGAAGCTCCATTGAAAAGATTAATCTTGAGAAGGTCTTTAGCATATTCTGTTTGAACTAGTTCTCCATCATCATTATATCTAAACAAACCTTTATTAACAACAACACCATCTTCAACATGTTCAATCATTATTCTACTGAAATCATATTGATGAGAGTTTGCTCTATATTTACCATAATTTGCAAGAGATGTATCATTTTGTAAAGTTTTGAGAATATTGGTAATATAGCTATTATTTATAACATCAGAAGATTGATTACCATGTATAGTTCTAGAATTATTTTCTACTCTAACTAAACTATAATCAACTAAAGCTTTAGCTAATTCTAAAGCTGTGCCTTTTTGTTCTTTTGTTATATAAGGTTTGGCATATAATGGAGCTAAATCAATAAACGCAGAAGCAGGAACATAAGCATTTGTTTCTAATTGTTTTCTTTCTAAACTTCTATTATGATTATAAGCTTCATTTATATCTAATTGTCTATTTTCATATTCTATTTTAGTTCCTTCAGAATATTTTATAGTATTTTCTAAAATAGTTATAAGATTTCCAAAGTTTTTATCAACATCTACAGTAATGCCATTTTCCTTATGATTATTAATATAATTTTCTACAGCATAATCAGAAATAGTAGGATAATATCTTCTAAGTTGTTTAGCAAGTTCAGCAATAGCAGCTTTTCTAAATTTATTATCAAGAGATTTAAGAATTTCTTGTTTAGTAGTTTTTAATCTATCTCTTAAATTAGCAAGTTCATCTGTAGCAAAATCTAAATCAGTATCAATAGCTGTAGTTTTGACAGAATTCATAAACTCAAAACCTAACGCTTCAAGTTTATTACTACGATTATTACTTATTCTAGTTCTTGTTATCGAACCCTTTACAGTAGTTTCAACTTTGGAAATAATTGTTTTACCAAAAGTAGTATAAAACTGATAAGCAATATCACTATCAGCTTCAAGGTCTTTAGCCAACTGATGAAAAGCAGCAAATCCAGGAATATTATTAGCAATAGCTTTAATAGATTCTATCATAGAATCTACATTGTCATAGTTGCCATAATGATAAAGTATTGTTACACATTCATCAGTGTTCATTGTGTCAGCAATACCAAGAGGATTATTTAAATCCAAATCTGGTTGATTTTTATCTAGACCAACACCACTATTTAATTTCTTAAGACTACTTAAATATGCTCTAATACCACCATCAACATGCATCATAGCACTAGTATATGTACCAGTATGGTCATACATTGAAATAGTAGTATTCAGAAAATCTTCATTATCTTCATCAGCCTCATTTTCAGGATTATTTTCTCCTTCTGCATCAGGCTGATTATTGTCATCAAACTCATCATCTTTATTAAATATTTTATAAAGTCTACTATCTCTAGACACTTCTTCTACAAATGAAGCAGGAGAAGTTTGAAATTCATAAACTACTGCAATAAGATTAGAATTTTCTACAGAAATATTTTTACCCCCTAAAGCATCTTCTACATACTTTCTATTACCATCTTCTATAATATCCAAAATATTATCTATGTCATCATCTGATGGATTGCTTATACCTTGTGCTTTAAGTATTCTTATAGCTAATTCTTCTCTAAGTTTATCAAAGGCAATATTAAAATAAAAAGTTTTAGCACCTTGTTCTTTTATTGCATCTTGTATATCTTTATATACTTGAGGGTCTTTTATAAGTATATATCTATTCTTTTTATAAGCATCTAATACATAATTTGCTGTAATTCTTTTACAAAAATCTCTAGAAGACGGAGAAGTATAACCATATGTGGAAAGTATTTGAGCGGTTGCTCCATCTCTATAAGTACTTTCAACATCTCCTTTTATTTCTTTAAAATATCTAATAATTCTATCTCTCATTTGAGAACCAGTACCAGCATTAAAATTAGGTTCATTTTTAAAACGCTGTTTCCACCATTCTACAAAATGAGCAGAAGGAACAAGACTGCCATCAGCAGCTTGTTCCTTTACTACAGAATTAATATACGTTAAAAATTGTTCACTATTTTCACCACAATAATCTTTAAGAGCTTGTAGTGCTTTAGACTTTGAAATGTCTACAGAAAAAATACAATCCATAATACTTATAATTTATAATCATCTACAACTTGTTTGAATTTCACCTTTATCTAGTTTATCTATAACTTCAGCTTGTTGATTAAAAGGTAATTTATTAATAAAAGAACTAGTATTTGCAAAGGTATTTGATTGACTTTCTTGAATAGAACTATACAATTTAGAGAAATTACTCCTTCTTCTTCTATTTTCTTTCTTTTCTTCAGTAGGTGTTTCTTTTATTTCTTCTTCTTGTTCTATTTTTTTCTCAGTAACAGGTTCATCAAAATTAAATTCTAGTTGAGTAGCAGTTTGTGTACCAGTAGTAATATCTTCTCCAGTTTTAGTTTCTTCAAAGAAATTTCTAAGAACATTAAATTCTTTTTCATAAAGACTACCTTCTTTTATATTCCAACCGAATATATTAGCAAGGCGTTCCATAATCTTTTGAAGAAGACTCTTTTTAATAGGTTTATTATCTACTATTTCTTCTACTTGAATACTATTTAATTCTTCAGCAAGTTCTTTAGAAGTTAAAGTTTCAACTAAGAACTCTTCAAAACCTTCTTCATTGAGTTTACCATCAGTCCGATATCTAGCTTCTTGTTCAGCAGTATCATTAAACTTGTACTTATTAAGATTTTCATTTGTACTTTTAGCAACAAATTCATTGAATATATCTCTTATTTGTTCAATATATTTTTCGTTTCCGTTACTGTGTAGTATTAAATGTAATCTTTCATGAACAAGTTTTCTAACAGCTTCTTCTCTTTGAGCAATAGTTCCATTAAGAAGATTAAACCATTCTCTGCCAACAACAACTTGTCCTGGTTGAATTATTATACTAGAACCATTTCCTAGAGGAATTGCTTTATTTCTAATATTTGTTATAGCATTATATCCAATATTTTCATCTACAAAGATAAGATTTTGCGGGAATAAATCCAAAATTTTATTGTTAATTTTAAGATTTTTAACCTTATTCCCAAGAATAAGTTTAGCAATTCTTCTACCTGTAGTAGTACTATTTTTACTATTAGCAAGAATATCTAAAACTTTAGCAACAGTGGTTTGTGTAGCAGAAGGAGGTTCATTATTACCTTCCTCTACGAGGGTGGATGTGTCAACTTTTAGTTTTACTTTCAATACTTGATTAGCAGCTTGATTACCGACACTAGCACCTTTTCTATAATTAGTTCCGTCAGGAGCAGGTCTAGTTGTTAAAGATATTAAATTATTATCAATAACAAAACTATTAAAAGAATCAAAAGTAAATTTTCCTTGATTGGGAATTTCTATAATAAATTCTCCAGTATCTTTATCTCTATATGCTAAACTATTAAATTGTAATGATGTATTATTGTCTGAATTGATAAAATTAAAGCCTATATTAAATACAGCCCGTTTTTTAATAAAATCTTCTAAAGCATTAATTGATTCCTTTGTATTATCAGAAATATGAGTTCCATCAACAAAAGCTGTTAATCCAGACCTTTTATAAATCTTACCATCTTTTCTACCTTTATTTGTTATAGTTACAATATGTTTTACTACTGAACCATCTTTATTTCTTTTCTTATAAACAATACTAAAACCTAATTTTTCTCCAGTAGCTCTATCTCTATAAATAGAAATTCCTTCTCCTAGAACTCTAAATAAAGGAGTATTTGCATTACGAGGTTTATTTAGTAAATAAGTAATAAATTTTTCTAAATTATCATATATTTCGTCTACTGTTCCTTCTTCTCCAATTCTATCTATTTCAGCAAAGACAGCAGCAACTATCTCTTTTATTTTTGGAGTAAATTGACTAGATGAAATAGGTTGAGGAAAAGCGTGAACATATCCGTGATTTCCACTTCTAGAAGGAATTACAACTATACTATTTCCATATCCAATACCACCAGCAATACCTATATAATCTAAAGATATTTGACCATTTATTCCTTTTCCTGCAACAGATAATTTACCTATTTTTTCTGCAGCAGCTATTTTAATTTGTCCTTTATGTTTTTCACCTATTGCATCAAATACTGGTATAGCATCTTTTTCATCGTCAATTCTAATAAGTTCTCCTTCACTTATTTTTCCAACTATAACTTCTCCGTTATCTTTTGCAGCAAGAGCCTCAGCCATATCAAAACTTGGAGCAACTTCATCATCAAACCATTTGTCTACACTAAGTTCTCTAAGTTCAGTAGTTTCTTCTTTAGTAAGACCATTAGCTTGACGAGTATATCCCCAAAGTTTAGCAAGACCATTTAATAATATATAAGATTCAGCAGTATCTGAAACAAATCCTGCTTTTTTGGCTTTAAGAAATTCTTTATTCTTTAAAAGTTGTTTTGCAAGATTGTTTAAATCTGATTGTTCAAGTTTATCAAAAGCAGCCTGAATAACAATATCGTTTAATTCTTGAATGTCAACGTTATTATCAGGATTTAAAATCCATTTTTTAAACAAATCTTTGAGAGCACTTACTTTAGTTCCTTTAACATCAAGAATATCAGTTTTCCAACCGTCATTATATTGCCAATGTTCTCCTTTACTACCTATTTTAGGAATAGGTAAAGAACCAATCATAACATCATTTACTGTAAATCGTATACCCGAAGGAGTAGTAGTAAATGCTATTTTATCTCCTAAATTAAGATTATTAACAACATCTAAAACTTTCTTTAAATCATCACCAACAAGAGTTGAAACAAAGCCTTCAAAGTTTATGCCATAAAGTCCATTTCTAGTACTTAATTGATTTATTCTTGTACGAGCAGATTGATTAGCTTTATTTATAGCATCTGATAAATTTCCATCAATAACAATATATTTATCAGAAGAATTCATATATTCAACAAGATTATTAAATAATAGTTGAGCAGTAGTTTGAGTTTCAGTTGCATTATTACAATAACGAAGTAAATCTTCTACTCTAACATAATATTTACCATCACTCTTGTCAGCAGCAACATCTTTTATATATTTCTCAACAAGTTTATCTATAGCTTTATAAAAATCGTCAAGCAATGCTTTATTAGTTCTAGTTTTCTCAGTAATAGAACTATTCATAACTAAAGCATCATCAACAACATTAGATTTATTACTTATTTTGCGTTCATATATTCCTTTCCAAGAACGAATAGCAGTATCAATTAATCTTTCAGTATCTGCTTTATCTTCTGCTGATGGCAGATATTTATTCATCATTCGTTCTCTTAAATTATTCCAATCAATAGCACTACCTTTCTTAAGAGCGTCTCGTACTTCAGCTCCAATTTCATTAGCAGCATTACCAGAAACAACATCTGCATTAGATTGAGTTTGATTAGAAACATATTCATTAGTAGCAGCAACATTAGTAGCTACAGGAATAGGAGCAATAGGTATTTCAGTTTGCACAACACCCCCCGTAGAGGAAGGAGATGCAGCCTCAGCTTCAGCTTGAGCAACTTGTTTTTCTTCTTCTTTAGCAATATTATCTTCACTAGCTTTAATAATCAATCCTTTCCTTACGGGGGTCAGAGAGCCATCTTTATTTCTTCTAACTACAGGCTTTTCACTAATAATGTAATCTTCAGTAAGACTAACGCCGTCTTTTGTATAAAAATCTTCATTATTTAAATAGGCAAGACTAGAAGGATTGTTATTAAGTATATTTAATGTATAAGATCCATCTATATCAGAATTAGGAATAAGAGTAGCATATTCTACTCCATTTTCTTTAAGAGTAATAACTCCATTTTGGCTCGTTTGTGATTGTTTTTGTAAAGGTGTTTCACTTTGTGGAATAGTGGGTTTTATCTGTTCCTTTTGCTTTGTGTCACTTTCAACTTGCTCTGATAATGTATTGTCCGCTTGCTCAGTTTGAGTGGCTGAAATTGTTTCTTCAGATGTGGAAGAATTTTCTCCTTGTGCAGCACTAATAGCATCTTGTAATTTAAGTAATTCATCAATATAACCAAAAAGATTTCTATTGGCAGCAGAATCAAGATTAAGAATATCTAAAGCATCATTAAACGTTCTTGCATCTGATATAGCTTTACCTTCTGTACCAAAATAATCTTCTTTTACAGTATTATTTTGATATCTATCATAAAGAGCTTGACGAACAACATCGCTGCCATAAGTTTTAGCTAAACCAGCAAGTGTTGCATTTGCATCATCGATGGCTTTTTTACGAGCTTCATTTAAAAAATTATGAATAGCACTTACTTCATTTAATACTTCATCTTCAGTAAGTTTAATTTGATTTCTTTCTAATGCGATAGCTGTTTGTAAATCAGCAATCCTAAAGAATGTATCATGTAAATCTTGAGATATTTTAGTAAGACCGCGGTTATCATCATAAGCTCTTCGAATATTATCATCTAGAAGTTTATGACGCATAATATCATTTTTGCCTACACCAGCAAGTCTTGGGTCTAATTCTGCAAGATATTTATCAATTCTTTCAATGGTAGCAGCATCTTCTGTATTTTCTAATTCAATAATATTAGTTCTGAAAGTAAGATAATCAGCATTTGTCCAATTATGTCTTGCAACACCAGTATCATCTTTCTCATAAGCTAAAGCATTTTGAATTGTAAAAAGAAGATTACCAACAGCGTTATCAGGCTCGAGATTATAAATCATATCTCGAATTGCTTCAATCTGATTATTAAGAAAATCTAATTCTTGTTGACCAGAAACACTATTAATAAATTTCTTATCAGCAAGAAGTTTTCTTTTTTGATTTTCTAGTTCTCCAAGTTGATTACTAAGAAATACAAGTCTTACTGCAGATTTATAATTAACATTTGGGTCAAGTTTATCTCTAAATTGTTCTTGTTGTTCATTTCCTTCAATCTCCCAAGCAGCAAGTTGAGCTTCCCAATCTTTAATTTGAAGTTGATGCTCAATATTATTTCTTGCAATAAGTTGAATATATTCTACAGGAATTGGTTCTTTTCTATTAGTATTAAGTTTTTTGGTAAGATTATTGAGAGTTATAACATTAGCATCATATTGTTTCTCAATAGCTTCCATGTTTTTAATAGCATCTTGTTGGTATCTAGTAGCATCACTAGCAGAAACAGCTCCAGAATTAATTATAACTTGTTTGATTTCATCTGAAGAAAGATACTCTTTGAGTAAATCAAAATTACCACTATCTAATGCTCTAAGAGTCATTTTATTAAGCATATCAGTATATGCTTTTTCTTTGAGCATTTGTTTCTCGTTATTAGAAATGCCTCTAGCTTGACCATTTTCATCAGTTTCATATGGATTAAGAGATTTATTTTCAATCATATCAAGTTTATTAAGAAAATCTTGTAAATCTCCATTTCTAGCTTCAACATCTCCAATACGACGTTTCAGTTCAGGAGTTTGCCAAAGTTCTTTCCAAGTAGGTTTCTCTACTTTTTCTTTAGTTTTAGCATCCTCTTTATACTTTTTTCTATCATTATATTTAGCAATAGCATTCTGTGCTCTATTAAAACCACTACCTAACTCTTGGAAAACAATACCTCCAAGAGTTCCCCAAAATGCACTTTCCCAAAGTCCAGGAGCTTTAGCATACTCAGCAAGTCTACGAGCAAATGTATTATCTTCAATTTCACCCAACATAACATGACCAAGATTCATGCCCTCTTGTTGAGCAACATAGTTAACAGCTTCTTCAACACCTTCACTAAGTTGAGCTCCTACAGCTAATCTACCGCCATAAAACCAATCGCCAAGTTTATCTTTAGATTTTTCAAGAAAACTCATTTCTGCTCTTTTAGCAGCAATTTCAGCATCATCCATACCAGCATATTTAATACTGTTAAGATGTTTTCTGCGAATAGAAGCTCTAGAAGGCTGATTTCTAAAACCTTTAAAAGTCATATTACGAAGAGCATAAAGCTGAAGAATATCAAAACCAATATTAGCAAAATCCATTGCAAAGGTTTTATCAGCAGACTCTTTTGCAACAGCTTTTGCTACTTCATCTTTATTATTAGTATCAACACCTTCTAGGAAATACGCATTTCTACGAAGAAAATTATCATATTCTTCAGGCTTCATTTTATTTATAGCATCAGAAGCATGTTCATACATATCATCGTATGTTTGACGAGCTTCTTGATAATTTTCCATAGTACGACTTAAAAGAGCAGTAACACCATTTTCAGCCATAACTCCAAGAGTTGCTTTTGTACCACTACTTAATTCTGTTAAATTTCTAAGTCCAGCATAAGCTTTTTGAGCAGCAGCGGATTTACTTAATCTAGTTGCTCTAGCAGCCCATTTTGCAGAACTAGCTGTTATTCTTCCAAGTTTAGATGCACCTTGACCAACTTTAGCAAGTTTTCCAAGATAACTAACACCTTTAACAACCCCCGTAGAAGGGATTAATAATGTTAGTGATGACATAACACTTGGAATATTACTTGCCCACCAACCAGCATCAAGTAATCCTCCATTACTAATATCAACACCAGGAGTAGTATAAATAGGAGCTATATCATTATTAAAAGTTTCTTGCCATTCTTCTAATTTACGACTAACAGGATTAGAATAATCGTGGTCAGAAGCTCCAATAGCTTGACCTATACCATCAATTAAATCAGATATACCTTTTAATGTACCTATACCAACTTCAGAAACAATAGCTTGCTCCAAGGCGTGCATAAATTTAGAACTAGCAGACTGTGATTCTGCTAGTTGTCTATCAAGACTGCCATTGGCAGCATCTCTAGGATTCCAATTTAAACCATAATTGCGATATTTTTCTACTTCACTTGATGTAACACTATATTGATTAAATCCAGATTCTTTCGCTAATTCAACAGCAGCATTAGGTCTAGTATGTATACTAGGTACTGTTATATAAGGAGGTTCTATGTTATTTTTAGACTTAGGCTTATAATTTGGATTAGGAACTTGTATTGTTCCACTATTATTTAAAAAACTAAATATATCCATAGTTTATTTATAATAAATTAAATCACTCATTATTTTATCATACATTGAATATATATCCTTCAGTATTATATTTGTTTGCCAATCTACAACACTTGTATCTATATTTTTATTAAATATATCAAATATTGTAAAATTATTACCATTTATAGCAAAATTATCACCTGTATTATCAGTTTGTATAACTTGTCCGTTATATAAATCTGCCGCAATAGCTAATGATGAATATTTAGCTTGTCGTTCATAAGCATCAAGATTTATAAGTTGTCCGTTGTTATTAGTATATTTAAGTTTCATTCCTCTACTTAAATCTCTCATCGCCATATCACGATTTATGTCCCTAATTGCTTCAGTTTTAGTTATTAATTCGCCATTACGAGAAAATCCATCAACAACAGGTTTTAATATAGTACCGTCTTGACATTTATATTCATAGCCCCAATCATTCATACTATTAGCTTCTTGTGTAGCTCTAGACGAAGTATCTTTATTAATTCTTTCTTGGAGAACATCTGTAAGACCTTTTAATCCAGTAATAAAAAATTGTTGTCGCTCTTGTATTAAATCACCGTCTTTATCATATTTTGCATTAACTCCAACAAGAAGACCAATTTTTCCATTAGAAACCATAGTATTAAGTGTCATGTCACTCGGTTTAGCTCCACTAAGAATATTTGCTGCTACATTTCTATCAGCATTATCTAAAGGAATCAGTAATTCATCTCCTTCTTTATTATTTATATTGCTATAAATTTCACAATTTGCAGAATTAAAATTTTTAATAGCATTAAATATTTCTGGAGCAGCAAACATAGCTTTAGTATTATACTCTTCTTCAGGTAAACCTTGAGCATTAAGTTCGTCTAAAAATGGACTAACTCCCGCAATAACAGTAGAAGAATAATTACGTTCATCTACATTTACTTTTTTAAAAGCAGCATCTTTGGCATCTTTAGCGTTATTTATTATATCTTTAAATCCGCTAAAACTTGTAATATATTCTTTATCTGCACGCCTATTTCCATTTTCATCATATGGTACAACAGAAGGTTGATAATTATGTCCAGCAAGAACCCCTAGTGTAAACAAACTTCTAGCCGCAGGAGTACGACCATATTCTCTATTTACACCTTCATAAAAATCAGGAACAGCATACATTATTTTATTTGCAAGAGGATGATTTTTATCAAATTTAATTTCAGTATTTCCGTCTTGTTCTATAACTTGTATACCAGAATTTCTAAGTTCTTCTTTTGAAATACCAAGATTTTCATAAAATACTTCAACATTCCATGGATTATCTCTAGCTATAAAATCTACACCAAGAAATCTTCTTTCTTTTGGTTTAAATACAATTCCTATGGTATTTACTTTTTTAAGATTATCATTCCTATAACTATCTGATGTATTGTTTCCCTCGTGATAGCTACCAATATAATCTTTTAAATCTATAAGTTCTTTAGCATACCTATTATAATTTCCAGCAGATATATCAAATGTATTAAGTTTTTCAAGACCTCCATCTTCAAAAACTGTACTTGCTAATTCAACTTGAGCTAAATCATCCTTATTTGTTATTCTACTGTAAATGGCAGAAAGTTGTCTACCTGTACGACGTAAGGTTTCAATATTACTTCTAAAAGCATCTTGCTTACTTATATCTGTTGGAATAAACTTTTCTGCATAATCTGCAGCTTCATCATATCTACGATGAGCTATTAAATCTTTATATTTAGCAGCATCAAAAGCATATTGCTGGTAACTAGGATTAGTACCAGCAATATAGGTATTTCTATCTTTTGAATTAGCATCAAAATATTCGTAACTATCAAATTGTATTCTCATAATAATATAATTTTATTTAATACCTGAAACTTGTAAAGCTTTTAAAATACCATCACTAGCCGCAACATTTTCACTTTCTATTTCTTCTGCATTAGTTTTTTGTTGAGTCATAGGAGCTTCAAACATTTGAGTTCTTGAATTGTAGACAGCACCAGGAAAATAAGTAGAAGAACTTCCATAGGTACCACCAGTATTTCGATTATTTGTACTACTTAAAGAATATGAACTAGTATTACCACTAGATGTATTTCGCCAATCATAAGCAAGATTTTGTGCAAAAAGATTATCTGTTATAACTTTTGCAAAATAATCATCATAGGTTGTTTCTGAACCATTCTTAAATAAAAGGTCTTTACGTTTTTCTAATTGTTGTCCAAGTCGCTTAGTTTCTTCACTATAAGGGTCTGCATTATAAGCTTCTTCGTATTGTTTTACAAAATCATTAAATTTGTCTAAAGCTACCGCATATTCTTGTTCAATTTGTTCTATACCACCAGGTGTAAGAGCAATTATTTCTTGCATATTGGCAATAAGATCATCCTTAGATATTTTTTCAAAAGAAGTAGACCTATGACCTGATTTATTAATAGCTTCCCCAGGTTTATAAGTTTCACCGCCTCTAGTTAAAACTCCAGTTGTATTATTATGAACTGTTGTTGAACCGTCTGTAGATGTACTACCTTTTTGAGGTTTAATCATATTTACTGCAGCAACAGCAAGACCAGGAATATTTAATTGACTATACAAATTAGTAAATTTCTGTTCATAACCGCTTACAACATTTCCTGCTGCATCATATTTATCTTCATAATTATATTCATTTTGTTTAAGCCACCAATTAAAAGCATCTTGTGATACTTCTTTTCTTGCTACTCTATCTTTTTGTTTTTTAATTTCTTCTTGATATTTAGCGTTTGCTTCAATTCTTCCAATAATTCTACTATCAGAAGCTACATCTCCAGCTAGTTTTGTAGCTTTTCTTATAGCTGAACCAAAATTACCTGCATCAATATCTCCTTGAATTTGATTTTTAATATCTTGTTTATATCCTGCAAACCATTCTCTTTCAGCAGGATTAAGTTGACTTTCAACTTTAGCTAAAGCAACATCAACCGCTGTTTGCTGTTCAGCAGCTCTATTCATTCTAGCTTCAATTTTATCAAGAGATTGTGCAATAGGTGTTACATCTAAAGGTTTAAAATTCATAGAAAACCCTTGATAAACTCCAGGAGCATAATTTACTGGAATTTGTGCAAGATTATATTGTTTACTAGGCATATTTGTAACAATTAAATATTAATAAACGTTTATTTGTTTTAGATTAAAACGTCTAGCAGAACCACCATTTTTAGATTTAGTTCTACCAAATAATCTAAAATTAAACTTATCTAAAACATCAGAATCTGCACCTAATGCAGCACCATATAAATTAGTCATAGTGCCAATACTGCTTTGTAAAGCATTATTCCAAGTATTAGCAATATTACTAGCCATAGAAGCTCTAGAATTAGCATTTGCTTGTAATGTACTAGCTTGAACACCAGTTTTATTTAGTAAAGCACTAGTTTCTGCATCAGCAGCTCCCATTATATTTTCATTAACTATATCATTATTATATCTAGCAAGATTAAGTCTAGCTTCACTTCTTGCTTGTCTACTTCTTTGTGCTAATTCAGCATTTTGTGCAGACATTTGATTAAGCATTTGAGCATTAGATTGTTTAATCTGTTCAGACTCATTAGCTAATTGTTGGTATATATTACTTCTTAAAGCATTATATTTATCAGCGATTTTATCTCTTAAAATATTACGTTTAGCAGAACTTAAAGTACCTCTTGTAGCTAAATTTAATTCATTTCGTTCTTGTCTATTTAAACCTTCTAATTCTGCATTTTTATTAACTCTTGCTGTTCTAATAACCGCTACAGCTGGATCATAACGATAATCATCATCTGATATTATAGATTCATCAATACCTTTTCTATTCCTCCAAGCAGCAGCCATTTGAGAACCAGCAGTATCATAAGCTTGTCCTAAAATATCAGCAGCTTCATTATTAGCACTAGTAATCCACTTATTTCCGAGAATATTAGCTACAGTTCCTCCAATAGCTCCTAAAGTATTAGCACCTAAACTAGTCCAACCTAATTGTTTAATTCCTTTTCCATCGATAGCTTTAGTTCTTTTTATACTACAACCTCGTCTAGCTTTCATAACATTAGTTCTAGACAAATCTGTAGAATTAAATTGTCCATTTAATATATTATAACCACCATTTACTATATCTTCATTATTTGGCATACCTAAAAGTTTAGTTCTTTGTTGAACTGTATCTGTAGTTATACCAGGTTGTTGGTCATAAATATTTCCTCCGTATGCTGCAATAAAAACTTTATTAGAATTATTACCATTTTTTAATGATTCTTGAACATTAAAAGCTTTAACTGGATGCATACCTCTCATAACAGCATTTGTAGGATTAAAACCTTTAATAGAATGTTTAGAAATAAAAAGTGCGTCATCAGGTGTAACTAATACTAGCTCCCCCGTAGAAGAACGTTGATTACCTTCGCCTTCAACTGTTCCACCATTAGCAAACTTAAAACCTACACCAGACTTATATTTACCACCTCTAGTTTTATGATAATGTTCATGGTCGTTTCCTACAATTTCATATAAATCATAACCTTCAGGAGTTGTAGCAATAGGAATAACTCCGCCACCGTCAGTAACAATAAAAGGCATATTATTCCCTTCTACGGGGGAGCTTTTAGCACTTCTAAGTTTACGTCTTACACTACCACCATGTTTAACTATTAGTTTAGCAGCTTCTCTTCTAGTTTCAGTATTTTGTCGACCTTGTTCCATAGCCATATTTAAATTCATATCTCTAAGAACATTTGTTTGGTCTTCAAAATTTTCTTTATTAGCTTCAATTATTTTCTGTTGAAGAGCGTTATTATTTTCATTTTGCTGAGCCATAGCTCTAGTTTGAGCTTGAGCTTGTCTATCTATAGCATCAGCTTGAAGTCTTGCATTTTGTGTAGTAGTTCTAGCATTTTGTTTTGCTTGCTGAACATTAAGAATTGTATTTGCAGTATCATTTGCTGTCTGCAATGCAATAGCAGCAGCCATTAAAGCACCATCTGCACCAAGAAGAGCTTTCGGTCTTTGACTTCTAAGTTTACGTTTAATTATTGCCATAATTATTATTTATATTAATTGTCAAATTTTCAAATTTAAAGTTTACATCAACATCAAAAATAAATCTAAATACAAAGTATTTACCATATATAAGACTATTATTATCTGACCTACCAAAATTTCTATTTGCTTCAGCCATACTTATATCTTTATTATTAAGTATGTTTCTGAAGTAATTAAAACTCCATTTTCCAAGATTGTATCTAGGATATTTATAAGAAGTAGAAATAGCAGTTGTTTCATCACGACTTGTATTCTTAGGAGATATATCATCTTGTTTAACATCTGTCCAATTATTATCAATAAGTCTTTTATAAAAAGGATAATCATTAGAAGATTTAATAATTTCTAATAATTCAGAAGCACAAGTATCAGTATATATCATAAGTTGTGTACCAGGATATGTTCTGTCAAGGGCTTCTTCTGCTAAGAATAAATAGCCGTTGTTATTAGGAACAATATGTAAACTATCTATTTCACTGCAAATCCAACTAATAGAATCAAGAGTTTTAATAAATTCATAATCATTATTATAAATAATATCTATTACTGCACAAGGTTTAGTAGGTTTAGTATTAATTTTAAATGTAGGATAAATATTATCTACTGTAAGCAAATCTCCATATCCTGCATAATTATTGTTTTCACCTTCTATAAGTTTATATAGTTTTCGTTTATCATTTATAATTTGTGTAAAATATGTATTGGTTTTTGTGTTAAATGTTTTTTCAAAACTAAAATCGTGGAGACTTACAAACGATTTAGCTTTAATATTATAACTTAAAATAACTTTAGGATAATTATATCCAATAATAACATTATCTTCAATAATTGCTTGTTTATAAGTTATTTGAATAAAAAATCTATCATTATAATAATCTTCACAGAAATTAATAGTTTCTATTGGAAAATATTTAAGAAGTTTATTAATTGGGTCAGATATTGGAGCCATTTGACCTTCACCGGTATAGGCATAAATAACATTAACATCTGCATCCCAAAACATATAACCAAATTGAGATAATAAAGAATGATGTTTATTTTTTAATCCTGCAAAACCATATTTAGAACCAACAACTTCTTGAACACCAGTATCAAAAATATCACTTTCTACTGTTTGTACATTTGTATCAGCAGAACTTAATGCAACTTTACCTGTAAACTTGTAAATACTATCTTGTGTGTGAACTAAAACAGCATCACCAACACTTATAAGATTTGTTATTATACCTTTATCAGTAGGAATGTTATAAGTAACTTCTGCTAAAAATTTATATACAAAAGTTTTTTCTTCATCACCTTCGAGTTCAGAAGCTCTTAATGTATTATTATATACTACAATGCTTTCTTTATCGTATACACTATAATATCTTCTAGTATAATTTTTAAACATAGAAGGGAATGTATATAAATCAGAAAGAGTTAAAGAATCAAAACAGGAAGTAAGTTGACGACCAGCTTCAGAAACAACTTTTTGATTATTCTCATCTGTAACATATACAGGATCTCCTGTTTCAGAATCATAATAATTTATTTCATATTCTGTATATCTTCTTACAAGTCTCTTAATATCATTAGTTAATTCAAGAAAATTAAGATTAAAATTAGAATAAATTTTTATTGTATCATTATGTCTGTATGGCATTTTGCTTTCTATTTCAGACAAAGTTATAGTATAATTATTAGAATTTATTTGCGCTTTATCTTTGTCATAATAGTCAGTAGAGCTAATGAATGTACTATATTCATCTTCAACTTTTTTAGAAATAGTACAAATATAATCCTGTAAATTAGCAAAATAATCTATAATTTCTAATTTATTATTTTGTATAGAATCTGCAATTTTAAAATATTTAGTACATTTAATTAATTCAAGATTATCTGTATTAGCTTGAGTAGGAAGAATTATATACCATTTATAACTATCTGGTATGTCACCACCTTCAGAAGTATCTTTTACTACTACTTTACCAGAAGCTCCAAATAAAGTAACAAGCTGATCTTCAACTTGTCCGCTATCTACATAAAGTCCATTAAGTTTTGTTGTGATATTAGATGGACTGATTTTATTATAGTCACTATTGGTTAATTTATAAATAGGAATATTATAAACAAGAGGTACTTGTAATGTATCAACGTCAATGGCATCAAAAGCTAATGCTGTAGCAGGATTTGTTACACCATCAGTTTTTTTATAATCCATATCTATGTTCTTAGGATTAATAAGTTCTACAACTCTATTTTCAACTTTTGCTATACTAAAGAAATAATAAGAATATCCGTATCGTTTTAATTTATTTTTATAATTAGTATAATTAGTGTAATCACTATTACCACTATTATATACAAACTTGGGTAATAACTTATAATGGTCTTTCGCAAAACTGTCATATCTTTGAGTATAAGAATTACCATTATTAATTATATAACCATTTGTAATTTCTCCAGTATCTTTTACAAAATGTATATAAAAATTATAAGACTGAAAGGGTATCAATGTCTTTACATTAGTTGTTTCAAAATTACTCCCTCTTACAATTTTACCATTTATAAGATTATATCTATATGTTTTATATAAATATCTTCTTGTAATATTTATCTTATATTTTCTAGGAGATTCACTATATCCAGTAACTCCTGTTATCTTAAATTCAGTAAAATATTCTCTAAAATATAAAGCTTTTTCTGTTTTTTCTATAGTATCTTCTGTAGTGTCATCAATATAGCCATTATATTTCACTATAGGACTACTTGGATTATTTACATCAAAACCTTGTATTACACCACCAAACTGTTCTCTAGCTAAAGTCTGTCTATCATCAATATTTTTAAATATATAAGTAGCCTTTGGAGTTAAATCATTTGAAATCAAAATAGAAGTAGGATGTGTATCTGAATAAATACTATAAATATCACAATCTTTAATGCCACCTGCACTACTTATAGCACTACTATATGTACTATAATCTTCTTCGTTTACTATAATATACCTATTAGGTACATATATAGAATCATTAGCATTAGTTAATTTATATAGAGTATTTATAGCATAATTTTTAACGGCAGCTAAATCTTCAGAAGTATTATATGTATAACCAGAATCACATCCTTCAATTAAATAATCAGTAGCTCCATCATCTACTGTATCGTCAAACCAACCATCAGGACCTGTTGTAGTTTGTATACTTGTACATATATGAAAATTAGATTCTTCACAAGGGTCTGGAGCTAATGCAGTACCGTTGTCTAATAATGTATCTCTATTGGAAAGTATAGAATTAATAGTATTATATTCTCCGAAACTTTGTATTATATCTGTATAGTTTGTAATATTATCTGTATTGTATGCTATATTTATATAATTAGCAACCATTTTATCATATAAATAACTTCCAATGCCTTCTGTAGATTGTCCTTCTTCTTGAATTATCCAGTTTTTAGCATATTCTGCTAAATCTTTATTATAATCGCTTTCTATATAATTACTAATATAAAATTTATTTTTAAAATTAGTAATATTTTTAACATTATAAAGATTTAATACAGGTCTAATAATTTCAGATATGTCAATGTCTTCAGTATAAGCTTTATCGTAATCAAATTTAATACTAGTAGTAGTCATTGGAAATTTCTTCCAAGATTTTGCTTTAATTGTATCGTCATGTGATAATATATAACCTATTTGAAAACCTTTATAAATTGTATCAAAATCATTATTAAGCTTGTCGACAGCAAATACAAAACTTTCGTTACTATCTACATTAGGTTTTATATATCTAACAGTACCTTGTGTAGTATCAGATTGATAAATATTTGCAGTAAACAATTCTTCACTACATGGAAACCATGATGTAAAATAATCTTTTACAATTTCATATCTTACAAAAAATTGATATACACCATTAGGTATAGTAGCATTATAAGTTCCTTCTGTAACTAAGTTTAAAACAGGAATAATAGGAGCATTGCTATAAATAGATTCATCATCATTATCAGTAGATATTGATAAATTTATAGTTTTAATAGGTATTAAAGGTTTAGTTTCTTCATCAAAATTTTCAAAATATTCAGTTATAGTAATAAGAGTGTCATTTCTTAAATTAACAGTAACAACACCTTCTATAGTTCCTCCACTATACTTCCAACCTGTATGGCATTTTGTAAATTTATCAGTTTCTTTTTGTTCATCATATTCATAGATAACCGATAAATTGTTAGTATTATTATAAAAAAATAAATATACTTTAGTATTATAAGGAATATATCCAACTAAAGTATAACCATCTAAATCACTTGGAAAGTCTATTTTATCAATACCACTATCTCTACTTATAGTATTGTCTTTTAACAATCTTACATTTTTAGCAAATATAAGACTATTATTATCTACAACTTGTGGAGTTTTATTAAGGTTTAATTTCGGAATAATACGAGCCATAATTTATCCTCTAGGTAAAAATGTACTATTATAAAAGAAATTATTCCAACCATTAACAGTATTATTAATTTCTATTTTAACAGATGTTGCTGCTTTATTTTTAATACTATTCCATTGTATAAAAGGATTAATAGCTGGATTTTGACTTTTTAAATCATATATTTGATGTTTACTACCTCTACTGAGATATTTAAATAAACAATACCAAGCTAAAGCTTCAAGTAAAAGTCCATTATCATAAATATAAGGACATTCACATTGATAATAATCATCAAAATATGTAGCAGTTTCGTAACTTTCTATAATAATTCTATTTGTGTTAAAATTAAGTTCAATTTTATTTCCGTCTAAAACAAAATTTCTATTAAAACCTTGTCTATTTCTAACTATTTTCATATAGTTAGAACCTGTTTTATCATTATTATCTATAACAGCAAATTCTTGTGTTGGACTATAAAGTGCACAACCACAAGAACCTTTATTAGAATTTAATTCTGGAATTTCACAACCATCAGTAGTAAAAACTTTTAATTCAGTAGGATTTATACAACAAGGAAATTGAGCAATTTTATCACTTACTTCTAATTCTCTTTGTTTACGCTCCATAGGAAGAATTTGCATCTGTGAAAGAGCATCTGTAACCCAAGCTGCAACTCTAGGTATCCAATCGCTTTCACTAATATTAAAATCATTATCTATTTTTCCTATTAATCTTGACAGCGTTAATTGGTTCTTGATTTTCATTTCTTATAAAATTAGTATAAAGAGTTTTATCTATATTATTACATAAACTTATTTTAGTTTTAAGACCTATTTGCATATTACAAATAGCTTCAAGATCATCTTTTGCTATTTCTCTAAGTTCTTCATTTGTTTTACCTCTTCCTTCTAAGCCTCTAGTATCAGCAGCTTCAAATTTAAATTTTCTACCATTAGGTAATTTACAATCTATAAGAGGAACTTCATAACAAGATTCTATATGTTGTAAAACAGTATAAGGTTCACCATCATAAGGTAAACCATTCTTTTCACACCATTCTGCTTCTTCTTTATTATAAGGTTTTCCACCTCTAGCAATAATGTCTTCTTTCTTTTTTCTTGTAGCAGCAAAATCTATATGTCGTTTAACTTTATTAAGCCTGCATCTATTTATACAAGTCCAACCTAAATCACCTTCAAATACATACCCATAACCTTTAATAATCATTTTTTTATGTACTTCATTATAAAAAGTTAATAGAATAGTATGATATTGTTTTATTGTTAATAAGAGAATTTTATCATATAATCTTATATCTTCATTTAAATCATAAATTTGTTTTTGTTTTTTAGCTAAATTATATAAATCAAATAAATCAGCTACTAAAACATGATTACCTTTACGATTAATAAAAGCTCCTTTTGCTAAACGAATAAACAATCCGTCTATATAAGTATTTTCAACAAATTCTTTATAGTCAAAAAGATTTATATTAAATTCATTTTTGTATCGTTCTGCATTAGATTTAATATCTTCATGTAAAGCGTTTACAGAAAGTTTTAAATCGTCTAAAACAGAAAGAGCCTCTTCTTTTCTTTGTGTATAATCTTCTCTAAGTTTTTTATAATACACACGATAACCTATAGGAGTTTCTTTAAGTGCCATAATTCATTAATTAAATTTTACAGTCGCAGGTATTTCATTTGTTTCTCTATATTGATTAAGTAAATCTCTTTTATAAATAATATCTTTAATTTGACCAATCATATCTTCAGATAAAAGCCATTCATTAGTATCCATAAAAGAATCCCACTCTGATATAGTACCATTAGCGATTTCTATAGGAGTAGGATTTTCAAAAGCAGATTCTATAACTAGTTTACCAAAAGAAAGAGGTCTATTATCTGCTGGAAATACATAAATAAACCCGTTAATATAATCATAACAAGGAAGTCCTTTTAAACCAGGAACAAAAGTTCTAAATCTTGCAGTAGTTTCTTTTATAAATGGAATTTCTAAATTAGTTTTAAACCCAACAGTACTAACTCTATCAAAAGGAAGATTGTTAGTTAATCTAACAGGTCTTGGAACTTGTTGTTCTGTACGAAGAATTTTATCAATGTCTGTATCTTCTATACCTTCAGGCAATATAACTTCTCCGTCATTTACTGTAATTAAACTAACTTTAAATCTTTGAACTAAACCTTTATCTATATATCCATGATTCTCATAACTTCTTCGTATAATTTCATTACGAGTGTGAATAATTAAAGATTTAATATTTTCTCTAAGTGCTTTATTGTTAGGTTGTCCAACACTATGAGCAAATTCAGAAACTATTTGAGAAATGCTAGCCATCTTTATATATTAAATTATAAGGATTAAGTTTAATTATAAAACCCCCGTAAGGAGGTGGATGATAATAAATACACTAAATAAAACATTATTAACCAAAATAATCATAACTAATCTGTAAACAAAACGAAAAGCAACATTCACAGTCCTTTACGGGGGTTCTTATAATTAACTCTTTGTTTATTAATAATTATAATAATATAATATTTATTACTATGATTAACAATGACAAAGATAAAACATTTTATCTAAGTATGCAAATCGACTATGCCGTTTTTCCTGTTCATATCGGCTAAATTTGGCTTATTTTAAGCCTTGTGAACAATTATAACTATTTGAAAATAAAATCGTTTTATGATGATTTTTAAATATTAAAAAATATAGTTAAATTTATAAATGTTTTAACACCATTAACATTTTCATAGCTAAATAACCAATAGTATATGCTGGAGGTTCACCAATATCTTTAACATTATAACATTCAAGCATAGCTTGTTTTATATGTTCTGCTTCATGTACTATAGAATTAATATAATCATATATAGATTTATGATTATTAAAAAGAACAATACTAATGTGATTTTTTATATTACTAATTGTAACAGCTTTAGCTTTATGTGTAACCATGTTGTTATACACATTATTTATAGTTTTATTAGATATATTAGCAATAATTAAATCTCGTTCAATATAATAAAAAAGGTTATAATCTATATTATAATAGACTATAACCTTCCAATAATGTTCAACTTTAAACACTTGTTTAATCATATAAACTCATCCCATGGAATAGGTACACCAAGCCATTTCATATCAGCAATCCAACGATTAAAAGTAAGACCTTCACAACCATCAGGATCGTCTAAAGTATCTTTAATATACTTGGCAAGTGATTGTTCACTAGTAATACTACTATTTAAATAATCGGCTTTGCACATATTAGCTACATAAATAGCATCATAAAGTTTAGTATTTTTAACTTTTACATTGTTGCTATTTAAAATATTTTCAACATCTTTTTTAGTATAAGGTGTAATTGCATCACCTTCTTCGTTAAACATATTTTCAACAGCAAACGTACAAGCAGCTTTATTAAAATGAGGACCATTATGGCTCATATAAATAGCTAAATCTTCAGGCATAGTTTCATATGCTGTAAAGTTCTCTCTTCTAGACATAATTATAAGAAATTAAATAGGAGCGACATAAGCCACTCCTATTAGTTAAACAATTTACATACTTCTACGATAACGACCTCTGCGATAACGAGCATTTCGTTTGTTCATGTGCTCCATTTCATCATCGTCATAATCTTCATCATAACGATAATCTTCATCATCTTCTTCAGCCTCCATTTTATCTTCAAAGCACTCAATCATATCTTTGATGAACATCTTCATCTTTTTCAACTTTTTTAGTGTGTCTTTACCTTCAGACTCACTACGAAATCTAACTACCATCATAATAATTTATTCAGTTTTAGATGTTTTCTCTTTAAGTAAAGCAATAGCTTCAGCGAGTTGTGCTTTAAGACTTCCTACTTCACTTTTAAGTTCTTTAACTTCATCACTTCCTGCACTACCAGGTATAAGTTCATTCATAACACTCTTATACTGGGGAATTAAAGACTCATGATAAGGAGCACTTTTAACAATATCTTCACTCTGTTGAGAAAGAGTTTTAATGTAATTGTAAAGTGAATCTTTATTATCAGCAATTACAAAGGCTTTATCTCCAAAATCAGCAATAGCATTATTACTGGGCACTTGTTGGAACTCTCTTTGTTCGCCATTTATATCCACTATAATATTAAGTCTAAGCTCTGGTATTTGTCCAAACATATTTGGATTATTTTTACCATACGCAGGAATAACTTCTTTTATAGACGCAGTAAACCATTTAACTTTATCTCGTCTATCAAGTCCGTATAGAACATTTCCTTTACTTAAATTTGAAAACATAGTTTTAATAATTTAATGATTAATATTTTATGCTATCGTTCTAGACATTAATGTAAGTAAACCTCTAGTTCTATCATTGAACACAAGAATATTACCAACATTTAAAAGTTCAGCAGCTGTAACTGGAGTACCATTAGGTAAAGTTAATGCTTTGGTAACATCATTAAGCGTAAGATTTACAGGTAATGTTGTAGTTGCATCAGCTGGAATAACATCACTTATCATAATTGACATATATCCAATAGGCTGAATTCTACGAGCACCAAGAGCAATATTAATAGTTTCTGTACCTATAGTAGTATTAGTGGAAACAATATACGGAATACCACCTGCATTAGTTGCTATAACTGGATTACAACAATTCATACTTTTACCTCCTATCCGTATTAAAGTATTACACCACCATTAACACCAGAACCCCAGCCACCATAATTACCATAAAAGCCAGGATAATAGCTTTGACCTACATAAGGAGTAGCATTTGCAGCTACAAGATTAGGCCACTGTACAGGAACAGTATTAGGCTGTTTTGCAGCAATAGCGTCAATTTTGTCATCAAGAGCATGGAAAGCACTATTAAATTGAAGTGTCTGATGGTCATTACTAATCTGATTGCGAAGCTGAGTTATAATATCACCTTGAGTAGCAATCTTATTCTGCATTTCCCTCTTTTCTAACTCACAGAACTTATCATTAATCATGATAGTCTGCTGATTAATCATATCCTTAATACCTTGAGTATTTACAATACTTTGAGTTTTAAGGTCATTAGTTTGCTGACAAACATCAAGACGGTCTTCAGCATGAGCTTGAGAGGAACGAAGAATATCTTCAGCATGATTAGCTGCCATAGTACTCTGAAGAGCATTAGTCTGCTGACAAATAGCAAGACGATTTTCGCAACAACACTCACAAATCTGACGAGAAAGAGTAGCATTACCAAGCTGAAGAGCGTTGATAGTTTCAAGACCACTCATACCAACCTGAGCACCAACACTCTGAATAGCAGACTGAATAGTAAACAAAGCATTTTTAACACTTTCTACACTATTATTAGTAATCTGTGCAATCTGAGCAGCAGCATCAGCACGACCATTAATAGCCTGAAGCAGAAGGTCACGACCAGCATCGTTGTTGAGTTGATTTGCAAGGAAACCTGTACCATTGTTTCCACCAAAACCATTACCCCAACCATTATTACCATACATCATCCACATAAGGAGTATCCAAACCCAATACCCATTGTTACCGAAACCACCATTGTTATTAATAGCGAGCATAAGAGCAGGGTCAATACCACCAACAGCACCTCTTGATAGTGCATCAGGAAAAACAAGAACATTGTCTTTATCCATAATAACATTGTTTTAAATTTGTTAATAAATAAAATTAGTTACATCTATTGCGCAATAAGAAGATATTGCAAAGATATAACTGATATTAACAAAGATAAAACAATGATAAATAAAAACAGAAAAAGCTAACTTTTAATAAGTTAGCTTTTAATTACATTGATAAGTTCGTCTTTATACCAAATCAATTCTTTTCTACCTCGAAGTTTACGTCCTTTAGGAATAAGTCCATCTCTAATATGATTAGTTAAAGTAGGTCTAGATATATTTAAATATTCACAAACTTCTTCAGCACTCATAGCAGTATGTGTAAGCATAGCAAGAATTTCAGATTGTTCTTCTTCAGATAAATGAGAATTACCAGCATCAATTTTATCTGCTATTTCTCTCATAGTTCTAGTAAGAAGTTTAGTTAAAACTTTTTGCATACTTTTACCTTTAAGTATAATATAATAAATAAGAAAATACAAGCTATAGAAAGATGAATTGCTATATAATCTCTATTTTCAAATGGAAAATCGTAATAAAAATCAATCCAAGCAAACACATCATTAAATACTACATAATGTAAAAACATTCTATGATATTCACAAAATCTAAAAACATAAGAAGAAATATATAAAAATATCATAGGAAAAATAGACATACCAGCAAATATTGAAAATATTGGTATATCATACCCATAAATAGAAAGAATAGTGTTACTAAAGTAACACAATGCTAGAAGCATAGGTATTATCTTTAGTAACACTAATTCCAACTTGTATAAATATTTATGCTTTTCCACCTTCTCCATAACGACGTCTATTAGCTGTAAAACCTGCTCTTGGTGTCATAGGTTTAGGTTTATTTGCACTTTTAGTAGAACTACTACTTTTAGATGAACTTTTACTACTTGATTTAGCCATAAACTTAATAATTTAAAAATTAATACTTTGCAAAATTAAACAATTTTCACTATAATATAAAATTATTTATATTAAAAATTGTTAATCTAATTCTTTTAATTGTTTATAGTCAATATTAAATTTAATACATAAAGGTTTAAATATCCAAGACCAACTAACAGGAGTAAGAATAGCACTATTTATAAGAAGTTCTGAATCTTTGCCTATAGTATAATATAGACCCCCCGTAAAGAGGATGCAGATTAATAACACTATACGTTTAGTCCAAACACTAATAGGCTTATTACCATTAAGTTCATCAATAACTTTAATTACAGTATATGTAAGAATATTGACAATTAAACAATAAACAAAATCAAAACTATTTATTGTAGTTTCTATAATATTATTAATAATTTCCATTTATTTTTTAATAATTCTTTTAATATCAAATCCACTACTTATTAAATTAGCTAAAACATTTCTCATAAAATCATCTTCGTTTTCTTGATGATGTCTAGAAATATATGTATTTATAGCTTTAATTATTTGTTTCAACATAATATTATTTTGATGAGTTTCATCTCTAATTCGTTCTAGAATATCTAGAATATAATCGGTTCTATTTGTTTTTCATTTTGCTCTCTCAATTTAGTTTGAATGTCTTTATTATTACTTAATTGTCTAAGAAGAACAACTGCTTTAGAATAGGGAATATTTACCCTACGAGCTATATTACCAATAAGTTTACTTTGACTTTTCATCAATAATACTATTAAAAGTTTCAACAAATTCTTTGGCAGTAGTTATTGCTTCTCTTGCGAGAAGGTAACGTTTAAAATATAGTTCTTTAGCCAGGTCAAATATTCTATAATTATTTGTATCAGGCATAGCTGGAACAGAAGGTGTGTTAAATATCTTTTTTATAAACTCTGGCATATCAGGTTTAACAATAAAGTCAAAACTGATATTAAGATTTTCTTTAATATGTTCTACACCCTTTGAGTCAATATAGCTAACCCAATCGTTTACACTTCTAGCGCCATTTTCTTCTGAATAATGAGCAATAACTTCAACTTGTTCTCCAGTTTTTCGTAAAATGTAATTAGTTACAAAACAAGACGTAATAGATTTATTTTCTTTTGTTTCCATAATTTTAAATTTTAATTAATTAGTATTTACAACTCAAGTGCCAAAAGTTGTTTTAACATACCATTATTCTCATGAACTTTTTATATATTGTTATATGCTGGACTTCTAATAAATTCTTGTATCTCTTTAAGAGTATCAAGAACATAAGTTTCTTCTTTGTATGTCATATTCTAAAGTATTTAATAAAAAGTATTATCTTTATTACGCGCAGTAATACCGACAGACTCAGTCATATAATTTTGTTTATAAGTGGGTACAATATTAAATCATACCCACTTTTCGTACAGAGTTATTACAATAACTCTTTACTAATTAAATTGAATCAGTCTAAATTCATAAATATTATCTCGAATGGTGTTATCTATAAGTTTGTTGAACATACCTGCAAGATAGACATATCCAGCAAAATTTGGATGACCACCAACCAAGTAACGTCTTGCAACTTCGGCATTTCTCCAATCGGGATAACCAAACTGGTCAACATAGTAAACTTGACCAAACTGAGTATTACACATACTTATAACAGTCTGTAGTGCCGCATTCCACCCGACTACATCATGACTACCAGATAGTCTATTATTAATAGAGAGCATAAATATTGGTGCCAATGGTGCAATACTCTTTATACGTTGGATTACTCCCGCTATCCACCCACAATAGGTATCAGCGTTGTTATTCCAATCCGCAAAATCAATATCTGTTGATGGGTCTCCTACAGGATATGAACCAATATCTCCTTTGTCATAATTTGTCAAGTCATTACCACCTAATTGTATAGTATAACCTTTTTTGGGGCTACTTTGCGCACCATACCAAGCCCTTTCATTTTGATTTGTACACCAACCCTTTGCTGTTTGTCCACCTACACTGAAATTATAGCCTTGAACATTGTTAATACTACAGAATATCTGCCATACAGACTTTGAATAATCTGTAACATAAGATACTGGATTTGTGGAGTAATCCTCAAAGACACCACTATCATAACTTGCACCAACAAATCCCCAATCTGTAATTATTCTTGCAAAACTCAAGGCAAATGATGGCTGGATTATATCAGATAATGACGGCAATTTATCTAAATTATCAATAGATATTTGTTTGCTGATATTATCAAACCTCTCATCAATACTTATCTCAAGTCCACCATATATTAATTTTACAGTTGTCCCATTTGTAGCACGGCATTTAATATGTGATATTTCGTTTATTGCTGTAAACGCAACAAACTGAGCAGATACTCCTTTTTGAACGGCTGCAAGAGTTGTCTGATGCGTTTTATCTTGTACATATAGCACATTTTTACCATCTGTGATACCAGTTCCGTTAAGTGATATTATCTTCAAGAGATATTGATGTCCAGCCACAGTGTCTGCTGAATACAATGTTACAGGACTATCACCAACACCAGTGCCTTTTACCTCTTTACCACTCACATGAAGGTTTAACGATTCAATTTCTTCGGTATTGTCATTTACATGGTATTTAAGACCGTCATACAGTATCTCAACTTTTGTGCCATTTGTAGCACGGCATCTAATATAAGACGTACTATCAATAGCAACAAAAGAGAATAATGTATCTGTATCTCCTTTGGGAACACCCAATATTGTTTGTTGGTAGTCACTATTTTGAACAAACAATTTATTTTTGCCATTACCAACACCACTATCATCAAGAGTTTTTATCTTTATGAAGTATTTCTTTCCAGCTATTGTAGATGCTTGCAACAATGTCACAGGACTGTCTCCTGCACCTGTACCATCTACCAACAATCCATCTACTGTGTTGGAAAGACCATTGACAGATGTCTTAACGGAATTTACATTACTTTCTAAGTTTTGGATTCTTTGAGTATTATTTTTAACCTCAATATCCAAACCTCCGAAAATAACCCCAACATCAGTTGATACTGTAGCGCGGCATCGGATATTTATAACATTCACATCAGGCATAAATGTAAGATATGTTACACCGCTACCTTTAACTATTGATGCGAGTGTTTGAGAATAGTCAGCGTTTTGGATAAAGAAGATGTTTTTCCCATCTGTCACTCCGCTATCATCTAATGCTTTTATCTTTACCGCGTATGTTTTTCCAATGACTACTTGATAATTGACAGCCAAATCAACTATAGTGTCATTATTGCCTGTTCCCGACAATTTAACTCCGAAAGTATCTTTATTGTTAGATTCAATCTGTCTTTCATTAGTACTTATATTTTGTGTAATTATTCCGATTATACCATTAAAACCGTTAATTATGTCGTCATAAGTTTCTCCATCAAAATCTGTGTTGTCGGACTTCGCAAAAGTAATTCGATATATATAATTATTATTAGTGATACTTGCTATAGATGATTCTATTGCTATATAATCAACAAAAGACAAATCATATTTGCTATATCTATAAGCAGACTTTATTATATAACCATCTTTTGTAGTAATGTTAAAAGGTGTGTGTAAATAATTCTTCGTCCTGCATCTTCTTGCTAAATCGTAATCTTTACCTGTTGTATTACTAATGGCTCCAGTCTCTATCGGAAATTCATTGTAAAGAGCACCATCAGACATGTTCATCATAGTTTGTGGTGCAACATTGGTAGAATCACCTCCGATATTTATGTCATATCCACCTAATTGGCTATTTGGAGATATGGTCACTTCTGCGCCTTGCTTCTGCCAATTATCAACATTTGTAAAATCAGCGACATCGGTTGAAGAACTCATATAGCGGAACTGCACATACTTATTGTCAGAAGTCTGTACGAAACGAATCTCCATTCCACCTTTTCTTAGAGATTGTGGAATATTATTACCACCATCAAGAGCATCAGTCAAATCATCATAAGTAGCAAGTTCACCACCACTAGCGTGATACGCAGAAATATCAAAGACTTCACTTATTTGAGTCTTTGTACTAACATGAACATAAGCAGAACCGTTCCAAGCATATTCACTATAGGAACTTTCATCAAACTCTGTACCATTCCAACAACCAACTCTGTAAACAGTGTCAGTAGCTTGGTCTTCAGAAGGAAGAACATCAGTTACATCCATTGTTTCTTCTGTTGCAGTAACAGTAACATAATTTTGAGTATTAAGACCAGCAATAACACTAGAATGAGTTGAAAGTATACTATCAACTTCAGCGTTTATTACACTTTGTTTCTTATTCTTGGCATCATCAAATATTTCATCGGCACCTGCAAGAACATTGCCACTAGCAATACTATGAAGACGACCTCCTACTTCAATATTTTTATTTTCAGCCATATTTATTTGTATTTAAGAAATTACAATTTGATAAGTACCTGCATCAATAGTATTACTACTTTTGTAAACTTTATACGAAACATTGTCTATAGTTTCAGTTACAGGAGATTCTAAGGGGAAATCAAATCCACTTAAAGTGGCTTTGGTAATACTCATTGTAGCAGGAATAACAAAGAATATATATTGACCATTCTGTTCAACAGTAACATTATATGTACCAGCAGGACTCCTACGAGCACTAACAGCATAAGAGTCTGTAGTAATATCTGTATAAACAGCTCCACTTCCTACATAAATTTTGTTCACAAAATAAACCGTAACATTAGCAGTTCTTTTATTATTTCCAGCAAAAGTAAACTCAGCTGTATAACCAATACTTCCAGCAGTAGCTTGATTAACTGTAACTTCTTTTACCAAAGTTTTTCCACTACCAATAGCAATACCAACATTACTTTGATAAATGGCTATAGTTTCAGCATTAGTATTAGTGCTTGCCGTAAGAATAAAAGTCCTTTCACCAACAATAAATGTACTAGTAGAAACAGCAAGACTAACGGTAGCCTTATCACTAATTATAGCATCTATCTGAGCCTGCAAAGCATCTCTACTTTCTGTAAGAACTTTCTGACTAATACCAAACTCTTCAGAATTTCCAAAACTTTGTTTAAGAGCTACACCACCAGCAACAATAGAAGCTATAGCTTTATATATTTCAGCTTCTTTTTCATCTACACTAACTTCTAACTCTCTGACTTCATTTACAATTTCATTAAATTGTAATACAATTTCTTCTTTTAAACTACTAAAAGGAATCCAATATTTTCTATTAGTAAGAACTGTACCAGCAGGAACTGGCTTTCTACTAATAAAAGTACCAAAAACTCCTTCTTGCTCAACTATAGTAAGTTTATCATAGTCTTTTTCTAAAGACCAATAATTTTCTTCTACAGTTATAGCAACTTTACCTAATTTATCAACTGATAGCTGCATAATATAAATCTTTATTTACTATTTTAGTTTCATTATTATAAGTAACAACAACTTTAAAGTTATGAGTTCCTGTTGTTAAACCAGTAACATCATTAAATCTTAATACTACAATGTCATCAAAATAATATTGAATAATACAAGTATTAGGATCAATATATTCTCCATTATATCTAACAACTAAATCACCACAAGGCTTATATTCGCCATCAACAAGATGATATTCAGGAGTAAAATCTATTACTAAACCAATTTCTTCTACGGGGGGTGTTACATCTTCTCCATCGGTAGATTCATCTTCTGGACCAAGTTTAAAATGCTCATCAAATCCATTATTAAACTTATGTTCATATAAAGCACCATCATCAGGATTTATTTCAAAACGAGGTCTTTCTCCACATGATACAAAAGCTTTAATTTGTCCATTTTCATCAATAGGAAATACAAAAGATGTAGAATTATCATGTCCTTTATAAATTTGATTTATTTTAGCTTTAATATATTTAATAAGAGTTTCAGCAAGTTTATCTTTACTTAATTTTCTTGCAGCAACAGCTGCATTAAACATATTAAAACATTCAATAACATTTACATTCCTATCTTTACACGATGCTTTACAATCTTTAAGCATATCTTCACCATAATCTGCAAGCATTGCAAGAATACGATGATATACACATATATACTCAGCAGGTATAGTTACATATATATATTCAGGTTCTATTTGTTGAAGATTTGTACTCATAGTTTTAATACTCTATTAAAAATAATATCAAGTTTTTGGTGTTGTTCTTTTGACAAAACATCTATGTTTTCATAAGCATCTATAAGAATAGAAGACCAATCAAGAATAGTAAATTTATTTTTATTAGGTATATAACCTTCATCAAACAATGCTTGAATACAATTAGCAATGCTTGACGCTCTATTATTAAGAACATCAAGCATTGCTTGTTTTAAGGCTTTATCATACAACATAAACTTTATGTGTTAAAAACTTTATTGTTAATAAAAGTAGAATACTCATTAATATAGATGTTAAGTCTATTGTTAATTTGAGTTATTCTATTAATAGCGTCTTGTCCATCATAGACAATAGCTATAAGACTATCAGCTACTTCTTTTATCCATTCTTCTTTAAGTTTGTTTGAAACATTTATTTCATTTATTTCGTAAGTTGAAAGAGTAGAATATAATTTATAATATTCGGCACTAACTAATTTATTTATATTGCCAACTATTAATTCTTTATTATCATCAATGTTATTATAAGCTATAACAGCAGAACACTCTTGAGCAAGTCTATATCCAAAAGCCTTAAAACTTAAATCAATAGCTCTTTCACATTGACGAAGTTCTTTCTTCTCAGCATCTTTTAATGTTTTATCTAAAATGCTATTAAGTTTAATTACATTAGCTGTATTTTCTTTAATTGCTATTGCCATTTCATAAAGACTTTTATTTTTATTTTTAGCTTTAAAATAATCAATAAGTCTTACAATAATAGTATAAATAATAAAAATACAACTAGAAATAATTACAGTTACATAGGAAGAATTTCTAACACTTTCATTGACAATCTCATTGATTGTCTGTAAATCATTCATAGTATTAAGTTTAATCCCAGCACCCCCGTAAAGGAGATGTTGGGATTTATAATCATATTAAGCACTTTCATTAAGGTCACTACTATTAACCATTTCTTCTACAACTTCTGCAGCAATAGCAGCAGTCTTAGCATCCTTAAAATTTCCTTCAGGAAGAATTGAAGAAATTGCAGCATAAGCAGAACCACTATCAACAGGTACTGCAATATGAACTACTTGCCATACTTTTTCATCACGAGTTTTAGCAGCATCGCGTCCTACTTGGAAACGAAGAGTAAATACTGCATAACCAGATGTACTAGCGCCAGCATCACCAGAAGTATTTGGAGTCAAATCTTCGACAACTTCAGGATAACCAGGATAGATAGTATCACCATCACGATATGTGTCTGTAAAGCCCTTACCAGCAGCACACATAGAAGCAAGATGCTGAACATAAGCTTTATCACCAATAGTAGGTTCAGCATTCACATAATCTGTACTACCAGCCCAAGAAGTACCAGTAAGTTCATCAGCAAACTTAGCTTCCCACTGCTCACCAACAGTTTTAGCTGTAATAGTAACAGCAGCAGTAGCGACACTTACAGTAAACTTATCGCCAAGCTTTGCTTCAATAGCGGTTTTCATTGCAGTAGCTTCAGTAGAAGCAGTAGTTCCACTAGCAGTTACAGTACAAGTCCAAGTATTACGTTCATGAGGTACAGTAGCACACTTAATAAACATAATACTATAATCTTTACCTTTTACAGGAGTGGGGAAAGTAAACTTACGACTAAATGCTTTGCCAGGTACGGGAAGAGCTTTAGTAATCTGAAGTGTATCAATATCAACTTCAGGAATTACAAAAGCAGGACTGTTACTACCACGACCAAGAGCAATAGCGAAATTCTTCGTAGGTGCAGCAGAAAGCAGACTTGAAGCACCAAGTTCAAAGAAAGAAATAGCACCTTTAGCAAGACCACTCAAATTGTATGGAGTAACAGTGGTACCTGTATTAGCATTAAGGGCTTTAGCCTTATCTACAATTAAAAGTTGTTTCATATTAATAATAATTATTTAAATTTAAGATTGATAACCTTCATTATCAGGACGAACATTATTTCTAGCTATTTCCTGATTTTGAGCTTGTTGTTGCTGTTGAGCACTATACATACCTCCTTGAACAGAAATACGATAAAGGTCTACAGCATGTTTAAGAATATCAACATGTAAATAATCAGGTAAATCACAATTTACATCAACACCATCAATATCACTTAAATATTGAACCTTAGCAGGTTTACCAATATAACTTACACGAAGATTATTGGTATTAAGTCCTTGAGGAAGATGCTTATTGCCATCAGTGCCTTCTAAAACATCAATATACAAATCAAGTTGATTATTGTATACTACTGCAATAGGAGTTCTGAATCTAGGTCTAAGAACAAAATCATTAAGTGTATCAGCAAGATATATATCATCTATAAGACGTACTGGAAAATAATTTGTTACTTTATTACTTACAGTTCTATAATTTAATGATAAATCTACAAGATAAAGATAATCAAATTGATTTTCAGTAGCTTCAAGTTCAATACCATAACCATTATAATCTACAGTTTCATAAGAAGATATGTCATCAAGACTAGTAACAGTTACTTTATCAGTTAAACTATCAAACGTGTCTTTAGGTATTCTTACAGCATTATAGACTTCTTCTCCACTAATTGTTTCACTAACAATCGCATAATATCTAGACGAACTATTATTAAAGTCAGCAATTTTACCATATATGCGTTCTATATAAGCTTCATCACCAAGTGAAAAAGGATTACCAGGCTCAGGACCTATAAGATCAGGATTGATAGTAGTATCTACAATTTTAACTTTGTAAAGACTTCTAAGAGCATTGATTTGACCAATTTTAGAGTTATCTGTGATAATTCTATCGTTAGTTATACCAATGTTTTGTGTGATTATCTGATTGACTGTATCTGTAATGCTCGAATTAATGACTAGGTCAATTTGTTCTGGAAGAATAGCTCGAACATTTTGCATACCCATTTGTTGAGCATACTGTCGAAACCATACGTGCATCTCAGCTATAGTCATAACTCTAATATATTAAAAAAGTTTAATTTTATTTTCATAAGCTTCACGAACATCTTTATGTTCTTCATTTTCAAACCAAGCAATAGCTTCGTTCATATTAGAACCAATAAATGTTCCTTCAGCTGTAGAAATTTGCTGATTAAACTCAGAACGTACAAGTTCACCACGAACAATCAATGTTTCAATAAACGCTTTGAGCTGAACATTCTTATCTTCAACAAAACGATTGAACTTATCAGGATTTGTATTAACAAAATCAATAAGTGCAGCAACCTTTTCGTTACGAGATTTAAGAAGAGCTTCAGAAAGATTATCATTACGGAATACACACATAGCAACATAAACTGCATTGAACTTAGCTTCAGTACCGTTAAGTTCAACAAAGTTCTTCATTGCCTTTGTCTTTTGTTCCGTCAACTTCTTCTGCTTTTCTGCTTCTCTAGCTTCATCCTTAATATAGAACCTAAGAGTAGGATCTGAATTAATTAGAGCAATATCTTTTGCAACATCAGAGTATAAAAGACAATGACGATACATAAGATAATCTTCAAGTTTAGCAGGATGACCGTATTTATATTTAGAACTTTCAAGAGTATTTAAAGCATCAATTTTAATCTTTAATGCTTCTTTAATAGCAGCAGTATTTGCCCTATCAACTTTATCATACTCTTTATTAATTCTATCTTCTTCTTCTTGAATCTTTAAATAATCAGCTTTATGCTTATAAATAAATGTAGTATCAAGACTTACATCATTCTCGTTAATAGTAAACTGTATATTACTAAGCCAAGCTTTAACTCTAGTAATAAAATCAGGATTAGTAGGTGATAAACCTATAAGAGCTGGAAAATAAGCTGCTACTTCTTCAGCGTTAGAGGAAAGAATTTGACACGACTTAACAGAAGAACCAATAGTTTCTTTTCTCTGACCTAAGACTTTTAAATTAACGCGACGATAATTAGAATAGTTGTGTACAAGACTAATAGTTACACTACGCTTATCAATATACTCACTATTCAATTCATCATTAGAAATAGTTGTATTATTTGTAGTTCCAGCAGGAACTTTTACCTCAGGTGAACTTGTATTTCCACCAGCCTTTTGTGTAGGAGTATTAGGTGTAATATTCATATCCGTATAATTTTAATTAATAATTAGAGTTTACACTGTAATTGGAACATCTTTGTGTTATTGTTTACTTGCAAGCCGTAAGTATTCTTAATCTCATAACGACTCATATCAATCTCTGTTCCAAGACTATTCTGAGGAACACCGCCCCAAGAAGCTGGAATAGGAGTAAGACCTTTAAGTACGCCACTAAGATAAATCTGACCCTTCAGACGAACCTTACGAACATTACGAACAGAACCTTCATCCTTATTACTATACTTACTCATATCAATAAGGAAAGCCTGATGTGAAGACATTGGAAGACCTGTACGAGGATGTACGTTACCATTAGCCTTATCATTGTCTGCAAGAGTACCCTTATCAAGGAAAGAAAGATGCTTCAAAGTAATAATATGATTATCTACTGTCTTATAACGACGGAAATACTTACCATAAGAAAGACCTCCATCAAAATCTTCAATCATCTTGTCACCAAGAGGTGTAACAAAACCTTCAGACTTAGCATCATTACGAATAGCTTGGTCAAAATCTTGCATAAAGCCCTTACCAGCCATAAGAACAACTTCCATAGTACCAGTATCAGTATCCTTATCCAAAACATCACCAATAGTACGTTCAATCTTATTCAATGTAAGATATTCACCATAAGTATCATAATTTGCCTCACGACAAATCTCCATCATACCAGAAGTATGAGGAATTGGTTGACCATTATCAGGGTCAACAAGAGTTACTTCACCGTTTTCAGTACGATTATATTCAGCAAGCCAAAGACGCTCTTCATCCATAATACGAATATTAATATTATGCTGACGCATCTCCTCATTAATCCAAAGATTTGTTGTACCACCATCAGTGGTCTTAAACTCGTAAGTTACAATAGTATTACTAATGTTACCAGCAATTTCCTTAGAATAACGATGATACTCAAGCTGAGAAGTCATCTTACCAGGACCCATAACATTAGAACGATTTCCCTTACTGTAAGAAGCACTAATTGTAGGTGCAGTCATACTCCAATACTTACCCTTAGCAAGCATAGAAGGATCTACATAAACATTAGGATTAGGACTAGTAATCTTCAAACGATAAAGATAACCACCATGAGCACCTTCTCCAAGGTCTTTCATAATACGAACTTGAGTCCTACTATCAGGAGCAATCAAACCATACTGCTCAATCAACCAATGAGTAGCAAACTCAACATCAAACATAGCACCACCCTTACCAGGAGTTGTATTACTTGTATTAAACCAAATAACGTAATCATTAAACTTCATACGTCCCATAATCTTCCAAGTCCACTGCTCTGTAGAAATATCAACAACACCAGCAGAACCTTGACCCTCAGTAAGGAAAGTTAAAGGAAACCTATCATCATCCATACCAAAAGTATAGGTAAGGGTGTTATTAATTTCCTCAGGATGTGTAAGCATAAGATGAGCAATAGTTTCTTCATTTGAATAACCACGGTCATCATAATTACCACGACTTACTTCTCTAAGTTTGTACATAAAATAAATAATTTAATAATTAATAAATCTTAGTTCAGTAGAATCTTATTAAAATCTACTTTTTTACTACCTTCTGGCTTATTAATCTTAACAGTATGTGCAGAACGTTGTTGTTTAGACTTAATAACTAATTTGCGAACAGCATCTTCTTTAATAGCCATGTCAATCAAATCTTTATAACTTCCGCCTGTAAATGTAAGCCAAGCATCAAGAAGCTCTTTATTTAAAGCTTCTTCGTCAGTTAATTTAGCTAAATCTCTTTGATAACCAGTCAAAACATTACCATCTTCGTCTTTAACAGCAGGCTCAGAAAGATATTTAAAGAAATCTTCTGTAGTATAAGTAATCTTTTGACCATTAATTTCTTTTACAAAGCTATCAGGAAGTTTATAACCTCCAATAACTTTTTTAGCTATAGCATCACTAACGCTTTGCCAATAATTACGAACACTTTGTTCCTCTTGTTCTCTAGCAGCTTTAGCACGATTTTCTATTTCTTTACGATAAGCCTTATCTTTACCAACTAAAGCTTCAAGTTGAGTTTTAGCTTCATCATAAAGACCTCCAGACTCTTTAAGATATTTGATATAAGAATCACTCACACTCCTATTACCAAACTCTTTAGCTGCCATTCTTACAATAGCTTCAAGCTGAGATTCATTATCTTTATCAAGCTGAATACCACTTCTATCGGGAATGTCACCAAAACCTTTGGGACTTCCAGTAATTTCAACATAATCAATAAACTGTTTAAGTACTGGATTATCTGCAAACAATTTATTAACAGCACCTTGTGCTATTTCAGCAGCTTGAAGATTTCTAACAGAATCTATATAACTTTTAACACCTGCAGCATCATTAGTAAATTCTACAGGTTTCCCGTTTTCATCAGTAATGTCAATACCTACAGCTTCACGAATAGAATCTATAGACAAAGTATCATTCTCGTTATTATCATCAACATTATTTTCTTCAAGCCATGCTTTTACATCTTTAGCTTCTTTAAAAAGTTTACCTTCTTTATCTACAACATTTCCTGCATTATCAACGGTATAAATAATACCATCAAATTCAATTTCAGTACCAGGCTCTAGACCCCCCGTAGAAGAGTTATTGGACTTATTTTCTTCTCCATTACTACCACCATTATTATCATCAGTAGTAGCACCTTCACCTGTATTACCATTATTGTTTTTATCATCTCCGTTAATATCAACAGTTTCGCTACCATTTAAATGAGTAGTATCAGGCTGATTAGCAGGATTACCGTTATTACCAGAAGTTCCTTGCTGTCCACCATTAGGTTGTGCATTAACAGCACCTTTTCCTTCAAAATCAATGTCCATAATTTTAATTTTACTATGATTAAACAAATACTTTAAATATCTGCTGCAAAAATAGCACTTTTAATAATAACTTCAAAAGCGTTTATAATAATTTAATTAGTTAAATTACTTCTATTTTAATTACTGCCAATAGTATTTATAATGTAAAGAGCAACACTTAAATTTTCGGTTAATGTTATCAAATTGTGATGTAAAGAAGCCTATTTTTCTGTTCCTTTTAAGCTACGTTTATTCAAAAGTGCTTTTGTGTATAATTGCACACAAAACAAAATAGATGCGCTTAAATTGAATTTCAAAATATTATATAAAATAAGTGGTGATTATCACTAGGACAACCACCACGAGTAACTTGGAAATGCACTAAAGTTACGTTATTTGTTATAATTCATACTTTGATTTATATGGGAATAATTCTTGTAAACATTCTTTCATACCCACTTTCAAAGTTTCATTTGATATAGAAAATACTTCTCTATCTCCAAGTCGATTAAGTAAGTCTTCTTTAGTTGTAAAATCTTTAAAAATCTTAACATCTTCTCGTTGTATTATAGGAAATTTCTTGTATTTATATAAAACATTTAAAAGTATACAAGTAGGTTCACAACCATATAAGGTACTATATGACTTTTCTATAATAAGTTTAGCATAATATATAGCTTGTTTAGACATATGAGTATTACCATGTTGACTAAAGTTATAATAAGTATAACCGTTATGTTCAAGTATATTTCTTGTATCTTTTAAACTTTTTCTATAAACAACAGCTTTAATTGTATCAGGATTTTTAGATAATTCTCCTCTACTAAAATAAGGATAATTATCAAAATCTGTTTCTTTTATATAGAAATGGTCATCAGAAGAATATAAAAATTCATCAAGTTTGAAATAATCTACAGCATAACATATGGCTTTAAGAATATTCTTTTGTTTTTGTATATGTTTGTAAGTATCAGTATAATCAAGTATATTTATTTTATCAGAAAGAAATCCAGGATTATAACCAATAAGATACATATTGTCTATATTTTTACCATATTTTTCTAAACTTCTAAGTGAATAACGCAATTCATTATCTTCCCATTTAGAATGATGTCCTAAAACATAAAGAATATCCATAATGCTTTATTTAAAATAATTTACTAATTTTTCATAAGTTATTTTCTCTGTACTAACAGGAATAAGATGTTTACTTCTTTCATATATTCCATTACCTGTTTTAATTTCAACTTCTTTCATATCACTGTTTCCATTTACGAGCATTTCTTGCAAATACTACCATCTTCTTATGAGCAGGATTACCATCGTTATAAAGTTCAGCTTCTGATTTTCCAGTTCTAGCTTTAAGTTCAGTAAGACGACCTCTATGAGAAGGTTTGATATAAATTGAACCACCAGATTTAAGAGACCGACGAAGGGAACCGCCATACTTTTTCGATAGATTATTTCCTGTTATAAGCTTACCATTATCATCATAATAAAATCTATCATATACTTCTAAAGGTTTACCTATACCAAAACTTAAATCTTCTATTTTATCTAAACCTAGTATAGAAATTAACTTATTACCATAAGAAGTTACACCTCTAAATGGATTTAAATCCCAACCATCATAATAAGATACATATTTACCATTTGTATCTTCTCCTAGCCCTAGTTTATACTCACCAAGTTCGGGATTTGTTTCTACGTTTGAACCTCTGATAGCGTATGTTACTAAACGTTGTTTATCTTCGTTAGTTAGAGGTAGTGCATAGTATTTGGCAAAAGCATCTTTGGAAATAGAAGGTTTATATTTAGATTCTTTTAATGCTGAATCATAATGTCTTTTGTTTGCAGGAATTTGTAAATAATTAGCCCATAATTCATCTAATACATCATAATTACCAGAATCTGGCATCATTTCATGTTTAGATTGTTTATTTTTTACTACGGCAGAATAAAGTCTTTGTATCGGTTTATTATAACTAAAAGGTATTATATTGTCATACAATCTTTGTCTTATTACATTAGCAACATTTGTTTTATTTATATTTATTGATGGAAAAGTAACATAAGGCATTGACGTAAATTTACCTTTTTGTTCATCTAAATGTTTTTTAGCCATAATTTACTTATCATATTTATTCTTATTAGTTCTAGCAATCTTTAATTGATTCTCCATTTCTTCACGTTTAACTTGTCTATCAGCAGCTTTATTATACATATCTCCAACTAACTTTTCTCTATCAAGATTAAGTTTCTGTTGAGCAATATTAGTTTTATTTTGTTCTGCCAATTCAGCAAGTCTATCACGAGCAGCGGTATCTTCAGCAGGAGTGCCAAGTAAACTCATATCAACATCAATATATTTAAGTTGCATCTCATATTGATATTTAAGAGCTTCTGTTTTTCTATCTTCTTCTCCCTTAGCTTGAATCTCAGCAATCTTAGCTTGCAGTTCTTCTTGCTTCAACATTTGTTCTGCTTGTTTCATTTGCTCTTCATGCTGACGTTTAATTTCCATAAACTTATTAACAGTATCTTTAATCTGTGTAACATTATTTCCAGTTATAGCTGCAATAGCCATATCTAAATCACCATTTTGTGCAGCAGAAAAAGCCCATTGTTTAAGTTCATTAAGTTTATCAATTTCTTTTTGGTCATTCTTAACAAAAGCAGAATAATCTCCCCATATAAAAGAATTTACATCAAGACTTATATAACGACGATTATCTTTGTCATCAAAGAAAGAAGTTTGTAAACCATCAATATATGCAAGTTTGGCAAAATCAATATCACGTTGATAATCACGTTTACGCATTTCGTCAAACATTGTTACAATTATTACACTGCCCATAGAAGAACGTGTAATAGCTTCTTGAGTTGTAGCATTACCAGCAGATTGAGCAATTTCACCATATCGTTGCATATTCATATCTACCATTTCTCTTGCTTCAAGTTTAATAGACTCAATAAGGTCTGTAAGTTGTTTGATATAATCTCCTAAATTAGCATTTAAAAGACGAACTTGTTGCATCTTTAAACTATTAGAATCTTCTGTATCATCAACAAGAAGAACATTATCAGCAGCCATTTTATAAAGCTTATCTTCAGTATTAGAAGCAATAAGAGATTCAGGTAATAAAAGAATAAGCATTTTATTTTTAGCTATAACCATCTCACGATGATAAAATATAATATTTCTCATAATCTGATATGGAGAAACAAGTTTAATAATACTAAATTTACCCATAAAAGGAAGCACTTCCATTATACCATTATAAGGTAATTTACCATTACGTTCATAAGGTAAAGGTCTAGCTTTAATAGGATAAATTCCTGTATAACGTGTTCCTATGCGATAACCTTCATAAACTTGAGGTTCATAAGCCCATTCTATAGATATATCACCAGCTTCTTTATTTAAAGTATATCCTTCATCAACTACTCTTTGTGTTTGAAAGCCTACTTCATTGATATAAGTAAGAATACCTCTACGAGCTTCTCCTCTCCAAACAACATGCCAAACTTCAAACAGGTTATTGTTACCTTCAGAAATACTTACAGAATTTCTCTTAAAAAACTCTCTTTCTTCTTTATTAAACTTCTCACAACTTGCTGGATAGGTTTCAAAATATTGACTATATAAAAGTTGAGTTCTAGAAGATTGAGCATGTTCTGTGTTATAATATCTATCAAGATATTGTCTATCTTTTTCAGAAAGAATATCATCAAACATATCCATTATTTGATGATAAGATAGAAACATCTTTCTTGCAAACATATCATGGTCTTCTACAAAAAAATTTGTATTAGGAATAGGATACGCTTCCATTACAGGAACTTCTGTTTTATATACCTGCTCACCTCTAATTTCACTATAGGTGTAACATTCTCCAAGTGAACAATAATGAAAAAATGCAGTAAGATATATAACAGTATCGTTTGTTATAGACCTAATATAATCAAGCATATCTTGACCTTGTTTACTTTGGTCGTCAATATATTTTTCATTAAAATCCTTAACAAATTGCTCTGGGTCAGGCATAGCATCTTGTGGATTAACTTGATTTGCAGGAATACCTTGTTGAGCAGATTGTTGAATTAATTCTTGATAACGTCTTTCAAATTCTTGTTTAAAAGCTTCTTGAGCAAGATTACCAAGTTCTTCACGAAGTTTAGCTTTACGTTGAATTACAACTTCAGGATTATTAGAGCCTACGGTAAACTCATGAACACCTTTAAAATACTCTGAAACATAACGTCTAATAATATCAGACATTATATCAAAATTCCTCATAGTAGCAGGAAAACGTGTATAGCGTTCATTACTACTATTATAAGGATTAAGAGTTTTCTTATAAAAATCATTAGGAATAGTACCATGAAGAATGTTAAGTTGCGTTTCAGTTTCAGCTCTATCATTAAAAGATATACCTAACGCAATAACATGGTCAATACAACCTTCATACCAAGAAGGTTTTTGTTTCTCAGCAGCACTAACTCTCTGACGAGGAAAAGTAGCATTATATGTAAACATAGTATTTTATTTTATTTTATATCTAGAATCTAATTTTCCACTATTTATCATTTTTTTAGCACCAGCAGGTGATAAATTATAATAAGCAATAGACGCTTCGTCTAAATGTTTACCTTTAAGATTAGGATGATTCTTTTTTGCTAAAGCTCTAGTGTATTGTAAAGTTGCTGCCACAAGTCCAATGTTATCTAAATTTGTTAAACCGTGAGCAGCAGGAACTTGTACACCCATTTCATTATAATCTGTAGGAGATGTTTCGTATTTTTCATTAATAGGTTTAACCTTTCCTTCTTGAATAAGTCCATGAGTATAATCTAGTCCAAACTTTTGAAAACCATCATCAAGATAAATAGCACTTTGCGAATTAAGAATACTATCTTCAGGATATTTATTATAATATTCAGGTTCTAAATAAGCTCTATTATTATCTTCAATTACAGTATCAACAAAACCTTCATGGTTTAATCTATTTTTTAATGTTTCAACGTTTATATTATAAGCGTTAGCTACACTATCTACAGCTGCACTAATTTTTGGAAATTTTTTCCAAAAAGTATCATGAGTTTCTTTTTTATTACCACCTATATAAGATAAACCTCTAACTTCTCTAAGCATTTTTCTATGTTGTTTTTTAATTTCATTATTATTTATTGCTTGCATAGTTAGAGTGTAAGTATTGTTATTTTTTTCTCCCATAATTTAAAACCAATCTCTAGTTAATATATTATTTTTATCATCAATCACTTTCTTTCTATGAGCAAGTTCTTTAGCTGCTTCTACATCACAAAGTTTCCATTGTAGTGCTCGAATAATCATAGAAGAAACTCTATCAAAGTTACCAATACTATTCCATTTTTTAAGTTCAAGTATATGTTGATAACAATAAATAGTATGAAATACTCTAACTGTATTTCCCAAATCGTTTTTTCCAATTTCAGAATAAAGCATTTCCTTAAGTAAACGAAGACCTTCAAGTTTTCTAGGACCATCACCTATTACAATACCATAAGTAGATGAAACTTGACTTTTAAGACTAGTATCCCATATTTGAACAGGGTCTTTCATAAGATATTTAAGTGCTTTCCATTTAGTAAAATTACTAACAGTTTCACCACGATTGACCTCAACTCCAACAGCACCTATACAATTATAATATTTTGCTAAAAGATAACAAATTCTATCAGCTTCTTCTAGTTTTTCTGGACGACCATAATATGCAGCAACTAGTGCAGTTTTAAAACCATTATATTTATTTGGGTTCATCCAAACTTCAATACTGTTGTGAGAATGTTTATTAGTAATAAGTTTATTCTCTTTATTTACACCAACAGGGTCATAACTAATAGAATAATATCCAGGAGGTGTTCCAAAAACAGTTTTACCTTCATTATCTGTATACTGTATTTGAACAGGATTAAACCATTTACGAATACAGCCATGATGATGTTCATGTCCTTTAATAGGAACACCAACAATCCAGTCCCAAAAATCTACATTATGCTTACCTCCTTCTGCTTCAATACGAGCATTAGTTTTAAATTCTACTTTATTACCTTTTTCAAATAATAAACCATCTACATAAAAATTAAAAGAATTATCAGTTCTAAGACGCTCTTCCCAGCTCATAAGTTCTTCACTACTAAAAAGATTTTCTGTAGTAGAACTAAAAGACTCAGAAGGCATATTAGCATACTGACCAAGATAATTTATATATTCAGCAAAAGTTTTAGCAGTTTTCTTTTTCTTTTCTCTTTCTTCATAAGCAATTCTAAGACCAAGTTCTAGGTTGGAATTACCATCTTCATCCATTGCATACTGGTCACCAATTTGACCTTGAAGTCCCCAAGCATAAGCTTTAAAATATCCACAAATTTCATTACGACAATCTTTATCCCAAACATTCTCAAAAGGCATAAAACCATAAGACTTAGGAGAATAAAAATTTTGTTCAAAAGTTTGCATATTACCTTCAGTTGCCGTACCCCAACCAACAAGATTACCAGTAACATAACTACCAGTTCTCATTGCAGGCTCAGTTACAGCCATAAATTCATCAAAGTTATCCATAGTAGAAATCTCCTCTGTTTTGACTTTCATTGCATCCTTACCAATAGCACAATTAGGATTATTCATAGCAGAAACAGAAAAAAGACCGCTATTCCAAGATTTTGGAGAAACAAGACCGTTAGGAAGTTTAAAACCTAATGTAAAATTTTCTTTATCTGTAGATAATATACCTCGTTTAAAAAAAGTTTTAGTTTCATAAAAACGAAGATTGTTAATAGTAAAATCTGTAAGACCTCCTTTAGCAGTGAGATACTTTTTGTCAATAGCTACATGAATTAAAACTTTACGAGCATTTAAATTTATATCATTAGCACTATCTGCAGCTTCAATATAAGAAAAACCACCACGACGAGTTTTGTCTATAAGTAAATGAAAACCATTTCTAATAGCAAATTCTTTTACATGATGTGTCCAATATTGAGCATCAATAAATTTACTAAAATCATAAAACTTTTTACCAACACTGGCATTATCTGTACTCTTGACACTTTTTACATCAAGTTGCTCAATCATAGTATAATTAAGAAAATTATAGTGAGCACCTGTAATTCTTATATTTACAACCTTACCATTTCTTAATAAACAAGGAGCTTCAAAACCATGTCTTCTACGATACTCTTCTCTTTTTCTTAATTGACGATGAGGGATACTATCTTCTTTATAAAAAGTAAAAGTTTTATTGGCACGATAAAAATCTGCCATTTCTGTAAATAAGTGTGTATTTACAAACTTATCTTCAGGATTAATATTAAGTAAAAAACCACCCGAATCTCCAATAAGAAATAAATCATCAGGATCGTCATAACCAGCATCTTTTGCATGCTTATAACGACTCTTATCCTCATTTATATATTGGAGAAACGGATAATTTTTAATATAATCTTCTAAAGATTCATTCATTTTAATAATACTAATAAAGATACTAAAGCAGCACCAATAGTTGTAGCAATAAAAATATTTCTCTGTTTTCTAATTCTCTTAACTTCAACTTCTTTATTTTCTAAACAATTATTAAGTTCATATTCAAGACCTGATATTACTAAACTATCATTCTTTACTACTTCAATAAGATTAGAATTAATTTCTTTCTCATATTTAAGTTCTACCATTTTACTATTAGCAATTTTAATAAAGCTAATAGGAATAGCAACAACAGTATCAGTTTGTTCTAGCACCCCCGTAGAAGGGATTGTATCAGGTTCAACTCCACCTTTACTAACTCTACTCTGACACCAACTCGTAGAACAATTTAATACTACTATCGTTATCAAGAGTAATAACTTCAATAACTTTTGCATTTTTAATACTATCTAAATTATTAATTTTAATTTTAATGCTATCACTTGCAGTAATAATAGAATCTATATTAATTTCCTTTACGGGGGTTCTACGAGTACGCTTAAAAACAAAGTCCCATAATAAACATAAACCAAATATAGCAACAAGAATTAAACTAAAAGTTATTGCTTGCTTAAATCCAATATAAAAGTCTTTCATACTAAATCATTTTCATTTATTAAAGTATATGTAAAACTATTACCATAGCGTTCAGCTTGTTTATCACATAAATAAAGAAAAGATGAAAAATCTATTTTATTTTTAAATACTTGACATCCTGCAGACCACTTATCAACTTTACTTGGACTTATAATATCAGAAGAACGATGAATATTAATTCCATAAACTCCTTCTTGTATTGTTTCAGGATTCATATCATATATTGAATCTTTATTATAATCTCTATAAACTTTAACAGGTTTTACTTGAACAAGAGCTTTATATTTACCTTTATGTTTACCTAATGCCCAACAACTACGATATTGACCTGGAACAAGTATAGCAGTACCTGCATTACTTGGTATTTTATTAGTCATATAATAAAGACCTGGTTCTGTAGTTATAGCATAAAGTTTTTTATGTATATTATTATTTTCTGTTCTATATAATACTACAAGTATATCATCAAATTCGTTTGTTACTATATTATTTTTATTAGCTCTAACGCCTATAATATTTAAATTATAATAACCTTTTTTAAAATAACTATAATTTTTATTTTTAAACACTGCTTCAAAATTAGCATCAAGACATTTATTATATAAAGAAATATTCATAATTTTATAATTAAAATTATATTAATCTTTGTTTGTATCTAACTTACTAAGAACATCTTTTATAGCAGCTATAGCTTCTTTTTCTAATATTACAAATACTTGTTTAACAAGTTTAAGTTGTTTTGTATACATATCTCTACAAAGACCAAAACTAATACAGTCTATAGTACCAGCTATAGGAATATTGTCAACAATGTTAAAATCTCCTTTTCGTCTAATATTATAACAAACTGTTATAAAATCTTCCTTTTTTAAATGTTCTACACACTCATATACTATAAATTCTATGACATAATTTTCAAATCTATAATCAGGTGATAATTCAAATCTAGTTTCGTAATTCATAATCAAAATAAGTTTAATTGTAATTGTTGATTTTGTTTTAAATATGCTTTAACTGCTAGACTTCTATCTTTAAATACAGCATCAGCTTCATTTCTTAAATAATTAATTCTATACCAAGTAACTGTTTCTTCCCCATCAGGATCAACATGATAACCATCTTTATCTCTTAAAGGTTGACCATAACTATTAAGAATAAAAGGACTTCCTATATGACAAAGACCTAAACCTTTGCAAGGTATTTCTAATATTCTTTCAGCAAGTCTTGCATAAATAGATAATTGCATGGTATAATGAGAACCATTACATTCATCTAAATGATTAAGAGGAGGCCGCATTTTATCACTTTTACGAACCCATTCATTAGTTAATTGATTAGGAATTGTAGTTTTATCTTTTTTATAATAACCACTTTCAAACTTCAAGCCATCGCGATTAGTTTTCCAATCAAGAATAACAAAATCAGTAGGACGATAACAAAAAATGTCAATAGTACCTGAAAGTAGTATGGATGGATCAAATACACCAATTTCTGAATATATGGTATATCCTTTCTCAACATAAAACTTAAAAACTCTATAAATCTCTTCATATTTATTATTTGTGGCTTCAATGAATTTATCTATGTCAAGAGGAACTGGAATAAGCCCTGGGATGTCTGCAATAGTAATACATCTCCCCCCTTCTACTTGTTGAAGATATTTAATAGCTTCTTTAAATTTAGAAACTTCTTTTATAGCATCTTCTATTCCATTATGAGTAACAGTTCCTCTATCACAAGCTTCTTTTTTAATTTTATCCCATTGTTTAATTATTTCTTTTTCACTGACACCTTGCTCTTTAGCTTTTTTATGTGCCCAATATTTTGTATCAAATTTAGGAACATAATTACCTATAATAGTTGTAACAGAAATATATTCATTTCCATTACTATCGGTATATTTATGAGGTCCTTCATCAAAATAAAGATACGTATTTTTATATAAATCTTTCATTTATTCAATACTATTATCGGCATCCATACTACTAAGAATCACATTACCTCCACGAGAAAGTTCTGTTTCTTTCTCATACATAAGGTTTTCTTTAGCTTCATTAAGACGTTTTAACATTGAAGGAAGTTCTTTACTTTGAGCATTAACAACACCAATAAGATTAAGAGTTTCTGCAAGCTTATCATCGGTTATACCAGTATTTAATCTTTCAGTAAGTTTACTATTAATAACATCAATACTTAAATTAATATTATGTAAACCTTTAAGAATATTTTCTACAACTCTACCAGCTTCAGTAATGTTTTCTTCATAGTATCTTCTTATTAGCTTTAAAACAAGAGTATCAGGAACATAATTTTTAGGTAAATCAGCTTGTTCTATAGCCATTTTAAGACATTCTACATCACTAAAACCAGTTTGTTTAGCAGGAGATTTAGGATCACCAAGATAATAAATTACAATACACTCTTTAATATACATAGATTTGTCTTTACTTTTATCTCTATTATAAAGAGTTCTTACATCTTTATCAATGAGCTGTCTAATAGTTGGTGCAGCAGGCATACCGCTATCATCAATCGTTATTAGAGAATCTATTGTAAGTTTATATCTATTCATAGTTGGCTATGTCATTAGTTGTAATATCAGATAAAGTATAACATAACACTCTAGCATAAATATCACCTTTTTTATCAGCTATAATTCTAAAAAAATTATAATTTTTTCCAACAAATTTACTAAGTTGATATTTATAAAATCTTTCTATTTTAACTTGTTTACCTATATCTTTAGCTACACTTTTTCTAAAAAGTAAAAACTTATCATGGTCTAAAACTTCTTGTGCTTCACTTAATATAGCTCTTGTATTATCAGATATAAGAGCTTGAGTTGTTTTAGGTATTCTAATACTACCCATAAAAGGTATTCCAGCCCAACGTCCTTCTCTAAGAAAAATAGCAGCATCAATCTCACAACGTCTAACTATTTCTAAAGCTACTTCTTTATCTATAATATTATTATCAATAGATTTAAGAACATCTTCTTTACGAAGAACTGTAACTTCATAGCCGTTAGGAAATTTAAATATATCACTCATAGTATAAAAAGTAAAACCTCTACGGAGAGTTTAATTATAGACCCCCCGTAAAGGATATGAATGATTACATTATTTATTACTATCTTTAGAAGTATCACCTTCTACTTCGTCATCTGACTCAGATATAGGTGTAATAGTAAAATATTCGTTATTTTTAAGTTTTGGATTGTTATTATAAAATCCAACAATATCACAATTTGGAATAAGTTTAAATTCAACAAAGAAACATTGCTCACTACCATAATTATTATGATAACGCTGAGCAATAAAAGAATCTTTATCTAAAAACTTAATAAAACAATCTATACTTAACGTGTTAGAAGGTGCTACAACATGATGTGCAACTTGTAAAGAAGAAGAAGGAATAATAAGTCTATCTTTAACTTTTGCATTCTTTAAAAAACAATTAGCAGAGTAGTTACCAGATTTAATAAAAATAGGAATAACACCTGATGTAAATCCTTTTTTAGCTTGCTTACGACTAATAATTATACTGCCAAGAGTTTCATGATATACTATACCTATTAAAGTATAATTATCAGCTATTTGAATATGCTCAGTAATTTGAGTTAAATAACTTGCAGAAATTTCATTAAAACTTGTTGGAAATTGAAATGTAACTTCTGAATCACTTGTAATAAGTTTAAAATCTTTCATAATAATAAAACAATTTAATTTAACAATATGTAGAACAATACTACTTTAAATACCTTTAAAAGATATTGCAAATATACAAAAATTTTGTGGATATTACCGCATGTTTGGCTTAAAATTTATTAAATTTAACATTTTTTAACACTAATATCTTTAACACTTTAATAGTAGAAGTAAAATAATAAGTAATAGTAGAAATAAAATAAATAATAGCATAAGCATTAGTATAAGAAAAAATATAAATTGTAATAGTAGTTTTAATACTATCTTTTAGTATCATAAAAATACAAGGAGTAGTATGAGGAATAATATGAGAAATAATAGTAGAAGTAGTAT
>JAGCWW010000083.1 GCA_017961685.1 Acholeplasmatales bacterium | reverse complement strand
GTTATTGCTCGATGTTAGTCGAAGCTTTTAATATTCATCACGCTTCTCCAGCCACAGTTTCACGTTTAGGTATGATATACGTAGATTCATCTTTATTACACGGAGATGCTGTTTATTATAAATGGCTCGAAGCCAAAGATCCCAAAGAATGGGATGAAACAATCAAAGGATATATGAACGATAATTACACCAGAATGATGCCACCTTGTTTGAAATATATTTTAAAAGGAGCTAAAGGAAACGAAGAAGAAGGTATTCCATTTAAATTAATCGTGCCTCAATATGAAGCTGCTATCATTAATCAATTAACTAATTTAATCGACTCATGTTTAATTGATTTAGAATCTATCCCTACCGAAGCGGCTCAATTAGAGTCAATATTTACCTTCTGTTTAGTGTGGTCTGTAGGAGCTTGTTTAACTACTAATGAAGATAGAGAAAAATTCGCCAAGTTTTTGAAGGATTTACCAAGCGGAACTGCGACTCCTCCTTCAAAGCCTTATGATTCAATGTATGACAGTTCTACAGGGAGATTCATCGAATGGGATTCTGAGAACTTGAATAATACTATAATACCAGAAAATGACGGTAAAAACCAAGCCTATAATGAAATAATAATACCAACAAGTGATACTAAGAAATTCACTTATTTATTAAAAAATTTAGTTCATATACATAAACCTGTTTTATTCGTAGGAGAAAGCGGTACAGGGAAAACCGTCACTATTAATAATTATTTAAAGTTTTTGACAAAAGAGAAAAATTCACCTTATGTTATTTTAAATATGAATTTCTCTTCTAGGACAAATTCAACCGATTTCCAAAATACCATGGAAGAAATACTCGAAACAAGATTCTTAAGAACAATGGGACCACCGAGTGGAAAAGAGTTAATTATTTATGTGGATGATTTAGGTATGCCTAAAATAGACAGATTCGAAACACAACAACCAATCGCTTTTATGAAGTTACTAATAGAAAAGAAATGCTATTATACTAAGGATAATAAAGACTTGATAAAATTAATAGATACTAATTTCGTAGGAAGTACCTTACCTCCAGGAGGTGGTAATAATGCCATAGATCCAAGATTTATTTCTTTATTCAGTGTGTTTAATATATCTATAGATAATAACGCTGTTAGTAAAATATATGACATTATATTAACAAATTATTTAACCGGTTACGATGAAGGTTTAGATATGGCTTCATTTAAGGATAAATTAATCTCAGCTACGGTACAGTTATATTCCGCGGTTAAAGCTGAATTGCCTCGTACTCCTATAAAATTCCACTATGTGTTCAATATAAGAGATGTATCTAAAATATTCCAAGGGTTTTGTTTATTAAATATCGCTGATTATCCCACTAAGGAATCGCTTCTAAAATTATGGCGACATGAAGCCTTGAGAGTATTTAGTGATAAATTAAGAGATACCAATGATCAAAAACGAGTAGAAAGTCTCATAGAAAAAAATATCAATTCGAACTTTTCAGATTTGGCCGAATTAGCCTTAGCTAAACCGTGCATACATTGCGATTTTATGAAAGTTAATTTCTATGATGAAGACGTCGACCCTGTAACCAAGTTACCTAAAGTAGAAGATAGAGGATATAGAAATGTCCAAACTTATGAAGAAGTTAAGAAATTTTTGGATAACGCTTTAGAAGCATATAAAGACCTCGAAGGTCAAGCAATGAATTTGGTATTTTATGATGAATGTATTGACCACTTGGTAAGAATACATAGAATAATAAGAATACAAAATGGCAATGCTTTATTAGTAGGTGTCGGTGGTTCAGGAAAACAATCTTTGACAAAGATAGCAACCTTTATAGCAAGGTATGATTTATGGGGTATTAAAAT
>JAGCWW010000082.1 GCA_017961685.1 Acholeplasmatales bacterium | reverse complement strand
TTTTGATTGTGATATAATATATCTAGGAATGATACAAAGTGTATAGGAGGTAGCTAAATGAGAAAATTAAATAATATTTTATTATTTATTGTTTTTGCTTTTACTTGCTTATTATGCAGTAGTTGTAAAAAATACAAATATAAAGTAAATGAATATACAATTAGGTCAATATTTAACGAAACAGAAATAACTTTAAAATGTAGATGCAATATGGATTGGAATAATATAAATTATCAAGATGGGAAATATTTTATTACAGATTTAGAACTAAAAGATTTAAAAAACAAAACAAATGGAAAGTTATACTATGAAGCATCTGATCAACTCGTATTTATTAAAGATGGATCATATTTTGTTATTAAACAATTATTAAAACTAAATGATGGTGATTATAGCTATCAATTGACTAATGATTATTGTGTAGTAGTAAAAAGAAACGAGTTTAGTGTAACAAATGATTTTATACGAATCCCATTTCCAAAATTCTTAGTTCCATTTGAAAGAACGGATTTAGAAGATGCATATTTTCCTGTTTATACTATGAATGAAACTATAATTGATAATAATTACAGAGCATATTTAGTTGATTATTACAAAAACTTAGGTAAAATAGATAATTTATCAGAATGGGGAGACCATGTTAACTATAAAATAAATGATCCTTTTAGAGAACGTGATTTTAATATACAGATATCATATCCAGAAGATGGAGATATTCTTATTGATGTTGTAATGAACAAAATGAGTGAAAATACTCCATTTATATAAGGTGTAGTTTTAAACTACACTTTTTATTTTTATGTTATAATAAATTTGAGGTGATCATATGTTTTTCTTGCTTAGAGATTTTTTTAGAGATGAAGATTTTTCCAAATATAATATAACTGAAGAAGAATTTGGTATGGTTGCTAATGGAATAGATTCAAAAATGTTTATTGTTAAAATTAAAGAAGATATTGAATCTGAAATAGATAAAGCATTTATTGATTACTATGCAAATTATAATAAATGTATTGCTATTATTAAGTCAAAAGAACAACTTTCCAGTGAAGAAAACGACTTAATTGTTGATGAAATTACTGATAGATTAGAAAGCGGCGCATTTATAAAATGTGTTAGTAAAATCGATGAAAATATCGATGTAAAACTAAAAATAATTATGATTGTATCAAAATAGATTTTCAAGCATTTTATTAATAAAAAAATATTAATAAATGTCTTATTACTACCTTTATTTATTTCATAAAATGTAGTAAAATAAATAATAGATATGTATGAACTTTATGGAAGGAGAATGAGTATGCTTTTTAATGGTGATAATAGTGGTAACTTTAACCAAAGACCTGTAATAAAAGTAATCGGTGTTGGTGGCGGTGGCGGTAATGCCGTTAATAGAATGATTGACAATGACGTTCAAGGAGTTGAATTTATTGTCGCAAATACAGATGCTCAAGTATTAAAATTATCTAGATGTGAAAATAGAATTCAATTAGGTAAAAAATTAACTAGAGGACTTGGAGCTGGTGCTAAACCTGAAATTGGTAAAGCAGCTGCCCTAGAAAGTCAAGAAGAAATAAGAGCTGCCCTTGAAGGCGCTGATATGGTATTTATTACAGCAGGTATGGGTGGTGGAACTGGTACAGGTGCTGCTCCAGTAATCGCTGAAATAGCTAGAGAACTTGGTTGCTTAACTGTTGGTATCGTTACTAAACCTTTCAATTTTGAAGGACCAGCAAGAATGAGAGAAGCAAACAATGGTTTAGCTGAATTAAAACCACATGTAGATACTCTACTTGTAATTCCAAATGAAAAATTATTATCAGTTATTGATCCACATACAACAATGCTAGAAGCGTTCAAAGAAGCAGATAACACTCTACGTCAAGGTGTACAAGCAATCGCTGAAATTATCGCTGTTGCTGGTGTAATTAACATTGACTTTGCTGATGTTAAGACAGTTATGACAAATAAAGGTACTGCATTAATGGGTGTTGGTGTAGGTAGTGGAGATAATAGAGTCATTGAAGCAGCTAGACGAGCAATTCATTCTCAATTACTAGAAGTTTCAATTGATGGTGCAACTGATGCTATCGTAAATATTTCGGCATCAACTTCAATTGCACTTTTTGAACAAGTTGCAGCTGTTGAAGAAATTAGAAGTGCTTCAACATCAGAACTTAATATCATTTATGGTGCAACATTAAATGAAGACTTAGGAGATGAAGTAGTAGTTACAGTTATTGCTACAGGTTATGATTTAAAGGCTAACCCAAGTGAAATGGTTGACTTATTCGGTCCACAAGTAGCTAAAGCTGAACAAGTAAGAAATGAAGCTCCAAGAGAAGAATCATATAGTGAACCAAAACGTGAAGAATCTAATAACCAACAATTTGGTGAAAGAAATATTCCAGATTGGTTAAAGCAAAAAAAATAAAAAGTCATGAAAATGACTTTTTTTATCCTTTTAAATATAAAATTAATTATGATAATTGAGTTATTAAATAATAAACTAAAAAGATTAATGGTGCAGCGAACATACAACAGATTAAGAAGATGATTGTAATCTTTCCAGCAAGTGTTTTGGAAGGATTACGATACATTTGCTTTCTCTTTTGTTCCTCAAACTCTTGTTTTTTCTTATCTTTATTACTTACATAACCTTTTTTATCAGCCATAGTAGTTCACTCCTTCATACATATAAATTATACTATAAATTAACTAAAAAAGGAAGAATAAAATGAATAATGTTAGAGTAATATTTCATATTGATATGAATGCCTTTTTTGCATCATGCGAAGAGATTAAAAGACCATATATTAAAGATAAACCTTTTGCTGTTGGAGCTAGATACTCTAAAAAAGGTGTTTTATCTACGTCTAATTATATCGCAAGAAAATATGGCGTATATTCAGCCATGAGTGTATCTGATGCCTTAAAAAAATGCCCTAATTTAATTATTTTAGATAGTGACTATCAATTTTACATAGAATGTTCTAAAAAGTTCTTAAAAATCATTTATGAATATACTGATAGAGTTGAACAAGCATCAATCGATGAAGCTTTTATTGATGTAACGGATATTGATATGCATCCTGTAGAATTTGCGAAATTACTTCAAAAAAGAATAAAAGATGAATGCCAATTACCTTCATCAATTGGTATAGCCCCAACACTATTTTTAGCTAAAATGGCTAGTGATATGAAAAAACCTATGGGAATAACTATTGTTAGAAAAAGAGATATTAAGGATAAAATATTTCCACTTGATGTATCTGATATGTTTGGTATAGGTAAAAAAACAAGTCCAAAATTAAAAGAACTTGGAATAAAAACGATTGGAGATTTATATGAAAGATTAGATGAACTAAAGGATTTCTTTGGTGATAAGATGTATGAATATATTAAATCTACTCTAGAAGGTAGGAGTAGTGATGTAGTTGATCCTGATCGTTATAGTTCATTTTCTAGTATTGGTAATTCTAGAACTAGTATTCAACCAATTACTAGTGAGGAAGAAGCCTATGAATTCTTAAATTATGTAGGTGAAATCACCTATAATAGACTTAAAAAATACAATTTAAAAGCTTATACATTTACTATACAAATAAAATATACTTATCTTAAAACTTATTCAAAAAGTAAAACTTATAATGATTCAACTAATGATAGATTAGAGTTTTTTGATAGGTGTAAGGAATTATTTGATTCTTTATGGAATGGTAGTGATATAAGGCTAATAGGGGTTCAAACATCTAATTTAGAAGAAATAGGAATGAAAGTTTATGATCTATTCCATTTAGATAATATTGAAGATGAAGAAAAACTAAATAAGGCACTAAATTCTATTGAAGAAAAATACGGTAAAAACGCTATCAAAAAGGGAATTAAGTAAAATCACTTGATTTTTATTATTTTTAATAATATAATAAGGGTAGTTTATTACTTTAACGCAATAAAGTGAGGGTGATTAATATGAGTAATTATAATTTAAAAACACCAGTTGGTTTAAAAGATTATCTTTTAAAAACAATGGAAAAGAAAAATAATATTGAAACTATTTTAAAAGAATTATTCTTAAATAGTGGGTACAATTTAATTGAAACACCTACTTTAGAATATATTGATGTATTCACAAAGGATATGCAAGATCAAAGCTTATATAAGCTAATTAATAAAGACGGAGAAGTATTAGCTTTAAGAAGTGATGTGACTAAATCAATTTCAAGAGTAACATCAACTTTAACTAAAGATTTTATCTATCCCCAAAGATTTTGTTATATCACAAATACATTTAGATATCCTAAAGCATATCAAGGGAAAGACCACGAATTCACTCAAGCTGGTATTGAATTAATTGGTTGTAATGGATTATATGCAGATTTTGAAGTAATAAGCTTAGCTGTTAAAGCATTAAATAGAGTTTTAAGTGATTATAAATTATATATTTCATCTACAGAATTTATTAATAATTATTTAGATGATTTAAATATAAGTTCTAAAATTAAAAAAGAAATCTTAAAAGAAATTCAAAATAAGAATGTCGTTAAGATTAAGAAATTATTAGATAAGAGTGAATATGAAACTATTAGCTTAATAATTGAAGCAATCGGTAAAAAAGATTTATTAGTTAAGATTAAAGATAATATTAAAAGTGATAAATCAATTAAATCTTTAGAATACTTAGAGAAATTATATGAATTATTAGAAAAGAACAAGCTAGAGAAAAATGTTTATTTTGATTTCTCTGTTTTATCATTTGGTAATTACTACACAGGTATAACTCTACAAGGTTATACTAAAGGTGTTGGTGAACCAATTTTAGAAGGTGGAAGATATGATAATTTAATTTCATCTTTTGGTGATGCTAAAGATGCATGTGGTTTTGCGATTAATGTTAATGGTTTAATTAATAAAACTAAATTAACTTATGAAAGAGATATAACTTATGTATATTCTAGCAATAAAGAAAAATTATATGATAATCTAAAAGATGGATATTTTGCATCATTAGATGAAACATTAGAAGATGCATTTAAATATGCAGCTTACAATAACATTAAAAAAGTTATTGATTTAGATAATAATAAAAAGTATGTTTTAAAAGAAGGTGAATATGTATGTCAAGAGTAACATTCGCCCTTGCTAAAGGTCGCTTAGCTAAAAAAACTTTAGAGATTTTAGATAAGATTGATATTAGACCAGTTGATATGACTGATGAATCAAGAAAACTAGTTTTTAATAGCGCAGATGATAATTATTCATTCTTCCTAGCAAAACCAAGTGATGTACCTACATATGTTGATTATGGTGTAGCTGATATCGGTATTGTTGGTTATGATACTATCTTAGAAGAAGATAGAGATTTATATGAATGTTTAGATTTAAATATTGGTAAATGTAGAATGTGTGTTGCATCATACCCAGAAAAGAAAGATTTAATTCTTGGTGGTGAACAAATTAGAGTTGCAACAAAATATCCTAACATTGCTAAAAAGTATTTTGAATCAAAAAATAAAAAGGTTGAAATCATTAAGCTAAATGGATCAGTAGAACTAGGTGCTGTTATTGGTTTAGCTGATTGTATCGTAGATATTGTTGAAAGTGGTAAAACTCTAATTGAAAATGGTCTTGATGTTATTGAAGAAATATGTAATCTATCAGCTAGAGTAATAGTTAATAAAGTTTCTATTAAAACTAAGTATGAAGAAATTTCTAAAATACTTAAAGAAATGGAGGCTAATCTATGAAAATCTATAATAATAAAGAAGAGTTATTAAATAAGCTAGATTCAAGAGGTAATAGTGATAATTCTAAGTATTTAGAAATAGTTAAAGATATTATTAAAAATATCAGATTAAGGGGAGATGAAGCCTTAATTGAATACACTAATAAGTTTGATTCACCTCTTATTAATTTAAATAACATTAAAGTAACTGAAGAAGAAATTCTTAATGGTTATAATTCAATTAGTGAAGAATTAAAAGCAACTTATAAAAAAGCAAAAGAGCGCATTACTAAATTCCATGAACATCAAAAAGAATCTACTTGGATGTATGAAGAAGATGGTGAAATCTTAGGCCAAAAGATTACTCCACTTGAATATGTAGGCTTATATGTACCAGGTGGTAAAGCCGCATATCCTTCAACAGTATTTATGGATGCTATTCCTGCAATTGTTGCTGGAGTTAAAAATATTATTATGTGTACTCCTTGTAATAAAGAAGGTAAGGTTACAAATGAAGTATTAGCCGCTGCATACATTTTAGGTATTAAAGATATTTATAAATGTGGTGGAGCTCAAGCTATCGCATCAATGGGATTAGGAACTAACACAATTCCTAAGGTAGATAAGATTGTTGGACCTGGTAATATCTTTGTAGCATTAGCTAAAAAAGAATTATTTGGATCAATTTCTATTGATTCAGTAGCAGGACCTTCTGAAATCTTAGTTATAGCTGATGAATTTGCTAACCCTAAATTTGTTGCTGCTGATCTTTTAAGTCAAGCAGAACATGATGAAATTGCATCAAGTGTACTTTTAACTAATTCAAAAGAATTAGCTGATAAAGTAGTAGTACAAATTGAAGAATTCACAAATAAATTAGAAAGAAAAGAAATAATCAAAAAGTCTTTAGATAATTATGGTGGAATAATAGTGACTAAGACAATTGATGAAGCAATAGAAATATCAAATTATATTGCTCCTGAACACTTGGAATTAGTCGTAGATAAGCCGTTTAATTATCTTGATAAGATAGTAAATGCTGGTGCTATTTTCTTAGGAAATTATGCCGCAGAATCTCTTGGAGATTATATGGCAGGACCTAACCATGTATTACCTACAATTCATACTGCAAGATTTTTCTCACCACTATCTGTTTATGATTTTATTAAACGTAGTAGTATTATTTCATTTAATAAAGAAGCATTCAATAGAATAGGAGAAGCTGTAAGTAGTTTTGCTAAAAGTGAAGGCTTAACAGCCCATGCTTTAGCCGCAGATGTTAGATTGGAGGAGAAATAATGAAATATTTAAAAAAATCATTGGATGGTAAAGTTCCATATTACAGTAAGATGATTACTGATGGAATCATTCTAAATGCTAATGAATCAGCATTTGAAACTCCAAAAGAAATAATAGATATTTTAAAAGAAAAGCTAGATACAATTGATTTAAGAAGATACCCTGATACAGATAATACTATAATTAGAGAAGCTTTAGCTAAAAATTATAATATTGATGTAACTAATATCACTTGTGGGGTAGGATCTGATCAATTACTTGATTGTATCTTTAGAAGTTTAATAGAAGATGAATACATCATCGCATGTAATCCTACATTTAGTATGTATAAAGAATATGCATCATATACTAATGGTAAGTTTATTGATATAGACTTCCTACCAGGATTTATTTATGATACAAAAACTATTATTAAAACAATAAAAGAAAAGAATCCAAAATTAGTTATTATATGTTCTCCAAATAACCCTACAGGTAGTTACATGGAACGCGAGGATTTAGAGACTATTATTAAAACTACTAATGGAGTAGTATTACTTGATGAAGCATATTCAGAGTTCTATAAATCTAATTATGATTTAGCAATTAAATATAGTAATGTTATAGTTTTAAAGACATTCTCAAAGGCTTATGCTTTAGCGGGAATTAGGCTTGGTTACGCTATTTCTAGCAGTGATTTAATTGATACGATTAATATCTGTAAGCCACCATATAACCTATCTACTTTATCACAATTAATCGCGAGTATTGCTATTGAAAATAAAGATTTATATAAAGAAAATATTGAAAAAATAGTTAAACTTAAAGATGAATTATATGATAGTTTAAAAGCATTAAATTTAAATGTTAATAAAAGTTATTCTAATTTTGTCTTTGTTAAATTAAATGATAGAATTTTCTTCCATTTATTAGAAAATAAGATTTATATTAGAAGATTAAAATATAATGATGAATTCTATTATAGAATTAATACAGGAACAAAAGAAGAAAATGAAATATTAATTGAAAAAATAAAGGAGGCTTTATAATGAGAACATCTAGTATTACACGTAACACAAAAGAAACACAAATTACTTTAAGTCTTAATCTTGATGGAACTGGTAAAAATGATATCAATACAGGCATAGAGTTTTTTGATCACATGTTAACACAAATATCAACTCATGGCTTTATTGATTTAACAATAAAAGCTAAAGGTGATATTGGTGTAGATTGTCACCACTTAATTGAAGATGTTGGTATTACCTTAGGTTTAGCTTTAAAAGAAGCACTAGGAGATAAATTAGGTATAACTAGATATGGTAAAGCTATTATTCCTATGGACGAATCATTAGTTTTATGTGCTATTGATATTTCTAATAGACCATATGCTAATATAGATGATCCTTTTACAACAAAAATGCTTGGAGAATTCCAAACTGAAATGGTAAAAGAATTCTTTATTGCCTTAGCTAATAATGCAGGCTTTAATATTCAAACTATAATGCTACGTGGAACTAATAATCACCACATGGTAGAAGGAACATTTAAAGCATTTGCAAGAGCATTACTTGAAGCAGTTACAATTAATGAAAGATTTGGCTTACCTACAAGTAAGGGTGTATTATAATGATAGCAATTATTAATTATAAAATGGGTAATTTAGGTAGCGTTAAAAATGCTTTAGATTCACTAAACATAGAATCAGTTATTACTGATGATGTTAATGTAATTAAAGCATGCGATAAGCTTATTTTACCTGGTGTAGGTGCTTTTAAGGAAGCTATGCAAAACTTAAAAAGTTTAAATCTAATTGATTGTATTAAAGAAGAAGTTAAAAAAGGTAAACCTATTTTAGGTATATGTTTAGGTATGCAATTATTATTTTCTTCAAGTGAAGAATATGGCCTAACAGAAGGATTAAACCTACTTGAAGGCAAAATCATTCACTTTAAGGAAAATGGACTAAAAATACCTCATATGGGATGGAATAATTTAACTATTCCAAGTAATTCTAAAATATTTAAAGGACTTACTAACCCATATGTATATTTTGTACATTCATATCACTTAGTAACTGATAATAAGGATTACTTATTAACTAAAACAACTTATGGATATGAATTTAGTTGTGCTGTAGAATATAAGAATATTTACGCAACACAATTCCACCCTGAAAAATCAGGAGATGTTGGCTTAAAAATATTAAAGAATTTTGGTGATTTATAATGGATATTATACCTGCAATTGATCTAATTGATGGTAAGTGCGTAAGGCTTATTCAAGGAGATTATAATAAGAAAACTATATATAATGATGATGCTTTAATAGTCGCAAAGGATTTCATTAATAGCGGTGCCAAGTTAGTTCATATTGTTGATTTAGATGGAGCTAAAGCTGGTAAAATTACAAACATCGAAGTAATAAAAAAATTAACTTCTAATAATATCCCTATTGAAGTAGGGGGAGGAATTAGAAGCTTTAGTGATATTGATTTATTACTTTCTATTGGTGTAAAAAGAGTAATTTTAGGAAGTATTGCTGTAAATAATCAAGAATTCTTAAAAGAAGCACTTAAAAAATATGGTAGTGAAAAGATCGTTTTAGGCTTAGACTGTAAAAATGGTTTTGTATCTATTAAGGGTTGGCTTGAAGATTCTAAATTAACTGATATGGAAATGTTAAATATATTTAAAAACTTTGGTGGCTTAAATGTTATTTATACAGATATATCTAAAGATGGCATGATGAGCGGTGTAAGCATTGATAATATAAAGAAATTAATACCTTCAAAATTAAACGTTATTGCTTCTGGTGGAGTATCTTCTATAGAAGAAGTAATAAAATGTAAAAATGCTGGATGTAGTGCAGCCATAGTTGGTAAAGCATATTACACTGGTAAAATTGATATAAAGGAAGCAATTAAAAATGCTAACTAAAAGAATAATACCATGCTTAGATGTAAAAGATGGTAGAGTAGTTAAAGGTATTAATTTTATTAATTTAGTAGACGCAGGAGATCCTGTAGAATGTGCTAAAATATATTCAGATTTAAATGCTGATGAATTAGTTTTCCTAGATATCACTGCATCAAGTGATAATAGAAAAACAATAGTAGATGTAGTAAGAAATACAGCTAAAAAAGTATTCATTCCTTTTACAGTTGGTGGAGGAATAAGAAGTACAAGCGATATGAGAGAAATCTTAACAGCTGGTGCCGATAAGATTTCTATAAACTCTAGTGCTATTAAAAACCCTGATTTAATTAATGAAGGAGCTAAGATGTTTGGTAACCAATGCATCGTTGTTGCTATTGATGCTAAAAGAGAAGGAGATTCTTTTAAGGTATATATCAATGGTGGTAGAGTTAGAACTGAAATTGATGCAATCGAGTGGGCTAAGGAAGCTGAAAAAAGGGGCGCTGGAGAGATTTTACTAACATCTATGGATAAAGATGGAACTAAGAGCGGTTATGATGTAGAATTAACTAAGCGCGTATGTGAAGCTGTAAATATTCCAGTTATTGCTTCAGGTGGAGCTGGTAAAATGGAAGACTTTAGTGAGATATTAGAATATGCTGATGCAGCACTAGCCGCAAGCCTATTCCACTTTAAAGAAATAGAAATTAATGATTTAAAAGATTATTTAGAGAATAATAATATTCCAGTAAGGAGAGTATAATATGACAAAAGATGAATTAATGAAAATTGTAAAATTTGATAGTAATGGACTTATACCTGTAATTGCTCAAGATTATCATTCTAAACACATTAGAATGCTTGCGTATATGGATAAGGAAGCTTTAGAAAAAACTTTAGAAACTGGTAATGTTTATTATTTTTCTAGAAGTAGAAATAAGCTTTGGTTAAAAGGAGAAGAAAGTGGACACTTCCAATATCTAAAGGGTATGAGTGTTGACTGTGATGGAGATACTTTATTAATCCAAATTGAACAAAAAGGTGGTATAAGCTGTCATACAGGTAATGTCACATGCTTCTATAGAAATATCGAAATCAAAGAAAACACTAATATTGAAAAAGAAATTGTTAAAGATGCATCATTCTTAGTAAACCTAGAAAATATCATTAAAGATAGAAAAGAAAATCCAAAAGAAGGATCTTATACAAACTATTTATTCAAGGAAGGAATCAACAAGATATTAAAGAAATTTGGTGAAGAAGCATTTGAAACAGTAATTGCGGCTAAAACAAATAGAGATGATGTCATTTATGAAGTTAGTGATTTAATGTATCACTTAACTGTTTTAATGGTAGAACTTGGAATATCTTGGGATGAAATAAAAACAGAATTAGAAAAGAGGTAATAATATGCTAAAAGCAAATTACCATACACACACAGTTTTATGTGGTCATGCTATTGGTGATGTAAAGGACTATGTTAATGAAGCTATACGTTTAGGTTTCACTGAACTAGGTATGTCAGATCATGCACATACACCTGAATACTTCATGACAAAAGAAGAATATGATCATAATTATTTATCAGAAATAATGACTGATAAAGATTTTAAATATTCATATGTTCCACAAGTCATGGAAGCAAAGAAAAACCCTAAAATAAAGGTTTTTCTAGGCTTAGAAACAGAATATTTTCCTGAATTTAAAGAATACTTTTATGATTTAAGAACAAAGGTTGAATATTTAATTCTTGGAATACATTTCTTTAATTATAAAGGTGTTAATTATTCACCATATGATCCATTTAGTCCAAACCTAGTTAAGGCTTATACTGATATAGCAGTTGAAGCAATGTCAACAGGACTATATACTATATTTGCTCACCCTGATTTATTTATGATGAACTATTTTTCACCTAAAGGACATAGAGTGTTTGATGAAGTATGTATTGCGTGCTCTCAAAGAATAATTGAAGCAGCAATTAAATATGATGTATATCTAGAAATTAACGCAAATGGTATTAAAAAGGGTATGAAGAAAACTGCTGATGGAAAAGATGAATACTTATATCCTAGAAGTGAATTCTGGGAGCTTGTAAGTGGAACTAAGGCTAAGGTAGTAATTGGTGCTGATGCCCATACACCTGAGGCACTTGGTTATTATACTATCGATAAGGCGGAAGAATTTGCAAAACGATATGACTTAAATATCGTTGACTATGTTGAATTCAAAAAATAATTATGGATTATACTGTACTTAGAGCAACAGAAGAATGGCAAAGAGCCGCAAGCTATTTTGTTAGAATTAATGCGATGAATAGAAAATATCATATACCTCTACGTGATGAATTTGATTGCCACGATAATGATAGTTCAAAATATGTTATCCTTTTAGATGGTACTTATCCAATTTCAACAGCTAGATTCTATGAAGTTGATAGAACTACTGCTTTAATTGGTAGAGTAGTAGTTTTAGATGAATATAGAAATAAGGGGTTAGGAAAACTAACAATGCAAGAAACTGAAAAATGGATAAAAGAATTAGGATATAAAAAAATAATAATTGATAGTAGATTAGAAGCTATTGATTTTTATAAAAAGTGTGACTATAAATTAGTAGAAAGTTCATGCAAATGTAAATGTCAATCAAAAACAAAGACATTTGAATGCACTAGAATGGAAAAATATATTTAAGATAATCATTTTTTGATTATCTTTTTTTATGCTATAATAAATTAAGGAGTGATCTATATGAGAGATTTAATTGAAGAAATATTTTCCTTTTTTCTAGAAAATGAATTTAAAGATAAAGAATTAATTAAAATACAAAAGGCAGTAGATGATGAAAAACTAACCTATGAATCATATAAAACTTGTTTCGATAAAAAAGCTTTTAAATTAAATAAAGCAGTTAAATCAAAATCAGAATTTTATCAAATTTATTTAGACTCAAGAAACTTAATTGATGATTATATTAAAAATGCTGATAATAATTCATTATTAATAGATTTAAATTTAAATAATGACGAACTATTAAAAAACTATGATGATCTATATGCTAAATATTATTTATTTAGATTACTAATTGAAAGATTATATGATGATTATTACTTACCTTGTAATACTTATGCAACAATAGAGGTAAGAAAATTACTTAATTATTTTCAAAGCATAAACCATCGTAAAATTATTTCAGGCCAACACACTCAAACAATTCCACAAGAAGAATTAAATCATATAAAAAGAATAACTGGTTATTATCCAAAGTTAGTAGGTTATGAATTACTTGCCTTATCACTTAATATAAATCCTAATAGTGATAAAGTATGCTTAGAAGAAGTTGAAGACAATAAAGGCACTATGCAAGTAGCTTTATATGATACAAAAGATACCATAGTTACTTTTACTTGGCATATGTTTTCACCACTTTATGGTTGTGGTAAAAGCTTCTATGCGGAAAATACAGAATTTGATATAAGAAAAATATTTGATGAAGATTCAAAAGAATATGATGCATTTATGAATGAATTAGATCATATGTCTAAAGTTTTAAAGCATTTTTCTGATGCTAAAAAGCCTATTTTATTTAGACCATTCCATGAAGCTGATGGCACATGGTTTTGGTGGGGTAAATATGGCGTTGAATATGCATCAAAATTATATATTCTAACATATAATTATTTAGTAAAAGAAAAAGGGTTAAACAATCTAATTTGGGTATGGAATAGTATAGGCGCATATCCTGGAGATGATTATGTTGATATTATTTCAGTTGATTGTTATGGTGCTGAAAAAGATGCTAATACTTGCTATATGGATAAGTATAATGAACTTATAACTAAGGTTAGCAATAAGAAGTTAGTAGCACTAGCTGAATGTGATGTCATACCTGATTTTAATGAAATGCTAAGTAATAACTTTCCATTTATTTATTATATGACTTGGAGTAAAGAATTCTGTTTAACTGAAAAGTATAATTCAAATGATAAATTAAAAGAATTCTATAGTGAAAATGAAGTTATAAAAATAAAATAAAAACGCATAATTATGCGTTTTTTCTTATGTATTCAACTATTTCATCAACTTGTTGAATAGGTGTTGATGATGCTGATGCGATAGCTATCTTTTTATACTTTCTAAGCTCATCTAAATCTATTTCTTCAACCTTACCAATAATCATAGAATTAGGCTTAGATTTACTTATTTCGTTTGCATTACTCGATGTTTTAGAACCTATAACAAGTAATAAATCACAATCTGTTGAGTTAATATTAATTATTCTATCTAAAGGTATATTACATAAAGTATTATTAATAACAATATTAGGATATTTTTCTTTTAATATCTCTGATATTTCAACAAATATATCTTTATTAAATGTTGTTTGACACATTAAAATAGGATTATTTAATTCTCCTAATTTATCTATATCTTTCTTACTACTAATTACTTTAACATTATCATAGTCTCTTGACGCAACTGTTTCACTGTGATTAGGTTGACCTAAAAATATAATATCTTTATCACTGTTATTTATAATAAATTCATGCATTTTTTTAATCTTTGGACAAGTTAAATCTATGTAGTTATATTTTTTTAATTTTTCATAAACTAAAGGTGATGTACCGTGTGATGGTAGAACTACTAAAGTGTACTTATCATTTACTATTCCTTCAAGCTCTTTAATGAACTTAATTCCTCTTTCAGATAAATAGTTTATGACATATTCATTATGTAAGATATCACCAAGTATATAAATTTTATGATATTTTTCTTGATGCTTGTATATTTCATCTAATATAGATGAAGCACTAACACAAAGCCCTATTGGTTGTATTATTTTTATCTCCATTTTTCATCACCAAAGTTATTATAACATTATTTTATTAACTTGAAAACGCTATCTATCAATAAATAGTAAAAAAATGTTGACATAAAGGCATTTATACATTAAAATAGGTGTATAACTTGAAGAAAGTCCAAGTGATAATTTGTAAAGATTGCATCAAGACGTTGCATGAGTATATTACAAAAAAGACCACTTGGTGTGGTTTTTTCTTACTCAAGGCAATCTTGATTTAGCAAAGATTACACTAATTATTGGTGTATGAGCATAATTGTTATCAAGAGCCTTGTTGGCTCTTTTCTTTTTAGTTATTAAATTTAAAAAAATTGGAGGATAAAATTTATGGAAAAGAAATTTAAAAAAGTTGCTTTAGCTTATTCTGGTGGACTTGATACATCTATTATCATTCCTTGGTTAAAAGATCATTATGGATGTGAAGTTATCGCTATTTGTGGTAACTGCGGTCAAAGTGGAGAACTTGAAGGACTAGAAGAAAAAGCAATCAAAACTGGAGCTTCTAAAATCTATATTGAAGATTTAACAGAAGAATTCTTAACTGATTATGTATTTGAAACAGTTAAGGCTGGAGCTAAATATGAAGGAAAATATATGTTAGGTACTTCATTTGCTCGTCCTATCATCGCAAAAAGAGTTGTAGAAATCGCTAAGAAGGAAGGCTGCGATGCTATTTGTCATGGATGTACTGGTAAAGGAAATGACCAAGTACGTTTCGAATTAGCAATTAAAGCATTTGCTCCTGAAATGCAAATCATTGCACCTTGGAGATTTTGGGAATTTAAGAGTAGAGATGAAGAAATCGATTATGCTATTGCACACAATATCCCTCTTAAGATAAATAGAGAAACAAACTATTCTAAAGATAAGAATATTTGGCACTTATCACATGAAGGCCTAGACTTAGAAAATCCTGCTAATGAACCACAATATGATAAGATCCTAGAAATGGGCGTATCACCTTGGAAAGCACCTGATACTCCAACATACATCACAATTGATTTTGAAAAAGGTAAACCAGTTGGATTAAATGGTAAGAAGATGAGCGCTACTGATTTAGTTAAAGAATTAAATAAGGTAGGCGGAGATAACGGTATCGGTCTAGTAGATATGGTTGAAAACAGATTAGTTGGTATGAAGAGCCGTGGTGTTTATGAAACTCCAGGTGGAGCTATCATCTATGAAGCACATGAATTACTAGAATCAATTACACTTGAAAGAGATACTCAACACTTCAAGCAAAGAATTGCTATTGAATTTGCTGAATTAGTATATAACGGAAAATGGTTTACACCACTAAGAGAAGCTCTATCAGCATTTGTTGATAAGACTCAACAAACAGTTACTGGTAGTGTAAAAGTTAAACTTTATAAAGGAAACATTATTCCTGCGAGTATAACTTCTCCATATTCATTATATTCAGAAGAAGTAGCAACATTCGGTGAAGATGATGTTTATGATCAAGCTGATTCAGCTGGATTCATTAACCTATATGGTCTACCAATTAAGGTTAAGGCATTATTAGATCAAAAGAAAATTAAGTAATTAAATATGCCCAGTGAAGTACTGGGCTTATTTAGCATAAAAGTAGGAGGTTTTGCTTATGAAAATGTGGGCTGGAAGATTTAGTAAAGAAGAAAATAAAGAAGTAAATGATTTTAACTCATCTATTCGAGTTGACTCACGTATGTATAAAGAAGATATAACTGGCTCAATGGCTCATGCTTTTATGCTAGGTAAGTGCGGTATTATCTCTAATGAAGATTCAGAATTAATTATTAATACACTAGATTCTATTCTAACTGATTTAGAAAATGGTAATTTAGAAATTGATCCTGAAGCTGAAGATATACATATGTTTGTTGAAGAAGTATTGACAAATAGAATTGGAGCTGTTGGTAAAAAGCTACATACAGCTAGAAGTAGAAACGATCAAGTAGCACTTGATTTTAGAATGTATACTAAAAAAGAAATATTAGAGATAAAAGGCTTAGTTAAGAGTTTAATTGAAACTATAATTTATATTTCTAAACAAAATATAGATTTAATTATGCCAGGTTATACACACCTACAACGTGCACAACCTATACTTTTATCTCATCAATTACTAGCATATGCTAATATGCTTATTAGAGATTTAGGAAGACTTGATGATACATATAAAAGATGTGATTATATGCCACTAGGCTCAGCAGCCTTAGCAGGTACAACACATAACATTGATAGATTTATTGTTAAAGAAAAATTAGGATTTAAAAATGTAACACTTAATTCAATTGATAGTGTTAGTGATAGAGACTTTGCAGTTGAACTTGCAAATGCTATTAGCTTAATCATGATGCATTTATCAAGATTCTCTGAAGAAATAATTCTTTGGTGTTCTTGGGAATTTAAGTTTATGGAACTAGATGATAGTTATGCAACAGGTTCAAGTATTATGCCTCAAAAGAAGAATCCTGATATTACAGAACTTATTAGAGGTAAAACAGGTAGAACTTATGGTAATTTAATTGCCTTACTAACAATGCTTAAAGGTATTCCTCTAGCATATAATAAAGATATGCAAGAAGATAAAGAATTATTATTTGATAGTATTGATACAGTTAAAGAATGTTTATCAATCTTTATTCCAATGTTAAAGACAGCAACATTCTTAAAAGATAATATGTATAATGCAGCTAAGAAAGGCTTCATTAACGCAACTGATTTAGCTGATTATTTAGCTAAGAAGGGAATGCCTTTTAGAGATGCATATAAATTAACTGGTACAATTGTTAAAGATGCAATAAAAGATAATCTAACATTAGATGAAATAAAATTAGAAAAATATAAGGAGTATTCAGAGTTAATAGATAGTGATATCTACCATGAAATAGACTTAAGAAACTGCGTAGATAAGAGATTATCATTCGGTGGAACAAGTAAAGAAATGGTACTTAAACAAATCGAATTATTAACTAATGAATTAGGTAAGTAATATGGTAAAAGTATTTATAGATGGAAAAAGTGGAACTACAGGATTAAAGATTTTTGAAAGATTTAGTAAAAGAAATGATGTTACTTTACTAGAAATCAAAGAAGAATTTAGAAAAGATCCTGTTGAAAAACAAAAAATAATGAATGAAGCTGATATAGTATTCTTATGCTTACCAGATGATGCAGCTATTGAGTCAGCTAAATTAGTAACAAACCCTAATACAGTTATTATTGATACATCAACAGCTCATAGAACTGATCCCAACTGGGCATATGGTTTTCCTGAGCTTGACTTAGAATTAGAAGAAAAAATTAATAACTCTAAAAGAATAGCTGTTCCAGGCTGCTATGCTTCAGGATTCTTATCAATTGTTTATCCTTTAGTAAAGCTTGGTGTAATTGATAAACATTATCAAATTTCAGCTAATGCAATTAGTGGTTATAGCGGTGCTGGTAAAAAAGGTATTGAACAATACACTACTTCAGGCGATGAAGAACTAGAAGCTCCCCGCTTATATGCCATGAGTCAAAATCATAAGCATTTAAAGGAAATGATGTGTATCTCTGGTTTAGATCATAAACCATTATTCAATCCTTATGTATGTAATTTCTATTCAGGAATGCTTGTAGATATTCCTCTTTGGACTGATACATTAAAGATGAAAGTAACACCTAAAGAGTTACATGAATTATTCTTAAGTTATTATAAAAATGATAAGTTTGTTAGAGTTATGCCTTTTAATGAAAATGGCACAGAATCAGGCTTTTTAAGTGCAAAACACTTAAGTGGTAAAGATTACTTAGAAATCTATATTTCTGGTAATGAAGAAAGAATTAATGTAGTTGCTTGCCTAGATAACTTAGGTAAGGGAGCTAGTGGAGCAGCTATTGAAGTTATGAATATGAAAATTGGAAAAGAAAAAGAGTGTTCTCTAAACATCTAGGAGGTAGTTATGGAATTTATAAATGGTGGTGTACTTGCTGCTAAAGGTTTTAAAGCTAGTGGAGTACATTGTGGAATTAGAAAAAACAAAGATAAAAAAGATATTGCTTTAATTTATTCAGAGACTAAATGTAGTGCAGCAGCAACTTATACTAAGAACTTAGTTAAGGGTGCACCACTTGTAGTAACTAAAAATCATATTGCTGATGGCTATGCTCAAGCAATCATTTGTAATAGTGGAAATGCTAATACATGTAATGTTAATGGTATGGATATTGCTAATGAAACTTGTAAGTTATTAGCTGATCAACTAAACATCAAAGAAGATGACATCGTTATTGCTTCAACTGGTGTAATTGGTCAAGAAATGGATATTGAACCATTCAAACGTGGTATTCCAATGTTAATTAGTGAACTTAATAATGGTACATCACAAGATGCTAACTTAGCTATTATGACTACTGATACAGTTGAAAAGACTGTTGCTGTTAAGTTTGATGTTAATGGTGTTGAATGTCATATTGGTGGTATTGCTAAAGGTAGTGGTATGATTAATCCTAATATGGCAACTATGTTAGTATTTGTTACTACAGATTGTAAGATTAGTCCAAAATTACTTCAAAAAGTTTTAAGCGAAGATATTCTAGATACATTTAATATGGTTAGTGTAGATGGTGATACATCAACTAACGATATGGTTACAGTACTTGCTAACGGTTTAGCAGGAAATAAAGAAATTGATGAAGCTACTTTACCAATCTTTAAAGAAGCACTAAACATGGCTACAAAAACTTTATGTAAGAAGATTGCTGCTGATGGTGAAGGTGCAACACGTAGCTTAACTTGCTGTCTTTCTGGTGCTAAGACAAAAGATCAAGCAAGAAAGATTGCTAAATCAGTAATCTCATCTAACCTTTTAAAGTGTGCAATATTTGGATCTGATGCTAACTGGGGTAGAGTTTTATGTGCTATCGGTTATACATTAGAAGATATTGATGTATTAAAAATAGATGTAGCATTTAGAAGTGCTAAAGGTGTTATACCAGTTTGTAAAAATGGCTTAGGTGTACCATTTAGCGAAGAAAAGGCAAAAGAAGTTTTACTAGAAAAAGATATATTTATTGATGTAAATTTAAATAGTGGAAATTATGATGCTGAAGCATTTGGTTGTGATTTAACTTATGAATATGTTAAAATCAATGGAGATTATAGATCATAAGGAGTGATTAAGATGAACGTTACTAGTGATTTAAAAGCAAGTATATTAATACAAGCTTTACCATATATTCAAAAATATTATGGGAAGATTATCGTTGTTAAATATGGTGGAAATGCTATGATTAATGATGATTTAAAAGAAGCCGTTATGGGCGATGTAGTATTACTATCTTTAATTGGTATTAAAGTAGTATTAGTTCATGGTGGTGGACCAGAAATAAATGATATGCTAAAAAAAATAAATAAGAAAAGTGAATTTGTTAATGGCTTACGTGTAACTGATAAAGAAACAATGGATATCGTTCAAATGGTACTTGCTGGTAAGGTTAATAAATCATTAGTTCAAATGATAAACGAAAAGGGTGGAAGCGCTCTTGGTTTATGTGGAGCTGATGCTGAAATGATTATTACTAAAAAGTTAGATGATGTTCATGGCTTCGTTGGTGAAATCACAGAAATTAACACAAAGATTATTAATGATGCTCTAAATAATGGTTATATTCCAGTTATTTCAACTGTAGGTTGTGATAGAGAAGGAAATACTTATAATGTTAATGCTGATACAGCTGCTAGCCGTATCGCAGGAGCTTTAAGAGCTGAAAGCTTAATCTCTATGACTGATATAATTGGTCTACTTAGAGATGTTAATGATCCAACAACTCTAATTAAAGAAGTAAATGTAAGTGAAGTTAAAGAATTAATTAATGATGGGATTATTAGTGGTGGTATGATTCCTAAGGTTGATTGTTGCGTAGATGCAATTAGACGTGGTGTAAATAAATCATTTATTATTGATGGTAGAGTTCCACATTCAATTCTAATAGAAGTCCTAACTGATGAAGGTATAGGAACAATGTTTAAAGGAAGATAAGATTATGTTTGATGAAATTAAAAGTTTAGATAATACATATGTAGCTAATACATATAATAGATTTAATGTAGCTTTTAAATGCGGTAAAGGCTCTACATTATATGATTTCAATGATAAAAAATATATTGATTTTTCAAGTGGTATAGGCGTTAATGCTTTTGGTGTATGTGATCCTGAATGGAATAAAGCACTAACTGAACAAATCGCTAGATTAAGCCATATGTCAAATCTATATTATACACTACCACAAGCACAATTAGCTCATCTATTATGCAGTAAAACAGGAATGAAGAAAGTATTCTTCGCTAATTCTGGAGCTGAAGCTAATGAAGGTGCAATTAAAACAGCTAGAAAATATTCTCATGATAAATATAATGAATTTAGAAGTGAAATTATAACACTTGTTAATTCATTCCATGGTAGAACAATCACAACACTTAAGGCAACAGGACAAGATGTATTCCATAAGAATTTCTATCCTTTTACTGAAGGTTTTGATTATGCTAAAGCTAATGATATCGAAGATGTTAAATCAAAGATTACTGATAAGACATGTGCTATTATGATGGAATTAGTACAAGGTGAAGGTGGAGTATTACCACTAGATAAGGAATTTGTTAAAGAAGTAGAAAAAATCGCTAAAGAAAAAGATTTAATACTAATTATTGATGAAGTTCAAACAGGTAATGGTAGAACTGGTTACTTATATGCTTATCAAGGATTTGGTATTAATCCTGATATCGTAACAACAGCTAAAGGTATTGGTGGAGGGCTTCCACTTGGTGCGATATTATTTAATGAAAAAACTGAAAAAGTTTTAGGATTTGGAGATCATGCAACTACATTTGGTGGTAACCCTATAGTTACTGCTGGAGCTATCTCTATAATTGAGAGAATGACTCCTGAATTCTTAGAATCAGTTCAACTTAAAGGTAAATACATTATGGAATTCTGTAAGGAAATCAAAAATGTAGAATCTGTTAGCGGTATGGGTATGATGATAGGTGTTAAAACTAATAAACCAGCAAGAGATGTTGTTGCTAAATGCTTAGAAAATGGTTTAGTAGTATTAACAGCAAAAGATAAAATTAGATTCCTTCCACCTCTAAACATTACTCTAGAGGAAATGGAAGAAGGATTAAAAATATTTAAGAAAGTAGTGGAGGAATAAATATGGATCATTTATTAAAATTATTAGATTTAACAACTGAAGATATCATAGATATTCTTCACCTTGCTGATCAATTAAAATATGAACAAAAAAATGGTATTAAACATAAATACCTTGAAGGTAAGACTTTAGGTATGATTTTCCAAAAGGCTTCAACAAGAACAAGAGTATCCTTTGAAGCTGGAATGTATCAATTAGGTGGACAAGCTCTATTCTTATCACCTAGAGACTTACAAATTGGACGTGGTGAACCAGTTCAAGATACAGCTAGAGTATTATCAAGATACCTTGATGGTATTATGATTAGAACTTTTGAACAAAAAGAAGTTGAAGACTTAGCCAAATATGGTTCAATTCCAATTATTAACGGTTTAACTGATTTTGCACATCCATGCCAAGTATTAGCTGACTTAATGACAATTAAGGAATATAAAGGAAAACTTAAAGGCTTAAAACTTGCTTTTATTGGTGATGGTAATAATATGGCTAACTCTTTAATCGTTGGTGGATTAAAGATGGGTATGAAAGTAGCTATCGCATCTCCTAAAGGATATGAGCCTGATAAAGAAGTTTTAGAATTTGCTAAAGATAATCCTGATTTCATGCTTACAACTGATATTTACGAAGCTGCTAAAGGCGCTGATGCAATTTATACAGATGTATGGAGTAGTATGGGTATGGAAGCAGAAGTTGAAGAAAGAAAGAAAGCTTTCAAAGAATACCAAGTTAATTCTAAACTAATGGAAGTAACTAATCCTAACTGTTTAGTATTACATTGTCTACCTGCACATAGAGAAGAAGAAATCACAACTGAAGTATTTGAAGCTCATGCTGATGAGATCTTTGAAGAAGCAGAAAACAGATTACATGCTCAAAAAGCAGTATTAGTAAAGTTATTAGGAAATAAGTAGTATATTTGATAAAATAATAAAAAAATACCTAAATAAAACGGCATTTTAAAACAAATTTTATAAAATAATAGACAAATTAAAAACGGCTTTGTTAAGCCGTTTTTTGTTTGACAAAAAGTAATAAAAATGATATAATAAAAATGCCACAATAGTGGTGCAGGAGGAAAACGATGAAAAAATTATTCAAAGGAAACGATGAATAAGACTTAAGAAAGGAGCATATGGAATATTTAATTATCTTAGCTATAATTCTTGTGATTATAGATAAGGGAAACAACGATAATCGCTAGCATTCCGTTTTAAATAGTAATATGTGAAAAATCCTAGGTATTTCCTAAGAAAGTTCATCGTGACCAAATGCGAAAGGGATAGGCGGCAACCTATCCCTTTCATTTTTTTTCCTAAGTCAATTCATCGACATAGTGATTATAACATATAATTTGAGTTTATGCAAATATTTATTAATTAAAATGGATTCTTAATTGTTTTAACTAATTCATCAATCTTATTTTTTGGATCTTCATAAAAATCAGTTCCACCAAAACTAATAAGTTGAGATTCCTTAAATCCAAATAGCTTAAACATTCTATCTAAGTTTAAATATCCAAAATCTTCACTATCTGGTAGTTCAGAACCACGTGTAGTAATATAAATGAATTTTCTACCTCTAGCAAATCCTTCAAAACCATCTTTTGTATAAGTATACATTAGATTTGGCATACTTACATTTTCAATAAATAACTTTAAAATACTAGGATATGAGAAATCATAAAATGGTGCAGCAATAACTACTACATCAGCACTTAATATTTTTTTAGAGTATGTTAACATTTCCATATCAAATAACTTTTTATTAGCTAGATCAAATCTAACCTTTAATTTTTCTTCTGATAGTGGAAGAAGATGTAAATCCTTTAATTTAATTTCTTCAAAATCAAATTTACTATCAATATCAAATTTTTCAAAAAGCTTATTAGCTAAATAGATTGTTCTTGATTTTTCTTCATTGTAACAAGAATTGATAAACAATATTTTTTCCATAAATTACCCTCCATACAAAGTAAAAAAGCCTTCAATGCTCGAGCAGGTCGCTTTTAGAGCCATTACTGAAGACTTCTATACCGAGGAAGACTGGCGATCTTCCTTTGTACACTTATATTACACCTTTATTTTAAATTTGTCAAGTGTTTTTTAAAAAATTTACCTATAGTAAACCATCTAGGACCGATAAATAGTCTAATCTAGGGATATAATTGTATTTTATGATAGGACAATTTTCCTTTAAATCTTTATATGGAATAGACTTTGTTGGCCCTTCTATATATTTTAATACAAAGTCTAACATAACTAAGAAACACTCTCCATATTCTTTAAAAGAAATGATTAAGAATCCTATACCACCATGTTTAACGATATTTTTTAAATGTTCTATTTGATGATCATGTATGTTTCTTAAAGGAAAAGAAGTTTTAGAAATTGTTTCTTTTGCTTCAAAGTCAATATACTTACCCTTATAAATACCATTATAGTCAGTAGTAGAAGGTATTTTATAAAAAGCTTTTGTGATCATACATTTATCACGTGAAGGATATGATACATCAACAACCTGAATAGGAGTAGGTTTTTTATGTATTACCGCAATATCATGAGCTAGATAATACTCATTTGTTAGGTTTATATCCTCTTCAAGAGACATTCCTCTTTTACTATTAGTATTTATTTTTTGCAAAGTGTTTGATGTTTGTTTCTTATTTGGATAATTCATATCTATCACCTAATTTTATCATAACATAAATTTTATTATATTTATATAATATATTAGTATTTAATCATTATTAAATGTTTTTTTCAAAAAAAATTAGCAATAACTACTTGACAGTGCTAAAATTCTATTATATAATGATTTTGGCAAAAGGAAATAGCGAGTGCTAACGAGGTGATTATATGCTTTCAAATAGACAAAAGTTAATACTTAAGGCAATAGTTGAAGAGTATGTCAATACAGCAGAACCTGTTGCATCATTTGATTTGATGGCTAAACCTTATCTTAATTTCTCAAGTGCTACACTGCGTGCCGAAATGGCAACTCTTGAGCAATTAGGATTAATCGAAAAACCTCACACATCAAGTGGTAGAGTTCCAACATCAAATGGATATAAATATTATGTTGAAAATCTAGTAACTCGTGATAGTGAAGTTGTATCTGACTTCCCACTAATTGACCAAATCTTCCAACAACATACAATGATGAAGGAAGAAGCTATAAAAGAAGCTATGAATTTATTAAGTAAATTAACTAACTATACTTCTATGGCACTTGGTGCTGATTATAGAGGCGAATTAGTTAAGAAAATGGATTTTATTCCGGTAAATGAAAAAGAGGCTGTAATTTTAATTGTAACTAATCAAGGACATGTTTCAAATCAAATGATTAAAATCCCTAACGGATTAAAAGCTGATGATTTAAAAAATGTTGTTAAAGTATTAGATGAAGTTTTAAGAAATAAGCCTATAACTGATGTTGAACAAATCTTAAGTGATGAATTCGCAAGACTTCAGGTAAAAGATTTAATGGAATATCATGATCAACTTCTTAATACTTTCGTTAATGCTTTCTCTAAGTTCTATAAAGATAATTATTATTTATCAGGAATGTCAAATGTATTTGGTCAACCTGAATTTAATGATGTCAATAAATTAAAGAAGTTTATGGAAGCCTTCGAAGAGGGCGAGGTAATGAGATTAATTGGTAATACTAATGGTCTAACAGTTAGAATCGGTAGCGAAAATAAGATTTTAGCTATGGATGACTGTACAATCATTTCCGTTCCATATCGTATCGATGATGAAAAAGTAGGAACTATTGCGGTTATAGGTCCAACTCGTATGGAATATAAAAAGGTTATTCCACTTGTTGAATATATAGCAGGTAATATGACGAAGTTATACAAGAAGTAGGTGAGAAAGTGGAAGAAAAGGATAATATTACTGAAGAAGTAAATGAAGAAGTTAAAGAAGAAATCGTAAATGATGAAGCAAAAGAAGAATCTAAAGTTGAAAAGAAAGAAAAGAAAAATAAACTAAAAGAAAAAATAGATGCTTTAGAAATTCAAAATGCGGAGTTAAAAGATAAATTGCTAAGAAATGCAGCTGAACTTGAAAACTTTAAGCGTAGAACTAATGAAGAACGTATTAAAGAAAGAAAGTATGCAAGCTGTGACTTAGTTACAGATTTAGTTTCGATACTTACTAATTTAGATAAATGTGTAAATATGGAAACTGAAGATCCTATGTTAAAGAACTTCTTAATTGGTTTTAAGATGATTAATAATCAATTATTTGATAGATTAGTTCAAGATGGATTAGAAGAAATTAAGGCTAATAAAGGAGATGCCTTTGATCCTAATTTGCATCATGCAATTGAAACAACAGAAATTGAAGGTGTTGAATCTAATACTATCACAGAAGTTGTACAAAAAGGATACAAATATAAGGAAAGGGTAATAAAACCAGCAATGGTTAAAGTAAATAAATAAAGGAGTGAATTATTATGAGTAAAGTAATAGGAATTGATTTAGGAACAACAAACTCTTGCGTTTCTGTAATGGAAGGCGGAGAAGCAAAGGTTATAGTAAATGCTGATGGTGGAAGAACTACTCCATCTGTAGTAGCATTCAAAGGTGATGAAATTCAAGTAGGAGATGTTGCAAAGCGTCAAGCTGCAGCTAACCCTAACACTATTTCATCTATTAAAAGACATATGGGTGAATCTTACAAAGTTGATGTTAACGGTAAGAAGTATACACCACAAGAAATTTCAGCAATGATTCTTCAAAACTTAAAGAAGACAGCTGAAAACTATTTAGGACAAAAAGTAACTCAAGCAGTTATCACTGTACCAGCATACTTCAATGATGCTCAAAGACAAGCAACAAAAGATGCAGGTAAGATTGCAGGTCTTGAAGTATTACGTATTATAAACGAACCAACAGCTGCTGCATTAGCTTATGGTATTGATAAGACTGATAAAGAACAAACAGTTCTAGTATTCGACCTTGGTGGTGGTACATTCGATGTATCTATCCTAAGTTTAGCTGATGGTACTTTTGAAGTTATTGCTACTGCTGGTGATAATAAACTTGGTGGAGATGACTTTGATGCTAAGATTGTTGAATGGTTAGCTTCAGAATTCAAGAAGGAAACATTAGTTGATTTAACTAATGATAAGATTGCTATGGGTAGATTAAAAGAAGCTGCTGAAGATGCTAAGAAGAAGTTAAGTACATCTACAACAACTACAATCTCTCTACCATTCATCGCATTCTCTAATGGCGGACCACTTAACCTAGAAAAAGAGTTAACTAGAGCAAAATTTGATGATCTAACTAGAGATCTTGTAGATAGAACAACTGGACCAGTTAGACGTGCACTTAAAGATGCTAAGATGACTGCAAATGATATTAACCAAGTATTACTTGTAGGTGGATCAACTCGTATTCCTGCTGTACAAGAATTAGTTAAAAGAGAACTTGGAAAAGAACCAAATAGAAGTGTAAACCCTGATGAAGTAGTAGCTATGGGTGCTGCTATTCAAGGTGGTGTATTAACTGGTGATGTTAAAGACGTATTATTACTAGATGTTACTCCACTTTCACTTGGTATTGAAACACTTGGTGGTGTATTTACAAAATTAATTGAAAGAAATACTACTATTCCAACTTCTAAATCTCAAATCTTCTCAACAGCTGCTGATAACCAACCAGCCGTAGATATTCACGTACTACAAGGTGAACGTCCAATGGCTGCTGATAATAAGACTTTAGGAAGATTCCAACTTGGAGATATTCCACCAGCACCAAGAGGAGTACCTCAAATTGAAGTTAAATTTGATATCGATGCTAACGGTATCTTCAATGTAAGTGCTAAGGATTTAGGTACTGGTAAGACTCAAAATATCACTATTCAAAGTGGTTCAGGCTTATCAGATGCTGAAATTGAAAAGATGGTAAAAGAAGCTGAAGAAAACGCTGATGCTGATAACAAGCGTAAGGAAAAAGCTGATGCACTAAATGATGCTAATAACTTAATCTTCCAAGTAGAAAAGGCTTTAAGAGATCTTGGAGATAAAGCTACAGCTGAAGAAAAGGCTGATTGTGAAGCTGGTATTAAGGAATTACAAGAAGCTATCGATAAAGATGATATTGACTTAATTAAAGAAAAGAAAGAAGCTCTTGAAAAGAAGGCTCAAAATGTAGCAATTAAGGCTTATCAACAAAATCAACAAGCTCAAAATCCTGATATGAACAATAACGAATCTACACAAACTAACGATGATGGAACTGTAGATGCTGAATACAAGGATATAAACTAATAGAAGTAATTAATAGTTCCATAAGGTGGTGTAGTTAATGGCTAATAAAAGAGATTATTATGAGGTCCTTGGAGTAAGTAAGAATGCAACTGATGAGGAAATAAAAAAGGCCTATAGATCTTTAGCAAAAAAATATCACCCAGATATTTGTAAGGAACCAGATGCCGAAGAAAAATTCAAAGAAGTTAATGAAGCTTATGAAAACCTATCAGATCCACAAAAGCGTCAAATGTATGACCAATATGGATTTGATGGTCCACAAGCTAACTTTGGTGGAGCTGGTCAAGGATTTGGTGGATTTGAAGATTTAGGCGATATATTTGCGAACTTCTTCGGTGGAGGAGGTCAGCAACGTTCAAGAGGCGGCGTAAGACGTGGTGAAGATATTGAACGTTTAATGGACCTACAATTTGAAGAAGCGGTGCTTGGATGTAAAAAGACAATAAATGTTGATGTTTCTGAACAATGTACTGCATGTGGAGGAACAGGTGCTTATTCAAAGAGTGATATCCAAACATGTTCTAGATGTCAAGGTAGCGGTTATGTTACTGTTGAACAAAGAACAATCTTTGGTATGACTAGAAGTAGAAGCGTTTGTCCAAAATGTGGTGGTAGAGGACAAGAAATTAAGAAAAAATGTGAAAAGTGTAATGGAAAAGGTTCAGTTACTAAGAATAAGAATATCGAAGTATCTATTCCAGCAGGTGTAGATACAGGTTTACAACTTCGTATTGAAGGTAAGGGTGGACCAGGTGAACTTGGTGGAGAACCAGGAGATTTATACATCAGATTTAGAGTTAAACCTCACAAAGTATTTAAACGTGATGGTGATACTATAATTCTTGAAGTACCAATTTCTTTCTCAGATGCCGTTTTAGGAACAAATTTAGCTATACCAACAATTTATGGTGATGTTTCCTTAAAGATACCTCAAGGAACACAAAGTGGAACTAAATTCCGCTTAAGAGATAAAGGCGTACAAAATGTACGTAGTAAACGTAAAGGTGATCAAATAGTTATCGTTAACTTAGTTACACCAACTAATATTTCACCTGAAGAAAAGAAGATTTTTGAAAGTCTTCAAAATATCGATACTAAGGAAAAGAAGAGTCCTTGGGAGAAATTTAAATCATTATTTAAAAAGTAGAGACAAAACTCTACTTTTTTGTTTTATTATATTTAAAATAATGCTAAAATAAAAGTATAGAATGGTATGTTAATAGGAGGTGGCTTAATGGGCAAGGATAAGTTAGGAGCTTTTATTGATGCAGTTTATGCTATAACTATTACAATTTGTATTATTAATATTAAAACACCAGATGAACCTACCTGGTCAGCACTATGGGCTGTAAGAGATTCTATAGTAACTTATATAATCACATTCTTTATGATGATTAGTATGTGGATACAAATTCATTTCTTATGGCATCAAATAACTAAAATAGATAATGCAGTTATATGGGCTTGTATGTTATTCTTATTCACATCATCATTTATTCCATATGCAACATTACTGATTATGGGCGGTGGATTTGATAATAGATACTTTGCGATTTTATATGGTGTATTGGCTATTGTAATTTCTCTATCATTACTTGCAATACAGATAACTTGTGAGAAGTGTAATGAAGAAACTTTAGGTAGTGGTAAAGCAAGCAAAATAATGCCTAGTAGAGCCATTATGAGCTTAGATATCTTTATTAAATTACTAGGAACTTTATTAGCAGCTTTATTCTGGCCACCACTAGTTATTATAGCTGTATTTGTTGCCTTTGAGTTTAACTCATTAGCAACACGTATAGTACAAAAGAGAATAGCAAAAAAAATAGATTCAGATATGCATGCAGATGAACAAATAAGTATGGATGAGGAGTGTTTGTAAAAACACTCTTTTTCTTTCATCTTAAATTGATTTTAAATTAATTCTATGTAAAAATTAAAAAGGTAAATAAAATGCCTTGTTGTCGGAACTGGTAGACGAATACGACTCAAAAGGAATCCTTACTAGCAAAATTACCTTAAATAAAACACCTTAATAATAGCGTAATAAAGCCAAAACTAGAGTTTCGATTAAAAGTGTCAAAAAAGATTTGTGCGACTAAAAAGTGTACTTTTTGAAGTTTTTGTTCCACACAAACATTCATAGTATAAATTGTCATGACAAAATGGTCTTTTGGCCCATGCTTAGCGTAGTGCCTAGGAGCATGTAAAATATGCTAGCGCACATCAGGCTACAGGAAGAGTGTTACCTCTCTATTTTAAATAATAGGGAGGTTTTTTTGTTCAAACAAAAAATGCCACTAGGGCATTCATTATATAATTATTTATTTAATACGATTGATAATTTTGTCCCATCAAAATGATTTCCTCAAAGAACGGTTGTTCCAGGAAATAGGTTACAAATTTTGCATTTTCTATGTGCTATAGTGTTAATATACCTATTTTTTAATAAAAGTTGAGAACATATATATACTTAATACGATAGTGAATTGCATAGCACCTAGATGTCATTCATAAAAAGTGTTAGCAAAATCCTTTTTTCGTTATAAAAAAGTGTAAATTTGGTTTGACTTTCGGTCGAAAAAGGTGTAAATTGTAGTTAGGAAGTGATGATATGTTTAAAAGGAAAATATATGATGAAATATTAAAATGGAAAAACACTCCCAAGCATAAGCCATTAATAATAAAAGGATTAAGGCAAATTGGAAAAACTACAATTGTTAAAGAGTTTGGGAAAAATAATTATGATTCTGTTATTTTTTTAGATTTTAGAAAAGACATTAGTTTACATGCAATATTTGATGGTGATTTTGATATAAATCAAATCACATTTGCAATAACATTAAGAAAAAAGGATGCAAAACTGATACCTAATAAGACATTGTTTATATTTGATGAAATTCAAGATTGCCCTAATGCAAGGGCATCATTAAAATATTTTGCTGAAGATGGTAGATATGATGTTATAGCAACAGGCTCTTTATTAGGAATTAAAAATTTTAGAATTACAAAGAAACCTTCAAGAGGTATTCCTGTTGGTTTTGAAGATTTCTTGGAAATGAAGCCAATGGATTTTGAAGAGTTTCTTTGGGCAAATAGTATTAATGAAGAAATAATTAATAGTTTAAAGATTAGTTTAGCTAATTTAAAGCCTATCCAGCCTTTTATTCATAATGAAATGTTAGATCTATATAATAAGTATTTATGTATAGGCGGAATGCCAGAAGTTGTAGATAAGTATATTACATCTAATGATTTTAATGAAGTTAGAAAAATTCAAAAAAGAATATTATTGGATTTTGAGTCGGATTTTGGAACACATCTAAATGATAATAATGAAATAATAGTTGATGATTTTGCAAAAGCTAAAATATTAGAGACTTTTCATTCTATTCCAAGACAATTGGCTAAAGTAAACCAAAAATTCCAATATTCGACAATAGCCAAGAATGCAAAGGGAAGAGAATATAAGACCTCAATTGAATGGCTTGAGGATTATGGCTTAATATCTTTATGTCATAATTTATCATCCCCTGAAATTCCTTTTGATTCATTTTCAAATGATGATATTTTTAAAATATATGTTAATGATACCGGATTATATATTGCAATGTTGGATGATGATATTCCAATCGAGATAATTAGCGGAAAAATGGGGAATGGTAAAGGTGCAATTTATGAAAATGTTATAGCGGATGCATTTTCAAAAATGAATTATAAATTATATTATTATCATAAAGATTCTGGGCTTGAAATAGATTTTATTCAAAAATATCAATCTAAAGTTTGTCTGGTTGAAGTTAAAGCCAAATCTGGAAAAACAAAATCCTCATCATACATATTAGATAATTATGATAAATATCATATTGATCAATTAATAAAATTTAGTTCTAATAATATCGGATACAAAAATAAAATTTATACTTTCCCATATTACATTGTTTCTTTTGTTTTTAAATGATGTTAGGTATTATATTATGTACATCTAAAGAAATCCGTACTAGCAAAAATACCTGAAACAAGACAACTTAAAAGCAACGTAACTAAGCCAAAACTAGTGTTTTGATTATATGTGAGAAAAACAATTTGTGCGGACAAAATGTGCACTTTTTTTGCGTTTTTGTTACAACACAATACAACAAACTGTAGTTTTATGAATGACCACCTTTTGGAACATATTTCCAAGGTGTTTTTTTACTTTTAAAAAGAATCTAAAATTTTTTTTAGCATAGTATAATTCTGAATAATAATTTAAAATTATTAGTTTGTGCAAAACTATATGCTTCAGCACAATACTTTTGCTTATTTATTGTGCCAAAGCATAAAAACGGCTTAATATAGCGATTTTTATAGAAAACACTTTCACTTTGAAAATGCGTTGACAGCGAAAAAAAATTCAATATAATAGGAGGTATAAGAAAACAAACGAATGGCAATGGCGCTTATTTAGGTCATTGCCTTTTTGTTTTAGAAAGGAGTCTTATTATGGAAAAAACAGAAGAACTTATTGAAATTAAATTAGATCATGTTGGGATGACTTATCAAGCTGGAGATAAAGAAGTTGTTGCATTAACTGATGTTACTCTTGATATAAAAAAAGGAGAATTTATATCGCTTCTTGGGCCATCAGGATGTGGTAAATCGACACTTCTTAGAATAATAGCTAATTTAATAGATAATACACAAGGAACTGTTCTTGTTGAAGGGTTGACTCCTAAAGAGGCTAGATTAAATAGAAAATACGGAATGGTTTTCCAATCACCAGTATTATATGAATGGAGAACAATTAGAAAAAATGTGGAGTTGCCACTTGAAATAATGCATATATCAAAAGATGATAGAAAAAAGGCAGCTGAAGAGATGCTTGACTTGGTAAATTTACATGATTTTATGGATCATTATCCAAATCAATTATCTGGAGGAATGCAACAAAGAGTTGGTATTGCAAGAGCATTTGCATTAAAACCTGAAATACTTCTAATGGATGAACCATTTTCAGCATTAGATGAATTCACAAAAGAAAAATTACATGAAGATTTACTTAGAATTTGGAGAAAGACAAATAAAACAATTATATTTGTAACTCATAACATACAAGAGGCTGTATTCTTATCAGATAGAATTTGTGTCTTATCTCCTCATCCAGGAAGACTTAGTGCAGTTGTAGATATAAATTTACCTAGGCCTAGAACTCAAACAATGAAAGGAACTCAAGAATTTACTGAACTGGTAACCAAGGTTAGAAATAGTTTTGAGGGGGTATAAACTATGGAAAAAGAATTACAACTAAGGAAGAAAAAAAAGCGTCAATTTCCAGCGCATCTAAGTTTGGTTATATGGCTATTAGGATTGGTAGTTGTATGGGAAGCATTAGCAACATTTATAGAAGTATCTGGACAGTTTAGAAGTCCTCAAAACTATTTGCCACATTTGTATTTAGTTATAAAAAGTGTATTCACAGTGAAGGTTAGTGATGAATTAGGAGTAGTAATGGTATTTAGAGCTGCTGGCGTCACATTATCTAGAGCGTTTATAGGGTTTTCTATAGGAATAATTGCTGGATTTCTTTTAGCACTTTTGATGGATTTGTCAGGTATAGTAGAGAAAATAGCATTTCCATATTTAATGCTTATACAAATGATACCAATTTTAGGAATGGCACCAATAATTTATGCGATAACAGAAAATGTTGATCAATCAAGAATAATCATAGCTGCAATATTAACATTCTATCCAATATCAACAAATACTCTAGCAGGATTTAAGGCAGTAGAAAGAGAAAAGAAAGATTTAATGCAATTATGTGTAGCGAATAAGTTTCAAGTATATTGGAAAACAAAAATTCCAGCAGCATTACCTTATTTCTTCACAGGATTGAAGATTTCAGCACCTCTAGCTATTACTGCAGCAATCTTAGTAGATACACTTCAAGGTGGAAATTCATTAGGATGCTTGCTATCTCAATCTTTAAAAGGTGGAATGAGTCGTTATATATTCTGGCAAATAGTATTTGTTAGTGCAATTATTGGAGTTGGCTCAGGTTTAATTATGGGATTGATCGAAAAAATATGTTGCCCATATAGATTTAGTAAGAAAAAAAGGAAATAAGTTAGGAGGCTCTTTACATGAATAAATTTAAAAAAGTGTGGAGTAAGTGCTCCGGTGTAATATATCCGTTAGCTTTTGGTGTAATAATTTTGATACTATGGCAAACGACTGCACTAAATAAGCTATTTGGAGTAAGTGGTCAAATATTACCTACACCAACACATATTGTTGATGTGGTTAGTTCAAATATTGGTAATATGGCTCCTGATATAAGAGCAACAATACAAGTAATACTAATTGGTTTATTGTTGGGATCTGTATTAGGTTATCTTTTGGCAATAGTTGGAGCATTATTCCCAAATGTCGGAAAAGGTGGAATAAGTCTTGTAACTGCATTCAATGCAATACCAATTATTGCAATGACACCTGTATTTATGAACTTAACAAAGCTTAATGTATCTGCTTCGTCAGATGAGAGAAGTATGATAGCAAAAATTTTGGTAACAACAGTAGTTTCAATGTCTGCTATGTCTATAACAGCATACAGAGGATTGAGTGAGTTGAAGCCATTTTCAAAAGATTTATTGGATTCTTATGCATGTGGAAAAGCAAAAACTTTATGGAAACTTAGAATGCCTAATAGTATTCCATATGTCTTTACAGCATTGAAAATTGGAATTCCAACAGCTGTTATTACAGCAATTGTATCAGAATATTTTACAGAATCTGCAACTGGAATTGGTTATAAGATTAAAAGTAATATTCAAAATAGTCAATATGCCGTAGGATGGGCATATATCATGATAGCGTGCATAGTAGGTATAGTCTTATATGCAATTCTATCAATTGTTAGTGGTATTATTTTAAGACATAGAAAGTCTTAAATATAATATAAATAATTATCAATAGGGAGGATGAAGATTATGATAATTAACGCAAAAAGAACAATAGGAGCAGCAATAGTTGGATTATTTGCAACTATATCATTATCAGGCTGCTCAAGTAAAAAGTCAAAAGGAATTAAATGGGAAAAAGGAACTCCAAATGAGACAATTATTAAACAGGCTGCAGAGAAAAATGCTATTGGAAACTGGGGTCTAGGAAATGAGTATGAAGTTTATGCAGTACTACAAAAATATGGTTTAGAGAAAAAATATGTAGTTCAAGATTTCACAATGGATTCATTTGATGATGGAACAATTTCATTAGCGTCAGCAATGACTTATAACGAATTAGGCCTTGTAAAAAATAGTTATGATGGTGGTTATAAATATGGAGACAAAGTTGGAATTATCGACTTCAATACAGAAGGAGTAGCAATGCTAGAAGATAATATCTTCTGTACTAAAGAATTCGCACAAGCTAATCCTAATACAGTAAAAGCATTTATTTATGCTTCAATGAAGGGATGGGCATATGCAGCGGCACACCCAGATGAAGCTGCTGAAATTGTATATCAAGCAGGTTCATCTGTTTCATTAGATCATCAAAAGTATATGGCGAAAGAAATGGCTAAATTAGTTACAACTAATATGGCAGGCAATACAGTAACAGTAGATGGTACAATGTATGAAGATTCATTAAGCCAAACTTTATCAATTGCAAAACAATATATTTCACTAAGCGACTCTGTAGCAGCAGCTAGATTAGCATCTATGACATTAAGTGATTTTAGTGATACTCAATATGTTGAAGCAGCAAAAGCATCTACAGATGGTAATTTTGGAACTCTTGAAAAAACAAGTGTAAAGATTCAATTAAAGTGGTTACCACAAGCTCAATTTATGGGATATTATGTGGCTAAAGCTAAAGGATATTATACTGAAGTAGGATTTACAAATGTTGATATTATCTCTGGTGGTGGAGATATTACTGAAACTACAGCAGTTCAAAATGGTACAGTTGATTTTGGACAATCATGGGTTTCATCAACAATTGCAGCTAATGCAGCTGGATCAAATTTATTACAAGTAGCTCAAGTTGCTCAAAGATCTGGATTAGTATTAGTTTACAAGTATAAGTAGAAAAATGAATATTCGAGGAAGCCTAATTATGAGCTTTCTCGAATATTATTTATAATCAAGAAAAGGGGAATAATTATGGAGTTATTAATTAAAAATGGTACATTAGTTAATTCAAAAGGAAAGTATAAAGCTGATATTGCAGTTACAAATGGAATAATTGAACAAATCGCAAGCTCAATAGAGCCGACAAATGATGCGAAGGTTATTGATGCAACAAATAAATTTGTTCTTCCAGGAGCAATTGATGCACATACACATCTTGCAATGCCTTTTGGCGGAACTATTTCATCTGATGATTATTTTGCAGGAACACGTGCTGCTGTATGTGGTGGAACTACAATGGTATTTGATTTTGCATTACAAGATTTTAAAGAATCAATTCTTGATACAGTACTAAGAAGAGATAAAATTGCGGCACCACAAGCAGCATGTGATTATGCTTTTCATGTTGGAATTAAGGATATTTCAGGAAATCTTATGTCAACAATAGATGATGCAGTTAAATTTGGTGTTCCTTCATTCAAATGTTTCATGGTATATGATTTTGGTGTTAATGATGGAGACTTATATACTTTATTAGAGTATTCAAAGAAGGTTGGTGCCCAAATTTCAGTGCATGCAGAAAATAGAGATGTAATTAATGTTTTAACTAAAAAATTTTTAAGTGAAGGAAAGACAAGTGCATATTATCATTATTTATCAAGACCTGAATTTGTAGAAGAAGAGGCTGATAAAAGAGCGATTGCATTTGCAAAATCAGTTGATGCGCCTTTATATATTGTCCATGTAGGATCAAAAGGTGGAATCAAAGCAATCGAAGAAGCTAAAAGACAAGGCGTTGAAGTGTATGCTGAAACATGTCCACAATATCTTGAATTCACATCTGATGTTTATAAAGGAGAAAGAGGAATTGATTTCATTTGTTCTCCACCAATGAAAGGAAAAAAATCGCAAGATGCATTATGGGATGCTATTAATAGAGGAGTTGTAGACACAATCGCAACAGATCACTGTCCATTTAAATCATTTGAAAAAGATTGGGGAAAAGATGATTTTACAAAAGTTCCTAATGGATGTGCAGGTGTTGAGAACATGTATCCATATATGTTGTCTGAGGCTGGAAAAGGTCGAACAACATATGAAAAAGTTGTTGAATTATGTAGTGAAAATCCGGCAAAAATCTTTGGTTGTACTAAAAAAGGATTCTTGCTTCCAGGATATGATGCAGATATTGTAATTTATGATCCAACTAAGGAATTTACTATTACAAATGAAAAAATGCATTCAGATTGTGATCACACAATTTGGGAAGGAAAGAAGCTTATTGGCTATCCTGAAAAGACATTCTCAAGAGGTAAGTTAGTTTATGATAATGGAGAATTCTTAGGAGAAGCTGGTTGGGGTAAGTTTGTAAAACGTGCTTCAAGATTTGAAAAATAGGTAGGTGAAAGTAATGGCTTATGAAGCAGAAATATTAAACTTAATTGCATCAGAATGCTTGCTATGCCATAACGCAAAATGCGATAAGGCATGTCCTAATGGATATAAGCCATCATATTTCTTAAGATCAGTTAGATTTGGTAACGCAACAAAGAAAGATGTTAACAATGATGTATGCATTGAATGTGATGCACCATGTGAAAATGCATGTGTACATTTTGATAGACCAATTAGAATTAAAAAAGCAATCGAATATGCCAACGATTTAACTTTAGATGTAGATGATGTATCTTTAGAAATGGAATTTTTAGGTTTAAAATGTGAAAATCCGTTTTTCTTATCATCATCAGTAGTTGGGTCTAGTTATGAAATGTGTGCTAAAGCATTAGATATGGGATGGGGTGGAATTGTTTTTAAAACAATTGGCTTTTATACACCAGATGAAGTTTCTCCAAGATTCTCTGCGATAAAAAAAGATGCCACTCCATTTGTAGGTTTTAAAAATATGGAACAAATATCTGATCATCCTTTAGAGGCAAATTTAAAAGTTCTAAAAGAATTAAAAAAGAATTATCCAACAAAAATAATTATAGCTTCCATTATGGGACAAAATGAGGATGAGTGGACAGAACTTGCAAGATTATGTGAAGAAGCTAATGTTGATGCAATAGAATGTAACTTTTCGTGTCCACAAATGGCTGTAAGAGGAATGGGAAGCGATGTTGGAACAAATCCAAATTTAGTTTACAAATATACAGCTGCAACAAAAAGAGGAACGAAACTTCCTATATTAGCAAAAATGACTCCAAATATAACAAATATGGAGATTCCAGCAATAGAAGCTATGAAAGCTGGTGCGAGTGGTCTTGCAGCTATTAATACAATAAAGAGTATTACTAATGTTGATCTTACTAGTATGGCATCTCATCCAAATATTTCGGGAAAATGTGCTGTATCGGGATATAGCGGGAAAGCAGTAAAGCCTATCGCTTTAAGATTTATTCATGATATGGCAAAGTGTGAATACTTAAAAAATGTTCCACTTTCTGGAATGGGAGGTATTGAAACATGGCAAGATGCCTTAGAATTTATTGCATTAGGATGTACAAATATTCAAATAACAACAGCAATTATGCAATATGGTTATAGAATTATAGATGATTTAATATATGGAGCTAAAAGATATCTGAAAGTTATGGAATATCATTCATTAAAAGATATCGTTGGAATGGGCCTTGAAAATATTATTTCTACCGATGCACTTGATAGACAAACTATGGTATTTCCATATTTTAATAAGGAAAAATGTATTGGTTGTGGCAGATGCTATATTTCATGTTTTGATGGTGGACACCAAGCTATAGTATTAGATGATAATAATATGCCAAGTTTAACAGGCTCAAAATGTGTTGGCTGCCATTTATGTAAACTTGTATGCCCAGTTGGTGCAATTAGTGAAACGAAGCGAATTTCTAAGATAAAGAGGTGAAAAGTATGGCTTTATCATTAAAAAAATTAAGTATTATATGCCAAAAATACGGAATGGAAAATTTAGCAGGTAGTGATGGATTAAATAAAAATGTTAGATGGATTCACACAGTAGAAGATAAGGATATTTTAGAATTTTTACGTGGGGGAGAGTTAGTTTTTACAACAGGAATAGTCCTAAAAAATAATGGCTATTTTGATTTTGTCCATACTGCGAGTGCTTTAATTGATAAGAAAGCCGCAGGTTGGGTAATTAATATTGGACCTTATATTAAAAAAATACCTGATGAGTTGATAGACTTTTGCAATAAAAACAAATTTCCATTATTTACACTTCCTTGGAAAGAAAAACTTGTAGATATTACTTATGATTTAACACATATAATAATGGAAAATGATGAAAAAGTATCATCACTATCAAAAAACTTTTCAAATGTGATTTATCGTAATGGAGATTTAAGTAGAAGTATTGAGGATCTTGAAAGAGAAGGATTCATGAGCAATGCCATTTATAAGGTGTTATATATCGATCCACTTCTTGATAAAGGTTTGCAGACAGATTACAAACTAAAAATTAATAGCTGCTTAAAGCATTTTATACTTGCAGATGGTGATAAAGCAATCGTAGTAGTTTCATCTTTTAACACATATGATATTGATGATATTATTAGCCAAATATCATCATATTATGATGACTTAGGAATAAAATTTAGAATTGGACTATCTAATGAACAAAAGGGGATAGATTACTTAGATAGGCTTTATAAACAAGCGAAAATTGCATGTGAATATTCACATGATTATGATATGCATATTACTGAATATAAAGATACAGGATTATATCAAGTTATTTGTAATATTGAGGACGAAAATATTTTGTCTAACTATTCAAATTTACTATTAAAAGATATTAAAGATTATGATGCAAAAAACGGAACAAATTATTTAGAAATAATTGAACTATATATTTTGAAAGATGGTTCAGTAAATGATGTTGCTCAAGAATTAAATGTGCATCGTAATACAATAAATTATAGATTAAAATTCATTAAAGATTATTTCAATATAAATATGAGTATTGAAAGCTTATCAAGAATATATTTAGCAATAATAATTGATAAAGTGAAAGGAAGATAAATAATATGACAGGAGAAGAAATTAAACAATTACAAAAAAAATATGTGCTTCAATCTTGGAGCAAACAAAAAAATATTAATCCAATTCCAATTGAAAAAGCAGAAGGAATATATATGTATGATTATGATGGTAAAAGATATACTGATATGTCTGCACAGCTTGTAAACTTGAATGTAGGGTTTGGTAATAAGAAAATTAATGAAGCTATAATTAAACAGCTTGATCAATATGCATATCTTGGACCATCATATGCTGTTGAGGCTAGAGCAAAACTAGCAAAGATGATTATTGATAGATTACCTGATAATATGGGCAAAGTATTCTTTACTAATGGTGGAGCAGATGCTAATGAAAATGCTATTAAAATGGCAAGAATGTTCACAGGTAGACCAAAAGTTTTTTCAAGATATAGATCATATCATGGATCAACATTTGGAGCTGGTTCTATAACTGGTGAGCCTCGTAGAGCTTCAATTGAACCAGGTGTTCCTGGCTTTGTAAAATTCTTTGATCCATATGTTTATAGAGAGCCAGTAATTAAATTTGAATCAGAAGAACAAGCAACAGAGTATTATTTAGCTAAGCTTCGTGAACAGATTATTTATGAAGGAGCTGACCAAGTTGCTGCAATTGTACTTGAAACTATTACTGGATCAAATGGAGTTATTATACCTCCAAAAGGATATTTACCTGGAGTTAGAAAAATTTGTGATGAATTTGGAATCATATTAATTTGCGATGAAGTAATGGCTGGATGGGGTAGAACAGGAAAACTATTTGCTTTTGAAAACTTCGGTATTAAGCCAGATATTGTATCCTTTGCAAAAGGTGTAACTTGTGGTTATGTTCAACTTGGTGGATGTGCTGTATCAAAAGAAATTGCAGCATTCTTCGATGATTCTACTTTATTATGTGGCTTAACATATAGCGGACATCCTCTTGCATGTGCAGCAGGTGTAGCTTGTGTTGAATACTATGATGAAGCAAAAATTTTAGAAAATGTCAATAAAGTTGGAGCAGTACTCGGAAATCTTCTTGAAGATTTAAAGAAAAAACATAAATGCGTGGGAGAAGTTAGATATATTGGATTATTCTCTTCAGTTGAATTAGTTAAAAATAAAGAAACTAAAGAAGCTTTAGTACCTTATGGAAAAGATCCAGAAGGACGTATGGGGAAAATTATTGGCGCACTAAAAGAAAAAGGATTCTGCACATATTCACATGAAAATATGATATTTGTAAACCCAGCACTAATAATTACTGAAGAACAAATTAAAGAAGAAATAAAGAAACTTGATGAAGTTTTAACTGAGGTAGATAAGACTATCTAGTAAGGGGGAAACATCCTATGGAAATTAATTTTTATATTCCAACAAAAGTTATAATGAAAAGAAATTGCGTTTTGGATAATTCTAGTTTAATAGCTAGTTATGGCAAAAAAGCAATGATCGTTACTGGAAAACATTCTGCATCATTAAATGGCTCACTAGATGATGTTGAAAAAACATTAAAAGCCAAGAATATTGAGTATGTATTATTTAATAAGGTTATGGCAAATCCAACAATTGATTTAGTATATGAGGGAGCAAAAATTGCAGTTTTAGAAAAAGTTGATTTCATAATTGCCATTGGAGGTGGTTCTCCAATGGATGCAGCTAAAGCTATTGCCTTATTGGCCAAAAATGATATTAAAGAAGAGGATTTGTTTACAACTACAATTACTAATAATGTACTACCAATGATTTTTATTCCAACAACTGCAGGAACAGGATCAGAAGTAACTGAATATTCTATATTGACTAATGATAAATTAGAAACAAAGTCAACAATTGCTTCACCATATTTATTTCCCAATTTAGCACTTCTTGATGGGAAATATATGAATTCCCTTGGAAAAGCAACAACAATAAACACATGCTTAGATGCACTATGTCATGCAATTGAAGGGTATTTATCTATAAAAGCAACAAGCTTAACTAAAGCATTATCGGTTGAAGCTTTGAAGATTATAGCTAGTGAATTTGACAATCTAAAAGCTTTCAATCTAACAACAGATGATAGAGATAAGCTATTGTATGCTTCAACATTAGCTGGCATAGTAATAGCACATTGTGGAACGGTTGCTGTTCATATTCTTGGTTATTCGTTAACATATTATAAAAAAATTGATCATGGTAGAGCTAATGGCTTATTATTAGGAAAGTTCTTAGAAAGAGTTTCAGCAGAAAAGCAGGAATTAATTAATGAAATTTTAGAGGCATTATCAATGAATTCATTAAAAGAACTAGAGGATAAAATAGATAGCTTATTAGGGGAAAAAGAAAAATTAACAGAAGAAGAAATTGATAATTATGCTACAAAAGGATTTGCTGTGCCAAAACTTAAAAATACTATTATCAATTTAACAAAAGATGATTTAAAAAATATTTTAGAAAAATCTATGAGAGGGTGATATTTTATGGAAAGTAGAAACCTAAAGGGAACAATAGAGATAACAAAATTAATTTCATATAACAGGTTAAGAACAATTGATGATCCATCATGTGCAGGTTCATCAAGTGAGTATCTTATATATATTGATATTAAAGATGCTTTTAGGAAATCACTTAGTTTTAAAACACCATTTCATGGGCATTTGTTTGCATATGCAGTAATAACTCCATCAATGAAAGAAATCTTTGATGAATATGGCTTTACATTAAAAGGAGTTAGAGTAGATTTATCGGATTGGGATAAACAGTTTGTTATATCACTAGAAGAAAACGCAAAGGAAGTTCAATTCTATTGTTCAAGGGATGATGTAAAATTTCTTCTTGAGCATTGCCTTAGAATTCCAGAGCAAAGAATAAGTAATAAATAAGGGGTGAAATTTTCTATGTATAAATGTAGTTTAGAGAGAATGACAGATAAAATCAAAACTTTTTCGAAATATGGTGATGCAGGGCATGGAGGAATAACTCGTTATTCGCTATCTCCTGAAGCAATTATGGCTCGAAAAGAGTTTGAAAAAAGGATGAAGGCAATTGGTGCAATAATTGAAGTCGATGATGTTGCAAATATGTATGCAACTTTACCAGGTAGTGATCCAACTGCTAAAAGAATTGTAATGGGTTCACATTGTGACTCAGTTAAAAATGGTGGTAATTATGATGGTATTTTAGGAGTTATGTCAGCTATGGAAGTTCTTGAAACAGTATATGCTGAAAAGATTCCTCATAAACATCCTTTAACAGCAATGATTTGGACAAATGAAGAAGGATCATTATATCCACCAGCAATGATGTGTTCTGGAATAGTTTGTTATGATTATTTACCTGAAGATATTAGAGGAAAATTTAAATATGAAGATATGCTTGCTTCAAAATCAATTTTAGATTCATCTAAAACATTTGGTATGGCATTAGATGCATCTGGATATAAGGGTGATAAGAAGTATAGATTATCTAGAGATAAATATTTATATATGTTTGAAACACATATTGAACAAGGGCCAATTCTTGAGGATAATAATAAAGAAATTGGCGTAGTTGACTGTGTTCTTGGCATGTTCAATTATAGAATTAAATTCTATGGACAAACTACACATGCAGGAACATTCCCAATGCCAAAACGTAAAGATGCATTCTTTGCAGCATCAAAAGCATTATGCTATTTACATGAAGAAATTGATAAATTAGGATATCCTGAATTAGTATATACAACTGGAGAAGTAGTATGCCATCCAGATGTACATACATGTGTTCCTGATTTCTTTGAATTCTCATTTGACTCACGTCATGAAAAACCAGAGGTATTAGATAAGGTTTTAAAAATTGTAAAGAGTCTTGAAGATAAAAATTGGTGTGGTTGTACATGCAAAGTTGAAAAAGCATGGAATAGAGATACTGTGTATTGGGACAAAAAACTTGTATCTTATGTAAAGGAAGCAGCCGAAGAAGCTGGTGTGTCACACCAATATATTCACTCAGGAGCTGGACATGATGCACAATTCTGTGCTTATGTAATACCAACTACAATGATTTTCGTACAATCAAAAGATGGTTTGAGTCATTGTGAGCCAGAATATTCAAAGCCAGAACATTGTACTGACGGAGCAACAGTAATGCTTAATGCAGTATTGAAAGCAGACAAAGAATCCACTTAATAAACCACAAAATGATAATTAAAAACAAAGACGCATTGCGTTATATATACCAAGTAAGCCAGGAGGCGATTGGTTATATAGCAATGCTCTTTTTTTATCATTTGATTTAGGGCATGTGACCCGCATATTCTAATAGACGAGTAACGAGGGAGTAGAAGGTATTTTATACACCAAATAATGGCTATTATCTAATAGCCTACTTGTCGTGTATTTCGTAAAAGCGAGAGGGGCCTATTCTAATAGCCCCTAATAGCCCCTCGGTCAGAGACTAAATTTTACCTTTATATAATATTAATATTATATAACCATAAAATCACTAAAAAGCACTAAAAAAGTGCTATTTTTTTATTTATGCTTAGAATTTGGACATTTGGTTCCGCCTACTGCATATGGCACCTTTAAAAATAAAGATGAAAAAGATTTGTATTTCTATGAAATATGGTGTTTTAACTACTCTACCAGAAAATGGCATATTTTAAAATTAATTTGAAAAAGTTATTAAAAAGTATGAAATATAGCATTTTCGTTCCTTCTACGGAAATTGGAAGGCCTTATTATATAGTTGAAAAAGTAAAAAAAACAAAAATGTACAAGTTTTTAGAAATTCGCCATTTTTGGGTCACCTGGAGCAAATAGCCCCATCTAAAATTAGTATTGAAAGGGGAATGTTTATGATAAATAAAAAAGAATTAATTAGGTATGATTACGGTTAAATTAAATAAAAAAAAGATAGTATAAAACTATCTCAAAATTCATATTATGGTGCCCGATGTCGGAGTCGAACCGACAAGCCTTTCGGCGCATGATTTTGAGTCATGTATGTTTACCAATTTCATCAATCGGGCAGTCCGTAGTAATTATAACATATTTTATTATTTTTTGATATAAAAATAAAACTAGAAAAACATTTTTTGAAAAATTTTAAATCTTATGGAAAGGAGAAAAGATAAGTGATATAATAATATCACTCATTAAGCTAAGAATTATGATTAGAAGAATGAGAACTATGAATGAAGTTGTTAAATTCATCAAAAAGGAGGATAGTGGCACATCTATTAATAGACATATAATCGAATCTCTAGTATTATCAAGAAAAGTATTTTACGTAAGACTAGGCAATGTTATACATGTAGACTTAGATGATTGCTTAGAAAAATTAATGATAATAAGAAGGGGGTAAAATTATGTCTTATTCAGAAATTAAACAAAACGCTAAAGGATACTATTCAGATTTTGAAATAAAAATTCAAGATGATGGAATGGTATATAGAAAAAAGAAAAGAGTATTCTTGGATAAAGGATTAAGTGAAAAAGGAAGAAATAGACAAGTAATGTTATTACATAACCAATTTATGGAAGACTGCAAGGAAGAATTTGATAGTCAAAGAATAGATGAAGATCATATAAGATTATCAAAATATATTGATTTATTTTTAGAAGAAATAAAAATAACTAAATCAAATAGTCAATATACTAATTATAAAACACAGTCTAAAGTAATTAAAGAAAAATTAGGAAACTTGAGACTTAAAGATATTAGACCAATCCATGTTCAACAATTCTTTAATTATATCGCAAGTATAAAAAAGAAACCAACCTATATTCTTCCAAAAAATAACTTTAATGAACTAATAAAAGATATTAAATATAAAGCTAGAGAATTTAATAAAATATCCCAAGGACATTTTAAAAATATGAGAAAAGCTAAATTAGGTCTTAAAGTATCTTATAAATGGGCAATTGATTTTACAGACTATATCAATAAGCCACTTGATTATTTATTCAAAGAACCAATAATTGAAGATTATTCATATGATATGAAAAAAAGGTATATCATGCTACTTAGAACTTGTCTACAAGATGCCAAAAGAAAACTATTTATAGAAGAAAACTACGCAAGTAGTGATTACACTACATTTATTAAAAATGTTCATTATAATAAAAAACTAAATGTATTTAAGTTAGATGAGATAAAAAGAATTTATAATTATGTATCTAATCTAGAAACATCTCAAAATCGTACGGAGAAATCCATGTGGGTTCGAGTCCCACACGAGGCACCATAAAAATATTAGGATTGATTAATTTCAATCCTTTTTTCATTGTTTGTTAATTTGAAGTTAAAATTATACAAAATGTATAACGTAATGTCTATTTTTATATTTTTAGTGTGATATAATGAAGTTAATAAGATATGTGTTCGCTATGTTTTTAATAATTTAATTAATATTGTTTACTTTTTATAAGGAGGGTGATTTTATGAAAAGAATAAGGACAATAATTTTTTCTATTATTCTAACATTAGGCTTTGTTTTCATGATTGCTGGATGTAAGAAGAAGACTAAACTTCCAACAACAGATTATGAAAAAGTTAAATATGCATTTAATGGCGTAGAGAAGAGCTTTAAGAAACCTAAGACATTAGATAATAGTAATGATGATTTATTAAAATTATTATCATTTAATCCTACACAAAATGATTTAAATTCAATTAAAAATATTTATACAACTGGAGATAATCAAGGAGATGTAATCGATGAATTAGAATACTATGCTCCACCTATGATTCAATTCCAATGCTTAAAGAAAGTATTAGAAAAAATTGGTGAAGATTATTCCTTTGGTACAAAATATTATGATCAAATTGATGGAACTGCTTATATCGATTTAGAAACAGGTACTGATAAGTCTAAAGAAAGTAATAAGGAGAGTTATGCTTTAACTTATGAATTTATTCTATCAATTGATATTATAATTAATGATAATAATTTAATTAATGCAGATGTAAGTTTTGATATTACAGCTACACAAAACAATAAGAACTATCATACATTATGGTATGTATCATTAATTCTAGACTATGATATGGAAGAAAGTAGTCCTAATTATACTTTAACAATGCTTACTAATAATGATGAAAAAGAAGTAGTATATAGAAATGGTTATACTTATGAATATGATTATGTAGAAGTAGTTGATAGTAAAATTAAGGAATGGAGAAAATTCTGTTTTGAATCAAGTGAAAAACTAGTTAAAGATAGTATGCATACATCATTTGATGATTATGCAAATATTGATGGTATTGAATATGATAGTGGAACATGTAAATGGTATTATAATAATGAACTTCATAAAATAACTAAAAAGAACGCTATTAAGAATAAACAAGTTGCAGATATTTACTATAGAATTGGACTAAATTCAACTGATTTAGATGGTACTAATTTTATCAATAAGCAAGGTACAAAAAATAGCGTAATAAAGACAATTTATACAGAATTCTCTGATTTGTTTAAAAAAGATATAATCTATTCTTTATTAGTAGATGGAGAACATGATAACCATGGTGGAGAAGATAACATCACAGGTATTAGAATTATGAACGATGATGCAACTGGTGGACTAGGAAATATTTGGGTAAATGATCAGCCAATAGGATATTTAATCACAAACTTTGTTGATACAGATGGAAATGCATATAAACCTCAAGTATATTATGTTGATCAAAATGGTGGATTAAGTGCATTAGCTGATATTAATAGACTAAATTATTATGTCGCTATTTATAATGATTCAGGCGAATTATGTGAACCAGTATTAGTAACTTCTGGAAATACTATTTCACAGTGCTATGCTAAAGCATATCAAGAATATAATATTACTAGCTTTTTTCCTTCATTTAAATTAATTCTAAAAGATGATGATTTAGGAGTAAGTGGTGAAACATTCTATAACTTTGAAGGTGGATCAGCACCTGAAACAGGAGACGATAAATTCCCAGAGGAAGCAAAATCTTATGGTATTCCTGTATTTGATGGAAACGATTTTACTAGATATATTTTAGAAAATAATACAACAAATAACGGAAAATTAGTTAAAGTTATAAAAGCAACTGATGCTGAAGCTAATGATTATTTTACTACAATTACTAAAGCTGGTTTTGAACGAACTAGCCAAGTAGGTAATGTTTATGAATATGTTAAAGCTACATCAGATACACAAAAAATTCATTTAAGATATGATATAACTAATCCAGGTGAAATTAGAATAGAAGCATGGTATGAAACGGTAACACCAGTTGACCCAGGAGATGATCCTGTAGATCCAGGTGATGAACCAATTGTTTATACACAATTTGCCTTAGTAGGTAGTTTTAATAATTGGAGTACAACAGAAAATGCTATTTATTTTCTACCTCAAGATGGTAATACATTCTTTATCAATGAATTAGAACTTGATGCAGAAGTTAAATTTAAAATCGTTGGAAACGGTGAATATTGGTTTGACTATGATGATGTTAAAAATGCCGCTTTATACAGTAAAATAATAGATTATGTAGATGATGCTCATAACATTTTAATCAAACAAAACTGTAAAATAAGTATGTTTATTGAAATAGATAATGGAAGTGTTAAAATATCATTTACTGATGTTACAGCAACAGATATGGCTTAATACCGCAAGGTATAAGCCTTTTTTTATTATTTCTTAACATATTTTTTTTATAGTGTTATAATAAAACTATGGAGGCGATATTATGGATGATAATAAGAAGATATCTTTTGATGTTATTGATGATGATTCTAGAATGTTTTATCAATCATTAATAGTTTATATTATTTTGATATTCATATTATTAGTTATGTTTATCGTTAATTTCGCCACAAAAGAATATTCTATGGTTAAAGCTACAGCCATATTCATGGGATCAATGGGTTTAAACATTTTACTTCATTGCCTAAATGGAATTCCAAGAAGAGTAGCCGAGATGCTATTTGTAATTGAAATATTAACCCTATTTACTTACTTTATTGTTGTTGGTAAGCCTGATGGATTCTCTATACTTTGGACATCAATGCTACCACCATTTAGCTTATTAGTATTTGGTAGAAAATATGGAACTATTACAAATGGTTTATTAATTGCTGTTTTAATATTCTTACTTTGGATTCCTGCTGGAGTAAATTTATTACAATATGAATATACAAATTCATTCCGTATTAGATTCCCAATGCTTTATATTTCATTCTTTGCAATTGCTTTCTTCTTAGAATCAATCATTACAAGAACAAGAAAAGAAATTGAAGAATCTAGAAGTAGATATGAATATCTATACTTACATGACGCTTTAACTGATATTTATAATAGATATGGTTTTTATAAAGTGCAAGAAGAATTATTTAAACAAAAAGATACAAATAGAGCTTTAGCAATACTAGATTTAGATTACTTTAAAAATATAAACGATACATATGGCCATGAAAAAGGCGATGAAGTGTTACAAACATTAGTTTATACAATGGAAAAAGTTGTAGGTGATGAAGGAATGGTTTGTAGATGGGGTGGAGATGAATTTACTATTCTATTCTACGATTCAAGTAATTCTATTAACTTATGTAAAAAATTAATCGAGGATGTTAGAAAATGTCGTTTTAATTTTGAAGGTAAAACAGTAACTATTTCAATAAGTGTTGGTTTAGTTAGTGGAACTAACAATAATAAACTAATCATTTCAGAAATGGCTAAACAAGCCGATTCTAACCTTTATAAGGCAAAGGAAAAGGGAAGAAATTGCTTAGAAGAAACATCTTATGTAGTGCCTGAAGAATAAAAATTATTTATACTCTTTTTATTTATTTATAAAAAAATAAATGATTTATGTTATAATAACTATGAGATTACAGGATAGGTGATAATTATGGAAATTATTAAAAAGAAAGAAAACAACGTTTTAAAGGTGGCTTTAGTAGGTAGACTTGATACTAACACATCTCCAAAACTTGAACAAGCTGTTAAAGAGGATGAAGATGGTGTAGATAAAATCTATCTAGACTTAAAGGATTTAGATTATATTTCTAGTGCCGGATTAAGAATTGTTTTAGTTTTACATAAAGCAATGACTCAAAAAAAAGGAAATCTTGTCGTACAACATCCAAAAGATGAAGTTATGGAAGTTTTTGATATGACTGGTTTCTCATCTTTCTTAAATATTGAGGACTAATAATGAATTTTCATACAGAAGAACTTTTAGAACAATATAAAGAAAACTTACCTATTTATAGGGAGTTACTAAAAGTCTTAAAGAAAAAACTAGAACAATTTGTTAAGGATTTTGGTGTTTTAGTTAACAGTGTTGAAGGTAGAGTTAAAACATTAGATTCTCTAACAAAAAAATTAGAATTAAAGGGTGAAAAATATCAATCTATTTATGATGTAACTGATATAGTTGGAGCTAGAGTTGTAACATTCTATGCTGATGAGGTTGATAAATTCGCTGCTAAAATCGAACAATCCTTTGATGTCGACTGGGAAAATACAGTTGATAAAAGAAAAATTTATAATGTAGATCAATTTGGTTATATGTCACTACACTATGTATGTACTATGCCTAAAGAAATATATTATGATGAAAAATTTCCACAATTAAACGAAATAAAAATAGAAATACAAATACGTAGTGTATTACAACATACATGGGCATCAATTGAACATGATACAGGTTATAAGAGCGACGTAGAAATTCCAAAAGAATACTTTAGAGCTTTAAATAGACTTGCAAGTCTACTTGAACTTGCGGATGAATCTTTCTGTGAAATTAGAAATTCACTAGAAGATTATAGAAGAAGAGTAAGACAAGTTGTAAGTAATGGTAAACTTGATGAAGTAGAGTTAAATGGTGATTCATATAAGGCATATATTGAAAATGATGGCTTTATGATTTTAAATAGAAGAATTGCTACTATCAATAATATGGAAATTCAAGAGGTTAATCTTGATGAATACTTAAAAGTATTTAAAGCCTTTATGTTTAAAACATTAAAGGATTTAGATGACTTTGTAAAAGATTATTCTGATTTAGCTTATGAATTCTCTATTAGACAATTTGACGGTAAAGATATTGATATTATATCTACTGCCGCAGGACCTTTAGCTTTATGTGTTGTTTATATGATATCTAAAGATATGGGTGAAAGTGTTGTAAAGAGATTCTTAGATACTATTTATGGTATGAGAAAGAGTAATGAAAACTTAGCTAAGCGTCTAACTAATATAGGTAGAAGTATGGGCTTGGATAAGAAAGATAGTAAGTAATATTTAGAAAGGACTTAACAAATATGGGTGATAATTTAGTAATGAGAAAGACATTCAAAGCTAATGTCAGTGAATTAGATAGTTTATTTGAATACTCATCAGAATTATTAGAAATACTTGGTTTTACTAATAGAGATATTATGTTAATTAATACCGCATTAGAAGAAGTATTTGTTAATGTAGCTAAATATGCTTATGATGATGGTGGAGAAGTAGAAGTAATTCTATCTAATGATAAAACAAAAGTAACATTTGTTTTTAGAGATTCTGGTAAACCATTTAATCCACTTGAAAGACAAGATCCAGATATCAATGCTTCAAGTGATGAAAGAGAAATTGGTGGACTAGGAATATTCATGGTTAAGAAAATTATGGATACTGTTGATTATGCATATATCGATGGTAAAAATGTCTTAACATTAACTAAAAACAGAAAATAAAAGGCTTAACTAAGCCTTTTTATTTTGCAAAAGAAAAAAGGGTTCAAGTGAACCCTTTTAATTATTAAATTACTCTAATATCAGCATCTGTTGGGCCTTGAGTATAATTTGTTGTACTAGCATAAATATTTGAATTAGTGTCATAATCTAAGCCCACATAATTTTCATTAATAGTATATTTGTCAGATTTATCTAATTCAAAATTATTAACATATAAATTAGCATTTAAAACACAACCATCACTATTAATTATAATAACAATTACATAAGTATAGCTAAGTTCACGTTTGTTTATGTCACCAATTTGGACTGTTGTATATTGATCATTAGAGTTTAAAGCTGCCATATATGTATATAATTCTATACCTTCAACGAATAGTGCAGTTTGAACATGCTTTAAATCTGTTTTGCTTGTATATGATTCATATTTTGTTCTTGATGTTAAATTATTATCTAAATCATAAATATATCCTATTTCTTCATAATGGCTCTTTTCAGTACCATCTTGATTATAATATGTATTGAATTCATTAGTTACATTCATTAAATTATTGTATGTATATTCAATCTTTTTAGTTAAATAATGATATTCACCATGTCCTGGATTGTATTCATATAAAACTTTTGTATAGAATTCACCAATGTGGTATATTTCTTCGCAATCAAGGTATTGGTTTGTATTAACATCTGATAGATACTTTAATCTTGTATATTCTTCTGTATTTGGATTATATGAGTATTCATATCTTTCAGTTGAAATCCATTTTTCATTTTCATCATATATATTAATTTCTTCTGTAGTTTTTTGTTCTGGGAAGTATTCATTATTAAAATTAATTTGAGTGGTTTTATATGTTGTTACATCATCTTCAATTATTCTTTCATATCTAAATTCATAAGTTCTTACTGACATACCTTCAATAAATCCATATTCAGTAACTATACTTTCTATTGTTTCGCCAAGTTTATCATAATATGTTGCTTCACTTCTTAAAATACCTTCACATGGAACTATTTCTTCAGCATAAATATCATAAAAGTAATTAGTTATTTCATAATTATCACTATAAATGTATTCTAAATATAATTGTGAGCCCTTATCAGTAACAATATATGATTTTTCGTTTCTAGAGAAGTTGTTTCCATATCCATCATAAGTATAATTTGCTTCATATATAACATTTTCATAATAATCTTCCTTATAATCAAATGTATTTAAATAATCATTTGCAGCTTTATTGTAATCATATTTAGTTGTAGAATAATAAACTTCACCTAATCTATTTTCATCAACATAAGTCACATATTCTATTCTTTCCTTACTACTTTCAATATTATCTTCATTATAATATTTTGCGTATGTTGTGTTAAGAGTATATTTTTTGTCATCTAATGTTGATTCAGTGTACTCATAATCATAATGTGCATATTTATATAGACTAGTTCCATCTGATTTTGCTTTATATTCAATTCCTTCTAATAGAGTTTTTCCTTTATCATCATAAATATATTCTTTTTTAGAACTAGAGTTAGATAATTTATTTTCACTACTGTAGTATAGTCTTTCAAGCATAATAGTATTACCAAATTCATCATATTGGTCATTTCCTTCAAATGTCTTTATACCTCCACTTGTAGTTATACGATTGATGACTATATTATCATCATTATAAGTAAATGTATTAAGTGTTTTTTCAACAAATAATTCATCAGATAATTGATAAAAAGTTGAAGTTTCTAATAAATTTTTATCGTTATAAGTAAAAATATATTTGTATTTAGGATTTGATTTATGATTAATTTCAGTAACTATGTTACCAAAATCATCATATTCATAAGTGTAATTATTTATTGCCGTATAAGTATTTGATCCTGTTTGCATTTCTTCTAAATATTCAATTGTTCTACCATATTTATCTAAAGTAATTGTTGTTCTTGTAGAACCATGCGCTAAAACAGCACCAAGAGGGTGGATAGAACCACCAGAAGACATTTGTTGTTCTAAAATTATTTTATTATTATTTGAATCATATTCTACTAGTGTAGTTGATATGTTACTACCATATGTACTAGTAATCTTTTCAATTTCATTGTTTTTATTAACTGTGACATTTGTTTCATTAATTTTTAAAAATTCTTTTTTTTCTAGATCGTATTGATCTGAATAAATTGACACATCACCATCATCTGATAATTTTATTCCAGTTCTATATTGATCGCTTACTAAAAATTCATATAAATCTTTCTTCAATGTTATTACATAGTTATAATCATCATCAAAAGTAACATTCATAATTCCGTTGCTATATGTTACTAAAGCGCCTTTAATATTTTTTGGTGTTGAAGATAGTTCAGTTAAAGAACCATCAATGCTTCCATCAATATTAATTTGAAAAGTCATATCTTCAAGTTTAAAATCTATTTTATTATCAGATACTCTAACAGATGCAGCTTCATTATAATTGTAATCCATTAACTCTTTCATTATTGTTACTACTGGAGTAAACTTATCAGCTTTTTTAATTGTTTTAACTGGTAAATTTCCCATTTTGCTAGATGATTGTGAATAAATAGTAATACTATCAAACTTTTCGTCATTTATTGTTGGCTTACATATTAATCCATAATTTCCTCCAATGCAAACAACAAAATCAGTTAATTGTTCATTTGTTATATATGTGTTAACAAATAAAATGTTACTTGATGCATAGCACTTGTTAACTAAAACATCCTCAGTTTTACTTGTTGTATTTGTTTTAGTGCTTGTTGTTGTTTTATTAGTTTGAGTAACAGTACTAGTATTTGTATTAGTTGTTTTATTAGTTTTTGTTTTCTTTTTTGAACATCCGACAAATGCTAATAAAGAAATAGAAGTAACTAATAATCCTGTAATTATATGTTTTCTTTTCATTTTTATCCCTCCATATTGAAAAATACATTATAATTATAACACTATAGAAATATATTTACAATATATTTACTTATAGTAATATCATGTCTATAATTAAAAAAAGGCTAAATTAAGCCTTTATTTAATAAGTTCAAAACGATATATTTGTTTAACATCAGGATACTTATTAGTATCTACTTTAGATAAGAATTCATCCTTTTTTCTTGCCCAAATTTTATCACTATTCAGATCCTTATATATTACTAAATCTTCTAAAGTATCACAGTCCTTACAAATTAGAACTACTTGATAAGTATTACCTTTAAAATGTCTATATATTCCATTAATTTTAACATCCATTATTCTATACCTACTACCTTAAAACCTAAATCTTCAATTGCTTTAGTTAATTCTTCATTAGTAATATCTTTTTTATATGTAATATTTGCACATTTATTTTCTAGATTTACATCTATTTTTTTAATACCTTTAATACTCTTTAAAGCATTGTTAACTCTATTAGCACAACCACTACATTTCATTCCTTCAATTAAGATTTTCTTTTCCATAAATTAACCCTCCTTATTCTTAGTGAATTAATTGTTACTGTTATACTTGATATCATCATAGCTAAACTAGCCCACATAGGATTCATATAAACTCCTGCAAATTCTAATGCACCTAGTGCAATAGGTATCATTAATAAATTGTAGAAGAACGCCCAGAATAAATTCTCTTTTATAATCTTAAATGTATATTTAGAAATAGTAAAGATATTTATAACTGATTCTAAATTATCATTTATTAAAATAATATCAGATGAATCACTAGCAATATTACAATCTTTATTAATTGATACACCTACATTTGCGCTAACTAAGCTAGGCGCATCATTTATACCGTCCCCTATCATCATGACTTTCTTATTATCATTCATAAGATTAGATATAACTATTTTTTTATCTTTTGGATAAACTTCACTAATTACATTATCAATACTTAATAAATTACCAACTTTTTTAGCACTAGAAGAATTATCACCAGTAAGTAATATTAATTCTTTATTCATTTCTTTTAAGTGATTAATTACATCAACTGCATTATCCTTAATAGTATCATTAACACCGATTAATCCGATAACTACGCTTTTTTCAACTATATAAATAATAGTAGAAGAACTATTTATTAATTCATTAATTTCATCATTATAACTATATTCTAAATTATAATTTGTTAATACTTTTTTAGATCCTAATATATAAGTTTTATCATTAATTTTAGCGCTAATTCCAACACCTTCAATTGTTTTAAAATCACTAATTTCTAATTCTTTTTTTATATTAAATGCTTTACTAATTGGATGCGTTGATTTAGCTTCTATATTAGATATGATATTTAATAATTCACTATCACTATAATTTGAGTGATTAAATAGTTTTGTTATTGAAAAATGGCCAATTGTTAAAGTTCCAGTTTTATCAAAAACTAGAGTATCAATACTATTAACATCTTCTAAAACACTACTATTTTTAACTAATATTCCATTACTTGCACATAAGCCGTGCGCTACAACTAAAGCAAGTGGGGTAGCTAAACCTAGTGCACAAGGACAAGCAATAACAAGTATTGTAGTAAATTTAATAATAGCTGTATTAAAATTCTTTGTTACTATAAAGAATATTATAAATGATAGAAGAGCTATTAAAATAATCATTGGCACAAATATTAAACTTATTCTATCTGCAAGTTTTGATATTTTAGCTTTTGAATTTGCAGCTTCTTTAACTAAATTAACTATTTCACTAATAGTAGAATCTCTACCAGTTTTAATTGCTTTATAAGTAATATAACCATCTAAGTTAATAGATCCAGCTATAATGTTAGAATCTTTCTCTTTTTTCTTACTTACAGCCTCCCCAGTTAAGAATGCTTCATCAAAGTGAGCCGCTCCACTTATAACTATTCCATCACTTGATGCCTTCATACCAGGCTTTAATACTAATAAATCATCCTTATTAACTTCATCAATATCTATTTCAATTTCTTTACCATCCTTTAGTAAAATGGCTTTAGGAGGCGTTATTTCCATTAAAGAAGTAATTGCTTTTTTTGTTTTTACTTTGCCTTTATGATCTATAAATCTACCTAATTTAATAAAATATATTACTATAGCACATGATTCAAAATAAATGGATTTTAAATATGAAGTATCACCATTAAATATTAAAATCATTTCGATAAAACTATAAATAAAAGATGTAAATACACCAAGAGTAACCAAACTATTCATATTTGGATGTAGATGTATAAATCCTTTAATTCCTGATTTGAATATATCTATTCCATATATTAAAAAAGGAATTATTAATACTAGGCTTGTTATTAAGAAGAATTCAGGATAATCTTCCTTTTTAAAAGCAATCATAAAAAGAATAGAAAATGTAAGTAATATAACTGCTAGACAACTAAATATAATTAATGGAATAAATCCTGTTTTTTCTTTTGTATTTTTACTTATACCTAAAGATTTAAAACCAGATTTATTAACATATCTATTTAAATCATCTAAAGTTATGTTATCTTCATATTCTATATAAGCTTCCTCTAATATTAAATTTACATTAGCATTTATTATACCTTCTTGTTTATTTAAATGTTTCTCTAATGAATTAGAACAAGAAGTACAAGTCATGCCTCCAATTTTTAATATTATTTTATTCATAGTACTATCCTCTATGAAAAATTATAACAATTTAATTGTAATTTGTAAAATTAAACGATAAAATATATATGGATATATATTTAATAGAAAGTAGTGATTAAAATGTTCTATGAAGAATCAGATGATGGCGTATTATTATATGTTCAAATATGTTTAATCGTATTCTGTGCTTTATTTGTTGGAATTAATTTAATAATTGGTATTATTAGATATAAGAAAATTAAAAACGATAAAACTGTTGGAACACATAATAGCTTAAAGAAATTAAAATTAAATCAAGATATTAAATCTAATGACTTTAACTTAGGTTATCATATATATGCGGATAAAGAAAAAAATAAATGGGTTATAATTATTGATAACCCAAAAGAATGTAATATCTTTTCTTTTCCATCATTAGAAGATTATGTATTAACTTATAATGGTGAATATGTAGTTAGAAGTAGTATGAAAAATGTTGTTAGAGAATTTAATGGTAAAAAGGTAAGTAATATTACATTAGATGTATTCTGTAAGAATAAGAAATTCCGTTTCCAATTTTTGAATAAAGAATGTAATATAAATGATAGTATATTTAATACATATAACAATAGCGCAAATGGTTTTTGTGATGTATTAGAATATATTTTAGAGAATAAATAAAGGGCTAAATCTAGCCCTTTTATTCATAATTAAAGATTGTGTCAACTGTTATGTGACATTCTATTCCTTTAATAGTATCACATACTCTATTTTCCATATCTTTTTTAATATCATAATATTTACTCTTTAAAGTTACTGGCATAGCACAGTCAAAGAATAATTTCTTTTCATTATTAACCCTAACTAATCTAAAATCATGTAATGTAACTTCACTATATAATCCTTGAATTAGATTAGTTACAATTCTCTTGTAGTTATTTAATTCCTCATCATCTAGGATAACTGGATCCATATGAACAACTAATTCTGTTTTAAAATCCCTATATATTTCTTTTTCAATATTATCTACTATATCATGAATATGTAAGATATTATCTCTATAATCAAATTCAAGATGAATTGTGGCGTATAATTTATTTTGCCCATACATATGGAATACTAAATCATGATATCCTTTAATATGTTCATCTTTAGTACAAGCATTAATAAAATCATTAACAAATTCTTTATTTGGAAGCTCGCCAATTAAAAGGTTAGATGATTCAACAATTGTTTTAATTCCATTATAAATAATGAAGATTGATACTAATATACCTATATAAGTATCTATATTTACATGTGCACATAAATAAATGATTGTTGAAACTAAAACAGTAGTAGTAACTAATACATCACTTATTGAGTCTCTAAAGGAAGCGATTAGTACAGGTGACTTAATTTTTTTACCAATGTTATAGTAAAAAAGGGCTTGATAAAGCTTTATTACGATTGAAATAACTAAAATAATTATTGTGATTATTTCAAATTTAACATCAACCTTATCTATGGATAATTTAATAGATTCAATAAAGAATGATCCACCAATAAGTAAAATAATCACCGCAATTAATAAGCTAATAATATATTCTATACGTTCATGCCCATAAGGGTGTTTTTCATCTGGTGGTTTAGATGATATTTTAAAACTAAAAATAGTTAAAATACAAGATGCAGAATCTGATAAGTTATTTATCGCATCAGCTATAATTGAAATAGATGCAGATAGAATACCAAATATTACTTTTATAGTAAAAAGCAAAATATTTGTTATAACACCAAAAATACCGGCTAAAATACCGTGTTTTGTCCTTACCTTTTCATCCGTTAGGTTATTATGATCTTTTATGAATATTTTTTCTATAATCATATTTATCACCTTACATTTATAAAACTAATTATAAAATGTTATATAAATAAAGTCAATTAATATGTAAAAAAAGATATTTATAATATCTTTAATTATGAATACGTTTTTATTTTTTTATGAATACGCTTTTATAAAAAAAACATATTGACTAAATAGGGCATATGGATATAATAATAAGTGTTGTTGTTCATCGAGTCTACATTATATGTATAGAACATCAAGTATGAATCTCAACGCTGATTCTTGGTTTACAAGAATCTTTTTTTTGGGTATAAAAAAAGTCCAGCAGATTATGCTGGATTTTTTGTTTTAATTAATTCTTTCAAATTGATAAATGATTGTTTCTAAGTAAGAATCTTTCTTTCTTAAGATTCCCATTTCATTTTTATCAATCTTACTCATATTTATGCCATTAGGTACATATTGTGCTTCAAAGCAGATTGCATCTCTTGGCATTATTTTTTTATCTGTTCCTACACTTACTAATTCATCAGTATAGTTACATGTATAAATTACTAATGCTGGATAAGTTGTAAATACACTCATCTTTGTGTTAGCTTCTTTATCAACTAATAATGCTGCTCTATTACTTAAACCACGTTCATTTAAAACATAACAGTGATCATAACCATTAGTTATTTGATAAACCTTTGGATCATTGATTTTAGCACCTATTTTTCTAGGCTTAGTAAAATCAAATGGATTACCTGGAGTAATAGGAATAATATTTTCAATAATCTTTGTGAAATCTGGCTTACCATATTTATTCGCATTAATTGTTAATACTTGATCGCATACTCCATGTTCTAGATTTCCTGAAATGTTAAAGTATGTATGATTTGATAGATTTAATAAAGTATCTTCAGTAGTAGTACCAGTATAATCAATTCTAATCTTGTTGTTATAGATAGTATAAGTTACTTTAACACTTAAGCCTCCAGGGAATCCATCATCCATTGGTGGCATATAGTAAGTAAATCTTACCTTTATTCTATCAACCTCTTCATCAACGCTATAATCCCATCTCTTAAATGCTAGACCGTCAAGTCCACCATGCATATTATGCATATTATCAGCGTTTAGCTTTAATTGATATGTTTGCTTATTTAATGTAAAACGACCATTTGCGATTCTTCCTGCTGTTCTACCAATAGTTCTACCATAATAAGAACCATTAGTGATAAATTCTTCAAATGATTTAGGTGAAGCAACCATATGTTTTCCATTAAAAACAATATCTCTAATAGAAGCTCCTAAATCACATAATGTTACAATAAAACCATCATCTTCAACAACGATTTCTGTGTAATCTTTTGAATTAACTCTAAATTGATTTATCTTTGTTCCCATATATTCACCCTCTATTAACAAAAATACACTTTTATTATATCAAATTGATATATTTATATCAAGTAAGAAGGAAATATATTGCATTTTTTTTATTTCGCATTATGATTATAAATATAACTATGGTATAATATTCTTTGAAAGGCGTGATTTATATGAAACGTATTGTAATTAAAATAGGTTCATCATCATTAGTAAATGAATCTGGCGAATTAGATATAAATAAAGTTACTGGTTTGGTTGAACAAATTAGTAAACTTAAGAAAGATAATATTATGCCGATCCTAGTATCGAGTGGTGCTATTGCGGTTGGAAGAAGTATTTTAAAAATTAAGCCGCAAACTATCGCTGAAAAACAAGCTCTAGCCGCAATTGGTCAAGCTGATTTAATGCATGTTTATGAAGAAATATTTTCTAAATTTAATTTAAAATGTGCCCAAATATTATTAAATCATGATGACTTTGATGTAAGAAAAAGAGTATTAAATTTAGAAACAACAATCAATACTTTAATTGATTTTGATGTTATACCAATCATTAATGAAAATGATGCTTTAGCTGTTGATGAAATAAAGGTTGGAGATAATGATACATTATCTGCACTTATTTCAGGAATGGTAGAAGCAAAGCTATTAGTTTTAATATCTGATATTGATGGTTTATTTGATAAGAATCCAAAAATTTATAATGATGCAAAATTAATTAAAGAAGTTAAAGTAATTGATAAATCAATAATCAATATGGCAACTGATTCAAGTACTGATTTTGGTACTGGTGGTATGATTACAAAAATCAAAGCCGCAAAGATTGCAACAACTTCAGGTGTTGATATGTTAATTATGAATAACACTAAAATAAGTAGACTTTATAATGTCTTTAATGAATTTGATGGAACACTATTTAAGGCTAGTGAACATAAGATGAATGCCAAGAGCCACTGGGTATTATATAAGACTAACCCGAAAGGTTATGTATATATAGATAATGGCGCAAAGAAGGCATTATGTGATAGAAAGTCATTATTATCAGTAGGTATAACTGGAGTTAAAGGAATCTTTGACTCAAATGATGTAGTAGGTATATGTAATGGTAAAGAAATGATTGCTAAAGGAATCATTAATTATAATAGTGAAGAAACAGATAAGATTAAAGGTAAAACTTTAGCTGATGTTAAAAAAATATTAGGTGAAAATGAAAAGAACATTATTATTCATGCTAATAATATCGTTCTACTTGAGGAGGAATAATTATGGATTTTATGGAACAAGTATTAGATGCAAGAACTGCTGCTAATTCTTTAAAATTAAAAGATACAGAAACAAGAAATAATGCGTTACTTGCTATGAGTGAAGCATTACTTGATAATATTGATGGAATCTTAGAAGCAAATAAAATAGATTTAGCAAATGCTAAAGACATACCAGAAGTAATGGTTAAACGCCTAGAATTAACTAAAGAAAAAATAATTAGTATTGCTAAAGATATTGTTAATGTAGTAAAGCTAGATGATCCAATTGGTAACATCTTAGCTGACTATACTGCAGCTAGTGGTATAAGAATTCAAAAAATAAGTGTTCCACTAGGAGTAATAGGAGTAGTTTATGAATCTAGACCAAATGTAAGTGTTGATATTGCTACTTTATGTATTAAAAGTGGAAATGCTTGTCTTTTAAAAGGTGGTAAAGAAGCATTTGTAACTAACAAAAAGTTAGTTGATATTATTCAAAATGCAATTAAAGATTATATTGATCCAAAATCAGTACAACTTATTGGTGATAATTCTAGAGAAGTAGTACAAAAATTAATCACTTTAAGAGGTTATATTGATTTAGTAGTGCCTAGAGGTAGTAAAGGTTTAATTAATTATGTTACAGAAAATACTAAAGTACCTTATATTGAAACTGGTGCTGGAGTGTGTCATATTTATGTAGATGAATCAGCTGATATTAATATGGCTTTAAAAATCATCGAAAATGCTAAATTAAGTAATCCTGCTGTATGTAATGCCGTTGAATGTATTTTAGTTAATAGTAAAGTTAAAGATACAGTTTTAACTGGTATTAAGGATATGTTTAAAGATAAAGTAGTATTAAACGGTGATGAAACAGTTAAAGAAGTAATTGATTGTAATTTAATTAAAGATTATGGTAATGAATATGATGGCTTATTCTTAGACTTAAAAGTAGTTGATAATTTAGATGAAGCAATCTCTCATATTGAAAAATATGGCACACATCATTCTGATGCTATTATTAGTAAGAATGAAGCAAATATTGAAAAGTTCTTAAATACAATTGATAGTGCTTGTGTATATGTTAATGCTTCAACTAGATTTAGTGATGGTGGATGCTTCGGTATGGGTGCTGAACTAGGTATTTCTACACAAAAGCTACATGCTAGAGGGCCAATGGCTCTAAAAGAAATGACTACTTATAAATATAAGATTTATGGTCATGGAGAAATAAGATGAAATCGTTAGTTTTAATAGGTGGTTGTAACTTTCATAACCATGAAAATAAACTAATACATAAAAAAATAATAGATCTTTCAAAAAAGGCTAAACCTAGCCTTTTATACATTCATGTTAGTGATAAGAATTTAAGTGATATTATCGATACTTTTAATGAGTTTGATGTTGATTTAAAGATATATGAAAAACTAACTGATATTGATAGTGCTGATATAATTTATATTGGTGGAGGTAATACCGAAAACATGATTAAACGTTTTGATAAAGAAGGTATTACAAAAAAGCTAATTGAAAATTTAGATAAGAAAATTATCTGTGGTGTTTCTGCAGGGGCAATATTTTGGTTTTCTAAGTTTTATTCAGATACTTATTCATATTCAGATAACTTCAATGCATATAACTTTAAATTACTTGATGGTATAGGTTATTTTAAACCATACATTTGTCCTCATTATAATGAACCAGGTAAAGAAATGTTTTCGGAAGAACTAGGTAATAATTTTGGAATAGCTTTAGAAAATAATACGGCTTTATTTATAAGTGATGATAGTATTGATTTTGTTTTAGATAGAAAAAATGCGGCTATTTATTATTATGAGGATAAAGTATTAAATGTTTTAAATGATGATAATAAAATAAATATTCTAAAAAATCTCTTTTAAACGCACAAATTATTAGTGCGTTTATTTTTTATAAATGGCTTAAATATGCCATTATTTATTAATTATAAAAATATAATTAATGTAATTGAAAATAGAAAGTAAAAATGTTAAAATAATAATTAGATAGAGTAAAAAAAGGAGAGTAAGTATGGACAAGTATAAAGAAGGTTTAAAGTTATTAAAAGAAAACAAAGTTGAAGAAGCAATGAAAGCTTTTGAAGAATCAATTGATAATGTTAATTCAAAATATCAATTAGGTCTTTTATACATTACAAAAGGTGAAATTACTAAAGGTATTAAGTTATTAGAAGAAGCAGCTGTTAAAGATAATTTAGATGCATCTAAAACTTTAGTAACTATTTATTCTAAGGGTGTAGGCGTTGCTGTTAATCATGATAAAGCAAGCGTTTATGCAAAAGAAATTGTTAAAAACAATGTTGAAGGTGCTAAAGAATTAGTTAAGGAAATTTTAAATGAACAAAAGGATAATAAACCAGTATACTTAAAATATTTACAAGCCTTATGCGAAATAAATGATTTAGAAGCTATAGCTGAAGCATCAGACATTTTATTTACTGATGCTAATGATCCTAAGCGTGCTATTGATTATTTAGTTAAGGGTGCTAATTTAGGTTCTAAATATTGTATGGAAAAATTAGCTTTAATCTATAAAGAAGGTTTATATGGAACTAAAGCTAATGAAAAAGGATATGTTGAAATTATTAAGAAATTAGCAGATCAATATCCTGAAGAAGTATCATACACTGACCAAGTTGTTGCTTTATATGAATTTGGTTTATATGGTGTAACTAAGGATTATGATATCGCTGTAAATATCTACCGTGAAAGAGCAAGCCATAAATTTAGTGAAGCAATTTATGAATTCCGTTTAGCTGAAGCTCAAGAAGTAGGTAGACTTGGAATTAAAAAGGATGTTAAAGAAGCTTTAAAAACTTATCAAGCGTTACTTGATAGTTTCCCAAATAATCCATTATATCAAATGAAAATGGCTGAAATCTTTGATGAAGGAAAATATGGTGTAAATAAGGATAGTAAAAAGGCAGCTCAAATTTATAGAAGCCTACTTGCTAAAAATCCTGATGATGTAAATTGTATTATTCATATGGCTAAATGCTATGCAAATAGCGTTGATGCAGAAGAACAAAAACAAGCTTATGAATTATTTAATCAAGCATTCGATAAGGGATTAAGAGAAGCTGGATATTATGTTGTTAAATATAATTATGAAGGTGGAAAGAAGTTCCCTAAAAACTATAAGAAGGCTGTTGATGCTGCTGCTAAACTTACTAATGAAATTGGTACAGCACAACTTGATAGTAAAGAAGCAGATCAATTTAGAACTATTAAGTCACTAGAAGTTCAAATGTATGAATCAGGTGGACCAATGCTACCAAAGAATCCAAAGAAAGCAAAAGAAGTTCTAAATGAATATAATAACTCACACAAAGAAAAGATTAAGATTGATAAAGTAATGTGGGGAACAAAAAGATAAATAAAAAGGCAACCTTTAAAAAGTTGCCTTTTTTTGCGCTTTTCTATTTATTTTTTAGCATCTTTAGTGTTTGCAATTTCTTTAATAGATGCAACGATTGATCCAAGATCTTGCATGTTAGATGGGATGATTAATTTAGTAGCTTGTCCATTAGCTACATCAACTAATGCTTCAAAACTCTTTAATGCGATTACTGATTCATCAGCACCAGCTTCTTTAATTAATCTAATACCTTCAGCCTTAGCTTTATTGATTTCAATAATAGATTGTGCTTCACCTTGAGCTCTTAGGATTTGAGCTTCTTTTTCAGCATCAGCTCTTAAGATTTGTGATTCTTTTTCACCTTCAGCTTCTAGGATTGCACTAGCCTTATGTGCTTCAGCAAGTAATACTTTTTCACGCTTTTCACGTTCAGCACGCATTTGACGTTCCATTGCTTCTCTAATATCTTTTGGTGGAATAATGTTCTTTAATTCTACTCTATTAACTTTAATTCCCCATGGGTCTGTAGCTTCATCAAGAATAGAACGCATTCTAGTGTTGATGATATCACGGCTTGTTAAAGTTTCATCTAAGTCAAGTTCACCAATGATATTACGTAAAGTAGTAGCAGTTAAGTTTTCAATAGCACTTACTGGATTTTCTACACCATAGCAGTATAATTTAGGGTCAGTTATTTGATAGAAGACAACTGTATCAATTTGCATTGTTACGTTATCTTTTGTGATAACTGGTTGTGGATCAAAGTCTTTAACTTGTTCCTTTAGTGATACAACCATAGCAACTCTATCAATAAATGGAATTAACATATGTAAACCTACACCCCAAGTTGCATGATATCCTCCAAGTCTTTGGATGATGTATTTATCTGTTTGTTTAACCATCTTTAAGTTAACTACGATAAATAGTAGAAGAATAAATGCGATTACACCTACAATAATTAATACAATTCCCATTGTTCCTAATTCATAAAACATAATATATCTCTCCTTTTATTATTCATATTTTATATTATCATTATCTGACTTTTTATTTTCTTTTACAATAAGTTTGTTTCCTTCAATAGAAAGAATTACAACTTTAGTTCCTTTATTAATATTATCATTTGAAATAGCGCTCCATTCTTGACTATCAAGTTTAACAACGCCTCTTTCACCATCAATTATATCTTCAGTTACTAAAGCAATTCTACCAACTAATGAATCAACATTCGTTTTGATTTCATTTCGCTTAGTCCATTTTTTAACAATTGGTCTAGCTGCAAGCATGAATAGAAGTGAAACTAAGACAAAGACGATTACTTGTATAGCTTCATCAACCTTACATAAAGCTAGAATCATTGATACAAATGAACCTACGAAGAACCAAATACTTACTAATTCACTTGTCATAAATTCAACAACTAGTGAAAGTATAACAACTCCTAGCCATACCCATACTAGAACAGGTAAGCCTAATAATTCATAGTAAAACATATTTTATCTTTCCTCCCCTAGGTCTATGATAACTAAGTTATTATCATCATCATAAATAGTTTTAAACTTTTTAGGTACGCTTAGTGTAAAACCGCCTATTTTCTCGATTTTTCGCATAAAATCTTTATTAGCAATTCGCCCATAGCTTGATCTAATGGTTATTTTATACTTATGAGTTTGCGGTATATCACCACGCATGTCTTGTTCCTTATTTAAAGGCTTAATAACAACTTGCTTTTTCTCAGCATCAATTCCAAGCATAACACTATAAGCATCTTCAATATTTCTTATTGTGTTCTTATTAAGCGTTATATTTGATTCATATAAAGTCGCTATTCCATCTTTACTTGATGAATCGAACCATTCAATTGACATGTTATCACTTTCCTTTCCAATTATATTATACATAAAAATTATTTTATTTGCAAGATAAAATTATTAAAAATTATTTTTTATAACTTGATGCCTTAAATTTTAAAAATATGGCTTTCAAAATAGAATCAATTATAGTATAATGAAATTAAGTAAACCAATTACACATGAAGGAGTGATATTTTATGAAATTAATTATTGGTGAACCAGGAAGCGGAAAGACTAAAGAAATTTTAGCTTTAAGCTCAATTAACAACATCCCTATTTTATGCGAATCAGAAGAAAGGGTAACTCGTCTTATTACTAAAGCTCAAGGTTATGGATATAAGATTCCTACACCTGTTGTCTATAATGAAATTGATGATTCAGTTAAGACTGTTTATATCGATGATATCGAAAGATTACTTAAGGTTATGTTACCATGTAATGTAGATATTATTACATACAATGCAGAAGATAAAGGAAACATCAAAAAAACAATCTAATTTTTTAAAAGAAAAAAGTGTTTGGCTCTAGGTTAACCAAACACTTATTTTTTTTATGCTTTTTTCTTATGTTCTATATAACTTATAATTCCATAAGCTAAAATGAATGCTCCAAATAGTGCCCAAATTAAATAATCAACTATAACACTACCTGATTTATGTTTATTCATTGCTCTAAACATCATTCCAAGTGGATAGATGCACATTAATAATCCAACTAAGTTAATAGAAGTATTATAAACGCTAAATGTATCCTTATGATCTTTTGTTTTTAAAATAACTACGATACCACAAATTAGAATAACTAATCCAGCAAATGTTTTAACTAATAAATCTTGATCCATTTCAATAGTTTTACCATATCCATCATTTTCATAGTAGAATGATTGGATTGTTAAAACTAAGAAATAAACAAATGTAAATATACCAAATAGAGTTGTTAGGATTGCTTTTTTCATTTTATTCCTCCTCCTCTATACTTGCATTATCTGCGAATGTGTTTAATTCATCCTTATCATGCTCATCAGGATTTAAGAAGATTGGATAAACTTTTGCAATTAAAATCATTATACCTGTACATACAATGATATTTGGAATCATGTATAGTCCATTGTATAACCAAGAATACATTGCACCAGTTATACCCCACATCTTGCCTGGCCAGAAGAATATTCCAGCAAATGCATGAGAGAAGTACTTAAGCATACCACCTAAGACACATCCTAAAATTAAGAATAATACTTGCTTTTTAAATGAATTAGCGTTTTTATAAGCTCCACTAAATGCTCCAGCAAAGCCTACAACTGTGTATGCTAATACATAATCAAGCATGATTTGTAGGAATGGTCCAAATGTTTGTTTCCATCCTTCCATAGAACTACCATTAATAACATAAATACCACCTAGCATTTGTACTAATGATAGAAGTAGTCCACAAATTAATCCAGGAACTAATCCCCTTCTATAACTTATGATAAAGATTGGTACCATTGCAAAACCAATAGATCCACCATTTGCAAAAGCACCTTTCCAGATTCCTCCTTGTAGAATATCAAGGACAAATCCAATGGCTGCGAAAATCGCAATTTCGCATAAAACTTTAACACTAAAGTTCTTCATAAAATAAAAATCCTCCTTAATTTGAATAAAGGAAGGGATAAGTATTATAAAAATATTTTCCCTCCGCTAGCATTACCTAGATCAGGTTATGGGTCGAAGACTAATCTTCCTCTCAGCCGGTTAAAGCTCCCCGTTTCCAATAAAAGATTATATCACATAATGTCTATTATTCAACCACCTTTTTCATGAAAAAAGATGAAAAAATGTAAAATGAAAAGTAAATGAAAACGTAATTATATGATATTTTTCTCATAAATATTATATATTTATCTTAACAAACATACCTTTTTTATGCTAAAATGGATATGATGTAAAAGAATATATTGGAGGCGTTATATTATGATTAACAAAAAAGAATGTGTAGCAATGCTTCTAGCTGGAGGTCAAGGAAGTAGATTATATGCTTTAACAAACAAAGTAGCAAAACCTGCCGTTAGCTTTGGAGCAAAATACAGAATTATCGATTTTGGTCTATCTAACTGTACTAATTCTAATATCGATACTGTTGGTGTTTTAACACAATACCAACCATTACTTTTAAATGAATATATTGGTAATGGACAACCATGGGACTTAGATAGAACATTTGGTGGAGTTAGAGTTTTACCACCATACCAAGGAAAGACAAGAACAAGCTGGTATAAGGGTACAGCAAATGCTATCTACCAAAACATTAATTTTATTAAACAGTATGATCCTGATTATGTTTTAATTTTATCAGGTGACCATATCTATAAGATGGATTATGCTAAAATGCTTCAATATCATAAGGATCATAATGCAGATGTTACAATTGCTGCTTATGAAGTTACTTTAGAAGAAGCAACTCGTTTTGGTGTTTTAAACACTACAGATGATTTAAAGATTTATGAATTTGAAGAAAAACCTAAACAACCTAAATCAACTCATGCTTCTATGGGTATTTACGTTTTTAATGCAAGTACACTTTATAAATATCTAGAAGAAGATGAAGCTGATACTGAAAGTGAAAACGACTTTGGTAAAAACATTATTCCAAATATGCTAAAAGATGGTCTAGCTATGTATGCTTATCCATTTAGAGGTTACTGGAAGGATGTAGGAACTATTTCAAGTTTATGGGAAGCTAATATGGATTTACTAGGAGCTAAACCTAAACTAGATATTCATGATCCTAGCTGGGAAATTTATTCAAGAAATTTACCACTACCTCCACAAAAGATTAGTGAAGGTTCTGTTGTAAAGAATTCATTAGTTACTTTAGGATGCTACATTCAAGGTACAGTAATCAATTCTTTAATTTCAAGTAACGTTACAATTAAACCAGGAGCAGTAGTAAAAGATAGTGTTATTTTCGAAAATGCTATTATTGAAGCTAATGCTGTAATTGAAAAAGCAATTGTTGCTGAAGATACATTTATTGGTGAAGGTGCTAAAATAGGTTCTGATAGTGGTGAAATTACTGTTATTGGACCAAACGTTAAAGTATATGATGAGCAAACAGTAGAAGCTGGTGCCATGGTAGAAAAGGATGTGAAGTAAGATGCCAACAATTTTAGGAATTATTTTTTCAAACATACAACATACAAATGAGACATTTGAAGTTACAAAGGTAAGAACAATCGCATCTCTTCCAATCGGTGGACGTTATAGATTAATTGACTTCCCTCTATCAAATATGGTTAACGCTGGAGTTTCAAGCGTTGGTATTCTAACAAAATCAAATTACTTATCTTTAATGGACCATGTTGGTTCAGGTAAAGACTGGGACTTAGCTAGAAAAAATGGTGGCTTAACTATTATTCCACCTTATGGACAACAAAATAAGCCTTATACTTCTAGACTTGATGCATTAAAAAACATCATCAAGTTTATTGAAGATTCAAGAGAAGAATATGTAATTATGACAGACTGTTATAATTTAGCAAATATTGATTATAAGAAAATAATTAAGTTCCATGAAGAACATAATGCTGATATTACATGTATGTATCATGAATCAGTTAAAAGTATTCCAACAAATATGAATAATAATATCTTCACATTAGATGATGATGGAAGAATTATCGAAATGGATATTGTTAAGAACTATGATGGAACTCAAAAGGTTAGTATTGACTTATGGTATTTAAAGAAAGACTTACTAATTTCTTTAATTAGAAAAGCAATCGATGAAAACTATAATTCATTTAATAATGACTTATTAAAGAGACATTTAAAATCTTTAAGAATCTATGGATGTGGATTTGAAGGATTCTTCACAAGTGTTCTAACACTTAAAGCATATTATGATGCTAATATGGCATTACTTGATAGATACATTAGAAAAGAAATGCTTAATAAACCAGGTATGCCTATTCTAACTAAGATTAGAGACTCTGCTCCTACATACTATGGAGAAAACTCTAAGGTTGAAAATTCATTAATTGCTGATGGATGTATTATTGAAGGTGAAGTTTATAATTCAGTAATTTTCCACGGCACAAAAATTGAAAAAGGTGCTATTGTTAAAAACTGTATTTTAATGCAGGATACATATGTAGCAAGAAATACTATTTTAGATACTGTCATTACTGATAAGAACGTTAAAGTAGTTAACACTGAAAAACTTATCGGTACTAAGGATAAACCAGAATTCGTTGGCAAAAATGGGGTGTTATAATTGGAAAATGTAAAAACTGCTACTAAAAAGCCAGTCGTTAAAAAGAAGGTTTTGTATGTAGCTGCCGAATGCAAAGGTTTTATGACAACAGGAGGTCTAGCAGAAGTTGCTGGTAGTCTTCCTAAAGGTATAATGGATACTGATAAAACTTACGATGTAAGAGTTATTATGCCATTATACAAAAAGATTATTGATACTTATGGTGAAAAACTAGAATATATTGGACAAAAATATATTAACATGCCAAGAGATAAGCAGTACTGCGGTGTTTTTAAGTATGTTAAAGATGGTGTAATACATTATTTTATCGATAATCGTTATTATTTCTATAGAGATGGTTCACCTTATGGTCATTATGACGATGGTGAAAGATTTGCGTTTTTCTCTAAGGCTGTATTAGAAGTATTAGATATTATTGATTTCTATCCAGATATCATTAATGCTAATGACTGGCATACAGCATTAGTAAATATCTATCTAGATGTTTACTACAAGAAGAACCAATATTATACAAACATTAAGAGTGTCTTTACAATCCATAATATTGAATATCAAGGCGTTTATGGCAAGGATTTCAACTATAACGTTATGGATATAGGTATGGAAAATTTAAGCTTAGTTGAATATAACGGAAACATTAATTTAATTAAGGGTGCTATTGTATGCTCAGATTTAGTTACAACAGTATCTCCTACTTACGCTAATGAAATTAAAGATCCATTCTATTCATGTGGCTTATATCACATCATTAATCAAAATGCCTTTAAACTTAGAGGTATCATTAATGGTATTGATATTAATTTCTACAATCCTAAAACTGATAATGTTATTAAACCTAACTATGATTTAAAGACAATTGAACTTAAGAAAGAAGTTAAACAAAACTTACAAAGAAAACTAGGACTACAAGAAAATCCAAATGCTTGTATCGTATCAGTTATTTCTCGTTTAGCTAGTCATAAGGGAATTGATTTAATCATTGATCGTTTCCATGATATTATGAGAGAAAATGTTCAATTTATCGTCTTAGGTACTGGCGAACAATATTATGAGAATAAATTTAGAGGCTTTGAATGGGCTTACCCAGGAAGAGTTAAGGCATGTATAACATTCAATACTGATTTATCTAAAGAGATTTATGCAGGTAGTGATTGTTTCTTAATGCCATCTAAGATGGAACCATGCGGATTAAGCCAAATGATTGCATCACGTTATGGAACTGTACCTATCGTTAGAGCTACAGGTGGCTTACGTGATACAATTATTGATTATGGTGATAATGGTAATGGTTTTGTATTCCAAGAATACAACTCTTTCCATATGCTAGATAAGATTAAACAAGCTGCAGGGCTTTATACAGATTATAAGGACCAATGGAAAGAATTAGTAGATAGAGTCATGAAGATGGATTTCTCATGGAATGCTAGTGCTAAATTATATATCAAAGAATATGAACAATTGCTTAACAAGGAATAGGAGTGTACAACAATGACAAATGGCAATGAAGTATTAAAAATTTTATTAGAGGAGAACTTAAGTAAGTTATATGGTATTAACCCAAATGAAGCAAATGCTGAACAAATGTATAAAGCAGTTGCTACAACAATTAACGATTTACTTAAGTTAAAGAAGAAAAGCTTTAATAGCTTAGTAAGACAAAAAAAGGGTAAAAGAATTTACTATTTATGTATGGAATTCTTAATGGGTAGAAGTTTAAAGAACAATATCTATAATATGGGAATTCAAGATGAAATGGCTGATGTCTTAAAAGAATATGGTTTTAAATTAGATGATTTATATCTTCTTGAACCAGATGCAGCCCTAGGTAATGGTGGCTTAGGTAGACTTGCTGCTTGTTTCCTAGATGGTCTAGCTAGTCAAAACTATCCTGCAACAGGTTTCTCACTAAGATATGAATATGGTCTATTTAAACAAAAAATTATCGATGGATGGCAAACAGAACTTCCTGATGTATGGCTACCAGGAGGAGATGTATGGCTAAATCAAAGAGATGATAAGACTTACAAAGTAAGATTTGATGGTTATGTAGAAGAACAATACCTTGATGGTAAAAAATATTATATCCATAAAGATTATAGAGAAGTTACTGCCCTACCTTATGATATGGTAGTATCAGGTGGAGATAGCGATGCTGTAGCAACACTAAGACTTTGGAGAGGTGTTAACATGGTTGACTTTAACATCAATTCATTCTCTCAAGGTGATTATATTAAGGCTATGCAATATGCAAATGAAGCAGACTTAATTGCTAAAATTTTATATCCTTCAGATAACCACTATGAAGGTAAAAACTTACGTATTAAACAACAATATTTCTTAGTTTCAGCATCAATTCAAAATATTATTGCTGATCACATTAAATATTATGGTGATATTAAAACATTACCTAAGTATGCATCAATTCACATCAATGATACTCACCCAGCATTATGTATTCCAGAATTAATGAGAATCTTAATGGATGATTATAAATTAGAATTTGATGAAGCTTGGGATATGGTTAAAAAATGCGTAGCATATACTAACCATACAATTCTAGCCGAAGCACTAGAAAAATGGGATGAAGGATTAATCCAAAGAGTTCTACCTAGAATTTCTATTATCCTACATCAAATTGATGATAAGTTCCATGATGAGTGCCGTTGTTTAGGATATACTGATGAAGAATTAAAACCATTATTCATCTTTGGTGATGGACAAGTTAGAATGGCAAACCTTTCAGTTATCGCATCTCATCATGTAAATGGAGTAAGTGCATTACATTCAGAAATTATTAAAAATAGCGTATTTAACGGCTATTATAAGATTACACCTGAAAAGTTTACTAACGTAACTAATGGTATTGCACATAGACGTTGGTTAAATCAATCTAACCCAGGTTTAGCAAAATTATTAGATGAAAAAATTGGTCATGGATATTATAAAGATGCATCTCAACTTGAAAAATTACTTAAGTTTAAAGATGATAAAGACACTTTAAAACAATTAATGAAGATTAAATATGAAAATAAGTGTCGTTTTGCTGAATACTTATATAAGACTCAAGGTATCGTTATTGATCCAAACACTAGATTTGATGTTCAAGTTAAACGTCTTCATGAATATAAGAGACAATTATTAAATGTCTTAAAGATTGTATCTTTATTAATTGATCTAGAAGAAAATCCAAATATCGATGTAACACCTCAAACATTTATCTTTGGTGCTAAAGCAGCATCAACATATTATGTTGCAAAAGATGTTATCAAATTAATTAACTATATTTCTATGCATATCCAACGCTTACCACAAATTAAGTGTAAACTTAATGTTGTATTCCTAGAAAACTATAACGTAAGTGGCGCAGAAGTATTAATTCCAGCAAGTGATGTATCAGAACAAATTTCTTTAGCTGGTAAAGAAGCTAGTGGTACATCTAACATGAAGTTCATGATTAATGGTGCTGTAACACTAGGTACTCTAGATGGAGCAAACGTTGAAATTCATGATAATGTAGGCGATGATAATATGTTCTTATTTGGTATGAAAGCAGATGAAGTAGAAGCATTATGGTATAGAGGATACTTCGCAAAAGATTGGTATAATAAGAACCCAAGAATTAAGAAAGTCCTAGATAGACTTGATTATGGATTCTGTGGTCAATCATTTGGTCATATCAAGAAATATTTAATTGATAACTATCCAGTAAGTGATAGATACATGTGCTTAGCTGACTTTGATTCATATATGGAAGCATATAAGAAGATGGATGAAGCTTATCAAGATAAACAAGCTTGGGCACAAAAATCTTTAGTTAATATTGCTAAAGCTGGTGTATTCTCTGCAGATAGATCTATTAGAGAATATGCAGAAAATATTTGGCATATTAAACCAGTTAAGTAAAAGAAGCGGATTATTCCGCTTTTTTTTATAAACTTGAATAAATTAAAAAATTATGTCATAATAAAAGAGTATTATTACATATATTGGGGGAAAAAATTATGAAACTTAACTGGGCAAAATTTATACCTACACTTGGTATAATTGGTGTATTTAGCTTTTTTTCACTAGGGTTAGTATTAGAACATGTATCTACTTATGATGTTGTTGCTCAATTATTAGTTGTTTTAGGATGCTTTGCTCTTTATATTGGTCTATTAATATTTTTTGAAATTAGATACTTTAAAAGATGGAAGAATACGAAATTTGGTGATTCCATAATTAATAAAGTATTATCATTATTAGTTTTTCCTTTAGGATTTATGATGTTAGTATCAGCATGTCTTTATTTAAAATATTATGGTACTAATCCAAGAAAAGACTGTAAATTCTTACAACAAGATTATAAAACACTATATTTAGATAGATATGTTGATTTATATTATTCAACTTGGTTTAATATCAGTTATGATATTGATGTATTAAATATTAATAATGAAAAACAAACTATTAAAGTTAGAACTATCATAACTTATGAACTAAAAGAAGATGAAGATAACTTCTTAGAGGAAAATGCTTATTTAAAATTTAATGATGAAGCTAACGAATATATCACTAATAATTTAACTCACGTATTTTTAAATAATGATGAATTAACTAAAAAATATTATATGGGTATTTACAAATATGAACATCCTACTTCCATGAAAAAAGGAGATAATATAATTGCGGTTTTAGAAAGTGATATAAAATATGTAAAAATAGATGATTATTATGGCTTTGTTATTGGATTAAATGGTAGAGCAGATATAGATAGCTTAGATAATGATTATAAATCATATAGTTTAAAAACTAATAGAGGCGGTAAACAACCTAATGATTATCTAATTTATTCAAAAAATGCACCTAAATCATTAATTTATAAATATGATGATTTAATTAATCCGGCAAAAACAATCGCATATATTGTGCATGCTTGCTTTGGTTGTATTATTATAACTAAACTAATAACTTTAATTATTTATAAAAAGAAGGATAAGAAAGAGATTAAATAATCTCTTTTTTATTTACCATACATTTACTCATATATTTAATTATGATATAATAATTTTTGAGGTGATTAAATTGAACCTAAAAGAATATTTAAGAAAATCGGATATGGTATATCAAACAACAATAGATCCTAAAGGACCTGGTGTTGTTAGAATTCATTTAGTACCACCACATAAAATAAAAGATGGTATTCCTTGGATTGTTGTTATAAATGGATTTAGAATTTTACCAATTCTTACAACTTATGCCGTATTATTAAAAGAATTTATTCTTACATATAATGAATATAATTATAATTATTATGAAGAAGAACAATTAGATGAAATATTAGATGTAATTGTTAAAAATGTTAAGGCATTATATCGTGATGCTAAAGAAAGTGATATTTTAGAAGACTTAAAAGAAATGTTAACTACTTTAATTGAAGTTGGAACTAAACCTAATGTTGAATTTGAACATGTAGGTAATTTCTCTTTAAGTGAATATTATAAACATATGCACGCACCACTAAGAATGGATTTAATGATTTCAACTATGGAAAAAGATGGTGTATATAATTGTAATCAAAAATGTGTTCACTGCTATGCTTTTAATGAAAAATTATCTAATGAAGAAGAACTTGATACTGATTCTTGGCTTAAAATAATTGATAAACTAAAAGAAGAGCGAGTTCCTCAAATCACTTTTACTGGCGGTGAACCTACCTTAAGAAGTGATTTAGTTGAACTAATTGATCACTCTAAATGGTTTATAACTAGACTTAATACTAATGGTATATTACTAACTAAAGAATTATGTCATAGCTTATATAATGCTGAACTAGATAATGTTCAAATTACATTCTATTCTTCTGATATGGAAATACATAATAAATTAGTTGGTGAAAATCACTATCTTGAGACTCTAGGTGGAATTAAAAATGCTATTTCTGAAAAGCTAGATGTTTCAATTAATACACCACTATGTAGTTTAAATAAAAACTATAAAGAAACAATTGAATTCTTATCAAAACTAGGTGTAAAATACTTTACTTGTTCAGGATTAATCCCTACAGGTAATACTAATAGCGATGAATCTAAAGAATTAGTAATAGATAAAGAAGAATTACTAAAATCTTTAGATGAAGCTCTAGCTTATGCTAGAGAAAATGAACTAGATATTCAGTTTACTTCTCCAGGAATTTTAGATGAAAAAGATTTAGCTGAACGTGGCTTAATCATCCCATCTTGTGGTGCTGGTGTAAGTAATATGGCAATACTACCTAATGGTGTAGTTATTCCATGTCAATCATGGTTAAAAGGAAATGAACTAGGTAATATTTTAGAAGTTAAGTGGGATAATATTTGGAATAGTAAAGAATGTAAAAGTATTAGAAAAGCGGCAAATGCTAAATCTAATAACTGTTTACTAAGGGGAGGTTATTATGAAGAAAATAATTTATAGTATATCTCTTGTAATTTTAGCCTTAAGTATTTTATTAATACAAACAGGATGTTCTAAAGGTGATTTAGATTACATTGAATCATTTGAAATACATGTTACAACAAATAATGATGCTACCCTTAACTTTGATTATCATTTAAAATGGAAGGTTCTAGATAGTAAAACTTCTGGACCTTTAAAAGATGTTAGAATAGGTACACCTAATAAACACGTTGATAATGTCGAAATAATTTCAACAGATACAATCACTGATATTTATAAATATTATGATGATGGTGATTCTGGATTAAAATTAATTTTAGATAGAAAGTATTATAAAGATGAAGTAGTAGATCTACATTTTAGCTTCCATCAATCTAGAATTTATACTTTAGGTAAAGATGAAACTGATAATGTTGAATTAGTAACTTATGAATATATTCCTTGTTGGTTTGAAGATATTGAAGTAGGTAATGTTAAAATATATTGGGATAAAACAAATGTATATTTTAATGATGCTAATGATGAAGACGAAACTTATTTAATCTGGGATTTTAAAGATGTTAAAAAAGGAGAAAGAGTAGAAGCAAACATTAGTTATAGTAGCTTAAATTTCCCTAATTTAGATGAAAATGCACAATATAATTCAAAAACTAAAGAGGATAAAATAGTTTTAATTATATGGATTATAATTATTGTTTTAGTATTTATCTTCACATTAATTAGTAGAATCTTTAGAAGAGCATCTTATTATAGAACTAGAGGATTCTTCCCAGTTGGAAGAATGGCATTCACTAGAAGCTATTATTATGGTGTAAATAATAAGGGAGTAAGAAAAGCAACACCTTATGTATCTACAGGAAGCCATTCATCTCATTCATCACATTCATGTGCTTGCGCATGTGCTTGTGCATGTGCAGGTGGAGGTAGAGCTGGCTGTTCTAAGAAAGATTTCTATAAAGGAAATATCAAAATAGAAGATTTAATCAACAAAATGTAATTGGAGGTTTCAAACCTCCTTTTTTATGCATATAATTATTATTAAAAATAGGTTTTCTGCATAAAATATTAAGAAAAATATGCAGTTAGAGTTGCCTTTATGCATAAAAAATGCTAAAATATATGCAGAAAGAAGTGATTATATGCATAAATTTGATTATTCTTTCCTTGAATTACAAAATATTCCAGGGGAAATTGTAAATATTCTAACAAGTATATATACAATGAAAGCTAATAACGATCATAGAAAAAATAATTTTCCAAATATTTATACTGAATTAGAAAAAATAGCTATAATACAATCAGTTAAAGGATCTAACGCTATTGAAGGTATAGTTACATCGGATGAAAGAATAAAAGCAATCGTTAGTAATAGTAGTGCACCTCTTAACCACAATGAAGAAGAAATAGCAGGATATAGAGATGCTTTAAATATTATTCATAATAATTATAATGACTTAGATTTTACAGAAGCAAATATTTTATCACTTCATGAACAAATGCTTAAGATTTCTAGTTCAAACAGTGCAGGAAAATATAAAGATCATGATAATTTAATAATTGAAATTGCTAGTGGCGGAAAACGTAGTATTCGTTTTACTCCAGTTGAAGCAAGCAAAACAAAAGAAGCTATGGAACAATTAGTTTTAGCATATATGGATGCAAGAAGTAATCCTAAGATAAATCAAATATTATTAATCCCATGTGTAATTCTTGACTTCTTGTGTATCCATCCGTTTAATGATGGAAATGGAAGAATGTCAAGATTGCTAACTTTGCTATTATTATATAAAGCTGGCTTTGATGCAGGTAAATATATTTCATTTGAAGAACAAGTAAATAAAACGGAAGTATATTATTATGATGATTTAAAAAAATCATCCACTAACTGGCATGAGAATAATAACAACTATTTCTATTTTGTTGACAATTTCTTAGTGAATTTATTTACTTGTTATAAAGAACTTGATAAACGTTTTGCAACAGTAAATAGTAAAAAGATTAATAAAACAACAAGAATAGAAGCTACTATCCTAAATAGTTTACTTCCTATTTCAAAAAAAGAAATTAGTGAAATATTACCAGATATATCTATAACAACAATAGAAGCTGTTTTAACTAAAATGCTTAAAAATAACCTAATTAAAAAAATAGGTGAAGGTAGAGACACAAGATATATTAGAAAATAAATGATTGAAGAGTGAAAAACTCTTCTTTTTAACATATGAGTTGAAAAGATAAGATTCATGTTATATAATAAAATTGAAATAATTATTTTCTAATTTGTGAGGTGATAACATGATCTATGAATATATCATTAATAATTTCAAAAAAGGTGAACCCATTTTTTTAAACGAAATACCTGGTAGTTCAAAAGAAGTTGTAAGACAGGAAATGAAAAGACTAACTGATAATAAAAAACTAGTTAGAGTTTATAATGGTGTTTATTATTATTCATATAAAACATCTTTTGGGACTGAGGGTAAGATGTATATAGAAGATTTTATTGATAAGAAGTATTTATTTAATAACGGAAAAAAAGAAGGCTTTATCACAGGATACATGCTAGTTAATAAATATGGTTTTACAACACAAAATCCAAGTGTTTTTGAAATATGTTCTAATGCCGCTACAACAAAACAAAGGAAAATAGAGATTGATGGTTATAAAATGATTGTTTATAAACCTGTTGCACAGATTACAGATGAAAATATCAATGAATTAGAATTTTTAGATTTAATGTCTGTTATAGATAAATATTCAGAGCTTAAAGGAGAAGAATATAGAAGCAAACTAAGAAAATACGTTCAAGACAAGAATATTAATTTTGATATAGTTAAAAAGTATTTACCACTATATCCAAACATAGTTTATAAAAATATATATGAAGGAGGTTTAATGAATGAATTGGTATGATAATTATAAAGATGAATGGACAGATATAATAAAAACAATCGCAAGAGATGAAAATATGCTAAGAACTACTGTTGAAAAGGATGCTGTTCAAACTTTATTCTTATATGAAATATCTAAAGAAGATTTGCCTTTTGTTTTTAAAGGCGGAACTTCTTTATCTAAAGCATATAAATTAATCAATAGATTCTCTGAAGATATTGATTTATCAATGGATAAAAAGCCAACAGAAAGTGAAAGAAGAAAATCTAATGAGATTATTTTAAGGATTGCAGATAAGCTTGGCTTTGTTCTTGAAAATCCTGATATGATAAAAACAAGATACAGTTATAACAAATATATATTTAAATTTGATTCCTTGTTTAGCAATGAAAAGCAAGAAATAATAATTGAAACAAGTTATTATCTAAAAGTATATCCAGTTATAAAGCATAAGATAAATAGTTATGTTTCTGATTATTTAGATAATAAGAATGCTAATCTTCCTTTTTTCTTTCCACTGAATTTTTCTATGAATGTTCAAACGCTAGAAAGAACATTCATTGATAAAGTTTTTGCTATCTGTGATTATAAGATACAAAATATGGAAGATAGAGATTCAAGACATTTATATGATATAGCCAAAATTATGCCATATATAAAAATTGATAATAATCTTGATGAGCTTATTGATGAGGTAAGAGATGATAGAATGACATCAAAAAATAATCCATCAGCAAATCTAGATTATGATATAAATAATATGCTAAAAGAGATTATAGATACAAGGTTTTATGAAAAAGATTATTCATCAATAACAAAACAATTATTATATGAAGATTATTCTTATAATGATGCAATTGATAATGGAATATCCAAATTACTTAAAACAGATGTATTTACCTATAAGAAAATAAAATAATGATATTTATAAACTAATGAAGAGTGAAAAGCTCTTCTTTTTTTATGTCTTTTACCTTTATTATTCAAAAAGAAGAAGAAGAGGTAATATTTTTTCAAAATCTACTTGACATTATTATGATATCATGTTAATATTAAAGTGGTATCGAAAAGATATCAAAAAGATATTAGGAATAAATCTTCTTGATAAAATACCCTAAATAATGAAATCCAAAATAATTACAAGACTTTTTCTTTCAAGTAACGTTGAATTTGATTAGTTAGTTAACTGTATTTATTCTTTAAGATTATTTCTAATTAACGTCTCTTTATGACTTAATCACTGGTTGTAAATTCTATAAACTGTTATCTGGCGAAACAGTTTACAGTAGAATTAGTTTTGGTGAAGTATTCACATTGTGAGGTGAGTTTTATGGAACAACATGAAGTAGAACAAAAACAATTACTTCTTCGTATGTCTAATGAGCTATGGCAGGATCTCGTTGTTTTGGCGGACAAGGAGTTCAGAAGTGTAAATAGCCAAATAGAGTATTTGCTTACGCAGTGTGTCAATAAAATGAAAGAAGAAAAGAAATTATAGCCTTTAAGGCTTTTTTCTTTTTAAGTTGATTAATGCTTATATTTTTGTTAAAATATAGTAGATGCTTAGGAGGTGGTATAAATGGATATTAAAAAGATTACAATTGATCTACCAACAAAAGAGACAATGCTTTTTGTAACTAACACTTTATTTAACTTTGAATATTCTAAAAACCTATCTAAGAAAAAACTTCTTGATAAAGCTAAAGAGATTTACCAAGATGAAGAAAATGTATTAAAGTTAGTTAATGTTTTATCTAATGATGCTTATTTAAAATTAGAATTAATTTATAAAGATTTTAAAGATGGTAAAAACGTTGAGTTGAGCTTTAATAGAAATCATACAAATGAGCTTATTGATTTAATGTTCTTCTATGTTGAAGAGATTAAGTACACTGATAATTCATTTGATATAAAATATGTTTATAATGAATCTACATTTAATAAATTAGATATTTTATTTAGTGAATCTTCTAAAGAAAAAGTAATGGAATCTAATTTATTTGAAAAAGTAGTTAAAGGTTTACTTAATACTTATGGGGTAATTAGACTTGATTATTTTGTGACATTTATTAATAATTACCTAGATAAAAACTATAATGAAACACAAATCTTTAATTTAATCTATGACAAATTAGTATTAAATCAATTAGTTGAAAGATTCACAATCAACTGGAAAAATATAAATGAAGTAGAAGAATATGTATCATTTATGGAATATAATGATGATTTAGCGTTAATCGCTGAATCACAAAAACAACTTAACTTTGAATATAATATTCATGACTTGGATTATATTTTAGATAAAAGTGAAACAGTAATAGATGAAGAATCTTTATCAATGATTTTAGAAATTAAAAAATATAATAAAAAAATAAAAGATGATGAAATGCATAATTTCGTTAAAGATACACTACTTGGTAGTGAAAAAGCTATAAAGAAGTTAGAACACATTATGAAAAATGTTAAAGAAAGTGATATGAATAAAGTGTTACAAATCTTAACTAACTGGCATAATGATTTAGAGATTTATCCTTTATGTGGTTATTCACCTAATTCCTTAAAGGAAGAAAATTTAGTTAATTAGAGGTGATAAAATGATTTTTGATGGATTCGAATTAAAAGAAGAAATAGTTAATGCTTTAAATGACTTACATTTTAAAAGTTTTTCACCTATTCAAAAAGAAATATTACCCCTAGCTTTAAAGAATAAATCACTAATAGGTCAATCTAAAACAGGTAGTGGTAAAACTCATGCCTTTTTAATCCCTATTTTTAATAAATTAGATTTAGATAATCAAGATTGTCAAGCAATCATTTTATCACCTACTAGAGAATTAGCTACACAAATTTATAATGTATGCTTACATTTAAATAAATTTTTTGATGATAAAATTGATATTAGATTATATACTGGTGGATCTGATAGATTAAAAGAGATTAAGAAATTAGAAAACTCACAACCTCAAATTGTTATTGGTACACCTGGAAGAATCTCAGATTTAATGATTAAGGCAAATGCCCTAAAAGGATTTAATGCAAATACATTAGTAGTTGATGAAGCTGATATGGCATTTGAAATAGGTTTCTTAGATGATATAGATTTAATCGCAGGTAGACTAACTAATCCACAAATTATGGTATTTAGTGCGACAATCAAAGAAGAAATTAAACCATTTATTAGAAAATATATTAATACTAACGATCACATTAAAGTTGATTTAGAATTAAATAAAATTAAACATGTTTTAATTCCAATTAAATCTAGAGATAAATTTATGTTATTATCTTGGTTAATAAATAATATTAATCCATATCTTTGTTTAATATTTGGTAATAAGAAACAAGATTGTGAAGCAATCGCAAGTTTCTTACTTGATAATAATATTAAAGTAGGAATACTTCACGGTGGACTTTCCGCAAGGGAAAGAAAAAGAGTATTAAATGATATTAATGATTTAAAGTATCAATATGTAGTAGTAAGTGATATTGCAGCTAGAGGTATTGATATACTTGGAGTAAGTCATGTAATTAATTTCTCACTTCCAACAGACTTTGAATTCTATATTCATAGAAGCGGAAGAACCGCAAGAAACAATAGTGATGGTATTTGTTATAGCTTCACTGAATTTAAAAATGAAGAATATTTAAAATCATTAGAAGAAAAAGGAATTAAGTTTAGTTACTGTGATATAAGACCTAATGGGTTTATAGAATATAATCCAAATAGAAGAACTGATAGAGTAAAACCAATTTCAGAAGAAAGAAAAAAAGCTGAAAAGTTAGTTCCAAAGAGTAAGAAGGTTACTCCAGGATATAAGAAAAAAAGATTAAAAGAAGTTAAAAAGTTAGAAAGAGAAATGAAATATAAAAGACCAAGAAATAAATAACTTGGTTTTTTATAGCGAAAAAAGTTAACATTTTTTGTCAACTTTTTGTTGTATTATCTCCTAAATAGTGATAAAATATATATGACTATCAAGAAAGGAGTATTATGATAATTTTAAAGTATAAAAATAAAAAAATAGAGAAGCTTTGTAATGATGTTAATGAAATGCAAAGATACTTTAAAAACGATAAATTACTTATTGAGAATTTAAAAGTATTATTATTCCATTTTGGTAGTGTGGATACAATATATGATTTTAATGCAAAAGCCTTTTTGAAGGGGTATAATTTAGAGAAAATAGTTGGTACTAAATATTATTCAATAAGGATAGTCCCAAAAATAAATAAAAGAAAAGATAGAATGATAATAATTATTGTAAGCGATGACGGCAAAGAAATAGAAATAGTTGATATTGATAGCGAACATCGATATAAGTTTAAAAAATGAGGAGGGCAAAATTATGAATAAAAATTATAGGGTTCATCCAAGTGAAATAATGAAAAGTATATTGCTATCACTTGGCAAAAGTCAAAAATGGCTATCTGAAGAGATGAGTATGAATAAAACAGTGATAAGTAATATATTACACGGAAAAAGGACTATTACAAAAAAAATAGCTGCTGCTTTTGAAAAAGCTACAGGGTATCCAGCAGAAAGTTTGCTAAAAGCTCAAATAGATTATGATTCATATTATTCAATAACAGATAATGTTAGTGTAGAAAAATCATATAAAGTTAATGCTGAATATGAGCTACCAAATAGTAGCTATTTATTAGCAATTTAGAGGTAATTATATGGATACAATAAATAGTAATTTGATGCTAAAGAATATGGCTTTTACAAACATTTCTGTAAAAAGGTCATTTGATTTGCCTAACAATTTAGACATAATGGGTTCTTTTGATGTTCGTTATGAAGAAATCGATGATAATGAGATAATCGTTGTATTAAAATATTTAGCTAAATCAAAAAAAGAAGAAATAAGTATTGATATTGAACTTAAAGGAAATTTTGTTACACGTGATATAGAAGATAAAAAAGTCTCAAAATATTTATTACATGTTAACTCTTTAGCAATTATGTTTCCTTACCTTAGGAGTCAAATATCAATAGTAACAACGCAACCTGGTTTTGTTCCTATACAAATACCAATTATTAATGCAGTAGCTTTAGCGCGTGAAGCCGGATTTGAAGAATAAGAGGATAATTTTTCAGTTGTCTACATTTTGTGGGCAACTGAATAGTGTTAAAATAATCCATTTAAACTATAAACAAATGTAAAAAAATTACACTTAAAATATTTACAAGTGTATTTTTTTTGTGTATAATACAAATAAGAGGTGAGGTATATGTTAAAAAAAGTAAGATTTAAGAATTTTAAATCATTTACAAAGGAAACAATTATTTCGTTTGATTCAAGTAAATCTATGATTTTACAAGATACAAACGTTTATAATGATATTCTTAAAGGATGTTGCTTTTATGGATCTAATGCATCAGGTAAAACTAGTGCATTATTATCTATAACATTACTTCTAGATTTGTTATTTATTGATACTACTGTTAATCCTACTTTATTCACTTTATACAATAATGAAAAAACTATGTATTTTGAATATACTTTTGAAATAAATAATAGCGAAATAGTATATTATTTTGAATTCAATAGAAATAATCAAATAACAAAAGAAACACTTGCTGTAAATGGAGAAAACAAATTATTTAGAACATTAAACTCAGCTGAATCAAAAATCACAGAAAACAAGGATTACGGGAAAAATGATATAGATGAAAATAATTTATTTTTAAAAAATATTTATTTTAATACAAAGTTTACTAATTATACTGATCTAAGAGATTGGTTTAATTTCTTAAAAAACTCATTGTATTATAATCCTTTAAGACAAATTGGAAAAATTGTTCTTTTTGATAAGGCAAGAATTAATGATTATGAATTAATCTTATATCTAGAAAAAAATGGAGCAGATGAAATTAATAATTTTTTTGAAGAATTTGATTTTCCTTATAAAATTAAATATGAAAAGAAAAATGGTTTATTACAAAATCCATTTTTAAATATAATCTTTGTTAGAGAAGAACTTGCTGATATTCCATTTCCTTTGGAATCAAACGGTAATCAAGTCCTTTTAAATATCTTGCCTTCATTTTTAAGTGTTGTAAAAAATGGTGGAATATTTGCAATTGATGAATTTAGTAGTGGGCTACATAATAATTTAGAAGCTCTTTTAGTTAAGTATTTTTTCAAGCATTCTAAAAATGCACAGTTAATTTTTGTTTCACATTCCACAAATTTACTTTCTACTAATTTACTAAGACCTGATCAAATATATTCAGTTGATTTTGACAAAAATGGAAGTTTTTTAAAGAAATTTTCTGATGAAAAACCTAGAGAAAGTCAAAATTTAGAAAAGATGTATTTGGCTGGTATATTTGGTGGTATTCCACAATATGAGGATAAACAAATGTAAAAACATAGGAAGAGTAATTTTTGTGGTTGAGGGAGATAAGGATGAAGTTGAATTATTAAAAAATTTATTTTCAAAAGTGTTTGATTATAGTATTGTCAATTACGATAAAAGAACTAATCAAATAATTGAATTAAAAAGTAAGAATAATAAATATTCGAGAGTGTTTGTTATTCCTGCAGAATATTCATCAATTAAAAAGTTTGATATTGATGATGATTATTTTGATAATATATTTAGAAAACTTAGTAAATATGAATTAGATTCTGAAAATTCAGCAATATATATTTTATTTGATAGAGACAGAGATTCAAATAGGCCTAAAGCAATTAATGATAAGATGAAATTATATGTAAACTCAAGAGACAACGGAATTAATAAAAATGGATTGCTATTGATGAGTTATCCTTGTATTCAAAGCTTTTATTATAATTGCAATAAAGATAATAAAGATGTATTGTCTTCAAAAGAATTAAAGGAAGATTTTGAATGTATAAAATATCAAGTAAAATTAGATAATCTAAAAGAAGGATTGAATTATTTTTTTAAAAAAATTAAGGATATTTTGAAGGAAGATTTTAGTTTATCTTTTTTAGATAATTTTAAAGATTGTAATATAAAAATATTCAATTATGAAGAAAAGGAATATGAAAAATATAACAGATATATTTTACTTTCAATGCTATTTGTGTCATTTGTTGACTTAGGTATCGTTGAATTGTAATTCTTTTAAGGAGGGTTAATATGATTATAGGATCACATGTAGGATTAAAAGCACCAGACTTTTTAGTTGGTAGTGTTAATGAAGCATTAAGTTATAACGCAAATGCCTTAATGCTTTATACAGGTGCACCACAAAACACTTTAAGAAAACCAATTAGCCAACTTAAAGTAAGTGAAGCTAGAGAATTAATAAAAAAACATGAACTTACCCTTGTAGTTCATGCTCCATATATTCTTAATTTAGCTTCGCCAGACGAAGAAAAAAGACTGTTTTCTATTAACTTTTTGAAACAAGAAATAAAAAGAGTAGAAGAAATAGGTTCTAATATATTAGTCTTACATCCAGGTAATTTTATGACTAATACATTAGAAGAAGGACTAAATTTAATTGTTGATTCATTAAATAAAGTAGGTAGTTCTAATGTAAGAATAGCACTTGAAACTATGTCAGGTAAAGGCTCAGAATGTTGTTTTAAATTTGAACAATTAAAATATATTATTGATAATGTCAATTATCCACTATATGTTTGTTTTGATACATGCCATACATTTGATGCAGGATATGATTTAGTTAATGATTATGATAATGTATTCAAATCATTTGATGAAATCATTGGATTAGATAAAATCATATGTTTTCATATTAATGATAGTAAAAATGTACTTGCTAGTCATAAAGATAGACATGAAAACATAGGTAAAGGAAATATTGGATTTAACACCTTAAAAAAAGTGGTGCATGATCCAAGATTTATTAATATTCCTAAGATTTTAGAAACACCATATATTGATGGTGTTGCACCATACAAAGAAGAAATAGAATTACTAATTAAGGGATAATCTTTTAAAGATTATCTTTTTTTATATTTTTATTGACTTTTTTTAAAAAATAATTATAATAGATGTAAAGTGACACCATATATGGTGGCATAATGTACGGAGGAGATATTATTGGCGAGTATTGATAAATTAATAGAGTATTTTCAAAAATCACCTCTTCCTAAAGAAGTATCACTTGATGATTTTAAAAAATATTTGGAGCATTATGGTTTTATTATAAACGAAAAGAGGGGCAAGGGATCTCACATAATAGCAACACGAGAAGATTTGTCAAGACCATATGTGATTCCTTCGAAAAATGGGAAGACGGTAAGTTTTGTTTATTTACAAAAATTGAATAAAATAATTGTTGATAATAAGGAGGAATAATTATGAATACAGATTACAGATTTGAGGTATATACTGAATATAGTGGTGAAGGTGATAAGGTATTTGTCGCCAGTTATTATGATTTAGATACAGTAATAGGTGTTGGTGATACTGTAGAAGATGCTATAAAAGAAGCTGAAGGAAATCTAGAAGTATTTTTGGAATATTGTAAAGAAAATAATATTGATGTTCCTTCTCCATCAAAACATGAAGATAACGAGTTTAGTGGCAAAGTAACATTAAGAATGTCTAAATCTTTGCACAAAAAAGTTGATGAACGTGCAAAACAAGAAGGAGTTAGCCTTAATTCTTTTTTAAATGAAGCAATTATAACATATTTAAATTCTAGTGTTTATGAAAAAGTTTATATTAATCAATTAGAATATTTAATGGAATGCCTTCAATCTTATTTTGATGTTAAAAAGTTTGATAACGGTATAAAGGATAAACTTGATTTTTCAAATGGACAAAAAATATCGTTAGCTAACTTTAATTGTTAAGGAGAGTAATTATGGAAAACGAGAAAGAAAAATTAATATATTTAAATTCTGCAATAATTGATTTAGATAATGTAAAATATGAAGCGAAAAAAAACATTAGTTCAAATGCTGGTAATTTTAAAGTAATTGTGAAAGATTCTTATGATATTATTAATGTTGATTCGAAAGGATTCAGCTTCGTTTATAATAGAAGTGTTTTTTTTGAACCTGATGTAATGTTTTCAATTGATGTATCTTATAAAGTGCAAATTAAATTTGATATTAAAACTACTAAGGAATATGAAGGAAAACTAGATGAATTAAAAGATTTAGTAAATATTAAAATTGAGAAAGCAATAAATATGGTTAGAGTTAGCGCTAGAGCGTCTGCATTAATTTCAAGCATAACAATGCAAAATAATGGTAATGCAATAATAACACAACCTTCATTTGTTAAGGATAATAATTAAAAATAAGGGATAATCTTTTAAAGATTATCTTTTTTTATCTATATAAATATATTGTTTAAAATATAAAGAAAAGGTTAATTAATTGAGACAAAATGTAATAATTTCTTTATTTTAAGCCATAATACGTGTTATTATAGAAGTAGGAGATGATGTGAATGGTAAATAAAAGAGGTGCATCTCTAGTAGAATTAATTGCGGTAATTATTATAATGGGGGTTATCGCAGGAATAGCTGTACCAACTGTAATAGCGGTAATTAATAGACAAAGAAGAAATGCGACTATTAATGCACTAAATGAAATATATAATAGTGCTATTAGTCTTTTACTTCAAGTAGAAACAGAGAGTTATGATCCAAACATTACATTAGTTGATGAGGATTTTTGCTATATTTCACTTACAACATTAATTGATAGCGGCAACGTTGATGGTAATGATTACTATCCTCAAAACGAAGAAGTATATTTTTGTTATAATTTTAATTCGAATTGGGTTGTAATTACAAATGGAGAGGTTTCAAAAGAAAAACCAACATCTACGGGGACATCATATATAAACAAATTAGATATTACTTTTGATTTTGATAATGATTCGTTTAAAGTTGCATAATGACAAAATAAAAAGATTTTCGAGTGAAAATCTTTTTTTCTTTTTATGGATTTGTTGTTGGAGTAGTAGTTTGTGGAACATTAGCAACAAATACTGGAATAATGAAATTAAATTGTTGATATCTGTCGTCAAAATTTAATTTTCCTCTAAATGTTACATATTTATTACTACTATTTTGTGCATCAACGCTAATTACATCATATATATCATCACTGGAAGTAGATGTAAGAGTAACATTGTATTCTAGATTAATTTCAGTTTTATTGTCTTCGTCATTATTTCTTATAATGTCTATATCATTACTACCTTTTGTATATCTATAAGTTAAAGTTTCAGGATTAGTAATTGCTATTCTTTCTCCTTTGTCGTTATATGACCATTTTTTTGTGAATGTAATTGAAATGCTATTAATCGAGTTTTTATCTTCAGTTGGATTTGATATAGTGTTTCCACTTGCATCTTTATAAACAACACTATCAACTGTGTCAGGATTCAATGCTATTGTTTCAGCTAATAATTCTGTGTACATTATTGTTGCTCCACGATTTAATATTGCCTGTCTATTTACTTTTCTCGCTGTAATAATAATTGTATAAGTTAGTGATGCTAGTAAACTTGTTACAACGCTATATAGAATAACGTAGGCAATCAATTCAGGCATACTAATACCTTTCTTATTTAATCTACTCTGAGAAATGCGTTCCATTGTATGTCACCTGCCTATCATTAGAATATGATATTGTGACTTTGGTTTTATAATAACCAAAATCCGCATTAATCATATAAATTTGAATGTTAACGTTAGTAGCATCATAATAATTATCGTTTAGTTGAAAGTGATCTGTTGTACTTTGACTATAAAGCGATAAATAAGTAGGGGAATCTTCAGTATCAGATATTTTTGTCATATCTTGTAATAATGATTCGTCAACTACTACGAATTTTTCTGTAGAATCGTCTTGATTTTTAAATCGTATTGCTTCAATCGTTTTTAAGTTTGCTCTTTTAATGTCCCTTGATAACATTGAATCATATGTTTTTGCCATTTCTTCAGCAAGAACATATTCTTGTGCTCTAAGTTGGCCTCTATAACTAGTTATAACCATTGATGTTAAAGTTGTAGACGATAATCCGATAATAACAATAGCTGCAATTATTTCAGTCATTGATACACCTTTTTTGTTTTTCGCTAGTTTAAGCATTTTATCACTCCTTTCTAGTGAAATATTAACTATATGTAAATTTAATTATTTTCGCGTATTTCTACTATATAATATTATAAATTACTTTTATTTCTAAATCAACATTTTTAACTTTTTCGTCTTAAAAAAGTGATATTCACGTTAAAACGCTTACAAATATACTGAAAATTATTGAAAAAGTTTTCAAATTAGAAAAATATTGTATAGAAATTATAATATAATTTTGTTATAATAAAATAGAGGTGGTATTGATGAAAGCACTTAGAAAAAATATTTATGCTTTTACTGTAATTGTATTATTTGTAATTGCGTTTGGTATGCTAATTTTATTTTTAGCATTATTCTCATCTTCAACAGCTGTTGATAGTACAACTGTAGGAAGTGTGTATATTGGTGATGAAAAGCCAAATACAGATGCAAGAAAGAAAAAACTTACTAATGGAGTAAACAATTGGAAAGATGATGCAATATACACTATTTCATTCCAAAATGTTTCGTTACGTATAGGTGATACTCCAAGAATTGACCCAGAAACTGGAGCAATTGTTACTGAACTATATGATAAAGTTTCAAAAAATTTAGTTAGAAAAGATACTAATGAAGAAACTGGAGAAGAAATATATATTAAACTAGATGAAAATGGTAAAGATATAATTGATGAAAAAACAAATAAACCTGTTCTAGTTGCCAAAGAAAATGTCAAAGAAAGTATTGTTTATGACCATAATGGATTAACAATTCTTGATTTTGATTATAAGAGAACTAATGATGCAGTTAATGCTAACACAACAGATAAATCAAATAATTTAGCTTATTTCACAATGACAGAAGAGAATAAGCAAGCATTATATGATCAATTAGTTGAAAAATATGGTACAAAAGTAACTGATGACAGTATACTTGATTATACTCAACTTTTAAATGATATTATTGCTGATGCAGAACAAATGAAAAATAAAGTTGATTATGATTTATTTGATTATGCAACTGGTGGAGATTGGCAAAATACAGAAATTGATCAAATAGAAATTGAAAATTTATCTGTAAAAAAAGTTGAAGATTTAGCAAGTAAATTTGAAGGCGTAACAATAGAAATCAAACCACAAAAGACTTCAGAAGGAAAACTAGGTTTCTCAACTATTGAATTCTTATCTCAACCTGAATATTCTACATTATCAAGTTCTGATATGTCTATTATTGCTACAGGATTAGCAGCAGTTGTTCAAAAGACTAGTTTAACAGTTACTGTTAAGAACCAAGGCTATATTAGTGATAGATATTATGCATATGATGATATGACAGCACGTGTTAATATTAAGGATGATACAGACTTAAGAATTATTAATCCTGAAACTCATTCATATTACATTACAATTTTCTCAGGAAATTCAAAAGTTAATAATACATTATGCTTAAAGTTTAAACTTGAAGGATGTAAGTTTATTAATGAATATAAAGTAGAAAAAGTTGCAGAAACAATCGAACACCATATGGTTTATGATGCTGCTGCTACTTTATTCAACTATGATGAAGAGAATCCTAATATGGGATATGATAAAGATTTTGAAGGTGGCGTTTATTATAACATTTACCAAGAAGGTAGAGATACATATCTTTATAGTTATGTAAAGACTATCAAATACGTTAACGGAGAAGAAGAAACTGTAGAAGTATATCCAAAGCAAGAATTCTTTGTTGGCCAAGATGAATTACGTCACTGGACAAAGAAAGGTTTAAATTAATAGGAAGGGGATAATTAGTTATGGCAGTTATTAAAAGAATTGGTGATATTTTAATCGAAAATGGAATGATAACAGCGGACCAATTATCTGATGCGTTAGATAAGAAACTTCCTGGTGAACGTGTTGGTCAAACATTAGTTAGATTAAAATTAATTTCAGAAGGACAAATTTTAAAAGTCTTAGAAGCTTCAACTGGTATAGAGCGTGTAACTCTAGCTAAAGTTGATATTGATGAAACAGCCCTACCTCTAATTGATGAAGCATTTGCTCGTCAAAAGAAGGTATTACCACTTCATGTTGATACACAAAAAGGTGTATTAGACATCGTTATCAATGACCCACTAGACTTTGGTATCATTGAAGACGTTCGTATTGTTACAGGTTATAAACCAAAAGCATTCTCTGCTACACTTCAAGAAATTGATGCAGCAATTGAAAAATATTACGGATTTAGCCGTGTTATGAACCAATTAGGTGCTGATGGAGCTAATAAAAATACAGAGATTATTAATGGCGATGGTGAAGGTGATGAAAATGAAAACGATGAAACACCTATCGTTCAATTAGTTAACCAAATTCTTGCTGCTGCAGTATATCAAAGAGCATCAGATATTCACATTGATCCACTAGATAATAAGATTATTGTTAGATATCGTATTGATGGTGTACTAGATACAGTAAGAGAATTACCAATTAGAATTCAAACACAACTTATAAGTCGTATTAAAGTTATGTCTGGTATGGATATTACAGAAGCACGTATTCCACAAGATGGTCGTATTCAAACTATCATCAACGGAAAACACGTTGACCTTCGTATTTCTACACTACCTACAGTACGTGGAGAAAAAACCGTTATGCGTATCCTAGACTTATCAGGTAGTGAAAACCATATTAAAGATTTACAATTAATTAAATCTGATGAAGACAAGATTAGAGGAATGATTTCGCTTCCTAACGGTATTATTCTAGTTTCAGGGCCTACAGGTTCTGGTAAAACAACAACTCTATATGCTTGTTTAAATGAATTAAATACTCCAGCTGTAAACATCATTACAGTTGAGGATCCAGTAGAAATTAAGGTTGAAGGTATCAACCAAGTACAAACACAAGCAGAAGTTAATATGACTTTCGCAAGTGCACTAAGAGCTATCTTACGTCAAGACCCTAACGTAGTAATGGTCGGAGAAATCCGTGACGTTGAAACAGCTAATATCGCTGTTAGAGCATCTCTAACAGGTCACTTAGTTCTTTCAACAATACATACAAACGATGCTGTTAGAACAGTTACACGTTTACTAGATATGGGTGTTGAACCTTTCCAAATTTCTTCATCACTAGCAGGAGTTATTGCTCAACGTCTAGTTAGAAGACTTTGTGATGAATGTAAATATGAAGATGCAGTAACTGCACAAGAAAAGATAGTATTTGAAAAATACGGATTTAAAAATGTTACTAAGATTTTTAGAAAGAAAGGCTGTGCTTCATGTAACAACAAGGGTTACAGAGGACGTGCTGGTATTTTTGAAATTCTAGTATTAGATGATGAAATGCGTAGATTAATTAACCAAAACGCTGACGTTCTTGATTTACAAGAAGCTGCTAGACGTAGTGGCATGATGACACTTATGCAATCAGGTTTAAATAAGATTTTATTAGGTATTACAACTTTTGAAGAAGTTATGAGAGTTGCCACTGGTGACTAATTAGCTTTAACATAAAAAGGCTTAACAAAGCCGTTTACTCTAAAACTTTATTAGAAAGGAGTAGTAATTAGTTAGAGCTAATTACGTGTGATTTTTATGGCTTTAGTAATGAAAAACTTTAAATATACAGCTGTAAATGAAAAGGGTAAAACCGTAAAAGGACAAGCTCAAGGAACTAATAAGACAATGGTTGAACGTTTCCTAGAAATGCAAAACATGTCAGTTATATCTGTTGAAGAACATAATACTCTTTTAACAAGAATGCAAAATTTTAGTGTTGGTGCTGCCTTTAAACCACAAGTTTTATCATTTTATCTAAAACAACTTGGAGCTCTGCTAGGTGCAGGACAAAAATTAATTGATTGTCTAGAAATGCTTGCGAGTCAACAAAAAGGTGCTGCTGTAAAAAGAATTTGTTTTATATTATATCAAGAGGTTTATAATGGTTCTAAGCTTTCAAAAGCATTTGAATTATTCCCAGCTGACTTCCCTCCAATTGTTATTGCGATGACAGAAGCAGGTGAAGCAACAGGTGAACTTGCAGATGTTTTGGCTAAAACTGTTGAATATATGGATAACCAACGAAGACTTAATGGAAATATTAAGAAGGCTATTAGAAAGCCAATGCTATACTTGATTGGATCATTAGTTGTAGCTGTTGTTATGACACTTACAGTATTCCCTCAATTTATGGAATTGTTTGATGGATTAGGTGATGGTTCTGCTAAGATGCCGATATTCACGCAAATATTTATTGAGTTCCTTGCATTCTTAAAATCTCCTTGGGGATGGGGATCAGGAATATTAATTGCTGTACTTGTAATTTTATTCATTGTTTTCAACAAAATTAGTCCTAAATTCAGAAGAACTAAAACACTAGTTTTCTTAAAAACACCTGGATTTGGTAAACTTATTCAAATGAATCAACAAATCATTATTTCATCAACTCTTGCTCAATTAATGGGACGTGGAGTTGCTGCAACTGAAGCACTTGAAGTTACTAAAAAGGTTACAGAAAATCCTATTTTCCAAGAACTACTTGAAGAAGCACATACAAATGTTGTTCAAGGTAAAGGTTTTGCTAAATCTTTCTCTGAATCTGAATTTATTGACCCAATTATGAAACGTATGATTGAAACTGGTGAAAAGACAAGCCAAATTCCAGAATTACTTCAAAGCTTAACTGGATACTTTAATGAAGTTGCCGATGTTAAAACTAAACAAATCACATCAACAATTCAACCAGTAGTTATGTTATTCGTTTATGCAATCGTAATGTGTCTATTAATGGCAATCATGTTACCACAATTACAACTTGCTACATCTGTATAATAGATATAAGGACTTTTCAAAGTCCTTTTTTCTTTTTTGTAGTCATAAAATATAGAAAATGTAAATGAAATGTTAAAATAATACATAATTTGGTAAAAAAGTTTATGAAAACGATTGCATTTTTATAATTTTTGTGTAAAAATATAGGTAGTAAGGAAAAAGTCAAGTCCTTACACTAAAATAGAAATTTATAAAAATAGATAAAAGGAAAAGGAGATTAAAAAATTATGACAAAACAATTAAACAAAAAAGGTACATCTTTAGTTGAATTAATCGCTGTTATCGTAATCATGGGTATCATTGCTGGTATCGCAATCCCTACTACAATCGCAGTTATTAACAGACAAAAGAAGAATGCAGCAAAGAGCTCTGCTGACAACGTAATGGCAGCTGCTGAATCAGTATTAATGGAATGTGCAGCAAAGAGCACAACTCAATGGCCTACATATGTAACTACTACAACTGCAGCAAATGGTGTTTGCCAAGTATTAGTTAAGGATTTAGCTACTTATGGTGAATTAAAGAGCAACCCAGTTGAAACAAGTTCTACTAACAAAAATGAAAATGAAACAGTTTATATTTACATTGATACTACAAATAAGTGTCATTGGTCAACTGATACAATCTACATCAATGGTGTAGAACTTAACGTTGACGGTACATCTTCTACACCAGAAGGTGGAGAAGGCGAAGGAGACTAGTATTATAGTTCTCTAATAATTAACTCACTCTTATGAGTGGGTTTTTTGTTTTATATTACTTTTTGAATTACAAGTGTTAATTTATATATTGTATATATTGAAAATATATAGTATAATAGTTTTAGGTGGTATTATGCAAATCTTTTTTATGATATTGTGGATATTTTACCTATTTATGATAGGCGCAACATTCGCATCATTCTTTAATGTAGTAGGTATTAGAACTGCAGATCATATTTCAATTAATCGAAGAAGCCATTGTCCAAAGTGTGACAATACACTTAGATGGATTGACATAATGCCTATATTTGGTTGGTTAATTAATGGAGGTAAATGTCACTTCTGTAAAGAACCAATACATATAAAGTATTTACTAATTGAAATATTTGGGGGACTGACATTTGTTCTATCATTTCTTGTATGTGGTTATATAAGATATGATTTGAATTTTAATTTCAGTTATCAAAAAATAATTCGTTTAGTAATTTACTTACTTACAGTATCACTTATGATGATAATAGTTGTAAGTGAATATGAACATCATGTAACTTTAAAGAAAGTAACCTATGTATTTGCTCCAATACTTTTAGTATTATCAGTATTTACAGGAAAAGATGTTTTCTTAAGTTCCATGTTAGGTATGGGAAGTATGTTATTATTAAACATCATACTTTCACTAACAAACAAAGATTTGATTAAATATTATTTATATTCAGCTTGCTTAGGAATTGCTTTAGGATTCTTTGGTGCAATCTTAACAATACTACTTGGTGGATTGTTGTATTTAATAATAAAATTATGCAAAAAAGAAATCAGATATGTTTATTATATAAGCATAGGTGCAGTAATTAGCCTTTTTACAAATCAATATTTGTATATGCTAATAGAAAAAATTATATAGGGTAAGGTGATGAATTATGGCATTTCCAACTGAATTAAACATTGCGATTAACGACAATGTAGTAGGTTTTATTGAAAAGAAACCTGGAAAATCTGAAATCGAGAGTTATGGTGAAGTAAAATTACCTAAAGGTGTAATTGAAAGAGGTTATATTAAAGATCCAAATACTTTAGTAGAAAAAATCGAATCAATTTATACATCATTTAGAATTGAAGCCAAAACTGTAAGATGGGTTTTGAATGAACAAAACGCCATTTTAAGAGAAATTGAAATTGAAAAAGGTGAACTTCAAACTAAGACTATTGAAGAATATATTAAATCACAAGTAGGAAAGACAATTCACTTTCCATTTGAAGCTCCAATCTTCAACCATTTCATTAAGACAGCTACAGATGATACATTAGTAGTTATCCTAATTATTATGGATGAAAAGATGGTTAATGATTACTTAGATGTATTCGAAAAATTAAAGATGAAAGACATCACATATGAAATTCCTATGCTAGCCTTATTTAGATTATTCTATACAGAAGATGAAGGCGAAGAAGTTAAGAAAACAAACTTAGCTCAAGTACAATTATCAAGTCAACTTCAAACAGCTGAAGCAGAACAAAAGAATTATGTTGCTGATTTAGAGGGCGTTGAAGGTGATGGTGAAGAGGTAGAAGATGAAGAAGGAGATTTAATCGATGGCTTAATGCTTGTAACATTATATGATAACTTCTTCACACTAACAATTTTCAGTTATATCTACCCTACACTATTTGTCATGGAAGACTTAGATAGCGATGATAAGATGCAAACAATCGATAAGATTGATAACTTTGTATCAAGAATTGCTAACTACTATAGATACAACAAAAACGCTGGTAAGAAGAGCGTAAGAAGTTGTGTATGCTTCAACTTATCAAACATTGATGATGAAGTATTATCAGAAGAAATGTCTAATAGAACATTAGGTATGCCATTTGAAGTATTTGATTTAGGACAAAAATCACAATACTACAAGAGATTACTTCCAAAAGGATGTTATATCCCATTAGCAGCAAGTTTCTATAAGACAACTGCTGATGAAGAAGACGAGAATTAGGAGATGATTATATGAGAGGTTTATATATTAGTTTCGTCATTAAAAGACGTAAAAAACTTGATAAAATAATGGATTTCTTCCTAGTTGTAGCAATCTTTATCTTTATTTTCACTTTCTTATTCTACGTACAATTTGTTCAAAAACAAAATAAATACAATTCAACAGATAAAACACTTAAAACTCGTACAGTTTTAATGCAAGAATTAGATAAAGATGTTGAAAACCAAAATATCGAAAATGCATCTCCACTTGAAAAGGATTACAATACTGCTTACAGCGAGTTAAAAACAACAGTTGATGAAGTAAGTTTATATTCAACTTATATTTCTGATATATATGCAAAGCAACTTGCTGGTGTAACTATTAATGGCGTTGATGTTGACACAAAGGGTAATAAAATAACTCTTCAACTTACTTTTGACAAGCAATATGAACAAGTTGATTATCGTTATAGAGCAGCATTACTTGACTTATCTTGGATTCCTAAGGGTGGTATCAAATACGAAGATACAAACACAAATACAAAGTGGGAGGTGTTAGTAGATGGCACTACAACTAAAAAATAAGACTAAAGAAGAAAACACTGAAAAAGACAAAGCCAAAAAAGGCGGAAAATATAGAAGAAAAAGAAATGTTTTTGGAAAAAGTACAACTCGCTTTGGACTAATTGGTGTAATCGCCTTCCTAGCTATCGCATTTGTTTCATTAAAAGTTATTGCAACACTTAAACAAAACAAAGATCAAAAGAGAATCGATGATAAATTAGCAGAAGTTGAAAAGAAAATTAAAAAAGATCAAGCTGAACTTAACAAGAAGATTGCTACTTATGAAAATGTTGGTAAGTTAATTGCGACTCTTCCTGCAAGTTTTGACCAACAAGCTACTTCAATAGATTTAGACCGTATCATTACTTTATCAGGTCTTACAGAAAGTGGTATATCGACTCGTAAGATAAGTGAAATTTCAACAATGCCTATATCTTGTTCTGTTTCAACTGTAAAAGCAGTTCAAATTCAATTAACATTATATGGTGAAAATGATGATATAGATTCAACATTGAAATTTGTTAATTACTTATCTGATTATTCTCATGAAAATTTCTATTACATTGAAAAATTATCTTATGCAGAAGATAGACTTGTTAATAAGAGATCTACTACAACTGTGACTATGTATACTTTCTATAATGATACAGATTTAACAAAAACAAAATAACTAAATGACAAAGCCCTTCATATTTTATATGAAAGGGCTTATCAATTTTAAAAAAATATTGATTAATATTTATATTAATGATAAAATATTATGGAATGATATTTTGAAAGGATTGAAAAATTATGGCTAAAAAATATGAAAAAGTAAAATTAGGCCTTCCTGCATATCTAACATTTGCGGCATTTTTAGTCGCTATAATTATCATGGTAATTATTCTTATACCTTCAAAAAAATCGAAGATAAGAGATAAATTCCGTGGTACTTATACTGAAACTACATCACAGGGACAACAAGAAAATGAAACTAAATATTATGATGTTGGAGAAGATCATATCCTTAAGATGTATTCATTCTCTAATCTTAAAAAACAACTAAAGAAAGATAAATATACATATTATATGTATGGTAACACTAAGAGTGTTGATTTCTGTAAGGATGTTTGTGAGATTAATAAGTTAGGTAAAGAACTTGGAATTGAAAAATTAATCATTATTGATTCTAATGATTTATCTGATAATCAAAAAGAATATTTAAGAGATAGATTAAAGAAGTTTAATAATAACGTAAAAAGCATTGAAAAAATGCCTAAAGAAGATTTATGGGTAGTTAAAAATGATGAAGTAGTTAACTGTTACTCTCATGAAGACTATGAAAACTTATCTTTAACTATGGTGGCTAAATACCACATATTCAGTTTTAAAAATGAATGATGCGATGCATCATTTTTTTTAAGAAAGGAGAAAAGAAAACCTATGAAAGTTAGAAATATCGCGATTATTGCCCATGTTGACCATGGTAAAACAACATTAGTAGATCAACTTTTAAGAAAATCTGGTGCTTTTAGAGATAATAGTGAAGTTACTGAACGTGCAATGGATTCAAATGACATTGAAAGAGAAAGAGGAATTACTATTTTAGCTAAAGCTACAGGTATTGATTATAAAGATTATAGAATAAATATTCTAGATACTCCAGGACATGCCGATTTCGGTGGTGAAGTAGAGCGCATTATGCATATGGTTGATGGTGTATTATTAGTAGTTGATGCTTATGAAGGAACAATGCCTCAAACTAGATTCGTTCTTAAAAAAGCATTAGAAGCTAAAATTACTCCAATATTAGTCGTAAATAAAGTAGATAGACCAAATGCAAGAATCTCAGAAGTAGTTGATGAAGTATTAGAATTATTCATTGAACTTGGTGCTGATGATTCACAACTTGATTTCCCTATTGTTTATGCGAGTGCTTTAAAAGGAACATCAAGCTTAGATCCAGATATCGCAACACAAAAAGAAACAATGGATCCACTATTTGATACCATCATTGAATATATTCCATCTCCAAAAGAAGATGATTCTCATCTTCAACTTCAAGTAGCTTTACTTGATTATAATGAATATGTAGGTAGAATTGGTATAGGACGCATTACAAAGGGCCATATTAAGGTTAATGAGATGGTTAAATGCTCTAGAGCAGATGGAATTGTAAAAGACTTTAGAATTCAAAAATTATTTGGTTTCTATGGTTTAAAAAGAGTTGAAATAGAAGAAGCTAAATATGGTGATATTGTAGCTTTCGCTGGACTGCCTGATATTATGGTTGGTGAAACAATTTGTAATTTAGAGGTTAGTGATCCACTACCAATGTTACACATTGATGAACCAACACTACAAATGACTTTTGGTGTAAATAATAGCCCATTTGCTGGTAAAGAGGGTAAATTTTTAACAGTTAGAAAAATAGAAGATAGATTATACCGTGAAACGCAAAAAGATGTTAGTTTAAAGGTTAAAAGAATTGGCAATGAAGAAGCTTTTATTGTTTCAGGTAGAGGAGAGTTACACTTATCAATATTAATTGAAAATATGCGAAGAGAAGGCTATGAGATGCAAGTTTCTAAGCCAGAAATCATTGTTAAAGAAATAGATGGTGAAAAATATGAACCATTTGAAGAAGTATTAATAGAAACTCCAGAAGATACCGTAGGTAATGTTATTGAAGCGTTAGGCTCACGTGGAGGTATAATGGATTCTATGAATAACTTCCATAATCAAGTTAGACTACGTTATTTAGTACCATCTCGTGGTATGATTGGTTTTATGACAGACTTTCTAACTATGACTAGAGGTTATGGTATTATTAACCATACATTCTATGAATATAGAAAAATGGAAGGTATTCAAATAGGTGAAAGAAAAGAAGGAGTGCTTGTTGCTAGTGAAACTGGCAAAACTACAGCTTATTCTCTAGGTGGACTAGAAGATAGAGGTATAATGTTTGTTGAACCAGGCGTAGATGTATATGAAGGTATGATTGTTGGTGAAGCTAATAAAGGCTTAGATTTAGCTGTAAATGTTGTTAAAGCTAAACAACAAACAAACACACGTAGTGCAACAAAAGATAATACAGTTGTCCTAAAACGTCCAAGATTAATTACACTAGAATATGCCCTAGATTATATTAATAGTGATGAATTACTAGAAGTAACACCTAAAAATATAAGAATGCGTAAAAGAATTTTAAATACAGTTGAAAGAAAGAAATTTGATGCGCATAAATTTGATAATGAAGAATAGGCTGCAAGTGCAGCTTATTTTTTTATCATAAATATTCAATAAATCTCTTAATTATCCAATTTTATGTTTATTTATATTTAAAAATATAGTATAATAAAATTGATGAAACCCTTTTCATTAGAAGGAGCTGAGTAGATGAAAAAAATAAAAGAGATTTTAAGGGATAGTTTATTCAACTCATTTAGAGTGAAAATACCTGATACACAATTAAATAAATATCAATTGGATTCAGCTACTAAAATTTTCGTTTTTTCAACATTTAAAACATTAATTTTAATATCTATTTTATTTATCATAGCTCAAATCTATTATTTCTTTAGTGATTTAGCTAGTGGATTCTTCTCAAGTGGTAGAATGATTCCTGAATATCATGTAATGGGTTTAATCGCTGAAATACTAATTTTAATTACAAGTGGTATAACTTTATGTGTTACAGCAGTAGCACTAGCAAATAAAGATCAAAATGTAGGCTTCCAAAAAGCTATAATTACATTTTATTATACATCTGTAACTGTTGGATGTTGCTTATTTATAATTGCTAAAACTTTAAGGTATGGTGGATTAATGAATACACACTCTTCATTAATTTATATAATCTTACTTTTAGCAGTAGCACCAGCCTACACAAGAAGGCAAAACTTTGTTTATATGTCGCTATTGTGTTTATCTATAATTATTCCAGCAATTATTGTAAAATCTAATCCAGAAGTAATTGCAATTGAAACTGACTTAGATGAAATAAATGGCTTAGGTTGGGTATTTAACAGTTTAATCTTCATTATATTTGGAGCATTAGTTTCACAGTACACTTATGCATCATCAATGCGTAGTAAATTAAAGTCAGTTGTCTTAACTGAAGCTAATGAACTTTTAAAACAAAAGACTGAAACTGATGAATTAACACAAGTTGCTAACCGTAGAGCAATGAAGATGTATATTGATTTAAAAGAAACTGAATGGAAAGCATTAGAAGAAGATGGTGTAGCTTTCTTAATGCTTGATATCGACTTTTTTAAAAAATATAATGACTTTTACGGTCATTTAAGAGGTGATGAGTGCTTAAAAAGAGTTGCTCAAGCCGCAAGCTTAGCTGCACAACAATTTAACGGCACTGTTTACCGTTATGGTGGAGAAGAATTTGTTGTTATCGCTGAAAACGTAGATGAAGCACAAGCTTTACAATTATGTAAAGAAATTCATAGAGAAATAGGAAAACTAAAAATAAGCCATGAAGGAATTAACGGTAGTAAAGAAACTATGTTAACAGTTTCAATTGGTTTAAATTATGAAACATCATTTAAACGTGCATCAAGTCAATGGATTCTAGATGCCGATCAACAATTATATTATGCTAAGCATGAAGGTAGAAATTGTACAGCTTATAGAAACGCTCTATACAATACTTACCATAAACCAGCTAAAGGTGAAGAGGCTAAAAGAGATTAGCCTCTTTTTTTATTAGTAAAACGCATAATTTAGACATTTTTTTACTATTCTGTTAAAATAGCGCTCAAAATAAGAGCGCTTTTTCCTTGTATAATAAACTTTATTATTATATAATAAAAAGGGAATGGAGTGGTTTTAGTGATAGAAAACATTAAATTAGAATTAAAGGAACTTTTAGAAAAATATTTTCTAAACACTTATAATTTAGAATTAAATATTGTTGTAGAAGAACCTAAGAAAAAAGAATTAGGAGATATATCTATTCCATCATTTGTGGTTGTTAAAGCATTAAGAAAACCATTAAATGATTGTGTTAATGAAATTGTTAATGTCATTAAAGATTTAGATATCGTTAAAAGCTATCAAATAATGGGTGGTTTTATTAATATCGTTATAAATAAAGAAGAAATTGCAAAAGAAATATTAGATAAGATAATTAAAGAAGGATCTAATTATGGAAACGGAGTTAAGAAAAACGAAACAATTGTTTTAGATTATTCATCTCCAAATATTGCTAAACCATTTTCTATTGGACACTTACGTTCAACTATTATTGGCGCATCTTTAAAGCTAATCTTTGAAAAGGGTGGATATAATACTTTTGGTATTAACCATCTAGGAGATTGGGGAAGCCAATTTGGAAAAGTAATTGTAGCGTATAAAAAATGGGGTAATGATAATTCCGTTAAAGAAAATTCTTTATCAGAACTAGCTAAACTTTATGTAAGATTTCATGATGAAGCTAAAACTAATCCAGAATTAGAAGATGAAGCTAGAGAAGTATTTAAAGAATTAGAACTAGGTAATGAAGAATATTTAAAGCTTTGGAAGTGGTTTAGAGAAGAATCAATTAATGAAGCTTTAAAATTATATGATATGTTAAACGTTAAATTTGATTCATATAACGGTGAAGCCTTCTATAATGATAAGATGGATGCTATCGTTAAAGAATTAGAGGATAAAAAATTATTAGTTGAAGATGATGGTGCTATGATTGTTGATCTAGGAGAATCTATGCCACCAGCATTAATTAAACGTAGAGATGGTGCTAGTCTTTATATGACTCGTGATTTAGCTGCTGTAGAATATAGAAAGAAAGAATATAACTTTAAAAAAGCACTATATGTAGTTGGTAATGAACAAAAACTACACTTTAATCAACTTAGAAGTGTAATTTCTAAAATGGGTTATGATTATGCTGATGATATAATTCATGTTAATTTTGGTTTAGTACTTCAAGATGGCAAAAAGATGAGTACTCGTAGTGGTAGAGTAGTCACATTAATTGATGTATTAAATGAAGCTATTAAAATGGCTTATAAACAAATTGATGAAAAGAACCCTAATCTAGAAAACAAAGAAGAAGTAAGTAAAAAAATAGGTATAGGTGCTGTAATATTCAATGATTTAAAAAATCATAGAAGCTTAGATTATGAATTTAATCTAGAACAAATGTTAAAATTTGAAGGACAAACAGGACCATATCTTCAATATACAGATGTAAGAATTAAATCAATTCTAAATAGTTGTAAAGCAACTAATGAATTTGATTATTCATTATTTGAAAAACCTCATTATTATGCCTTAATTAAGGATATTGATGAATTTAGTCTAAATATTAATAAAGCTATGGAAGATTACGCTCCAAGCGTAATATGTAAGTATTTATTAAATCTAGCAAGTGATTTTAATACTTTCTATGGCTTAGAAAAGATTAATAACGAAAATGAGGTAATTAGAAACACTAATTTAAAATTACTTAGCGCAATAAAAATTGTCTTAGAAGAAGGATTAAGATTAATTGATATCTTCCCTCTTGAAAGAATGTAATTATGAAGAAAAAGAATCGAATTTGGCTTAATTTATTAGTCGTATTTATTATTTTAGTAATTATGCTTGTTATTGTATTAATCAATAACGATGTAGATGAAATAATAAAGGCTATTAAATCTTGTGATTTTAAATATATGATGCTTGCGTTAGGATGTATATTACTATACATTCTATTCACTGCATTTAGTTTGATGCAGCTTGTAATTTTAAAGAAAAAAATAAGATTTATAGATTCATTTAATATTGCTAACTGTGCCCAGTTTTATAATGGTATAACACCATTTGCATCAGGTGGCCAACCTTTCCAAGTATATTACTATACAAAGGTTAATGTTAAAACAGATGAATCAACATCTGTTATAATGATGAATTTTATTATTCATCAGTTTGTATCATGTGTATTTAGTATTATTGCCATAATTTTATATTTTGATGAACTAATAACTGGTTCTACATCACTATTTAAAGTTGCGGTAGTAGTAGGTTTATCAATAAATATAATTATCTTTTTGCTTTTGATATTTATTTCATTATCAAAAAGAGTTAAAAAAGTATTTATGGGATTGGTAGGTTTAATATTTTCAATTAAGTTCTTGAGAAAGAAAAAACAAGATATGATTGAAAAGACAAGTACTTATTTTGATAATTCACAAAAAGGCTTTAAAGAATTATTTAATCATATACCAACCCTTTTACTAGCAATCATGCATAAAACTATATCACTAGCGGTATACTTCATCGCCCCATTCTTTATCTTTAAGGGGTTAAATGTTGAAGTAAAGCCATCTGATATTATGTTTATTATGTGGATGACAGCATTTGCGTTTGTTATTATGAGCTTTATGCCAACCCCTGGAGCTTCAGGCGGTGCAGAATGGGCATTTACAGAAGTATTTGCCGCAAGCTTTGCTATGGCAAGCACAACAGTTGCTAGTGCTATGCTTATTTGGCGTTTCTTAACATACTACCTTGTAATGCTACTTGGCGGTATAAGTGCTATATGCGTTAAAAGAAGAAAGGAAGATGAAGAAACATGCGAATTGGAATCTTCACAGACAGCTACGTCCCTCAAGTCAACGGAGTAAGCGTAAGCTGTATGAACTTATATAGAGGCTTAACTATGCTTGGTAATGATGTTTATGTCATTACTACTGATCATAGAGCTAAAACAGATGCCTTTGACACTCATATCCTTCGTTTAGAAGGATTTGATGTCCCACTTAAAAACTTTGATGGCTTCCAATTAGTTCCAGCCGCTAATAAGTATTATAAGTTAATCGAAAGTATGCATTTTGATATCATTCACGTTCATACAGAATTCTCTATTGGACGTTTTGGTATTAGATGTGCTAAAAAATATAAAATACCTTATGTCTATACTATGCATACAATGTATGAAGATTATATGCATTTTGTTATTAAGTTTGGTAAACCATTACTTAAAAAACCATATCTAGCTTATGTTGAAGGTATGATGCGTTGGATTTGTAAGAAAGCTAGCGCAATAGTTATTCCTCATCAAAAGGTTATGGATATGTTTATTAGATATGATTTGTATAAAGAAAATAAAATACATATCATACCTACAGGTATTGATTTAGACAAATTCTACCGTAAAAGATATTCAGAAGAAGAAATACAAACTTTAAAGGAATCTTTAGGCTTAAAAGATGAATTTGTAATATTATCTGTTGGTAGAGTTGCTTTTGAAAAATCAATTGATTTTATGCTAAAAGAATATAATGATTTTGCAAGAGATGTTAATGCTAAATTTGTCATTGTTGGAGATGGTCCTGCTAAAGAATCATTAGTAAAGCTTGTAAAAGAATTAAATCTAGAAGATTATGTAATATTTGCTGGTATGGTACCTTATCAAAATATAGGTTTATATTATATGATAGGTGATTGTTTTGTTAATGCAAGTATCACTGAAACTCAAGGGCTAACTTATATTGAAGCATTATCAAGTAACTTACCAGTAGTAGTAAGATATGATAAGAATTTAGATGGTTTAATTTATGATAGAGAAAATGGCTTATTCTATAATACAGCTGAAGAATTTAGGGAAAAAGTTATTGAACTAATTAATGATAAAGAATTACTTAACCATTTAAAAGAAAATGCTTATAAATCAGCAAAAGTTTATTCTAAACAAAATTATGCTGAAACAATCAATAATTTATATAAAAGTATTCTAGAAAATAAGAAAAAGTAGGGGATAATTATGCGTATTGTTCTATTAGGCGCAGGAAAAGTAGGAAAAACTATCGTTAAACATGCGACATTAGAAGGACATGAAATAATTGTTGTTGATGATAATACTGATGTTGTAGAAGAAATAGTTGATGAATTCGACTGTATGGGGTTAGTTGGTAATGGCCTACTTAATGAAATTCAAATAAAAGCAGGAGTAAACAAGGCTGATGTTGTAATTGCTGCAACACGTAGTGATGAAACAAATATGCTTGCTTGTTTCTTTGCAAAAAAATTAGGCGCAAAATCAACAATTGCGCGTATAAGAAACTTTGAATTTTCTAAACAAATAAATATGCTTAAAGGTTCATTAGGTATTAATATGACTATTAATCCAGAACTAGAAAGTGCTAGAGAAATAGCTAGAATAATGAATTTCCCTAATGCGATTAAGATTGAATCCTTTGGACAAGGTAATGTCGATTTAGTTGAATTCTTTGTACCTGAAAATAGTCCTTTAGTAGGACAAACTCTTTATGAGTTAAATAAAAGAAATCAACTAAATGTTTTAGTATGTGCTGTACAAAGAGGAGAAAATGTCTTTATTCCTAAAGGACAATTTAAAATACAAGCAAAAGATAGGATACATATTACATGTGAAAGAAGTGAATCAAGAAGATTCACTGAAAAACTAGGTACATTACAATCTAGAATTAGAAGCGTTTTAATTATAGGTGGTAGTGGTATTGCAGTATATTTAGCTGAAGAATTATTATTTAATAATTTCGATGTAAAAATCATTGAAGCTGATCATAAACGCTGTTTAGAGCTTGCTGAACAATTGCCAAAGGCAAAAATAGTTTGTGGTGATGGTACAGATCAAAAGATCTTAAGCGAAGAAGGTATTGATTCAAGTGATGCTATTGTTTGCTTAACTGGTAATGATGAAGAAAACATCATCATAAGCTTATATGCAAACACTAGAAAGGTTAAAAAGATTGTAACTAAGATTAATAAGATTAGTTATGGTGAATTAATGGAATCAGTCGAAATGGCTAGTATTGTATACCCTAAGGAAATCACCGCAAACCAAATAGTAAGTTATATAAGAGCTACAACTAACACAAGAGGTAGTCAAATAAAGAAATTATATAAGATTATGAATGATTTAATTGAAGTATTAGAATTTGAAGCAAGTGAAAACTCTAAATTACTAAATACTCCACTTAAAGATTTAAAGTTAAAAGAAAATATATTAATTGCGGGTATTATTAGAAACAATGAATATATTCTTCCTATGGGTTCAACAACAATAAAGGATAAGGATAGAGTTATTATTGTTACAAATAGTAAAACACTAAATGATATGGACGATTGTTTAGCATAATATGAATTATGGTTTAATCAGAAATATACTTGGTAAAATTATTTTACTTGTCGGTATATTAATGAGTTTGCCTCTATTTGTATCACTTTATTATAAAGAACCTATTAGAAATACAATTTCTTTTTTAATACCAATGGCTTCACTTTTATTAATTGGCTTTCTTATGTCCTTTTTTAAGGCTAAAAACACATCAATTATGGCTAGAGATGGATTTGTAATTGTTGGTTTAAGCTGGTTATTAATGAGTTTATTTGGCTGTATCCCTTTTATAATATCAAAAGAGATTCCTAATTTCTTTGATGCTTTCTTTGAAATAACTAGTGGTTTTACTACTACAGGATCTACAATACTTTCAGGAGAAAAAATAGATTCTTTAAGTAAATCGATGTTATTTTGGAGAAGTTTCTCCCACTGGATAGGTGGAATGGGAATATTAGTATTTATCCTAGCTTTCATTCCTGAAAGCAAGGATGGTACATCAGTACATATCTTAAGAGCAGAATCAACTGGTCCTAAGGTAGGTAAATTAGTTAGTAAGATGCAAGTTACAAGCCGTATATTATATTTAATATACATGGGTTTAACAGGTATAATGTTTATTACTCTATTAATCTTACCTGATAAAAAAATGGGTATCTTTGATAGTTTAATCACAACATTTGGTACAGCAGGCACAGGAGGATTCTCTAACCACGGTGCATCAATTGGTTTTTATGATCCTTGTGTACAATATACTGTTGGAATATTTATGATTTTATTTGGAGTAAATTTCTCTATATATTATTTAATTCTAATAGGCCAATTTAAAGAAGCCTTTAAGAGCGAAGAATTATGGTGGTATTTAGGATTAATTACTCTAGCTATCGTAATTGTTTCATTAAATGTTATGGAAGTCTATAATAATGCCGAAGAAGTATTTAGGCATTCCTTCTTCCAAGTCGCATCAATTATATCTACGACCGGTTTTTCAACTACTGATTATGGAGTCTGGCCAGCACTATCATGTGCTGTATTAATGTGTTTAACATTTATAGGCTCATGTGCAGGTTCAACTGCAGGAGGATTAAAGGTAAGTAGACTTGCTATAATCACAAAAACAACTATAAATGATATTGAAAAAATGATTTCACCTCGTAAGGTAAAAATAGTTAGAATGAATAATAAACCGCTAGATAACACGGTTATTCACTCGGTAAAGACATTCGCGACTTGTTATGTAGTTATTATTGTTTTTTGCACATTATTAATTTCTATTTATAACCCTAATATGGAACTTGATCCACTTACAGCCTTTTCATCATCTTTAACTTGTATTTCAAATGTAGGACCTGGATTTGGTAAGGTTGGACCTGCTTATAACTTTAGTGGTTATTCCGAATTCTCTAAAATGGTCTTATCAATAGAAATGATTGCAGGGCGTTTAGAGATATTCCCAATATTATTATTATTTGCTCCATCAACTTGGAAAAAACGTGTATAAAGGAGGATTTATATGTTTAATTATGATTGTATTATTATAGGTGCTGGACCTGGTGGTATTTTTAGTGCCTATGAATTATTAAAACTTAATCCAAATTTAAAGGTTTGTATGTTTGAAGAAGGTAATCCTCTTGAGCTTAGAAAATGTCCTATAGATGGAGTTAAGGTTAAAAGCTGTATTCATTGTGCAAGCTGCGCAATTATGAATGGTTTTGGAGGAGCTGGAGCTTTCTCTGATGGTAAATATAATATCACTAATCAATTTGGTGGAAATTTATGTGATTATATTGGTACTAATGAAGCTATTACCTTAATGGAATATGTAGATAGTATTAATATGAAGTATGGCGGAGAAGGAACAAAACTTTATTCTACTGCTAATTCAGAAATTAAAAAGCTATGTCTACAAAATAAGCTTCATTTGCTTGATGCATCAGTTAGACACTTAGGTACTGATAAAAACTATGTTGTATTAACAAATCTTTATAACATTTTAAAAGATAAGGTGAAATTCTATTTTAAAACACCTGTTAGAACAGTTAATAAATTAGATAGTGGTTTTGAAGTTATAAGTGATAAAATAACTTTAACTTGTAAGAACTGTATTATATCAGTAGGTAGAAGTGGATCTAAATGGATGGAATCAACTTGTAAGCATTTAGGCATTAAAACACATAGTAATCGAGTAGATTTAGGTGTTAGAGTAGAATTACCAGCTGATGTATTTAGTCACTTAACTGATAAACTTTATGAAAGTAAAATAGTTTATCGTACAGAAAAGTATGGTGATTTAGTTAGAACATTCTGTATGAACCCATATGGTGCTGTTGTAAATGAAAATACTAACGGTATTATTACTGTAAATGGTCATTCTTATGAAGATAAGAGTAAACATACAAAAAATACAAATTTCGCATTATTAGTTTCTAAGCATTTCACAGAACCATTTGATGATTCAAATGCTTATGCCGAAAACATTGCGAAATTATCTAATATGCTAGGTGGAGGAGTAATTGTTCAACGCTTTGGCGATTTAATTAGAGGTAGAAGAAGTAATTCTGATAGAATAAAAGATAGTTTTGTTATACCTACACTTTCCGCTACACCAGGCGATTTATCATTAGTTATACCTAAGAGAATCTTAGATGGAATTATTGAAATGATATATGCACTAGATAAGATTGCTCCAGGTACTGCAAATGATGATACATTACTTTATGGTGTAGAAGTAAAATTCTATAATATGACTGTAGATCTAGATAATAACCTAGAAACATTACATAAAGGTTTATATGTAATTGGTGATGGTTCAGGTGTTACACATTCACTAAGCCATGCATCAGCAAGTGGTGTATTTGTTGCGCGCAAAATCGCAGGTAATTAATATTTTAATAATATTTTAGGTAAAACATTTTATCTATTTTATGAAAATAAAAATGTAAGTAAATGAAAATTATTTTCATATTGCTTTCATACTATGTATGGATATATAATTGAATTATAGGAAAGGAGAGTTATTTTTATGAAAACAGCTCTAAAATATTGTGCAATAGGATTAACAGCTATCGCACTAGTGACAACAATAGTATTCTTTTTCTTTTCTGCAAAGAACTTTAGCGATGTAAAATTAATTGAAAATTCAAAAGGATTTACAAAATTTATTAATTACATCTATTATCCAACTGGATTCCTAATCATTGCATTGATCTTCATATTCCTTGGAATCACTGCAATTATCCTATTATTAGGTGATGAAAGAAATAAAATCGTTCACATCGGTACATGTGCTGTAGGCGTATTATTAAGCATCTGGTTCTTAATTTCTTTAACTGGTGGTGTTAAATCTTTAAAGAGACACATTAATGGTACAGCTACAACATTAAGCGATTCTGAAATGGTTGCGGATGCTCAAAGTAGCGTTGATAAATATACTGGTAAATATATTGAAAAACTTGAAGGTACAACTTTCACTGAAGAAGATGTAGAAAGATTCTACTGGATAAGTGATGTTATCATCCTACAATATGCTAGTGAAGAAGATCAAGCATGGCATGCTGAAGCTAAGGCAAACGGTATGAAAACTTTATATGATTTATATGTATTAAAGGTTAATAACGAAAACCGTCTTAACGAATTAAAGAATACAGAAAAAGCTCATAAGACTGCCGTAAAAGTTGCTCCTGTTTACTTCATTCTATCATTAACTGCTGTTCTTGGTGGTGCTGCAATGGTAGTATGGACATACACTAAAGAGGATAGAGATTAATAAAAAGTATAATATTGGGTTAATCGCAAAGATTAGCCCTTATTTTTACTTTATAGGCCCGGTTAGTTAAATGGATATAACAAGTTCCTCCTAAGGGGAAAGTTATATCCAAAATTAATTGGCTTAGTTAAGCCATAAATGGCACTTTATAGAAAAAATGTCACCCAAAATTTGTCACCCAAATGGATATCAACTCTCTCCTTTTGGCCTAAAAACAGTATGTTTCGGTAGCATAGCTGGATAATGCAGTAACCTCCTAAGGGGACGTTATATCCAAAAATAATTGGCTTAACTAATATATAATTTGATATTTATTAAAAATCATTCCCCTTAGTTTATTCCCCTATTTGCATAAAAACGAGATTAAATAAGGGGAAAGATATATGTTCTGGTAGCATAGCTGGATAATGCACCAACCTCCTAAGTTGAAGATCGGCGGTTCGAATCCGCCCCAGAACGCCAGTTATTTCTAATAAGCTTATTTTTATAAGCTTTTTTTAACTTTTTTTATGAATGAAAGATTTTTATAAAATGTGATGGCTTTTTCTTTTCTAAAATGTATGTTAAAATATAATTGATATTGCGATATCAAAAATAATTGTAGGAAGGGAGAAGAAAATGAAAAAAATTATTTTGTTAGTTATTTGTTTATTGACACTTGGCTTATCAACTGGCAGAGGATATGCCAAGGAATTGGATGAGGAAAAGTTATACGCAACAATTTCGAATGAGACTTTATATTCATCTGACAGCATTATTGTAGCTTTTAAAAATAAAAAAAGCATTGAAATGTTAGACTATGATTCAAATTATTTCAAGGAGGTTAACTGTATAAAAGTAGAGGATTTAACTTCTGAGACAAAAAATCTTTATTTAGAGAGCTTGAAGGGTAATTTTGATTTTATTGAAGATGAGTATGATATTAGGAAAAACTTAGATTTTTATTCATTTCATCAAATTTTAAAATTAACAATTGACACTTCAAATGATTATAGTGTTATTGATGCAATCAGGACGCTAGAAAAAGATGATGACATTCTTTATGCTGGGCCGAATTATATAACATCAACACAAACTATCCCTAATGATACATATTATGGTGATTACTATAGTCATAGATGGGGACAAGAAAAAATAGAATTACCTTCAGCGTGGGATTATATTCAGACTAATAGGAAAATACTAATTGGCGTTATGGACACTGGAATTTCTTCAACACATGAGGATTTAAGTGCTAATGTTTATTCTAGCCTACATCGTGATTTTTCAACTGGCGGTTCAGTAAGTATATCTAATCCGACCGATGTTGATGGACATGGTACACATGTTTCTGGCATTATCGCAGCAGTTGGTAATAATAATAAGGGTATTGCTGGCTCATGCTGGGGTGCTTATTTAGTTTTATTAAAAGTATTTGATAATAATGGAAGTGGAACTACATCTTACGATATTAAGGCAATTGATTATGCAACAGCAAATAATATTTCTTTGCTTAATTATAGCGGAGGGTCAGAAGATCCTGATACTGGATATCAACTAGCAATCGGAAATTACCCAGGATTATTGGTATGCGCTGCAGGTAATATAGACCCTGATATCGGAAATGTTCCTGAATATCCAGCATATTATAAGGCAAAGAATACTATAGTAGTTGGAAACTCTACTAGTAGCGATCAAAAAGCATCAGACTCCAAGTATGGTTCGTATGTTGACTTGTTTGCACCAGGAGATGGAATATATAGTACAATTCCATCTAATAGCTATGGATTTAAGAGCGGGACATCTATGGCAACGCCTTTTGTTACCGGAACAGCTGCACTTATGTTGAGTGTAAAACCTGAAGCAAAGCCGGAAGAGATAAAGGAATTAATAATGAATAATGTTGATTATGTATCAGCATTAGCATCCTATTGCGTTTCACAAGGAAGACTAAATGCTTATAAAGCACTAAGAGCTGCTGCTAAACCTAGAACTTTTACAGGTGATGTAAATGGAGATGGATACGATGATTTGATAATGTCTTGTAACAATAATGGCACAAGATCATTAACTACACTTTTGGGCACTTCAACTGGAGCATTTAGCAGCCCAATAGTTACTAATTTCTCAAATAACTTTTTCTATGATGACCCAGCCTTTGTAGGAGATTTCAATGGTGATGGTAGGACAGATGTACTAATACACTGGTGTAATGGAAATTATAGACAATTATTAATTTATAAAGGAAAGAGTAACGGAACATTTGAGACAGGAGTTAATCTATCAAGTACAAGATATCACGATCCGATAGCTTATCCATGTAAATTCTTAGTAGCAGATCAAAATGGTGATGGAAAGGATGATTTTATTGTCTTTTATGAAAATAGTTCATATAATAGAGGAGCACTTGTATATAAAGGAAAGAGCGCTAGCCCTTATATAACAGATGCTACAACAACTGCTCTATCTAGCACTTATTCTTATAAACATAATGATTCTGTATTTGCAGGAGATTTTAATGGTGATGGTAAATCTGATTTGTTAGTTCATACGACTAGAACATCAAGTGGTACAGTTTATAGAAGATTACATATCTACATAGCAACATCATCAGGATATAATGAGGCAACACAATTGAATAGTTCAAGAACATATTATCCATACACAAATCCAAGCAAGTTTTATGTTTCAGATGTAAATGGTGATGGGAAGGATGATTTTGTTGTTATGTTTAAACAATATGGAGCATATATTTATGCATTAACATACTTAGGCAAGTCTTCATCGCCATATATAAACGATGCATCATCAACATATTCGCTTTCATCAACAGATATATATAACGAAAATGATTGTGTGTTTATGGGGGATGTAAACAATGATGGAAAATCTGACTTAATAATACACAATAACAATTATAGTTATAGAAAGCTTTCTGCATATTATGGCTCATCTACTGGTAGTTTCTCTTCTGCAGTAGTTTTGAATAGCAGCCAATATATACCAGATTATAATGATTATTCTGATTGCTATGTTATGGATGTAAATGGTGATGGATATTGTGATTTAGTTGCTAAAAGATCAAATTCAGGCGGGACATTGGATTTATTAGTATATAAAGGATCAAGTAGTGGATTTATTGAGGCTACAATTACTTATACAAATCTTAATTATTATGGGTAAAAAGAAAAATGAATAATAGAGATTATGCGTTTGATAACATTAAACTAATTGCAATTATTTTAGTCGTATTCGGTCACATGTTGGAAATATCAATTTTGCATACATCAAATAATACTATCTATAGAATTATATATTCGTTTCATATGCCGTTGCTGATATTTATTACTGGCTTTTTCGCTAAATTTAGTAAAAAAAGAATAGTTAATTTTATCATCTTATATTTAATATTTCAAGTTATTTACATATTTTATATTAATATTATATATAGCGGAAAAACTAACTATCAATTGACAACGCCTTATTGGATATTATGGTATTTATTGTGTTATATATTCTACTTATTCTTAATTCCGTTATTAGACATATTTGAATTAAATAAAAAAAGCATCATAAAAATAGTAAGTGCAGTTGTAATAAGCTTAATAATGTATTTTGCTTTCCCTTTTGACTCAACTCAGGGATATTATTTATCAGTTTCTAGATTTGTTTCTTTCTTGCCATATTTTATATGTGGTTTCTATGCCAAAAAGATTTTAAGTTTGAAAGAAATAAAAATAGAAAAAAAATATAATATAATTATTAAACTAAGTTTCTTATGTTTAACGATATGTTCTATAATAATAATCATTCTAAAAAAGAATATTACTGCACAGATGTTATATGGATCTTATCCTTATAAAGGCTTATATAATCCATTCATAAAATTAATTATAATATTTTGCGCAATATCATGGATAGGATTCTTTATATTTACAATTAGATTTAATAAAAAAATACCTTTCTTAACAAGAATAGGTGGAAATACAATTAGTATATTCTTGCTACATGGCTTTATTGTTAAAGGATTAGATTCAACTGATTGTTTTTGGAACAATAGAATAAACATATTTGTAATATTACTAATATCAATTGGAATAGTTGTTTTACTAGGCAATATTTTAATGGAATATTTTTCAAAATATATTTTATACGGGAAAATTTTTACAAAGAAGAAAAACAAAGAATATTCTAATGAAAAGTCGAATAACTGTACCAATTTATAAATTATTAAAAAACAATATATAAGAATGGGGTGTTCTCCATTCTTTTTTTTAAAAAAGATGATTATAAAAGAGAATTAGTTTTCAAGAGGCGAGAAAATATTTGGCTAAAATAGAATAAGATTAAAAATAATAATGTAAGGAATGGTGAATTAGTCACCATTTTTTTAAAAAAATTTTCTTGTTCAAGTTATATATGAATTTAATTAAGATGTATAATAAAGATATATGATTTTTGACATATATAACATTTAGAATTAGGAGATTAAAAATATGAAACTTTTAGAAAAAGCATTTGAGCTTATTAATAAAATTGTAGAAATGATTAGAGAAAAGAAGATGATTTTCAAGAAAAAGGAAGAATTGTTAAAACAGATAATACATTTTCAACGTTGCCTAAAACATCTTGAGCCTGGTTATTATGATTCAAATATGTACATTAGATATGAAAACAAGATTGATGATTATTTAAAGACTTTTTTTGGTGACGAATTTGCATTGATTTTTACCAAGAATAGTGTTGATATTTATTGGGCATTAAGGAATAAGTCGACAATTAACGATTTTGTTATAGAAAACATGCTTAAAGAATTTATCGTATTGTGTAACAAAAATGGATTTAAAGTCCAATAAGCTTTTAAAATAATCATAAATATCGATAGATTAATAATGAATCTGTATAAAATATACATTTCACGATTGAAATAACAAAAAAATGTGTTATAATATTAAGTGTATAAAATATACAGAAGAGGTGAAGTTATGTTAGAAAAAATCATAATAAAAAATGTAAATTCAATTGATACATGTGAGATAGATTTTAAAAAAGATAAATATAAATTTTTAGAAGATAATGTAAATGGAACAATAGTTAATCCTGTTGCTATTTATGGACATAATGGTAGTGGTAAAACATCTGTTATTAGAACAATGGAACAACTTGTTGCTTTAATGAATGAACCAGCTACAAATCTTAGACCATTTATTGTAAATAACTTTTTGTTTGATACATACAATAGAAGCACAAAAAAGAATGATGAATTGGTAAGAGGAAGTGTAGAATTATTCTTTAAAATAGGGAATATTGAATATAATTACTTTATTCAAACATCAAGCTTCAAAGGAATAGTTAAAGAATTTTTAAAAGCATCTAACGATGTTGTTTTTGAACGTGATTTAAATAATTTTATTTATAGAAAAAAGAATAGAAAAGTTCAAGATGTCTCAACATTAATATCGACATTAAGAAGCCTTGCTTCAAGTGAAATAAATGATGATGATATACAAAAAGCTTATACATATATAAGTTCATATACAATAATAACACCAGCGTTTATTTCCAGAGGCGCTTTTGTAAGATCAAGAATTTTTAATGATGTTAATTTCCTAGATTTGCTTGTTAACAAATCAGAAGAAGTAAAAGAAATATTAAAAGGATATAATGAGTTTCCAATATATTCAATTGTTAAAAAGCCTTTAAGAACAGCTAATATTATGGAAACTAATAAATATTTTATTGAAATTGAAGGCAAAGATTTCAAAGGAGAATTACCATTTGAATTCATATCAGAAGGTATGAAAAATCAAAGTGTAATGCTATCAATTCTTTTATCTATGCCTGAAAATGGTATTATATTTATTGATGAATTAGAACAAGCTTTACATCCTAGTGCAATTAAATCATTTTTAAATGTAATAAAATCAAAGAATATACAAGTATTCTTCTCATCACATAATACATATATTTTACAATTATTAAGACCAGATCAAATATATTTCGCAAAATGGTATGAAGGAAAATCTAAATATTGTAGACTATCAAACATCTATCAAAATATTAGAGAAGTTAATAATATTGAAAAGATGTATTTGTCTGCTATGTTTGATGAGGCAATAAATGGCGAAGAATAGGTTTTTGTTAATAGTTGAAGGTGAAAAAACTGAACCAACAATATTTAAAAGAGTTCTAGAAAAATATGGATATAATGTAATAAAATGTGATGAAAAATTAGATTTTGAAAATTTTAATCAATTATCTGAATTAGAATTTGAAAACGAAAAGAATAATGTAGTTATAATTGAAGGACCTAGAAATAGAATACATGACTTCTTAAAAGTATATAATGAGAACACTGATTCATTTGAGAAACTATTAAGTATTCATAGTGAATTATTTCAAGGAATATTTTTAATGTATGATGTTGATCATAATGATTGTGAAGATATTAATGAAATGTTTTCTAAATTTAATGATGAAACATCATCAGGGCTATTACTGTTATCTTCACCATGCATAGAAGTATTAGGTGATTTTGATACTAGTAGAAAAGAAGAAAGATTTAAGCATATAAAAGATTATAAAAAAGTTTTGAACGAATACTATAACGCAAATAAGAAAAGTATTAATGATTATATTGTGGATAATTTTGAAAAACTATGTATATATTATCTTGACAAAAACAAAAATGATTTTGATGAACTAAATGTTATGGAACATCCAAAATTAGTCATAGATTATATTAATAAGTATAACGAAAGAATAAATGATGAAGATAATAAATATGTAATATATAGATATTTTACGACTGTTGTATATGTGTTTATAGCTTTTATCAATAAATTAACAATCAAGATAGATAATTATTATTGCGTTAGTGAATGGTTTTCAAATGTTGGATAGATATTTAAGAAGGTGATAATATGGATAGAATAGTTAAGAAAGCTTTAAAAGTGGATTTTCATATACATTCAAATGCTTCACATTTTAAAGACCATGATAAAGTTAAATATGGTACTATAGATAATCTACCTATTTTGATTTCAAAACTAAATGATAATGGCGTTAATATGTTATCTATAACAGATCATGATAATTTTGATTATAATCTGTATACAAAATTGAAAAAAGAAGAGAATAATAATAGTAATTGTATAAAAAAAGTATTGCCTGGTGTTGAGTTTAGCGTTACTATTCTAGGTCAAGTATTACATATTGTTACATTATTTGATGATTCTGATGAAGAAAAAATTAAATCAATTCAACCATTAATTTATGATACTTCTAATGATAAACCATTATATAATTTAGATAATTCTTTTTCAGAAGAAAAGTATATAGATATATTAAGAACAATCGGAACTGATACTATTTTAATAGCTCATCAAAAAGAAAGTTTAGGTAGTAAAGAGCCAAGAAAGCATGATGCCAATACATTAGGAATTGATGAATTGGAAAAATTAGTTTTTGTTGATTATTTTGAAGCATATGAATTCAAAAACAAAAGGAATGAAATATTTAATAATTATTATATTGAAAACCAACAAAAGAAATTAGAAAAAATGAGATTTATTACAGGTAGTGATTGTCATGAGTGGAATAATTATCCAGAAAAAAGTGATGATGGTGATTTTGAATTTAGCTATTTAAAATGTTTACCATCATTTAGAGGAACAATGATGGCAATCACTGATTCTAGTAGAATTAAAATTGGGGTTAGTAGCTTTTTTTCAGCAAATGCACCAATTGAAAAAATTCAATTATCAATTAATGAAACCGATTATGATATAGAATTATCAAAAGGTATTAATGCTATAATTGGAGACAATTCTATTGGAAAATCATTGCTATTACATAAAATGACTGATTATAGAGAAATAGAAAAAAACAAATCATTAAAAGAAGCATATGATAAATATTTAGATGAAAATAAAATTAAAATTAAAACTCGAATTACCCAAGAACAAATAAGACATTTTGATAAGCAAGGAAATATTAGAGAACTTTTTACAAATAATAAAACTAAATCTAAAGATTTTTTGAATGAATATTATCCTGTTGAGCCAAATTATAATATTGTTAAAGAAAAAATAAACAGAAAAGTTGAGGAATATATTTCCTTTCTAAAAAATAAAAAGTTATTAAGCCAAGAATTAAAGAAGTTATCAGATATTACATTTGAAATTCATGAAGAATCTATGTCATTACAAATTAATGAAATAACAATTGATTTTAAAACAATTATCAAAAATTATACTGATTTAATAACAAGTATAGATAAAACTATAATAGATACAGATAATGTTATAGATAACAAATTAATTAATTTAGAAGAAAAAGCAAAACTAAATGAATATAAACAATATTTAATAGTTTTAAAAACTAAATATGTTAACTTAAAGAAAGGTGTATTATTAGAAGAAAGAAAAGTAGAATTAATAAACGCTGAGATATTAAGCCTAAATAATGAATTAAATAATACAAAAACTGAAATGCAAAAGAATAAAGAAGCATATAATTTAAAGTTTAGTGAATTAGCTGAAACAATAAAAAATATTGTTAAAATAAATCAGAACTTTAATGATTTTGATTTAACTATAATCGAAACCCTTATAGAACCAGAAATAAATAATAATGGTGAATATAGATTTATATGTAAGCCATCAATACTTAAAATAGATAGTAATTATATTTTTGATTTATTAAAATATCCTCTAGCTTCTACGTATAAGAAAGATATAAAAAATATTACTGATGTTGATCCAATTGAATTTGAGGGAAACATAAAAACTGGAGATCAAACTATAGACGACATTTATGAACACTACAAAAATGCAATAAGCACCAAAATTAATGCTGATTTAAAAATAAAATATGTAATAAACAATTCTAAGGACACTGATGTAACTAAAGAATTATCAAATGGTGCTAATGCGCAAATATATTTTGATTTACTTGCTAATGATACTAAGAAATCAGGCATTTACATTATAGATCAGCCTGAAGATGATGTCTCACAACCATCAATTAAAAAGAAATTATTAGCAAATTTCAAAACTCTTTCAAATAATAGACAAATATTATTGATAACACATAATCCACAATTTATTGTAAATTTGGATGTAGACAATATTATTTTTCTAAAAAAAGATGATAATAGTGGTAAAATTACAATTGAAAATGGAGCTTTAGAATTTAAAGATGACAAAACAGATATATTAAAGATAGTTGCTGATAATATTGAGGGCGGAATAGATTCGTTAAAGGAGAGATATAAAAAATATGAAAAGAGTTATTAATTTTTATAAAGATGCTACTAACTATATTTTTAAAGAAAATGATAATAAATTAATAGAGATTAGCGTTACTGAAAAAATACTGAATGGTTCAGATTTATATATTTCGTTTTTCAAAGACTATAATATAGAAGATACATTTGAAATAATTGATAAAACGAGTGATGATGAAAAGAAAAATGATAAAATGTGTATTGCAATTTATACGAAAGTGAAAGAATTGTTGTCAAATATTGAGAATATGTTAAAGCTTGAATTAAGACAACAAGATGATAAAACAGAATAAAAATATTATGAGAAAAATTGTACTATTTTTTTGTTAATTATTGTAAATATTGTATTGTTTTATTTAATAAATCAAATGGAATTCTAATCTTATTACCTATAAAATAATAAGGACACGTAAAAAAACAGATTATTAAATTTGAAAAATATGTTATGTTAAGTAATATCTTTACATTGCTTAAAAATGTGTTATAATATAATTGAAGTAGGAAATACTTTAATTTACAAAAGGTGAGTTGCTACCATAAGTGCAAGGTTACATACAAAAAGTAATTCACAACTATAAATGTGAGGTTACAAACAAAAGGTGAATTGCTACCATAAGTGCAGATTTATTAAAGGTAGATTACTCTACCTTTTTTAATTTATAGAAAGGAGATTTTATGAGATTAATAAATGTAGATCCAAATTATATAGATTTTTTAAAGAAAGATCCTAGATTATCGAATGTTCGAGATTCAAAAATAGGGTTAAGTACTAATGGTGGAAGAAAATATGTCGGCGTTTGTTTAACTGTAGGAGAATACTTATATTATATTCCTATTCACAAAGGATCTAAAGAAATGAGCAAACATGGCAAAACTTATACTAATGCTAGTGGTATAAGAAAAATTAAACGTTCAAAGTTTGATATAGAATTTATCGAAAGAGACAAGGATGGAAATGAAAAACTTACATCTATATTGGTTACTGCTTGCATGATTCCTATTCCTAGTCAAGCGGTTATTGAATATGATATATCTTCAGAACCAAATCCTAAATTTAAAGCAGATTTTACTGATTTGATGAATTGGGTAAATAAAGAGAATACATTAAAGATTATTAACAATAGAGTTAATAAAATGTATAATACTAAAATAGCTTCATTGAATAGTCCTTCATCATTAACAGAGGAAGAAAGAAAATATGCTAGTTATTGGGTAAATTATAAATTAGCAGAAGAAAAATGCAAAGAATGGATAGGAATACAAGAGAATAAAAAATAATATACTTGTAACATTCCTTTATAATTTTAAAATTTGTAGACTAAATTGTGAAAAATTTAGTCTTTTTTTTGCTTTTGAATAAATATTCATTTTTCCCTTCGCACACGACAATAGCACCATACTATTATTAAAATATAGAAAAGAAAATGGAGGTGCTATTAATGAAGAAAACATAATGAAATAATAAAATAAGAATAAAGTTTTAAAAATACATTTATATAAATATAAGATATCTGCTAAGGGTAAAGGTTTACGTAACACAAGGCAGATGGGGCTATTACTAATAGCCCCTCTGTCGTGTCGCAAACCGTCCTTAGCTGCCTTATATGAACTATTATGAAAGGAGTTGTTAATTATGGAGGATAAAGAAATAAAAATAGACTACTTGAGTGTTACATTTCCATTAATAGTTGAGGCGGATGATAATGAGCTTGCAGTAGTCCTTGATACAGTTAAAATGATTTCAAATTATTTAAACGTTAATTTTATGGAAGTAAATAGAGAAGATTATTCAACTCTAAGATATAAATATCAATATGCATTAGGTGATTCAATGACTTTAAGATTATCTGGACCTGAAAATGATACAGGTTATAGAACATGCCATTTAGAGTTTAAAGGAGAAGGATGTAGAGATTTTGAAAGAAGAAATCAAGATAAAACATGGAAAGATTTATTCTTGTATCTGATGAGGCTAAATGGTACATTCAAGAGAATAGATGTTGCCATAGATGATTATTCAGGAGAAGAAATGCCTTTATGCAAACTATACGGCAAAATAAAGATTAAACAATATACATCTATCTTTAACAAACCACCAAGGCCTATTGGTTTTATAGAAACTGGTTTATCTTTAACTTTTGGATCAACTAAATCACCAACACAGTTATGTATTTATGACAAAAAGATAGAACAAATAAATAAAGGAAAAGAAATCGCAGAAGATTATTGGGTAAGATATGAAATGAGATTTAGAGATGATAGAGCAAATGCAATTGTATATAACTTTTTAACTGATTATTACGATACAAATGAATTACAATATGGCTTCAATATGCGCTTATTTGCATTTGAAGTTCTATATGGACTATTAGATATTAAACAGGACAATAATAATAACGCAAGGAATCAAGGGCATATAGATACAGATCAATCATGGACTGATTTTTTGGGTGGAGTAAAGAAAGGGATTATTAAAAATCCTGATGAAAAAATATTCTCATATGAATCAAGTTTCAATTATATTGAACCTAAAGCAGCTTTCTATTTAATGGTTAGACTTGCTCAATGTAAGGCTAACTATGAAACATTCTTTTATGAAATGCTAAAGGTATTATATAAGTTATCTAACTTTGATAAGAAGAAACTTAAAAGATTTAATATGTTTTTATACCAAATGAATCTTAAACCATATACAGATGAAGAATTTGCTACTCTAAGAACTAATTTGTTTTTAAAGATAGAAGAAATGGAGATGCCTTTCTAATGTTTGAAGAACTAAATGATAAACAAAAACAAGCAGTCTTTACTACTAATCATAAAGTATTAGTTATGGCTGGTGCAGGTACAGGTAAAACAAAAGTTCTAACAAATAGAATAATGAAATTATTAGAAGAAGGTATTAATCCTAATACTATAATTGCTTTTACATTTACTAATAAAGCAAGCAAAGAAATGAAAGAAAGAATAAAAAAAGTATCTACATTTGAAAATGTATATACCTTTCATGCTTTTTGCTATGAATGTATTAAAGATTTCTATTATTTATTAGGTTTTAATGAATCACCATCCATCATAGATGATTCTGATAAGGTAAAAATAATTAAAGACATATTAATAGAACTGGGTATAGATTCAAATTCAAGTATTTATCTAGAATATATATCCAAAATAAAAAATCATAGCTTAGATAATACTATTAAAA
>JAGCWW010000081.1 GCA_017961685.1 Acholeplasmatales bacterium | reverse complement strand
TGTTATTTATTAATATAATTAATTATATATTATATAAAAATGAATTCTTATTTGAGTTTTTTAATCCTTTGGCAAATACTAATCATTCATTGCTCTATTCCTAATTGGGACATAGACAGTCTTTCCATTGAATTATTTTCATCTTCTTCCACGGATGCAAGTTATGAACACATCCTATATAATCAAAATGGATATGTCTTAAAGAAAGTAATAACAAAGAACAGCGAAGGCAAAATCACTTCTAAAAATTACTTAACATATAATTCAGTCACAAAAGAAGTCGCTTTTGAAGATATTGAAAGTATTTATTACAACCAATTATCCAGTGAAGTTCTTATTTGCCCAAAAGGCAGCTTCCATCCTTATGAGTTTTATTATAATTATTACATCAAGCCTTTTGATGCTGAAGGAAATTGGGAATTGAGTTGTTATAAACATGACACAGGATATTTCCTCGTTTTTTATGCACATAATGGAAATAATGCTTTATATTACGTAAAAGGGAATAACAGAGATTATAAAAGGTCTTCTTCTTTTACTGAATTATACGGCTATAAACTCCCGGAATGGGAAAAAAAAGGTCATAACTATGAATATAAATTTCCTTCCTTGCAAAAACAGGGAGATAATTTAGTCCTATCTGGGTTTAATTTAATCATGAACGAAGGAGAAAGTACAATTAACACAAATCAAATCCAAGGAAGTACTACTATTATAAAGGCCAAAGCCGACACCCAAGGTTCAATTGATAGTAATTATTACTTCTATTATTTCACTTATAACAACGTCTCGGATTTTTCAAGCGGTTATTCGAATAGGCATTTAGATATTTCGATTAATAATTATGGGAATTCTTTTAGTATAACACAAAATAATAATAAATCGCCTTTGACCTTTGTGGATAATGTGGAAATAAAAGAAATTAAATTCATCCCAGGCACCAAGGATATATATTACAAAATATACAACGTAGATAAAGGTACGACATATTACGGATTAATTGACGTAAAAGAAAATAAAGTCCTTTATAACATCGAAGGAGACGAAGATACAATTTTTCTTCCTGATGGAAGCGGCAATATGTTAGCAATAACATCGAATAAGGTATATAAAGTATGTATGGTTAAATCAGCATCGGGTGACTCTTGTGATTCAGCTTGCGAAAATTTAATGCTCGATCCAGAAGGTAATAAATGCCAAAGTGGGTGTGATGATGATAAAATTAAAATGATGCCTGAAGGTATTTGTATATCGAAAGATTCATGTGATATGAATATATATGTGTTAAATACTGATGAAACAGAATGTGGTTTGTGTAATTATTTTTATCCTGAAGGGACAAAGTATAAATTAATAAATACACTTGGATGTCTCTTGGATGTACCAAACAATGCTGAATTTTATAATGAACAATGGAATTTAGTTAAATGCAAAGAGCATTATCATATTAATGGTAATCAATGTGAGCCAGATTCGTGTTATCCGACATGTCAAACATGTACCGAAGTCTCAGATGATGACAATAATCAAAAATGTTCAACATGTAAAACTGGTTATATATCAGATGGAAATGGAAATTGTGTTTTACCCCCTCCTACCACTGTTATAAAGCCACCTCCGACAACAATAATTAGGACTCCTCCTACTACTGTAATTAAACAGATTCCTACTACAGAAATAAAACCACTACCAACCACTGTATTAAAACCTCCTCCTACTACTACTATTATTATATCTCCTCCTACTACTATTATTTTACCAGCTCCCACTACTATTATTATACCTGCTCCTCCCACTACTATTATTATACCTGCTCCTACTACCGTTATTATACCAGCTCCTCCCACTACAGTTATTATCCCTGCGCCACCTACTTCTATAATTAATAACATTCCCACAACTGTTATATATGAAATACCTACAACAATTGTAACAATTATTCCAAGCACTGTAGTGACAAAAATGCCTTTAACTATTCCAGAAGTCGAATGCGAAGAAAAATGCTTGACGTGCAGTTCAGAAAGTAATAAATTGGGTTTATGTCTCCAATGTAAC
>JAGCWW010000080.1 GCA_017961685.1 Acholeplasmatales bacterium | reverse complement strand
TCCATTAAACTATGCACTGTCTCTTACGCCACATGTCTAGTATCAAGTAATCACGTTCATCATAAAGACTCGAAGTCTAATTTACCAAATTAACATTTAGAATAAAAGACTGTGGTAATAATCACCCAAAAACGATCAAAGTCGTAATAATACAGAAAAGAATCCACAGTGCATTTATTATTATAAAGATAGAAAGGAGATTAATCAAATTGAATAAAACCTTTCGATTTGATTATACGTGATAGATATGAACTACATTGATTTCATAAAATCCTTAAACAAACAAGATAAAGAAAATTATGAATCATATTCTCAAATTAGGGGAAAACAACAATATTATATTATTTTTGAAAGCTTGAAAAAAATAGATTCTGATATTAGTTATAATGATGTAAATGCTTTTATAAAATTTGACAAGGCAATAAAGGATGTTTTGTATACTTTTTTTGGCACACTTGAAGAAGAAATAAAGAATTATATTTTTACGAATTTTGATGCAACTGATGAATTTATAAAAAAATATCCTGATGCATTTAAGCAAATTAAAGAAGGACAAGAGCCGTTGATTGAAAAAAAGGAAATATGCGATTTCGAAATAACTGTATTGTATAAAAAGTTTGCCCTTAATTTTGGGGGAATTGTAATATTATTAAAAGCATTAAAGAATAGATATAATATACCATATGATATGGAAAAATTGCAGTTTTTATGTGATTTTAGGAATGATGTCATGCATCATATTCCACTATTATTTGATTGTGATTTTAATATTAAAACTAATGAATTAAGAAGTAAAATAGTTGCATTGATTGAATGTTTGCCTGAAAGATATAGAGATGCCCTTATAGAGCAGATAAATGAAAAAATAGAAGCTACAAAGAAAAATATAAAAAGCCAATTATATTCAGTGCTAATTAGTGAATTATAATCATGAGGGAGTGAAAAAATGTGCCAATATGTAAGAGAAAAAGAATTGAAAGGTAGAGGAAAACCGAGAAACGTTTTTCATAATTGGATAAATGATGTTCATATTTATATGAGAAAAAGGCATAAAATTCGTTTTGATTGTCACTTAATAGGAAGTGGATCAAGAAATATGGTAGTCAGAAAATGTAATGAAGAGAATTATTTCGATTTAGATTACCAAATTGTGTTAAAGAGGATTCCTTCGGGAACGGAGCCAAGCGTCTTGAAGAAAGAATTTAAGGCTGCCTTTGATATGTTTAAGCCTATGGATTTTTGTGATTGTAAAGATAGAAGTCAATCATTAAGAACAAAAAGCAGTTGTCGAGGCTATGGATTTGATATAATTATTACAAAAGTAGACGAGAATGGTGAGTATCATATTTTGTTTAATAAAAAAGATTCTAATGATGCAAATAATAAAGACTATTCATGGCTGGAAAGAAAAGATATGTCAAAATATAAAGCGATTTATAATATAGTTGCTAAGGACGAAAAAATGGATGGTTATTTGAGACAAATATATATATCAAAAAGGCATGAATATAGGAATCAGACAGAACCAAATAAGAAAAAAGCATACCAGATTTTAAATGAGGCACTAGTGGAGACATTAACTCATTTTAAAATTAAACTTTAAAAAATAAAAAAAAGTATTATAATATAAGTACAATATCTTAGACTGATTGACCTTTCTGGCTTGACCAGAGGAGGATATTGTTATGGTAGAACTTGTAACAAAGGAAGAAACCAATAGAATTGTTTTAAAATTAATATGTGATTTGTCTGCTAAATATTCATTTTATGAATTGTCAATTTTGCTTAATGTTAGCGAAAAGACAATTTATAAATGGAGGAATGGTCTTGTGCCAAAGGCGAATAATTACATAAATTTGAGACAATTACACGATGCTTTATAAGTAAAGAAAAACACCGGGAAACATCCGGTGTTTTTTTCGCTTAAAGTACCGATAAGTTCTCTGATTTTATAATAAAATGTAGTCGAGGTGATAAATTATGATATACTCATGTGTTAATTTGCATTTTACTGATTTTTGTAATTTTAATTGTTCACATTGTTTTGTAAAAAAAGAAAATAATGAATTATCCTTTGAACAATTAAAGATAGTAGTTGATAAAATATCAAATTATTATAGAGAGAATAACATTGATGGAAGAATAAATCTAGCAGGCGGTGAGCCGCTGTTATCACGAAATATAGGGAACATAATAGATTATATTTATAGGAAAAATATTAAGGTATCAATTATTACAAATGGTTATTATTTAGATGAATCTTTTATAAAATCTTATGGAGATAAAATAGATATGATTGGAATCAGCGTTGACTCATTATCGTTTGAGGGAAATATGAAAATTGGCAGGAGTTATAAGGCTAATACACTTACTAGAGAAAAAATAATATACATTTCTTCACTGATAAAGGGTGCAGGAATAAGGCTTAAAATTAATACTTGTTTATCAAAGATTAATTGCAACGAAGATTTTAATTTGTTTATAAACGAGATAAAACCAGATCGTTTTAAAATATTTCAAATGTGTTGCGATGAGACAAATAGTAATTCAGTAAGTAATGAAGAAGTTGATGTTTTTCTTAAAAGAATTAATTACAAATATGTATATGAAAGTAGTAAAGATATGGAAAAATCATACGTAATTATTGATTCGTTAGGAAATGTGTCGACAAATAATTTTCATAATAGTAATATATCTATTTTTGATTACTCCTTGCAAGAAGCAATTGATATTTTAGAAATAAACTATATGGATTATTTGAAAAGATATATTTAGAAGGAGGTGAGTGATATGGCAAAAGGACATGGATGTTCGGGCAACACACATACACAGCAACAAAGAAATGATTATTCAAACCAAAATAATCCGAATAATCATGCACATCAAGCAAATAATGATAATCATGCTAACCAATGCAATCCAAATAATAGTAATTATCAGGGACATGGTAAGTAAAAACGAGGCTCGAGGGAGCCTTTTTATTTATTCAAATCTTCCTTAACTAATAATAAACAATAGGATAGAAACGTTTATTTCTAGCCTTTTTTTCTTGTTTAGGATAAACCAATCTTTTCACAATACTTGAATAATAATATTTCTCATAATATAATTTATTTATAACAAGTAAAGGAAGTGAGTAATATGAATTTAAATAAAAAAGCTTTGATATTTAATATCATATTATTTGCGTTAGAATTACTGGGCTTTATATTAAGTATTTATTTTGAAAAAGGAATGATATTAAAGTTTTATACAAACCTATCAAACTATTTAGGTTTAATTGCTTCTAGCTTATTTATAATTAACTATTTATTAAAAGAGAAGTATGATAAATTTAGTAAGGTTGTTAAATTTATGAAATTAACAGCTACCATAGCTTTAAATGTAACATTCTTTGTTGTTGTTTTTATTCTTTTACCAATGGTTAAGTTTGATGTCTATATGCTTATGATTGATAGACATTTTATCATATATCATACTTTAGCGCCAATTATTGCTATTATTACATTTGTATGTTTTGAAAAATATGATTATTCATATAAAAAGGGATTTATTTTAGGATCTATTTTTTCGATACTTTATTCTATTTTTATATCAATATTAATCCTTTTAAAAGTAGTTACTCCACCATATCCATTCTTAGATTATTATAATAATGCTTTATGGTTAAGTATCCTTAGTGTCATAATTGTTTTATCATTAATAGCATTTACTATTTGGTTATTATTATTTACTAATATAAGAGTTAATAAAAAGGCTTAATTTAGCCTTTTTTTATTTACTTATTAATTTTTATGAAAAATAAGAAAAATATATATATTTATCATATTGTATGATAAAATAGATATGAGGTGAAATCTATGAAAGTTGCTATAATGTATGATTTTGATAAGACTTTATGTACTAAGGATATGCAAGAATATACTTTTATTCCTAGTGTTAATTTATCCGCATCAGACTTTTGGGGTAAGTGTGATGAATTAAGTAAAAAAGAAAAGATGGATAAAATACTTGCTTATCTTTATTTAATGATAAAAGAATCTAAAAAACATGATATGCCTATAAAGAAAGATACTTTTAATGGAGCTGGAAAAAATATTGAATTCTTCCCTGGTGTTACTACTTGGTTTGAAAGAATAAATGAATATGGTAAATCTAAAGGTATTGAAATAGAACATTATATTATTTCTAGTGGTCTAAAAGAAATAATAGAAGGATCACAAATCGCTAAAGAATTTAAAGAGATTTATGCATGTGAATTCTTATATGATGTTAATGGTATTGCTATTTGGCCAAAATTAGTAGTTAACTATACAACTAAAACACAATTCTTATTTAGAATTAATAAAGGTGTTTTAGACGTATCTAACGATAATGATTTAAATAAATATATTATTAATGATGATAGAAGAATCCCATTTAGAAATATGATTTATATTGCAGATGGTATAACTGATATTCCTTGTATGAAATTAGTTAAAGCTAATGGTGGTAAATCTATAGCCGTTTATACTGATAAATCAAAGGCTTTAGCAAATAGCTTATTACTAGAAAAAAGAGTAGATTTTATCGCTCCATCTAACTATGAAGAAAACAGTGAAATAGATATTATAATGAAAAGAATATTAGATTCACTAAAGGCAATTGATTATGTAGTTGATATACATCATAAACAACTTAACAAATAATTTGCAAATATAATACAAAAGTTTTATAATATGTATTGAGATTATCTATAAAAATCACGCAAGTACGTGTATAGGAGGTTTAAAATGATTGAATTTAGATATGATACTCAACTTTTAATTGAGGGAACTGATTTAGATGAAGATAAAATCAGAGATTACATTTTAGCTAATTTTAAAGGTGACTGTTTATTAGTTGCTGGTGATGATGAACTAATTAAACTACATTTCCATACAAATGAACCATGGGATGTAATGAAATATTGCAGAACTCTAGGTGAAATCTATGATATTGTAGTAGAAGATATGGATAGACAAACAAGAGGATTAAAAGGATAAAAAAACGGGGAAACAAAAATGTTTTCCCTTTTTGATAAAGGATGTGTTTTTATGAAGGAATTAAAAGAAAGAATACTAAAAGATGGTATAGTAATTAATGATGATATTTTAAAGGTAGATTCATTTTTAAATCATCAAATTGATACCGATTTAGTATTTAAAATAGGAGAATTTATTGCTTCTAAATTTAGTGGTGTAACTAAGATTTTAACAATAGAAGCAAGTGGCATTGCTTATGGTTTAGCTGTTGCTAAATACTATAACAATATCCCTATGGTATTTGCTAAAAAGAGTAAGAGTGCAACAGTTGATGATAATGTTTATAAAACAGTTATTAAGTCTTTTACACGTAATATCGAATCAACTGTTACAGTTAATAACAAATACTTAAATAAAGGTGATAAAATCTTAATCGTTGATGACTTCTTAGCTGAAGGTAATGCTGCTATTGGCTTAATTGATTTATGTAAACAAGCAGGTGCTGAAGTAGTTGGAGTAGGTATAGTTATAGAAAAAGGATTCCAAGGTGGAAGAAAAAAACTAGAAGATTTAGGCTTAAGAGTAGAAAGCTGTGCTATCATAGACCATTTTGAAAATGGAAAGGTAATTATAAAATAAAGTTATGAGTCAAAGTGTATCTGTAAACGTTTTGACTCTTTCTTTTTATATCTTTACTCTTTAATTTACATAATTAATATGATATATTAATATTGTAAAAACTGAATTGAGATTCGTATAATTACCCTTATATGGTGGGAAAGTTTCTACGCTACACCTTAAATGTAGCACTACGAATAATATTATTCCTGAATGCTTTCTCTTATTATGTAAGAAGAAGCATTTTTTATTTTTTACTCTTACTTTTCTTTAAATAGGAAAAAGAAAAGGACAATAAGGAGAAACCGAGTATTAATAAATAATAAAGGTGTTCTATGTTCTCTATTCAGAATAAAAAAGGAGAAAAAGAATATGAAAAAATTATTATTAGCAATTCTTACTGGTGCTGCTGCACTAAGCCTTGCTGCTTGTGGTAATGGTTCTAAAGATAAGTTCGGTTTCATTTTCCTACATGATGAAAAATCAACTTATGATAAGAACTTCATCGATGCTGCAAAAGACGTTTGTGAAGAATTAGGTGTTAAGGCTATCCTTAAGACTAACGTTGCTGAAGGTGAAGCTTGCTACTCAACTGCTAAGGAATTAGCAAAGAAAGGATGCAAAGGTATCTTCGCTGACTCATTTGGTCATGAACCATTCATGATGAAAGCTGCTGAAGAATTCAAAGATGTAGAATTCGCACATGCTACAGGTACAAGTGCTCATACATCAACTTTAACTAACTTCCACAATGCATTCGCATCAATCTATGAAGGTAGATATGTTGCAGGTATCGCTGCTGGTATGAAGTTAAATGAAATGATTAACGCTGGTAAAATTACATCTGATAAAGCTGTTATGGGTTATGTTGGTGCATTCCCATATGCAGAAGTAGTTTCTGGATATACTTCATTCTATCTAGGAGCTAAATCAGTATGTCCATCAGTTACAATGAAGGTTAGATATACTAACTCATGGTATGATGAAAATGCTGAAAAGACTACAGCTGAAACTCTAATTAAAGATGATAAATGCGTTCTAATCAGTCAACATGCTGACTCACAAGGTGCTCCATCAGTTTGTGAACAAAAGAAAGTTCCAAACGTATTCTACAATGGAGAAAACAAGAGCTTAACAAATTCTTACTTAACTTCTTCAAGAATTAACTGGAGACCTTACTTCAAATATTTCATTAATAGTGTACTTAACGATCAAAAAATGGATGCTGACTGGACAGGAACTATTTCTAATGGCGCAGTAGAAGTTTATGAACCATCTGCAATCGCTGCTACAGGAACTAAGGCTGCTATGGATAATGCTATTGCAGCATTCAAAGCAGGAACACTTAATGTATTTGATACAACTAAGTTTACTGTTAATGGTGAAACATTAACTACTTACCAAGCAAATGTAAATGCTGATGACGATTATGATGAAAATGGTGATTATGCTCCAAAAGCAGATACTCAAGTTATCGTAAACGGTATTTTTGAGGAATCTAAACATAGAAGTGCACCATACTTCGATTTAAGAATTGATGGTATCACTGAACTTGATTAGTTTTAATTTAAAATAAAAAAAGCTATTGGCGGAGCTTTATAAGCTTCGCCTTTAATTGCTTTTAAAAATGGAGTTGATATAATGGAAAACTATGCAATAGAGCTAAAAAACATTACCAAAACGTTTGGTAGTAAGGTTATTGCAAACAAAAACGTTAATCTTAATGTTAAGAAAGGTGAAATATTATCATTATTAGGAGAAAACGGTAGTGGTAAAACTACTTTAATGAATATGATTTCAGGTATTTATTTCCCTGATAAAGGACATATTTATGTTGATGGGAAAGAAGTAGTTATTAAGTCCCCTAAAGATGCTTTTGATAATGGTATAGGTATGATTCACCAACACTTTAAATTGGTTGATATCTTTACTGCGGCTGAAAACATTATTCTTGGGATGAATGATGAAAAAAGAATAAATATGAAGCAAGTAAATGCAAAGGTTACTGAAATTGCAAATCGTTATGGATTTGACATTGATCCAAAGAAAAAGATTTATGATATGAGCGTATCTGAAAAACAAACTGTAGAAATTATTAAGGTTTTATATAGAGGCGCTAATATTTTAATCTTAGATGAACCTACTGCTGTATTAACTCCACAAGAAATAGAAAAGTTATTTAACATTTTGCGTGCAATGAAAGAAGACGGTAAGTCTATTGTTATCATTACACATAAGTTAAACGAAGTTTTAGAGATTTCAGATAGAGTTTCAATTCTTAGAAAAGGTACTTATGTTGGTACTGTAAATACAAGTGAAACTGATGAAAAACAACTAACTGAAATGATGGTTGGTAAAAAGGTTGATTTAAAAATTGAAAGAGCTAAAACAGATTTTGATAAACCATTACTAGAAATAAGAGATTTAGTAGTAAATGCCGATGATGGTTCAAAAGCCATTAAAAACGTAAGTTTTTATATTAGAGGCGGAGAAATGCTAGGTATTGCTGGTATTTCTGGTTGTGGTCAAAAAGAGCTTTGTGAAGCGATTGCTGGTATTAGACCAGTTGCTTCAGGAAAGATTACTCATAAGGGTGAAAGTATTATTGGTTTAAAACCAAAAGCAATTATTGAAAAGGGTATATCAATGTCTTTCATACCAGAAGATAGATTAGGTATGGGACTTGCTCCATCATTTAGTATCACTGATAATATGATGCTTAAAAATTATGGTGAAGCAAAAGGTATATTCGTTGATAGAAAGAAAGCTAGAAAAGAAGCTGAAGAATTAATTGAAAAATTACAAGTTGTTACACCATCAACTGAAACACCTATTAGAAGATTATCTGGTGGTAATGTTCAAAAGGTTTTAGTTGGTAGAGAAATTGGATCAGATCCAAATGTAATAGTTACTGCTTATCCTGTTAGAGGATTAGACATTAACTCAAGTTATGCTATTTATGATATTTTAAATGAGCAAAAGAAAAAAGGTGTAGGTATTCTATTTGTTGGTGAAGACTTAGACGTTATGTTAGCATTATGTGATAAGATATTAGTTTTATGTCACGGTGAAGTAATGGGTGTTGTACATGCGGCTAAAACAACAAAAGAAAAATTAGGCTTAATGATGACAGGTAGTCTAAACTTACTAGAAGAACAAAGTGAAAGACCTTGGGGTCTTGCTAAAGACTCTCAACTTACAGAAGAAGAGTGGAAAAAATTAGGTGAAGAAGATAGCGAGGTGACTGATGATGGAAAAGAGTAGAGAAACAAAAGATCCATTATTTCATATCGTTAAGCGTGATGCTGTAAAAACTTCTAAATTAGTTGGAATTAAAACAACAGCAGTTGTTTTAGCATTAATAGTATCTTCTATATTACTTGCTATAACACTTCATTGTAATCCATTCACTTTTATAGGCTCTCTATTTACTGGTACATTTGCTAGTTATAGTTTATGGGATGCTTTAAAAGAAATAGCAATCCTACTTAGTTTAGGTTTAGCCTTACTTCCAGCATTTAAGATGAAATTCTGGAATACAGGCGCTGATGGTCAAGCACTGATTGGTGCACTAGCAGCTTATATGTGCTTATACTTTATGGGTGGTAAAATACCTGATGCCATTTTAGTAATAATATCGCTTATCTGTGCGGTTTTAGCAGGTATTATATGGGCTGTCATTCCAGCTATATTTAAAGCATTATGGAATACTAATGAAATATTATTTACTTTAATGATGAACTATATTGCAATTCAATGTGTTGCGATTTTCACTAACGTTTATTCAACAGGTGGAAGTAATACATTGCCTAACGTATATGATGGATCATTTCCGATGATCTATGAATATTTATCATTAATTATTATTACTGGTTTATTAGTAGCATTTATTGCTATATACATTAAGAAAACAAAACATGGATTTGAATTATCTTTAGTTGGTGAATCAGTAAACACTGCTAAATATGTTGGAATCAATGTTAAAAAGGTAGTTATTAGAACTTTAATCGTATCTGGTGCTATTTGTGGTTTGGTTGGTTTCTTACTAACAAATGGTTTAAACCACGTTGTAAATACAGATACACTTGGTGGTCAAGGATTTACAGCAATCATTGTTGTATGGCTAGCTAACTTTAACCCATATTTCATGATTTTAACTGCATTCTTAATTATATTCTTAAGAAGAGGTTCTGCTGAATTATTATCTAATATTGGTGAAGCTAATGATTCAATTCCTCTAATTGTAACATCAATCTTTATTTTCTTCATTATTGGATGTACATTCTTCTCTAGATATAAAATAGTATTTAGAAGAAATGAAGAAGGAAAGATAGATAATAAGTTTATTGCTTTCTTTGCTTTAATCTTTGGTAAAATCAATGCATTCTTCGCAATGATTAGTGATTTTGTAGTATATAAAATCTTTAGAAGAAAAAAGCAAGAAGAAAAAGAAGTTGAAGAAAAAGTTACAACAAAACCTGTTGTACTTGAAGAAACAGCTGAGCATTTAGAGATGCCTACTGAAACTGTAGAAAAGGAGGAAATATAATGATTACATTACTTATTTCATCAATCGCAATATTTGCGGTATTTCTATATGGTTCACTAGGTGAAATCATAACTGAAAAATCAGGGCACTTAAACTTAGGTACACCTGGTATTATGTGTTTTGGTGGTATCGGAGGATGCACAGGAGTTTATTTAGCTTATAAAATGGTAGGAGCAAATAATGTAATGGCATATATTTGGATTATCCTATTTGCAATTACATTTGCCATTCTATTTGGTGGTTTAGTTGGCCTACTTTATAGTTTCTTAACAGTAACACTAAGAAGTAACCAAAACATCACTGGTTTAGCAATTACAACATTTGGTGTTGCTGCTGCTAACTATTTCGGAACTAAAATTGATAGAACAGTTTTAATGAATGTTTCAAATAAATGTTTTACTAGAGTATTCCCTGTAACTGATAGTTCTAACGATTTCTTAAGATTATTCTTTGGGCATGGATTTTTGATTTATTTAGCCATTATCATTGCGATATTAGCTTATTTATTCTTAAAGAAAACAAAGACTGGTCTAAGACTTAGAGCAGTAGGTGAAAACCCAGCTACAGCAGATGCTGCAGGTATCAATGTTACTAAATATAGATATATTGCAACTATCGTGGGTGGTGCTATTGCATCATTTGGTGGATTAACTTATATTATGGTTCAAATGGGTGGAACATTTGAACAAGCCGTTTCAATTGAAGGTTTAGGTTGGATTTCTGTAGCACTAGTAATATTCTCTATTTGGAGACCAAATGTTGCGATACTTGGATCATTTGTCTTTGCGATACTTTATCAATTACCATATTCAAGTGTAATTAGCGTAAGTAACGCAATGAAGGAAGTTATAAAGATGCTTCCATATGTAGTTGCTATTATCGTATTAATTATCACAAGTATCTTTGGTGGCAAATCAGTTCAACCACCTCAAGCTCTAGGTACTAACTACTTTAGAGAAGATAGATAATTTATAGAGTATGATTTATTCATACTCTTTTTTCTTTAATTATGATATAATTAGTTAGAGGTGTAATTTATGACTCTAGAAGAAATATATGTTACTTATGAAGAACTAAAAAAAGAAGGATATAAAAAGGAATCATTATTTTGTGCAACATGTAAAATGTTTATAAATGATGAACTAAGTATAGATGACTTAAAAAGTGCTTTAAAAGTATTAGGTTATAAATTATCTGATGAATTACTAAAAATGGATAAAGAACAGCAAAAAGCCTTGATTAATGACTATATAATAGGCTTTGCGGAAGAATATGATTTAAAAGAATTTAAGTAGGAGGAATTTATATGAACATTAATGAACTAGATAATAAGTTAAATAGTCTTGATGATAAATTAATCGATGAAAAGGAAAAACTATGCTTAGAATACGCTAAAGGTGGCGTAAACGATGCTTATTCTTATTTAGGAGATATTTATTATTTTGATAAAGATGATCTAAATAAAGCAATGGATTATTATTCTAAATGCACTAATAATGGCTATGCCATTTATATGCAAGGGGTAATTTATGAAAACATCTACTATGAAAAACAAGATTTAGATAAAGCTAAAGAATGTTTACTAAAAGCAGCTAATGATTATGAATACAAAGATGCTATTTATGAAATTGGCTTTAATTATCTAAATGGAAATAATGGATATGAAAAGAACGCTAAAAAAGCTGTAGAATATTTAAAGAAGGCTGTAGATTTAAAATATAGCGAAGCTTATTATTCACTAGCTTTATGTTATAAAAACGGAACTGGAGTAGAAAAGGATTTAAATAAAGCATTCGATTTAATGAAAGAAGCATATTTATTACTTAACGGGGAGGAATAAAATGAAACATTGCAAGCATTGCGGTGCTCAACTTGCTGATGACGATACTTATTGCTATTTTTGCGGAGCAAATCTAGAAGAAGAAGTAGAAAAAGTTGAAGCTAAAACTTTTGATAGTTATGGTGATAACTACAATGACAATTATGCCCATTATCATAATCAAACAAATACACTAGCTGTAGTTGGATTTGTAATGGCATTCTTATCACCAATAGTTGGTTTAGTTCTATCTATACTTGGTTTAAATAGAGCTAGAGTGATGAAAGGTGTAGGAAGAAAAATGGCTGTTGCAGGTATAATAGTTGCAATCGCTAATTTCGTAATAACATTTGCTATATATTTTATTTATGCAGCATACTTATATGCTGAAGAAGGGGGAGCATAAAAATGGGATTTTGTCCAAAATGTGGAACTAGATTAGAAGATGGAGATTTATTCTGTCCTAATTGTGGAAATAAAGTAGAAAAAAGAGAAACACCAGTAGTAGAGGAACATAATGATGACTTTTCTTTTGAGAAAAGACAACAACCAACAATTATACCTCTGAGTGGATCCCATATTTTATCAAAGGTTGGTTTAATACTTGGTTTAATATCTTTAATTTTAATTATCATTATATTTATTGTTTCTGCACAATACTACAATAAATACATTGAAGATAGTGAAGCAGCATTACTTGGTTTAGCAATAATATTTGCCTTCCTAACTGGAGTTGCCTCTCTTGGAACATCTATTCCAGGTTTAATTCTAACAAAGAAAAGAAATGGCAATTTAGGCATAGCAGTTACTGCATTAGTAATTGCATGTATCGTTGGTGCATTCATCCTATTTGTTTTAATGGTAGCAGCTGCTAGAGAATAAAATAGATAAAGAAAAAAGGCTCGAGTGAGCCTTTTTTTGATTGCTTATAGTTTTAACTTCTTGTATAATCTCTACTTAATTTTATAGCATTTGAACTGTTCACCGAATTGCTTCCAGTACAATAATAATCAATGTAATATGTTTTTCCTTTTTCTAGTTTAACAGTGAATGTATAATTATTAACTCTAATTATTTTGTTACTACCTACTGAATACTTTCTAGTATATGAATAGTAAGATCCGCCACATACTTCCTTAGTATATACATCGCTTACATCAAGATAGTATTCTCTTTGAACTAGCCAATATGCATTAATTTCAATGTAATACCATCCAGTTTCATTACATGTGAATGAATTTGTTCCACGGAATTCAGCTTTTTCTTGCATAACTGTCACATCAATTGAAACGCGACAGTAATCTTTACAAAAGTCGTATGCATATATATTTGAATTTTTAAAGGCATTACCATTAATTATTAGTCTATATTTAGTGCCTTTCTTTAAACTTGTTATTTTTTGCGTACTGTTCATTTCACAAATGCAGTATGAATCAACAGGAATATTATTAGGTTTTAATGTTATATTGAAAGTATAGACTCCATCCAGTTCAGGCGTAAAATATACTTCATATTCATTACTTCCATCAAGGCAGAAAACATTTTTATTGCTTACTTTTGTTCCGTAAGTTGTTGGCATATTAGCTAATGTCATACTATTTGTGTAGTATGTGTAATCAGATTCAATAGTATAGAATTCATTTGTATATATACCTGAATATTCATGGTCGCCATCATCAGTTAAATAAGCATACATATATGTTCCAACAGCAGATTGGTCAAAGAATTGGATAGTAGTTGTTGACTTAATAGCGTTATTAATATTAGGATAGTTATTTGTTATTATAGTATGTAAATTTGCAAAATGATTTCTTTTTGATGTATCATAATTTCCATAATAATTTTTTTCTGTTGTTGTAAGTTTGAATGTAAGATCTTGTTCTAGCCCAATAAAGTTATCAGAATAATTCTTGAAAAGTTCTTTGTGTTCTTTAATAATATCCCAAGAAAATAAAGATCCTACATTGCCAAATAATTTTAATATTCTTTTATATATCTCAGAATAAGGGACTGGATCAATTTCTAATACAAGATACTCTTTAAGACTACTTTTTAGTTGTTCCCATACAAAACTCGCTAATTCAGTAACAAATGTTATGGATATTTCCATTTCTTTTGTCTTTAAAAGAGCTTCTGCAAAAATAGACCAGTAATCTTTAATTGTATCCCCATCTATTTCATCATCAAAAAACTCACTTGTAGTTTCTTCAGAAAACATGCCAGCATCTCTTAATGCATTTTCGAGAACATTGATTTCCTCTATTCCTTCAACAACATCTATAACTAAATTAACTAAAAATTCAAGGCAACTAACAAGTTCTTCATAAAATTTTGAAAGCTCAGGTTGGTGAAAACATGCACAAATTACTTCAACCACTATCGAAACAACATTTATACATATACCAGCCCAAGCCTTACCAGTGCTTGTATCACTTTTATCAGGTATTACTAATCCGTAATAATTAGCTGAATTTAAATCAGTATGTGCTAAATTAAATCCGTTATTAAATGTGCAATTATCCTTTGCATGATTAATGATTATTCCTGAATCACCAAACATTGGATACATTTTTTTTGTTTTGTTTGATGGATTGTATTCGTATTGACATAAGTTTGATATCACTGGTTCAATATGTGTTGAAATGTCTAATAGTTTACCATTTTCTGACTTAACCTTTTTTCTGTCAATCTTGAATACAAAAATTTCACATAGATTTCTATTATATGGATCACCAGTTTTTTTGTAATCAAAAGAGTAGTACATCTTTTGTGTTTGAACTAAAAAACCATATTTTAATCCAACGTGAATATAAGTTCCTCTTTTTACAAGCATCCATTCTGGAATGATTGATGTATACAAAGAAGTATAATCAATATCTCCTGTATAATCGTTAGAAACAAATTGTTTTTTCATTAATCGATCTACATTGCTTGTTGTGTAAGTTAAGTCTTCAAATTCATATATATTTTCATATTTAGTAATTTCTCCTTGAGTATTATATGAATTTGGATTATAATTTGAAGGCTTATAATCTTTTGCCATTCCCTTAGGAATAAGTAAAAAAGCAGTTAAAACTATAATAAAAACTGCAATCAATCTTTTTAAATGTGTCATATTAAATTCTCTCCTCCCAATAATAATAATACTATAGGAGAAGAAGAAAAACAATATTAACCGCATGTTTACTTTTGTAAAATATTTGTAAAGATTTTTGATATAAGAAAAAGGCTCTTTGTTGAGCCCTTTTTCTATATTAATACTTTACTTAAGAATTCTTGAAGTCTAGGACTTTGTGGATTGTTAAACACCTCACTTGGTGTACCTTGTTCAGCAATAACACCACGGTCCATAAATAATACTCTAGTTCCAACTTCCTTGGCAAATCCCATTTCGTGAGTAACAATTACCATAGTCATACCTGTATCGGCAATGTCTTTGATTAATTGTAACACTTCACCAACCATTTCAGGGTCTAGGGCAGAAGTAGGTTCATCAAATAGCATTACTTTTGGATTCATAGCTAAAGCTCTAACAATCGCAATTCTTTGCTTTTGTCCACCGGATAGAGTAGATGGATATTTATTAGCTTTATCAGCTAGTCCTATACGATTAAGAAGTTCAAATGCTTGTTTCTTAATATTTATAATTCTAACCTTTTTATTATAATACTTATAATCAATATATTTTTCTAATTCTGGAACACTTAATCTATCAATAGTTCTTTCCGCATTTTCTAATTTAGTTTGAAGTTTAGTTTTCTTACTAGATAACTTTTTATCATAAGCAATAAAGATTTTTCCTCTACGTTCAATCTCTTTTCTTGTTTTAGCCCACTGTTCTTCAACTATTTTTAGTTCTGGCTCAATTTCCTTTATGATAAGTAAGTTCTTAGCTTTAATTTCTTCATTTTTAGCTTTAATAGCTTCAACTTTAGCCTTAAACTTTTCTAAATTAGCATTTGCTTTAATTTTAAATTCTTCTGAATTAGCATATTCTATAATCTTATCATAGCAAGAAGAATTATCCATATTAGTAGTATATTCTTTAATTAGAATTTTAGAAGTTTCTATTTTTTCTTTTAGATTATTTATTCTTTTTTCTAGATTAGCTTGTTTCTTACTATCACTAGTATTTTTATATTTCTTTTCTAATTCAAGTAAAAGTGTATTATAATTATTTATCTTATCATCTTCGATAATTATTTTACTTTCTAAATTATCCTTTATGATACCGATATTATAGTTAATATAAGCTTCCTTATTATACTTACTAGCTTCCTTATTGTTTTTTCTAGTTTCTTTATCGACACTATTACCAACAATAGTAGGAGCAAGCATAATATTACCTAATACAGTTAAGTTTTCAAACAAATTGAATTGTTGGAAAACCATACCAATGTTTCTTCTACAATAGTTAATGTCAATCTTAAAATCAGTTAAGTCTTTTCCTTCAAATATTATTTGACCACTTGTTGGATCTTCCAAGACGTTTAAACATCTTAAGAATGTTGATTTACCTCCACCAGATGGACCTATAATAACGACTTTTTCGCCTTCGTATATGTTTTCTGTAATATCATTTAAAACTTGAAGATCACCAAAGTTTTTATATAGGTTATTAATTCTAATTAGAGGTTCTTTATCTTTAAAATCATTCATATATATAACCTCCTATGCCCTTTTCAATTTCTTTTCGAGTAATCTTACAAGTAATGAAATACCCATTACTAAAACTAAATATACTAGACCTAATATTAAATATGGAACAATAACTATATATTTATTTGCGGCAATCATCTGGAACGCATTGGTCAAGTCTATTACCGCAATGAAACTTACAACTGAAGTTTCCTTAATCAATGTAATAAATTCATTACCTAGTGTAGGTAATACATTTCTAAATGCTTGAGGTATAACAACCTTAGCCATTGTTTTTGGATAACTTAAACCTAAAGCACGTCCAGCTTCAAGTTGTCCAATATTGACTGAGTTAATACCACCACGCATGATTTCGCTAATATATGCACCACTATTCAGTGCGAATACGATTATGGCCTCAAATACTTCACCCTGTAAGAAGTAGTACTTTGTAAACCTTAGGTTCGGGAAGGACACTCCTAATATAGGGAATAAAACGAAGTGGACGATTAGTAGTTGAACTACCATCGGAGTACCACGGAATATTAAGACATATAAATCGCAGATTTTTTGTGGGATCTTCACCGCCTTCTTATAAGGTGGAGTGACCTTTACTACAGCAATTAAGCTTCCTATTAAAAATCCGAATATAAGTCCAAATACCGCAATTACTGCAGTAGCGAGTAATCCATTAAGAATTATTCTATATCCACCTTGTTTTGTGAAGTAGTCGACAAATATGTCCCACTCCTTCATAGGCTATTATTTATCTCCGTTAATATTCTTTGTGATCATTAATGCTGGTTGTAAGTCAATAATTACAGCATCAATTTTGCCATTCTTTAAATCTGTACAAGCAAGTGCACCATTAGAATAAGCAACAGTCTTTAAATTAGTGAATCCATCATAACCAAAATCTTCATCACCTGCAGAATACATATATCCTGTAGTACCTTTTTGTGTACCAATTGTGTAGCTTGATTTCTTTTCCTTTAAGATTGCTTCGATTTCACTAGCAGTCTTTCCATCAAATTCAGTGTTCTTTTCAGTAGTGATTAGAACTTGAGCTGATTCATAGTATTCAGTTGAGAAAGCATACATTTCTTTTCTAGCTTCAGTTACTGTAATACCAGCCATAGCAATATCAGCGATACCTGATTGAACGCTTGCTAATACTGAAGAGAATTCCATATTATCAATATATAGAGTCTTTCCTAATTTTTGAGCAAGTTTATATGCGATTTCCATATCAACACCTGTAATATCTGAACCTTCATAGTATTCAAATGGTGGGAAATAAGCATTTGTTGCAACAATTAGACATCCTGTTTTACTAGTTGGGTTAGTGTACTTGAAAGTAGCATTACCATTGAAGTATGAGTTGATTAGAGTATCAAGTGATCCATCAGCCTTCATATCAGCTAGTAATTCATTTACAGAAGCAAGTAGTTCTGCATTATCTTTCTTTACAGCATATGCATAGCTTTCAGCTGTAAGAGATGTTTCAATAACTTTAAGTTTAGCCTTTTTACCACAAGCAGCTAAGCTAATAGCACAACTAATAGTAAGTACTAATGTTAATAAAACTGTTAATAATTTTTTCATTTTTTTCTTCTCCTTATTTATATATATATTTAACTAAAAGAAAAGAGCCAACAAGGCTCTATCATAACAAAAATATACTCATACACCAGAAGATGGTGTAATCTTTGCTATTATCAAGAAGCCTTGAAAAAGAAAAACCACACCAAGTGGTTTATCGTTTTGAAATATGCTCATGCATTTCTTAGTTGCAATCTTTACAAAACACACTTGGACTTTTCTCAAGTTATGCCCCTATTTTAATACCTTTATGAGATAAAGTCAACCTTTTTTGACTAATTACGTATAAAATAGCGTTTTCAAATCATAATTTAAAATGCCATTTATTTTTGATATAATAGATTTAGGGAGATGGTATTATGGCACTTGTAGATGATATTTCCAAAACATTAGAATCATTTTATAAGACATGCAAATATGAAAAATTCTATTACAAATATCAAAGCTTCATGAATAATAAAAAGTTAAATGAAGAAACTAAAAACTATTTAAGAATATTACATACTAACTTTTTATTTTTAATTGATGAAAGAAGAGCTTTTAGAGAGCATGATAGAATTACTTTGCCAACAGAAAATAAATACTTACAAGCTTTCTATTTTTTAGATATTGTTATTTTAGTAAAAAAGAAAGAATTTAAAGAAGCAGAAGAAAAACTAAAAAGATATAAGAGTCATAAGACATTATCAAAAGAAGATATTACATCACTTCAATTATTTATAGATATATATAGTGATAAAGAAATAAAAGATATTGAAAAGATGTTTAGTCTTAATAATAGATTATTATATCAAAACATGTTTAATGCAAGATTATTAATGGATTATTATGGCTTAAAAGGGGATAAGAAATGTCATGATTATGCTTTATATATTGTTAAACAAAAAACAGATTTCACTGAAACAATTAATAGAGCAAAGGATATCATTGATGTGTTTAAATAGAAATAAAAAAAGGCTTTGTTAAGCCTTTTTATTTTGTAACAAATTTAACTGAGTCAAATGCTTTCTTATCAAATACACCAGCACCACCAGCTAGTCCGCTAATGTTAAGCTTTTTGATTTTCTTACATCCTGAGAAAGCACCAAGTTGAACAGATGTTAAGTTATCATTGTTTGCAAACTTAATATCTCTAAGCTTACTACAGTTTTTGAATGCTTCTTCACAAATTGTTGTTACACCGCAATCAGAGAAGTCAATTGTTTGTAAGCTAGTTTCATTTCTAAATGCTTCTTTATCAATTGAAATTAAAACTGTACAAGAACTAAAAGACAAATCTTGAAGACTATCCATATCAGCAAATGCTAATGATTCAATTGTTCCTACATTTGCAGGGAACTTAATTGTTTTACAAGAAGAACATCCTTGGAATGCACTCTTTGAAATAACATTTACGTTATCTGGTAAGATAATTTGTTGAGCACTCTTACAGTTTTGGAATGCTGCTTGTTCAATATACATTAAATCCATACAATTTGATAAATCAATTGTTACTAAGCCATCACATTCATTGAATGCCCAGCTTGCGATTGTATTAATGCATTGAGGTAATTTTACATATCTTAATGAATGACATTGACCAAAGCCCCAAATTTCGATTGATTTAATTGCTGTTTCAGATAAATCAACACTTTCTAGAGCTTTACAACCTCTAAATGCGTTCTTTCCAATAACATTTAATTTTGGAAGACCACCAAATTTACATTCGATTAGGTTAACGCAATCTTTAAATGCGTTGTTTTCAATATAAGTTAAGTTAGCACAACCATCAAAATTGATGTATTGTAATCTCTTGAATTTAGAGAATGCTGAATCATTGATTGTTGTGATATTTTTACAATTAGAGAAATCTAATCTTAAAATGTTTTCTAATTCAGGGAAAGAAGTCTTATCGATATCACCAATCTTATCACAGTTTGCTAGAATAACACTTTCTAGTTGTGGACAGCTCTTAAAGATTTGAGAATCGAAATTCTTTAACTTAATCATACTTAAATCTATTTCAGTCATACCAGTGTTCATGAATGCACTTTGACCAATTGTATTTAAACTTGTAGGGAATTTAACTTCTCTAAGTCCTTTGCAACCAGCAAATACTTTTTCACCAACTGATGTTAGCTTTGTACAATTTGATAAATCAATTGATTCAATACTACGGCATCCTGAGAATCCTCTAACACCGATTTCTGTTAAGTCTGCACAAGCAGATAGATCAACTGTTTGAAGAACTAGGTTATTCGCAAAAGCACCTTCTTCAATAACTTTAACACTTGATGGAAGAATGATTTCAGTTAAAACATGTTCATCTTTAGCTCCATCAAATCTAAATGCTTCATAACCGATGATTTCAACACCATCAGGTACTGTTACACTCTTTGATCTACCATTATATCTAACTAATTTATTGTCATCAATATCGAAAGTATTATCCATCATCTTTCCGCCTGTTGCGATGAAAGTTCTATAAGCTTGGATGGAATCATTAGTGTTAAATGATGCTTTACAAAAAGGACAACTACTTAACAATCTATTTGTTTCTACCTTGATAATATTTCCACAATTTGGACATTTTGAATCTACTACAGCCATAATACATAACCCCTTTTCACTAATGATAATTTTAGCATACAATTAAACTTAATTCAAGTTTAATATAAGAATATGATACAAAAACCGGGAGATTAGTCCCGGTTTGTCTTAACTATTACATGGTGATAGTTATGTTATTGTTTTCTTTTAACATTTCATCAGTGATTAGGTTACCACTAATTTCTTTTCCATTAACGGTAATTGATGTAATTCCGTGTTCCTTCTTATTAGGATTTAGAACAGTTACATCTAATACTTTACCCCTATAATTTTTCTTAAATGAGTATTTATCCCAGTTTGATGGAATTGATGGATTAATAATTAATCCCTTAGTTGTAGGCATGATACCTAAGATACCTTCAACAGTACCAACCATAACTGTTGATGCTGTACCTGTTAACCAGTGAACATGGCATCTACCAGCAAATGGTGAATCCTTACCTTCGACGAATTGACCATAAACATATGGCTCCATCATACGCTTTTCAGCACTATCATTATAAGTTGCTGGACAAGCTTCTGACCAATATTTGAATGCTTGATTTCCTCTACCTAGCTTAGCTTCAGCTAAGATTAACCAACCTTGAGGTTGAGAGAAGATACCTGCATTTTCTTTAACACAGTTATTATAAGTAATCATTAATGCACCATCGAAATAATGTTTATTGTATGGCTTATACATTAACATAGCTCCATAAGGTGTATTTAATTCTCTATCAACTGAATCCATTGCTTTAATTGCTTTATCACCCTTAGCATATCCAGAGATTACACTCCAAGATTGAGGGTTTAACCACATATTAGCTTCAGGATCTTTCTTAGCACCAATTACAGTACCATTTTCTAGATATCCACGGATGAATCTATCTTCATCATAGCACTTATCTAGAATCTTAGATAATTTATCTTGCTCAACATCTAAATATTTTAAGTATTCTTTATCATTCTTTAATTCAGCATATTCTCTAATAATGTTAAATGCATAATATAATTGGAAAGCAACGAATGTTGATTCACCCTTCTTACCTAAACGTAAGCAGTCATTCCAGTCTGCATGTAAGCCTGCAGGCATTCCATGATTTCCTAAGTTATTCATAGAAAAATCAATAGCACGCTTTAAGTGATCATAAACTGTTCCTTTTTCATTATTATTAGCATATAAGATTTCTTCATCTAGGAACTTTAAGTTTCCACTTTCAGAAATATATTTATAAATTGTTGGGAATAACCATAATGCATCATCAGCTCTATATGATGGATGTCCAGTTTCCTTTACATATTCAGGATCATCTGGAGTATTTTCTAATCCTGGTTTATGAGTGTATTTAACTAGAGGTAGACCAGCACCATTAGTTACTTGAGCACTTAACATAAACTTGATTTGCTCATAAGCCATTTCAGGAGCTAAATGAATTATACCTTGAATGTCTTGAACTGTATCTCTATAACCATAACCATTTCTTAAACCACAGTATTGGAAAGAAGCAGCTCTTGACCAAGTGAAAGTAATGAAACAGTTGTATGAGTTCCATACGTTAACCATATTGTTAAATCTTTCATCTGGTGTATAAACTTGTAGGTTATTTAATTTAGAATGCCAATATTTCTTAAGTTCATTTAATTCTTTATCAGCATATGATGTATCTTCATATTTTTTAATGATTTCTTTAGCAACGCTTGTTTTATTTTGACCAAGAAGATAAGTTAATACTTTTTCTTCTCCAGCTTTTAGTTCAATGATTGATTCAAGTGCACCACAAGAGTTTAAGTTATAGTTTAAATCATTCTTTAAACCTTCTTCAACACCTACTGGATTTGAATAATTTCTATAATTACCAATAAATGTTTCTCTATTACCACAGTAATTATCTACCTTAGCCCCTGCAAGTCCGAAAAATCTCGCCTTTTCGGGATTATCTTTACCTGTACGAATAGTTTCTTCAATCATATTATCATAGAATTTAGTAGAAGTAATGAATAGTGAATATTGAAGATTAACTTGATCTTGTTCATAGTTAGCTTCATTAGTAAATTCAACATATCCAGTGATTGCTAATTTTTTTGTTTTATTACTATTGTTTTTAACCTTAAATCTCCAAACTTCATATTCAGCATTTAGCGGTACGTAGTATAATGCTTCACCTAAAACATCATTATATTTAGATGAGATAATTGTATAAGCTGTACCATGGATACAACGAGAGTCAAACTTATCTAGTGGTTTAACTGTTGGTGCCCAAGAGTTAGACCAATATTCTTTAGTCTCTAAATCCTTAATATAAATATATCTACCAGGTTGATCATTTGAGTAGCTATTAAATCTGTATCTAATTAATCTACCATTTGCTCCTGATTTAACAAAACTATATCCAGTTGCATTATTAGAAATAATAGCACCATAAGCAGGACTACCTAAATAGTTTGCCCAAGGACTAGGTGTAGCTGGATTAGTTATAACATATTCCTTGTTTAATTCATCAAAAAATCCGTATTTCATTTATTAAAACCTCCAATTCATTTAAAGTATAACACTAATGTATTAAAAATACAAAGGTGTAAATATTATATTTACAATAATAATTGAAAGTTTTATAATATTTTTAGGTGATTTATTGTATGGCAAGTAAAAAAGAATTACGAAAAATGACACAAACTGAAAAAGTTATTGTCCAAACAAGAGGAGAAGCAATACTAACACTTGGTGTAATTATTATTGCTTTATCAATGCTTATGGCAATAGTAGAATTAGCCAATGATAATGGTAAAAGAGCATTTGGATTTTTACTATTTTCATTTGCTTACTTAGCAGGTGCATCACTATTTTCATATAAGTATCAAAGAACAAAAGGATTCCTATTTTTAGGTATATTTGGTATTCTACTAACAATTGGTTCATTTATCTTATATCTTTTGTAAAAATGGTTAATAAAGCCATTTTTTGCTTTTTTATAAATTGAAAATTATTAAGTGAAAACAAACAAAAAATTAAAATTGGTTGCATTTCGTTTAATTATAACTTATAATTAATATGTGTATTATTTTAAGGAGTGAATTTAATGAAAAAAATAATTGTATTTTTTATGACACTCATGCTTGTATTTATAGTTACAGGTTGTAGTAAAAAACCAACAGCAAAAATTGAAAATGAAGATATTAGAAGATCATCTTATAAATTCGATTTAACAGTCGACGATAAAGATATGGTTACTAAAGGAAGTGTATTAGTAAACTTCTACAAGGTTGTTGATAAGAACGAAAGTTTAGTCTCAACAAAAACTCTTACAACTTTTAGTGAAACAGTATCTGTAAATGGTCTTGAAAGTAATACTGATTATCGTTGTGATGTTTTATGTACTTATAATAAAAAGTCACATATCATTTATACTTGGTTTATTAAGACAAATGAAATTGGTACTGAGTTTGATCCAGTTGGAATTAAAACAGCTAATGAATTTGTTGAATGTTTAGAAAATGATTATTCATCTGATATGTATTATGTTTTAGAAAATGATATTGATTTTGCAACTTATGTTGATGAAGAAGGAAACAAGAAAGATTTTAGTGGTGTATCTACAACATCATCATCTGCATTCGCAGGACATTTAGATGGTGCAGGACATACTATCAAAAATGTTACAATCACTTCAAGTCAAACATACAATGGTTTCTTTGGATATTTAAAAGGTAAAATTGAAAATGTTAACTTCGAAAATATTGAAGTATCAGTTACAAGAGAATCATCAACTACAACTTACATTGGTTCAGTTTGTGGTTATGGTTATCAAGCACAAATCAATAACGTAAATATTAAAGATGTTAAAGTTACAGCAGATACAAAAACTCAATACACTGGTGGTGTAGTTGGTTATGCATTTGCAACTAACCTTAATTCAGTAAATGTAGAAAATCTAGAAATCAATTCTAAGAATGCATCAACAGGTTATGTTGGTGGAATCACTTCTTATTTATGTCAAAACTCAAGTAGCAAATATGGTAAATTAAATGATGTAGTTGCTAATGGAACAATCTATATTTTAGATGCTCAAACATTATATTATGGTGGCTTAGTTGGGTTACTAAAAGCTGGTGCTGAAATCAACAAAGGTATTAGTAATATTAACGCAAACATCAAGGCTTATGGTGCAGTTAAAGCGGCTGGTTTAGTTGGTCAAGCTAACCTAAACAGCGTTGATGCTAAAGCATATATCAAAAATGTCGTAACAAAAGGAAATATTAATTTTACAACTTGTAAGAACGAAGAAATTATTGAAGACAATAATGATGTTATTATTGGTGGATTAGTTGGATCTGCAACAGCAGTAATTGTTGAAGGTTCATATATTGAAATGGATTTAAATGTTGAAGCAAAAATTGGTGAAGAAAAAAACCTTTACACTGGCTTAGTATTTGGTAACGGTCATGAATATCATACAGAATTAAAGAACAGTATTATCAATGGTTCAATCACTGCTATTACAGCTGACTCTCATACTGATGCAGTTATTAATATTCATGGTTATGATGGATCATCATTCATCGAAGCTGGAGATGAAAAACCATCTTCAACAATCGATAGCGAAACTGTAGGATACGCTAAGTTAGTTATCACAGTTGATGGTACAGAATCTGCATATCCAAATCCAATCGAACTTGCAAATGCAAGCACAAAAGCAGCTTGGGATTTAAATATTTTTGATGTAACAGTTGCTGATGGAAAGCTAGTAATCGAATTCAAATAGAAATTAATTGTGGGTTATCCCACAATTTTTTTTTATTTCTTTTTGAAATATTTATTATAAGTATGTTATAATAAAAATGTGCATGAAGTTTAAGGAGTTGAAAAATAATGAAAATTTATAATTCATTAACAGACAAAAAAGAAGATTTTAAGACAAATAATGGTAAGAAAGTTAACATGTATGTATGTGGTCCTACAGTATATAACTACATCCATATTGGTAATGCTAGACCTGTTGTCTTTTTTGATATTGTAAAAAGATATTTAACTTATAAAGGCTATGAAGTAACATATGCATCAAACATCACAGATGTTGATGATAAGATTATCAATAGAGCAATAGAAGAAAACAAAACTGAAAAAGAAATCGTAGATAAATTTGCTAGTCAATATTTTAATGACTGCGCTAATTTAGGTAGTAATAAACCTGATATTACACCTTACGCAACTGATTATATTGAGCAAATGATAAAATACATCAAGAATCTAGAAGATACAGGCTATGCTTATTTTAAGGATGGTAATGTTTATTTTAGAATTTCTAAAATAGGTGATTATGGTATTTTATCTAACCAAAGAAAAGAAGATTTAATTGCTGGTGCTAGAATTGATGTTGCTGATCAAAAGGAATCACCACTAGACTTTACACTTTGGAAAAATACTGATGTAGGTATTAAGTGGGATAGTCCATGGGGTAAAGGTAGACCAGGATGGCATACAGAATGTGTTGTTATGATTAACGATATCTTCAAAGAAGAAATCGATATTCACGGTGGAGGAACTGATTTAAAGTTCCCACATCATGAAAATGAAATAGCTCAGGCTAATGCAAGTGATAAAACACATTTAGCTAAACAATGGATGCATGTAGGTAGACTTCAAATAGATAACCAAAAGATGTCTAAATCTGAAGGTAGAACTATTTGGGTTAAGGATTTATTAGAAAACTATCCTTATCAAGCATTTAGATTATTCATTTTATCAAGTCATTATAGACAACCAATTAACTATACTGATGAAATAATGAATCAATACAACAAAGAATGGGATAAAATCTCTAAAGCATATAAGCAAGCTTATGTTTCACTAGCAATGGCTGGTAATACTAATAAAGAACTATCAGAAGAAATCAAAGAATTTGAATCATATATGGATGATGATTTTAATACACCAAATGTTTTAATGTTAATTAGTAATATCATCAAAAAGATTAACACTAAGATTAGAAGTAAAGAAGATTTCAGTGCTGAATTTAATACTTTAGATGTTATTTTAAATACATTAGGTACTATTCCAGTTAAACCTGTTGTAGATGCTGAAGCAAAAGATATTTACAATAAGTGGAATGAAGCAAGAGTTAATAAAGACTTTGAAGCAGCTGATAAATATAGAAATATTTTAGTTGAAAAAGGAATTATTTAATGAACGCTACATTAATGAATGGATTATCATTAGCTTATATTGGTGATGCCTACTTTGAGATAATAGTTAGACAATACTTGCTTGAAAAAGGAATCACTAAGGTTAATGAATTACATAAAGAAGCAATTAAGTTTACTTCTGGTGAAGCACAAGCTAAATTTATAGATTTATTTTTACAAAATAATATTCTATCTGAACTAGAGATAGAAATATATAAAAAAGGGCGCAATAGCGCTACATCTCATAGAAAGAACCTATCAAGTGCCGAATATCAAAAGGCTACTGGCTTTGAAGCAATTATAGGTTATTTATATGAAAGTAATAATATAGAAAGAATAAACGAACTTTTTACGCTAATGAAAGAATATAACAAGTAGGTAGGTGATGTTATGTCCCCAAGAAAGAAAGCCTTAAAAGAGGCAGTCGAAATTAAATTAGATGACGATACTGAAACTTTAGAAGAAGAAAAAGAAGAAGAATCTAAAGAAGAAGTTGCCCAAGCTAAGGTAGAAGAGGTTGTTGAAGAAAAGAAGGAAGATATCTATGAAGGAGAACCTATAGATGTTCCTATCGATGAATCATTCTATAAGCCTATAACAGTAAAGGTAAAACAAATTGTGGAAGATGGTACATATAAAACTAATGAGGTTGACTTAAAGAGAAAGAAAGCTGATTTAAATTATGGTCTTGATACACAAGATGTTTTAGCTAGAAATGCTGCGCATTGGAATAATGTTAACGATAAAAAAGGTACAAGAACAGTTAGTGGTATTGTATTATCTAAAATATTTACTATTTTTAACCTTCTATGCTTTGGTATAGCAGCATGGTTAATAAGTGTTGGGGCTTTTACTAAATGTTTCTTCGTAATTATCGTTACAGCAAATATCATTATTGGTATTGTTCAAGATTTAAGAGCAAAGGCTATGATTGATAAACTATCTATTTTATCTGCCCCAACAGCTCATGTCTTAAGAGATGGTGAGGAACAGGAAATAGAAGTTAAAGATATTGTAGTTGATGATATTATGCTTTTATCTAATGGTAAGCAAATATGTTCTGACTCTGTTGTTATAGAAGGATTTATTGAAGTAAATGAATCACTATTAACCGGTGAATCAGATGCGATAGTTAAAAAACCAGGTGATTTATTATATTCTGGATCGTTTGTTGTAAGTGGTGCTTGTAAAGCAAGAGTTGAAAAGGTAGGAGAAGAAAACTACATTCAAAAGCTTACTAAGCAAGCTAGAAAGTATGAAAAACCAAAATCTGAAATCATGCGTTCGCTTAACATAATTATTCGTATTGTTGGTATATTAATCTTTATATTAGGTCCACTATACTTCTTAAAGTGTTATGGTAGAAACATGGGGTTAACCGGTGCTTGGTTTGGTACAAGCGAATACAAAGAAGCTGTAACAACTACAGCAGGAGCAATTGTAGGTATGATTCCATCAGGATTATTCTTATTAACAAGTATTGCCCTAGCAACATCTGTTGTTAAGCTTGCTCATAATAAAACATTAGTACAAGAATTATATTGTATTGAAATGCTAGCAAGAGTTAATGTATTATGTCTAGATAAGACAGGTACAATTACTGATGGTACAATGACAGTTAAAGGTTTAATTGAATATAAAAATGATACTGGTTATTCATCTAAACAATTAATATCAGCAATATTAAATGCTCAAAAGGACGATAACCTAACAAGTCAAGCCTTAACACAAAAATTTGGCTTAGGTAAGAAATTACCTGTAGCAAACATTGTTCCTTTTTCTAGTGCTAGAAAGTATAGTATTACAGAATTTGAGAAAGTTGGATGTATCCTACTTGGTGCACCAGAATTCATATTAAAAAAAGACTTCTATAAAATAGAAGCTGATGTAAATAGAAATGCTAAAATGGGTTACCGTGTATTATTAATCGCTAGAGGTGAAAAGTTAAATGGTGATGAAATAGCTGGTAAAATTGAACCAATATCTTTAATTTTAATTGAAGATACAATTAGACCTGATGCATATGATACAATTAATTATTTCAAAGAAAATGGTGTAAATGTTAAAGTTATATCAGGTGATAACCCAGTAACAGTTTCTAAGGTAAGTGAAAGAGCTGGTATTGAAGGTGCTGATAAATATATTTCACTAGACGGCTTATCTGATAAAGAAGTTATCAAAGCCGCAACAAAATATAATGTATTTGGACGTGTAAGTCCTACACAAAAGAAATTATTAGTTAAAACACTAAAAACTGAAGGTAATACAGTTGCGATGACAGGGGACGGTGTAAATGATATTCTTGCGTTAAAAGAAGCTGATTGTTCTATCGCTATGGCTAGTGGTAGTGAAGCCGCAAGAAATGTAAGTCACTTAGTTCTAATGGATTCTAATTTCTCAAGTCTACCTAAAGTAGTTTCTGAAGGTAGAAGAGTTATTAACAATATCCAAAGAGTATCTACTCTATTCTTAACTAAGACAATATTCTCTACACTATTATTATTCCTAGTTGTTATATTACCATTCATGTCAACATATCCACTTGACCCAGGTCAATTATATATGATTGACTTCCTAGTTGTTGGTATTCCATCGTTCTTCTTAGCACTTGAAATTAATAGAAATAGAATTCAAGGAAGCTTTATTAGGAATGTCCTAAGAACGGCTTTACCAGGCGCTTTAGTAATTGTTGCCTTTGCGATACTCGCATACTGGTTATGTGATTTAGAGTATGGTTGTGGTAAGCAAATACTACAAATCTTAAGAGAAAATAATGGTATTGCTGATTACATTAAGAAATATAGTTCATTCTTCAGTTATATATCAACATCAACATTATCTGAAGATGAAATGATTATTAAAGCTATACGTACAACAATCGTTGTAATTTCAACAACATTCACATGCTTCTTAGTATTATTTAGAGTATGTAAACCATTCAACTACCTACGTGGTATTTTATGGACATTAGCATTCTCTGTAGCATTTGTATTAGTATGTACAATTCCATGGTTCTTCGGTATCTTACCATTCTGGAGAATAGGAATCGTTGCTGCATTATTACTATTAGTATTCATGATTGGTTCATATCCATTAATGATTATTCTATCTGATACTAAGCGTTGGTTTAAGGACCGTATTAAACACCTATCTGAATGGATGGGACATATTGATGAAAATTAAAAGGATCATAACGATTCTTTTAATTTTTTAAGGAGTTGATTAATTTGCTTAAAATATATGGTAGAAATGTATGTAAAGAAGCTATAAAAGCAAATAGAAAGATTTTTAAGGCATATGTAACACAAAGCTTCTATGATAAAGAAAAATATATTATTTCTGATTTAGAAAAACTAAATGTCAAAATAGAAGTTGTTGAAAAAAATAAATTAGATAATCTTGGCTTACATCAAGGCATAGCCTTAGATGTTGAAGATTATAAGATTTATTCACTTGATGAAGTATTAAATGGAAATAAACAATCCTTCTTAATTCTTGATGGAATTGTAGATCCACATAATTTAGGTGCTATTATGCGTACAAGTGATGCTACAGGCATAGATGGTATAATTATTCCTAAAAATAGAAGTGTTAGTTTAAATAATACTGTTGCTAAAGTTTCAACAGGCGCTATTGAATATGTTAAAATTATTGAAGTAAATAATATTAATAGATGTATAGATACCTTAAAAGAAAAGGGATTTTGGATTTATGGAACTGATATGAATAAGGATCTAAATTATACATCAATTGATACTAATACATCTATTGCGGTTGTTATTGGTAATGAGGGTGAAGGAATGTCTAGATTAGTTAAAGAAAAGTGTGATTACATCATATCTATACCAATGCTAGGGCATGTTAATTCACTAAATGCTAGCGTATCTGCTAGTATCGTACTTTATGAAATTTTGAGAAAAAATAATTTCAAAGGGTAATTATAATACATTAAATTTTTGAATTTGATAAAATGGCTTGAAAAAGCCGTTTTTTATTTGACATAAAATGCGCATAAACCTATAATTTAGATAAGGTGATGGTATGAGTGATAAGTATTTTTATAATGATAATGAACTACTTTATCTAATAAAAAATAATAATGAAGAAGCTTATCTTTTTTTAATAAAAAAATATAGAGGCTTAATATTTAAAATGATAAGAAAATACGCTATAGATGAAGACGATGGATATCAAGAAGGATTAATCTGCTTATATAATGCGATTAATAAATATGATTCAAAATATAACAAATCTTTTAATAAATATTTTGAACAATTACTTACTAATCGTTTTATTGATTTAAAGCATGAACAACAAATCGATTATAGAGTAATTATTGATAGTGAATTAGTTGATAATTATGTTGTATTAAACGAAGATGTTCGCACTTTAAATGAAATGAATATAGAAGATATATATTATAGGGTTAAAGATAATCTAAAAGGTATGGAAACATTTATTTTTATTGAATATTATATGAATAAAAAAAGTCCAAAAGAGATATCAAGTTCTAATAATTTATCTTTATCATCTATTTATCATATTATTTATAGAATTAAGAGGAAAATAAAAAAATATGTGGTAAAATAAATATTGGTGAATATTTATGAGTATTTTAGAAGTTAAAAACCTAAAATTTAAATATACAGATCAAGATTTATTCAATATGGTTAATTTTAAGCTAGAACAAAAAGACCATATTGGTTTAGTTGGCTTAAATGGTGTAGGTAAATCTACATTCTTAAATCTTTTAAGTAAAAACATTAAACCAGATAGTGGAGAAATCATTTGGGATAAAAATATAACTGTAGGTTATTTAGATCAACAAGCAAAGCTTGATAAGAATCAAACAATTGTTACTTATCTATATGATGTATTTAGTGATTTATTTAAAAAAGAAGAGAAGATGGAAGAGTTATATGAATCAATGGCTTATGCGGATGAAAAAGACTATGATAGAATCTTAAATACAGCCGCAAGCATAGGAGAAGAACTTGAAGAAAAGGGCTTCTATGCGTTTAAATCCAAGGTTGGGAATGTTATAAATGGACTAGGTATCGATCAAGATAGAATCAATGATCCACTTACTAATTTTTCAGGTGGACAAAGAGCTAAAATCATACTTGGAAAGCTATTACTTCAAGAACCTGATGTCTTAATAATGGATGAACCTACAAACTTTTTGGATGTAGTGCATGTAGAATGGCTAACAAAATATTTAAAAGCATATCCTAAAGCTTTTATTGTGGTAAGCCATGATATATCTTTTATAAACGATATAAGTGTTAATATTTGTGCTTTAGAGAATAGAGAGATTACAAGATATAAGGGTAATTATGACTATTATGTTAAAGAGCGTGATATGAGAATGCAAACATATGAAAAGACTTATATCAATCAACAAAAACAAATAAAGAAAACAGAAGAATTTATTAAGAAAAATATCGTTAGAGCATCAACTACTAAACGTGCTCAATCAAGAAGAAAGATGTTAAGTAAAATGGAAATACTTGCACCTATTACAACTAATAGAAAGATATATCTAAAGTTTCCATTTTCAAGACATATTTCTGATACTCCAATAGAAGTAAAAGATTTAGTTGTAGGTTATGATAAACCTATTTTAAACCCTATTAGTTTCAGTTTAAAAAAAGATGAAACTTTTGCTTTAGTAGGTAAAAATGGTATTGGAAAATCTACTATAATTAAAACCATTTTAGGTGAATTAGAAGCTTTCTCTGGAGAGGTAAAAATCTCTTCAAATGTGGATTTCTTGTATTTTTCACAAGATTCAGAATACGATAGTAATTCAACCCCATTTGAAATAATAAAAGAAGATTTTTATGATCTAGAAAATAAAGATGTTAGAAGCATTCTAGCTAAGGTTGGAATTACTGGAGATATGGTTAATAAAAAGATGTGTGAATTATCTGGTGGAGAGCAAACAAGAGTAAGACTAGCAAGGCTTACTATGTTTAAATCAAACCTACTAATAATGGATGAACCATCAAACAACCTAGATAAGGATGCGAAGAAGGCATTATGCGATGCTATTAACGATTATGAAGGTGTTGTATTACTAGTAAGCCATGAGAAAGATTTCCTAGAAGGTTTTCCTCATAGATTGATTGATGTAGAGGGCTTAAGTATTAAATAAAATATTATTTTATTGACAAACTAGATTTAATAATGTAATATATTATTGCAACCCATTATAAAGGTGGTTTTTTAATTGAGGGAAAAAATAATACTTATTTGTACAGAGTGTTTAAGTAGAAATTATACTTCTACAAAGAACAAACTTGCAAAGACAGAAAGATTAGAAATTATGAAATTTTGTCCTAAATGTAATAAACACACATTACATAAGGAATCAAAATAAGGAGGTACTTTATGGCAATTAAAGATACTTTAGACAAACCAAAACGTAATAAACTTCTTGAAGTTTTATCACAAGACTATAAAGCAGAAAATATTTTCTTAGCATTTATAGCAATTATTGCGATGGCATTTAGTATCATGATTTTATCAGGAACACTAAATGTTAAGGATAACTACCCATTACTTGGTGCTTACCCAAAAGTATTCGCAATTATTCTTTTAGTAATATCAACACTAGGATTGTTAGTAGTTCTATGGCCTTTCTATCAACCTTCACTTGGTGAAGTTAGAAAGATTACATGGGCTAAACCACGTGAATTATATGAAGATTTATTCAGAGTATTCGTATTTATGATTTTCTTCGTATTCATCCTACTATTCTTTGATATTATTTGCAGAAGCATTTACAATAAGGTATATTCATAAAAGGAGTTTAATATGGACAAGTTAGAAAAAAGATGGTATATAATTCAAACTTATTCAGGTTTTGAAGATTCAGTTGAAAGAGACTTAAAGAAACGTATTGAAACAATGGAAATGCAAGATTACATTTTCAATGTATTAATCCCAACAGAAACAGTTGTTGAAACTAAAGCTGACGGAAGTAAAAAAGAAAAAGTTAAAAAGATGTTCCCAGGATATATCTTTGTTGAAATGATTGTAACTGATGAATCATGGTTCATCGTTAGAAATACACCAAAAGTTACTGGATTCTTAGGATCAAGCGGTGGAGGAACTAAACCAGTACCACTACCACCAGAAGAAGTTGCTAACGTATTTAAGAAAGCTGGTATTGTACCACAAATCAATATCGACTTCGAAGTTGGCGATATGGTAGAAGTTATATCTGGTTCTATGGCTGGTCAAATTGTTGAAGTTACTGATATTGACTTAGTTGAAACTAAGGCTACAGTATTAGTTGAAATGTTTGGTAGACAAATGGACTTCCAAGTTGACTTATCAACTTTAAAGAAAGCAAAATAAAAAAGCTCGTTTGAGCTTTTTATTTTTCATTAAATACAAACTTGTTTAATGCGTAAGCTATGCCATTTTCAGTGTTTTTAACTGTTATGAATTTAGCTACATCTTTTAGCTCTTTTATCGCATTACCCATAGCAATACCAAGTCCTGCATTTTTAACCATTAAATAATCATTTTTTTCATCACCAAAAGTGATTATTTCTTCATTCTTAACTCCTAAGTGTTTAGCCAAAGCTTCAAGGGCATACCACTTATCAGCTGTAGGCTTTAAGAACTCTAAGAAGAATGGTGCGCTTTTAACGATATTAAATCTTTTATAGATATCTTCAGGGAATTCTTCAATAACACTATCAAGATAATCTGGTTCATCTACATACATTAACTTAATTATTTCATGATCCTTATCAAAATCACTATATTTAACATAATTTAAATCAATGTGATTTAGTGTAATTTCAAGTTCTGTATATTTACTCATTCTTTCAGAGAAGCATCCATTTTTATCAAAACCATGCATATTTACATTTAATTTCTTTGATAAATCCGCAAGGTAATGTAAGTCATCACCATTTAATTTTTCATTATAAATTCTTTCTTTTGTATCTATAGTAGTTACTTCAGCACCATTAAAGCATATTGCATATCCTTTATCTGGAATTTGTAATTCATCAATATATTTTCTAATACCAAAGATTGGTCTACCTGTAGCAAGTACTACATATATACCCATTTGTTGAGCTTTGATTAAAGCTTCCTTATCTTCTTTAGATATTGTCTTATTTGGTTGAAGTAGTGTTTCATCCATATCTAATGCGATTATTTTATACATTTTTATCACCAAAGATTATTATACATATTTTTTTATATTATGCAATTTATTTTTTTTATTATATAATTATCTTGGGGTGGTTATATGAGGATTTTATGTTACGGTGATTCTAATACTTGGGGTTACACTCCAGTTAGTGGTAAAAGATATGAGAATAGATGGACTAGAGTTTTAAAGGATTTAATTGAAGATTCAGAAATTATAGAAGAAGGATTAAACGCTAGAACACTTGATTCAACAGAAGATATTGAACCACATAAAAATGGCTTAAATTACCTACTTCCTTGTCTAGAGAGTCATTATGAATTTGACTATTTAGTATTAATGCTAGGCACTAATGATTTAAAAACTCATTTTAATAATAGCCCTAAAGATATGTTAGAAATGTTAAAGAAATATATAAAGGTTGTTAAAAACTTTTGGCCAAAAAGTGATGGATCTAAAGTTAAATTAATTATATGTGGTATACCACCTGTAAATGATAAGGCTTTTTTCTTTGAAAACTATGAAGGAACAACAAAAAAACGTAATGAATTCAATATGCTAGAAAAGAAATATTTAGATGAAAGAGGTATTACTTTTATCGATAATTCTGATTTAGAAATAGGGGAAGATGGAATTCATTTACTAGAACAATCACATTTTAAATTAGCTTTAAAAATCGCATCAGTAATTAAGGGGGATTAATTATGAACGATTATATTGATGTTAAATTAGCTTTTTCAAACTATATCCATAATATCGTTGATGTAATATATAGATACATCAATAACAGTACATTAAAAAAGGTCCTTATTTTACCATTATTCATAATTATTCTATTGTTAGAATTCATATTATTTCCACTTGCTTTAGTAGGCGCTTTAGCAAGACTTTTGGTAGGACTTTTATATTCGGTTAGTGAAGATAGAGCACCAATATTTTATACTTTATTAGTTATATTTGTTGAGCTATTCTTACTATACTATGCAGCCTTTGCGATTCTATGGCTTTTATATAAGCTATTTAACCTAGCATCTAGAGGCGTTGGTGCTTCAGCATATACTGATGCAGATAGTTATGTAAATCAATTTGATTATGTAGAAAGAGAAAAGAAAGAACCACAAAAAAATAAGCAAGAAAAACAAGAAGAAGTTTATGTCATTAATGATGAAAATTATATGTAAAATAGGCTAAGCTTTAAGTAATTTATTTAATTATTAATAAAAAAAGAAAAGAATTTGCAAAAAAAATATTGCATTCTTTTTTTTATAGTGATACAATAATAGAGCACGTGTGTGTAAAGTGGCAGGGGTATCTCACCCGAAAGACCACAAACTGATAAAAAAAGGAGGAAGTTATTATGGCTAAGGAAATTGTAAGAAAAATCAAGCTACAAGTACCTGCTGGTAAAGCAAATCCAGCTCCACCTATCGGTCCAGCATTAGGACAAGCACAAGTTAATATACCTGCGTTCTGTTCACAATTTAATGATGCTACAAGAGATAAGATGGGTTACATCTGTCCAGTAATTATTACTGTATATGATGACCGTTCATTCACATTTGTTGTTAAGACACCACCAGCAAGCGATCTATTAAAGAAAGCTGCTAACATTCAAAAAGGTTCTGATAACAGTGTTAAGAACAAAGTTGCTAAGGTAACTAGAGCGAAGATTAAAGAAATCGCTGAAATGAAAATGCCAGACTTAAATGCTAACGATATTGAAGCAGCAATGAAGATCATTGAAGGAACTGCTAGAAATATGGGTATTGAAGTTGTAGACTAAAAAGCTTTACGAAATTAATAGGAGGATAATATGAAAAGAGGAAAGAAGTACATTGAAGCTGCAAAGCTTGTAGATAGTACTAAGAAGTATCCTGCAACTGAAGCTTGCGAATTAGCT
>JAGCWW010000079.1 GCA_017961685.1 Acholeplasmatales bacterium | reverse complement strand
CTGGCGCTGCTAAATACAATAACGCTGCCACAATTATTGGTAAACAATCTGCCGGTGGAGCATCAGGCGTTGATTATTTTACTACTCCAAGTGGTTTTGAACTTAGATGTTCATCTTGTATGACTGAAGCTTGTTTAGATAGTAACGGCAACTTTATTGAAAATGACAAAGGTATTCCAGTCGATTATGAAATCGCTGAAAGCTTATGGTATAACCGCATCGCTTTAAATGCGGAATTGGATAAATTGACGCAATAATCAAAATAGAGTTTTTCTAAAAATAGTTATTTCATTAGAAATATCGTGCTAATATTGATTGACGGATATATTTTATGGACATATTACTTTTAGTACTTATTTTACTTGGTGCTGCTGAAATGGTGGCTAATATAGTTTTTTATATTATTTTCATGTTTAGAATGAGTGATGTCATTTCTGGTGGGGTAGGAAAAGATAAAGCCATGTTGATCACAGGTCTAATCCTTCTTATCTTCTTTTTAATTGGTTATGTCTATGTTGGTATTTTTGTCGAAAGAAATATTGTGACAAGTCTAATATTGTTCTTCGGTAGTATTTTTGTGAGCGTTGTCATTATCTTATTAAACCGCTTGCTTAAAACATCTAAGATTAGATCATTAGAAGTTGCACAAATATTAATTAGTGTCATTGATTCACGCGGTCCTAATCTTCAAGGTCATAGTTTACATGTTAAGAATTTAATCTCTGTTTTTTATAAACATCTACCTCGTCATTTAAAAGGGGATTGTAATCTTGTTAGCTTAGAATATGCCGCCTTACTTCATGATGTTGGTAAATTAGAAATGCCTGCTGAATTATTAAATAAAGAAGGGCATTTAGATGAAAAAGAAGAAGAATTAATGAAAACACATCCACAGGTAGCGGTGCGTTTATTAAGACCGATTAAATCATTTGATTATATTTCTGATTGGATTTTATATCACCATGAAAGAGTGGACGGTAATGGCTATTATCTAAAAAAAGATGAATCTATTCCTTTGCCTAGTAAGATGATTGCTATTGTCGATGCTTATTCTGCGATTACTATGGGTCGCGTTTATAGCGCTCCTAAAAGCCATGAAGAAACATTAGAGATTATTAAAAGTGAATCGGGAAGTAAATTTGATGAAGAACTCGTCGAAGTTTTCTTAAATATTCCAAAAGAAGAATTAGTGGCTTGTACCCCTAAAATCACTAAATATTAATAACCATGGATCGATTAAAAAATAAAAAAATCACGGCATTAGGAGCTTTAGCTTTATCAATCGGTACAGCGATTGGTTGGGGCTCTTTTGTGGTCACGGGTAGTTCCTTTTTAAGTAAAGCCGGTCCACTAGGTAGTATTATCGGTATTATTATCGGTATGCTCATTATGTTAGTGCTAGCTTATAACTATCACTACATGATGAATAAATATCCAGACTCTAATGGTGGTATTTATACATATGCAAAAAATGCTTTTGGTGGTGACCATGCTTTCTTAGTAGCGTGGTTTTTAATTATTACTTATGCGGCAATTTTATGGGCTAATGTTTCATCTTTCTCTTTATTTGCTAGATATATCTTTGGTAGTACCTTCCAATTTGGTTTTCATTATTCAATTGGTGGTTATGATGTCTATTTAGGTGAATTATTATTATCGTTATTCTTTTTACTTTTATTTGCTGGCATTTGCTTAATTAAAAGAAATATTACAAGCCATATTCAATCCGGTTTAGTTTTAATATTCGTGGCCTTAATTATTGCTGGTTTTATCATTGCCTTTATCATGCATCAAGGAGGCATTGAATCTTATAAACCAGATTTTGCCCCGAATGGGAATAATGAATTCTCTCAAATTATCGGAGTGGTGGGAATGATGCCTTGGGCCTTTATTGGCTTTGAAAGCATTTCTCATTCTTCAAAAGATTTTAAATTCCGTCATAAAAACGTTTTTAGAATCTTATTAATCTCGGTTGTTATTACCGCGCTTATTTATATATTAATTTGTCAATTATCCATTAGTGTTTTCCCAGATGAATACGCTAGTTGGTATGAATATTTACCTAACGCTTCTTCTTTAAGCGGATTAGACGGTATTCCTGCTTTCTATGTTATCCACCGTTATATTGGCGTTCCTGGATTAGTGATGTTTGTGATTGCCTTATTAGCGATTATTATGACAAGTTTAATCGGTAATATGGTCGCTTTATCTAATTTAATCAACGCTATGAGTGAAGATAGTATCTTCCCTAAATTATTTAAAAAAGTTGATAAATATGGTAATCCAAGAAATACCATTTTAGTTATTACCTTAATTAGCGCAGTGATGCTCTTTTTTGGTAGAGTCTTAATTGGTTGGATTGTCGATGTTAATACGTTCTGTGGCATTATTGTTTACGCTTATATATCCGCAACTGCGATAAGACAATCTAGAAGAGATAAAAATAAAGGTAAAGGCAGTTTGATAACTGGTATTATTGGTCTCATATTAGCGGTCGCTTTTGCCGTTTCAATTATCATTAACGATATAGCCACTAATGATTATCTTGCTAAAGAATCAATTTTAATCTTTGTTATCTGGGCGATTATTGGTTTAGTTTATTATTCAATTCTACTTAAAAAAGACCAAGTTAGATTATTTGGTCATTCTATGGTGGCTCTTTTTGGTCTATTTGTTTTAATTATTTATGCGATTGGTTCATGGATGATTAAAATCGTCAGTGAACAAAGTGCGAATATGACGGAAGTGACATTCGGTATTATTACTAGCACCCTTCTTTTAATTGCCACACAAATTGTCTTCTTCTTTGTTTTCTCGATTATTAAGAAAAGAGAAGTGGCTTTACAAGATAAATTAGTAATTGGTATGGCCACGATGGTTGAAGGAAGAGATAATTCCACAGGTGGTCATATTAAAAGAACTAGTGATATTGTTCGTTTCCTTGTTGAAGAGATGATGAAAGATCCTTATTTAGATTTAAATCATCTATTCTATCAAAGTCTCATTAAAGCCGCACCTATGCATGACTTAGGCAAAATTACTATTGACGATATCGTTTTAAGAAAACCAGGTAAATTCACTCCTGAAGAATATGAAATTATGAAAACCCATTCTCCAGAAGGGGCTAAGATATTAAAACAAATTTTAATTAATGTGACCGATAAAACATTTGAGGGTGTCGCTATTAATGTTGCCCATTACCACCATGAAAGATGGGATGGAAAAGGTTATCCTAATGGCCTAAAAGGTGAAGAGATACCTTTAGAAGCTCGCATTATGGCAATCGCTGATGTTTATGATGCTTTAGTTAGTAAGCGCGTTTATAAAGATGAATTCTCTTTTGAAGATGCTTATAAAATCATCATGGATAATATGGGTAAACAGTTTGATCCAGGGCTCGAAAAATATTTTGCACGCGCTAGAGAAAAGATAGAAGCTTATTATCTAGATATCAAAAATAGTGCAAATAAATAATTATTTTAAAGTAGACTGAGGCTTAGGTATTATTCCATTTAGGAATCCTAATAGGAGTCACCAATCATTTAAATGTAGAGATGACAGCGATAAAAAGTTATCACTATATTAGTTAAAAGTGTCAATTTATCTTTTGGGATAGCTAACAAATTTTAAAAAGCAAATCGATATAATTTACCGAAATGTCAAATAAATCGAATAGAAATATAGCGCTTACATTATTTAGAGTGTTCTTAAGAAGCTGAATAAATTCTATTTGAAAAAATATGCCTTAATTAAAAATGTCGATATACAGCCATTTATGAGGACTTTTTAAGAAAAATCAAAAAATTAGTCCTCTTAAATAGCCACTTTCCGACAAATTTATTAAAAACCTATTCCCTGACACGAGGCACCCCGTATCAGGG
>JAGCWW010000078.1 GCA_017961685.1 Acholeplasmatales bacterium | reverse complement strand
TGCCGAAACTGAACTTAAATTAACAGGAACACAAGGAGATAAAATATTCGTGAAACATATAGGAGTAAATAAAATATATCAACCTAGTATTAAGTCATCTTTTTCAATAACCTTTGATCCAAGTAAAAATGCGATAATATTTCCTCGTCCTTTTACCAACAGTGAAAGGTCAACATTTACCGTATATGTAACACCCGAAGGTGGATTAAGTTCAAAGTCTTTGACATTATGTTCTTTCGTTAATCCAAAAGAGCCAATAGCTGAATATTCAAGAACATTTTCCACTTATACCGATGGGTATTCCCTTCCAATTAATTTCAAAAAAATGGGTTTATCAAAAGGACAAAAATTCGAAGCTATTGCCTATATAGAACAAGATTACTTTTCTCACATGTCATTAATGACAAACTTATTAACTGATACCGTAGGTGAAATAAAAGAAGAAACAATAACACAAATAAATACCCAACATTCTAGCGATATTGATTATGTATATTATCGCCAAGAAAAAAAAGCAGAAACTTCCTCGTTTTATTATTCTTTTAAAAATGATGATATCTTTGATGTACCTATGGGAGTATTTCGAATAGAACTCGATGCTGATGCGGAAGGCTCTTTCAATACGGTTCAATGCGCCTGGGTTAATGATGGTGAAGACGCGATAAGTATGGTAGAAGCTGTCGAAGATGTAATCGATTCGTATAATTCGTATTGTTATGGAGGGCAAGATAAAGTCAAACCAAAAGTGTATAATTACATATTTAAATATACTTACACAAGTGATAATAAAGCAAGAAGAATGGTTATTAAAGTGCCAGAAGTGGATAAAAATACTGGATATACAATATATATAAGAAAAGGAGAAAATACTATTATTAATCAAACTGGCTTTAATGAAATAGCAGAATATGGAAAACAAGAGGAATATAAATTATCCCGAATGTTATACATTTTAGATTTGACTAAAATAAGAGGAGATGACTCTGTGCCAGATTATGTCTCGAAGGTTTTAATTTATTCTAAACATCTTGAAATGCAAATGTATTATTTAAACGAAGAAAAAAATTCTCCTCAAAGACTCTTCACTGGTAATGTGATGTTAGTATATACAAAGCCTTCTTTAGCAAAGCAGAAATATTTCGGTACTCAATTAATTCTTTTAAGTGAATACATTCGAGGACAGGATCATTCAGGTTTAGGTAATTCATTCCGATTCCATACTAAAATGTTCAGATCAACAGATCAAATTGAATACTTTGTTAGCAACAATCCTTTTGGTCGAACATTAAACTTCCCTCTAAGTATAGAAATGAATACCTGTAATGGCTTTAATAAAAATTATTATTATATATTGAACTATAACACCGCTGAAGAAAAAAGAAATCTTTACTTAGACCTTATTTTTGGTTCAATTAATACAGTAAGAATAGTAACAGAATTAACCGAAGAAAAATGGGATGATTTAATTAATAATAAAATGCAAGAAATAACAGATTATTTCACTACTATACCAGAACGTTCACAACATATTGATATTGTTGAAATAAGATGCAATACACCATTATTAGCTAATATTTATTATAATTACGATAATTATCCTTATTATGTATCTCAAGGCGAAGTCGTTATTAAAAACTTAGCTCCGAAAGAAACATTTACGTTTGATTTAAATCCAGCACAATTAACAAGTGTTTTTTATTCTATTGAAATCTTTAATCCAAAAGGCGAGCCGAATATGGTTGTGAACTTCGAAGGAGGAGCTTCGACAACGATTAAAGAAAACTCGCTAACAAGCG
>JAGCWW010000009.1 GCA_017961685.1 Acholeplasmatales bacterium | reverse complement strand
TCCAAGATATTGCTGATTTGTTAATTGACTTATTATATCTCCTTTAATAATAATTAAATCCTCTTCATCTTTAAGGCCATATTTTTTTTTAAGAATTGCTGAACATTGTGATAAATCCAAAATTGATGCATTGTTATTTGCAGGTATAACTCCACTTAATAAATTATTTAATTTTTGTAATTCTAATTTAACTGAAGTTAATTCAATACTTATATTATTTCCAATAATAATTTTACTTTCTGGAAGATTAAATATTTTTCCATTACCTAGATAATTGTTTATACTTTTACTAAATGAATTAACATCAATATCATATGATTTAGCAACATATTTGAATATTTCTGATGAAATAATTTCATTTATTGTTACAGTACTATTAATATTATCAAATCTGCTTCTTAAACCAAATGGATTTTCTAATAAAATCATACCACCTCTTCTAGACATTTCACATGTATTTCCGATTACAGCTGTTATTGGACAATATTCAACGCATTCATGAGTGTCATATACGAAGAAAGGTAAAAATTCAGGACATGTGAAATTATAAAGACATACATCGCAATCTTCGCCACAATCATCTTCATCTTTTCCTAAAACTTCTGCTAAATCATAATCATGATAATATGGATAAATACCACATTTATGAGCTTTTCTATAGCAATTTCCATATTTACCAATTTTAAGTAATTCATAATAAGCACCATCTCTGCAAGAGCTACAATTCATGAGCATTGAATTACCCCAATAATCACATTCCTTACATCTGAAATAGCAATAGCTCAACTTATTATATTCTTCAATATCAACATATGTTCTGTTAATTTTAATATCACTGCAATAAAAATCATTTTCTGGTAATCTAAAGGAATTGTTTCTTAATCTACAATTCAAACAAACCTTCTCATTATTTTCTATAAATGGAACACCACCTATTCTTTTTAATATATTATGCTTATAAGGAGTCACTCCTTGACAAGTTGTTTTATTGTAACAATCGAATGTTTTAGGTTGTGGAGTAATATTATAAAAATCTTGTTTATAATAATCTGCGCTACATTCAGTACATTGATCTGTATACCATGGATCACATTTATGACATCCTTCTTTACATCCAATAAGTAAATTGCATGTATCATCTACAATATGATGAAATCTTTTAATAAATTCAATGAATGGAATTTCATCTACACATGTTTTATTTAAAGTAAATTTAGGTGTATCATATCTAGTTTTACAATTTACACATTCACCTAAAGCTCTATCTTCAGCAAAGCAATAGCCGCAACTTTTGTTACATTTTGTATAATTATCAGCCAATAAAAATGGACGATAACATTGTTTACAGGTTGAATTATTTTCGCAAACTTTACAATTATCAAAGCATTCACAACATTTTGCTCTATTTTCTTCTTTTGTATCTATAAATTCATAAAATCCATTACCTACGCAGTCACTATGACAAGAACCAGGAATTCCATGACCTATAGTTTGATTACACCAGAAATATAATCCTTTTTTACATTTCCAACATTTGTTATTTAGATCATCTCCTTTTTCGAAGCATTCAGCACAATTACTGTGACAATGTCTCCATCTCCATTCTGATTTTTTATCTTCTCCTGCTGATTTATCTAAATAAAGTGCACCTCCATAGTAATCTTGCCAATATTCTTTTGTTTCATTACTTATACAAGTTCTTTCATCAAATTCATAATGGAAATAATTATTTTTATAATCACATTTTTTACAATTAGTTGTTCTATCAGGCCTTTCTAAAAATCCTGCATAACAAGAAGTACAGGAGATATTGCATGGTGGACAATTATGTGGTTTACCATATCCTATATTTACTGCAGTAGGATCTTCTTCTTCATAATAACCTTCTTCAGCTTTACATCCTAAACATTGATGGTGTTCTTGAGTACCTTTTTCTGTACAAGATTCACATTGTTTTAAACATTCTGGAGTTTTAAGTGCAATTTTGCATGTCTTTCCTATAATTTCTCCATCATATACATCTTTTCTTGTTGCAGTATAATAAATATTAAAATCACCAACTAATTCGTTGTTTTGAACCTTTAAAATTAGAGTTGTTTTTGAAGAATAGTCCTTATTTGCAACTAATTGGTTTCCATCATCTAAATTTGTAACACTAATATTTCCATAGGGCTTAAATCTAAAGTTAATATCTTCATTTAATCTAGAAGCAGGATATGGATTGCTCATCCAAACTTTTCCGCTAAATTCTATTTCTTTCACAAATCCTCTTGGTAATAAAACTTGACTGCTTTTATAATCTTCACAATCAGGGTAGTTCATTAAATGATAGGCAACTCTATAATTATCATTAACAGTAATTTGAGTATAGAAAATACCTAAAGATTGACCGAATTTGGCAAATACAGGACTTTTAACATCTTCTGCCTCAAAATTGTTGAAATTAAATTCATCTATTTCTTTGCCAAATTTAGTTGGATAAATAATGAAACCTCTGAATCTACCTAAATCAGTCTCACAAGCAGCATAAACTCTATGTGGAGAAAGAACGGCTATATCAGCATTTGAATTTTCTGGATCATGTTTATCTTTATCAAAGTAGCAATTTGGATAAAGATATTCATATCTTTGAACAGTGACAAGAGGTCCTTCTGAATCAACTCTTAAATGATAATAGTATAAATCTCTTCCTGTGTTACGATAAGGTACATGCTTTTTTCCATTTCCTGTTTGGAATAAGACTAAAGCATCAGTTTCATTGTAAGGAATAGCTTTAAGGAAATTAAATTCAGTATAAAAGGTTTTAATTGTCTGGTCTCCTTTATCAACTAAAATATTTCCATTAACAAGTATATGTTTAATTCTTAACTTAGAAACAAAGACATCTTCCTTATATACAAATATGCAATATACATCATTTTGTTTTTGTTCATAGCAACTTAGATATTTACTTGTAGCAGGAAAACTAAAACCAGTTCCACTAGTGAAATTACTTGGATTAAATAAACTAACATCTATATTAGTATCAGCCCCAAAACCAGAAACCTTTGATAAAGAAGCAAGAAGAACCTTTCCATTTTTTAATGGAACAGCAGAAGTTTTTTGATAAATTGTAGAAGTTCTTTCAACATTTTTAATAATAGTTCCCTTATCTTTAAAAGTCACAAGATTCTCTTTAGCTGCATATTGGGCTACACCTTCCTTATTATGGTGGGCCAAAAAGTATAAAAATGTATTTTTTGTTTGGAGTAATTGTGCATCAGCTGTATAACCTATATTAATAACACCATCTTTGTAAAGAATAGTTCCTTCTTTGTTCACTTTTCCCACTGATGTTACTTG
>JAGCWW010000077.1 GCA_017961685.1 Acholeplasmatales bacterium | reverse complement strand
ATAAGACTGAGACTATGATATAAATTATGACTATGACTATGAGTATGACCATAATAGTGTAAGTATATAGCTGAACAGACAGTGCATAATAGTAGAGCCATGACCGTATATGCATGATCATGGCTATGTGTGTGTTAGGCTATGTAGTTAGTAGTGATGTGCAGTGCGTACTAAGTATTCTTATGCATAATCAAAGTATATTAGTAATGTCATCTTATTCATTGTAAAGTATGTATTATAAGTTGATCCACCTTGCGTTCTAGTAGCTTTTATTGTAGCATCATTTGGTATTGGAATATTGCTACTAATAGAAAATGCATTAGTTAGATCATTATTAGTTATAGTACCATAATAATTACCAAGACCATTTGTTAGTCTAGTATCATAATAAGTTGTACTACTATCAGCTATACGTAACCAACAGGTAGCATAAGAAGATGATGAGCTTGCTTTAGTCCAGTTTAAGGACTCTAATTGATACAATTCTAAAGTAGGCACTTCATCTTGATGAACACCTGCATTTGTCATTGTGTCTCTTATATTATATTGTAAATTACTTATTCCACTTATTATATAATATCCTGATTGATTTTTTCTTATAGAACTATCTTGTCTAGTTTGTCCAATTTGAGTGCCTGTAGTAGTATCATATATTTTAAAATTAGCAATGGCTGTTGATACTGATTCATCATAAGTTATTTCTAATACATAAGGAAAATTAGGAGTTACTTGTTTTTGATATTTAACTGCACCATTTACTACTATTTTTAATACTTCTTTATTACCTATCATTATTTTATTTACTTTTTTAGTACCTATTTTAATCATAAGAATATCTCCTATGCTTCAGTTATGTAATATATATAACCGTTATAATATGTTGATGGTTCACTTGTTAATACTACTGCTTTTAAATAAGTACCAGTAGAATATTGACTTGAAGGTGCTGAAGTTAATGCTATTACATCATTTGCACTTTCAGCATAACATAATAATGTTCCATAAACATAACTACCACTTATTGCATATACTGAATATATAACATTTACAATTTCATCAGTAGTATATTGCATAATTATATCACCAGCTTTAATTGTATAACCACTAGGTTTAGTTAAGTTAGTTGAAGTAAATTGCCATTTACCTGCATAAGTTCCAGAAGTTATTCTTGTAGGTGAAGTAGTTGTAGTTAGAACATTTGCACCATCTTTAACTAAATCTGATTGCATTGCTACAGTAGTAGTATCTACACTAATAGTGCTTCCACTAATACTAATACCTGTACCAGCTGTATAACTAGCACCACCGCCTGATGGTACACTATAAACTGTATTACCTATTTGAATATCTGATAAAGTAGCAGTAGTAGTATCTCCTGTATTACCTTTAACTGTTAATAATGTAATTTGTTTATCACTATTTTGATTTAATGAAAATGATTGTGAAACACCGTTTTGTATTAAAGTAATAGTTCTATCATATACTGCTGGAACTTCATAAACTGTTGATCCAACTTGTAAATCAGAAAGTGTAGCACTAGGGGTAGCACCTGTATTAGCAGTTACTGTTGTGCCTCCACCGCCACCACTTGGAATTTTATAATATGTACCACCAATATCAATACTAGTTAAATCAGTTTCAGTACCAGTTAATGTAGGATTTGCATTAGTATTATAAATATTATAAGTAGCATTTCCATCAGTTACTTGAAGACCTAATACATCATATTGATCTGTAACTACATTACTAATTGTATATGTAGGAATTGCTGGAACAGTAATATTTACTACGCCACTAACTGGTGGAACTGTCGCATTGTTTACTTTAATTTCTGTAATAGGTACTGTTGGAATAGTTGGCTTATTTAGTAAATCATCATAATCGCCAGTAGTTGCTACAGTAGCTAATGTAGGTAATGTTGGAATTGTTATATCTACAACACCATCAACTGGTGTAACTGTTGCGCTATTAACTTGAATCTCTGTAATTGGAACAGTTGGAATTGTTGGTTTATCGTTTAAGTCATTATAACTTGTTATAATTTGATCTGTAGTAGCTAATGTTTTATCAGCAGTATAACTTGTAGTATCTGGTAATTGTAAACCATAACTTAAATTATCATCAGTTATAATTTTACCATCTAAATATAAATTATTAAAACCATTATTTGCTTGACCTAGATTTATTGTACTTCCAGATAATGGTGCAATATTTTTATTAGTATATAAACCAGTGTTTCCTAATTGAAGTTTTGCTTCATCTGTTCCATTTCCATCAGTAGTTTTAATAGTTACTTGGCCATGACCTGATACGTTAGCACTATTAATTTCATAATAACTATTTGGTGATTTAAACTTGTTAGCAACAACTTCTTTATATGAATGTGTATTATCACCTAATACATAAGTATTAAATGCTTTTGGAATAATATCTTCATCTATAGTAGGTATTGCAGTTTCTAAAGCATAGCTATTAGTATCAATAGTGCCATCATTTTTAACTAAACCAGTAGTTGAACTCTTTTGAATATAATTAGTTAAATCAACTTCAGTATCTCCAATTTTTTCCCAAGTATTATTAGTATAAATATATTCATCATAAACATTATTAGTACCTGATGTAGTTTTAGGTACTAAATAAATAACACCTTCTGTTCCTGTTGCAGGTAAACTATTAACAGCTTGAATACCTATAGTTGTAAGACCTGGTTCACCTTTAATATTACTAAATGCAAATGTAAATGTTGGGCTTGCATCTGTTCCTGATTTAGTTACTGTTACTGTAGGTGTTCCTGTATTGCTATCTACTGTTGCATTAGCACTAATAGAAGGGGTTATACCATCTTGACCAGTTGGACCAATTATACAAGCTACAGTTTTTACCATATCACTAGAAGTTCCTATTCCGTTTAGATAACCAATATAACCATTTTTACCAATAATAACATCATTAATCTTTGGTGTTAAATTTGTTTGATAAGCTGTGTGTGGAACCATTACGTTATAATCTACAGTAGTTGCTAGGTTATAATCTGCATAAATTACAGATTGACCATCTGCACCTTGTATACCATTTGTTCCATTTTGACCATTAGTTACTGTAAATGTAGAAGTAGTATTATCTGTATATAAAATAGTATATGTATTAGTAAGGCCTACAGTAGATGTTAGTGTAATACTTACAATACCTCTTCCATCTTCACCAGTTGGTCCTGGTAGTGGGAATACACCTAAATCAAACCAATAATCATCTGGGTGTGCACCATTTGCTCTTGTTAAAATATATAATTCATAAGGTTCTTCATCACCTACTGCAATACAGTCTCCGTATTCCCAACCAGTATGATCTTCTTTATATTCATCTACAGTTGGTAATTCACTTATATCTGATATTTGTTCAGTAACTCTGATACCAAATTCATTTAAGACACCTTCTTCTTCTAGTATATATGCAATGTCAGATTGATTTTTAAATACTTGTTCTTGAAGATTTCTTAATTCTTTACCATCAATTGTAATCATTTTTATTTTCTCCTATCAATTAAATAATCTATAAGCATACCAATTTCACCGATTATACCAACACCTATGATAATTAATACCTTAGGCCACTGCATCGGATACCTCTGTGGGCTCCATAATTGGCTTATTTTGGGCTTTTTCTTCTGCTTCTTGCATATCTAACTTCTTCTCTACATAAAGCTCAAATTCAAGCCAACCTTCAGTCCACATTCTTTCTACGTCTGCCATCTTAACTAAACCAAAAGCAATAGACATAATTACTGATAAGGTAGCAGAAATAAATTGACTATTATTCCAATGAATAACTGCTAAACCAAAACCAAGTAAACCACAGAACATACCAATAGTTTGATATATTCCTTTTCTAGTCTTTTGTTGTTTTTCCCACTTAAAAGGGTCTATTGGTATAATCTCTTGGCCATTCATTCTTTTGAAGTTTTTAAGATGTAATTCTTTTGCTTGTATATATTCTGGTTCTTCTTTAACATTCATTTTACCTTGGTTAAATAAAGCTAAGAATATGAATAAACAACATACTGATATTGCTAAAGCACAAGCAAAATATAAGATCCATTCTGGTATTGTCTCTGGAAATTGGGTAGTTCCTGTTAGGTAAGATCCTAGTAATGGAACTAGAAACATTGAAATCAATGATAGTATAACGACAGCTATACCATTTTTACTATTACTAATAAACTCTTTCGTTTTTTTACTCTTCTCTTTGTTGTACATCATAACGTTTATCTATTTCCTTATTTATACTTGCTTTATTTCTATAATATCTGTGCATTGGTCTTATATAGAATTCGTCTGCTATTGTGCATAACCCCGCGACTAAAATTACCCACTTAATATCTTTAACGACGAAATAGCAACCGAATAATAATATGTAAGTTATACTTCTACAATTATATTTAGATTTAACTCCCATGACAGTTAGTAATAAAGCAGTAGCAAAACAAACGCCTAGTCTTAATTTATTAGTAAGATTAATAGTGCCATTCATGCAACCAATGAATCCAAATATAATACAAGGTAGAAAAGTTAATAAGATACCTAACCAGAAATATATAGTTGATAATTTTTTATATCTCTTAGTTACATCACTCATATTCTATTCCCCCTTATCTTTATGTTCTAATTTTAATTCAAATTCTTCTGATAAAGTTTTAAACTCATCAATTAAAGTATTTAATTCTTTCTTTAAATCTGCATTGTCTTTAGCTAGTTCTGCATTTTCTGATAATAATGCTTTAACGTGATCTTCTAGTTTCTTAAATGAACTATACTCTTTGATATTTTCACACATATCTTTAAATTGTGCAATATATCTAAAAGTACAGAAGATAAATATAAATCCTAATACAAATGCAGGTAAGTAGTTAATAATAATGTCTTTAATCATTTACAATCTCCTCATCATCAATTGGTGTTTCATATAAAGTAGGTCTACCATATAAGAACTTCTTAAATAATGGTTCAAACTTATTTATGAATTGTTTAGTAACGTCTGTCTTTAATAATATTAATAAATCATTATACGCATTTAATCTTGCTTTCTTTATTCTAGTAGTATTTTGATTATTAATATATTCTAACTCTTGTGTAGTACTAGTGCCTGGTGCTGTTGCATCATGTGCAGCTTGATTATAAATTGCAAAGTGCCCTTCCATTAATTGGTCTTCAGATAAACCCCTTAGCTTATCTTGAATATCTAATTCTTTTTGCCAATTTGGTCCGTATTCAAATATGATACTAAATACTTTAAATTTGAATTGATTTATATCAAAATTAACAATTGGGTTATTTCCATATCTTGCATATAATAAATAATATAATTTATTAATGTTAGGGTCTGTTAATGAATTGTGTGGGCTAACACCTAATTCAAAGTCATATAAAGGTGAAGCTTTATAATCAGTTTTAAATGAATCTAAGTCTTCCCATATTTCACTAAATCTTTTAGTATTATACATTGGAATCATCTGAGCTACCTCCAGTATCTAAACCACTATTTTCACCGGTTTCATTTCTATCATATAATAAACCGTCTCCATTAGTATCTGCCATTGATAAGTTTTCACTTGGTTCATACCAAATACCAATTGGCCATATACTATTTACTATATTACAGAAGTCTTGTCTAATTGAAGTAAAGTCTTGAGCTATTAAACCAATAGGTCCGCCATTAATTGCTGCTTCTGCATTTAACTCTTGAGCTTTCTTTTCAAATAAACCGCCATTATCAATACCATGTAACATTAATCTATAATTTTCTAAACTTTGTAATGCTAAGAAGTAATCTTGTACTTTACCAGTATTGTTATCAGTTAATTCTTGGAATTCCATTTTACCTTCAATTGGTACATAAGCATCACCAAGCATTGCTGCTTGTTTAATTCCGTCATTAGCATCTTTAACATTATGAGCTGCATCACTTTCACCAACTCTTATACCTTTAACACCACAACTAGTTAATAGATTAGTTCTTACATAAGGTAAACATTCTGACATCATATCTAGTAATGGTTCATTCATTACAGATCTAGGTATAGAATCGTTATATGCTAGACCTGGTGAATAATCCATTAAAATTACTGCTGAATTTTCTGTTAAATCAATTAAATCTTCTCTTGTCATCATTGAAGTATCTACTGGTGAATAAATAACTTTTAATGATAATTTAGATAAGTAATCTTCTAATGCAGTATTTTTATGTTGTTTTTCATCTGCATCAGATCCTGCTACATAAGCAATAGGTTTAATTCTAGTATATCTACCAAATTCATCTAAACCATTTCCACCGTCTGGTGTAGTGCTTAAAGTAAATGGAAGAATAAAGAATCTGTCTAATGGTTTATTATAGAATAAACATAATTTATATTTGTAATATAACATCTTCTCTAAGAATTGACTTGATATGTCTAATGGAATATTATACCACTTACCTTTATTAATGGCTGTCTTTTTATCTAAATCTCTAAGTTGCATCTTAATACCTTTTTTAAGATAGCCACTATCACCTAACATTGCTTTAATTGGAAAGCCTGTCTTTGGGTCAATTCCCGCACTATTCATCCAATAGAAATTTGGAATACATGGACCTTTGTTATTATTAGTAGTCTTATTAATTGCCATATATCTGTCTCCTATTTCTTATTTTGTTCATGAACAATTTTAATATCTTTGTCATGAAATTTATTAATTCTTTTCATTAATTGATGTTCTTTTACATCTAATCTACTTGACTCATAATCTAGTCTATCGCTTTGTTTATCAATATCATCTAAATATTGTTTAACTTTAGAAGCTCTGTTATGAGCAGCTGCAGCTTTACCTTCTGCCATTTTCATTGCAAATGCATATTTTTGTATTTCTTCATCTGTAACTTCAATACCAGCTTGTGCATTCATTGCCATTTTTGCGGAAGCAGAACTTTGAATATCTTCTGCTTTAGCTGCGTGTTCCCAAGATTTAGCTGTCTCAGCATTAAATGTATTATAAGCTTCTTTATATTCTTTAGATTCTAATGTTTTATTGTGTTCATCTACTTTATCATTATAAGCTTGTCTATCTTGTTCATATTGATCTAACTCTTTTAATGTAGCATTTTTATTTGCTTGAGCTTGTTGTACAAGGTGGCCGCCAACAGCAGCGGCTGCACCTGCAGTTCCTAAAGCTTGATTAATTCCTGATTGAATTCCCATAATTTATTCTCCTAACTTATATATAGTCCTTTAGATACTTCATCAGATAATGCTTCAGCTAAATGATTATCTGCTTCTTCTGGTGTGCTAGCAGTATCTAATCTTAATAAGTATCCTTGAACAAATGTTTCACCATCGTTTCTAGTATATTCTAATAAATGACCAGGTCTCATAATAGACATACCATACCAATTCATCTTGTAATCATAAGTATCTATTTCATCTGGTGAAGCACTATATTCTTCTAATACTGGAACCATTGTAAAGTCTGCTGTAAAGCAACCAATATTTCTAATTGTTCTTGGTAATGCTTTAATATTATCTAATTGATAATTAAATAAATCTTTTGCTTTATCAATAGCATCATTTCTTAATTTTTGATTATTTTGATAATCTATTACACCACCTACAGCTGATGTTACACCACCAATGACAGCACCACCAATAGCACCTACTGCTGTTCCTACTGGGCCTGCTGCGCTACCTGCTATACCACCTGCCATTGCGCCTGATAAAGCACCGGTAATTGAACCTGTTATAGCATTTGCTAAGTCTTGTGTTTCCCCTACTTTATGTTGTAATTCCATTGAATCAATTTCTCTATTAAATGTATTTAGATAATTTTTATTTTCAATTTCAAACTTAACCCATTGGTCTGTTAGTGTAGGTACTGAAAAATCACCTTGTAATATTAAACCACGACCATCTTGATAATCTTGATTATACATTCTATTAAATTTAGGTCTTATTCTTATATAAGGTGTATAAGGTTTATATGTATAACTTACTATATAGTATTCAATACCATCATTCATCGCCATACTAAATTCAAATGAACTAGCAAAGTTTGGTGAACTTAGTCTATACATTTTAGTATTATAATCTTTCTTTAATGAATAAGCATCAGTAAATTGTGGAACTGTATAACAGTCTGCATAACAGTCTCTTAGTTTAAATGAACTTTGTTCTGCATTGCTTGGGTATAATATGAATCCCATTTTAATAGCACCTGCAGATTGATCTACTACAGTATCATATTGTCCAGAATTTAAACCTCTTATATCAAATGAGAATCCTGGTGAAGTTTGTATAATACACTCTCTCATCGGACAATAAGGTAAAATCTGTAAGTCATAAATATTTTCACCAGCATTAATTGCAATAGACTGTGCTAGATTCATACTTAATTCTTTAGTCATGGTTAAGAATTTAGTTTGTCCACCATCTGTATATTTTATAGTTAAATCACCGTAAGGTAAACAGAACATATCATAAGCTGCGTCTAAAGTATGTTGTCTAGTACTTGCACTTTGAATACTTAAAGTTACTGGAACTTCTTCTGTTAATCTAATATAATATTTATTATAGTGATAATATAAATCAAATTTAGATGTATCAGTATCGTTATCATCAAATGTTACACTGAAATCACCATAAGCGGTGTGTAAACTGCTTTTAATAAAGGCTTTTCCACTAGTATATATATCATCACTTGTTGTGTAATTACTAAATTGTCCATCTGCAAAGTTAATCATTACTGATATTCTATATACTTTATTTGTAGTTAAGTCTTTAATAGTTTTTCCGTTATAATCATAATATAATGTCTCTGCTAATTCTTTATCTGCAGCAGTTAGTCCAGCTGCTGTATTTAAGTCATTCATAAGATTACTATAAATTAGTGGATTTGGGTCTAATAAATAATTTAAGTAATTATAATATAAAGTATTTTTATAAGATGCAGAAGTTACATTACTATTACCAGTCCACTTAGTTTGGTCTACTTTACTTACATAAGTAAATGAATTTATACTCTTAACACCAACACCAGTATAAGGTCTGCTATCTATCCAGTCACTATCGATTACACTATTAGTTGCAGTTAATGTTTTTAAATCTATTCCAAAGTGAACCATATTATATTTATCGCTACCAGATAAATTAATATTATGTACTGGCATATTTAAGCACATATAATAGTTATCTGGGCCTGTATCTGCATTTATATAACTATGTGTACGATGACCTTCCATGTCTATGTATTGATACATATTAGTTCCACCTACTGTCCAGTTAGATATACCGTTTGGCGCAGTATATGTTACTTCACTACCAATATTTACATGACTTCCCATAGAACCACCGTTCCATTTTTTATCAAAATATCCTACGATCCAAGCACAATTAGTTTCATCAAATAAATATGTTTGGCCTGTCTTAATTTGACTATAAGCTTGACCTTCTTTATTATATAGTAAATCGCTATTTTTATCGTTAATCCAGCCTCTCTCTATAAAATAATGAGAATTAATTAATACATCATTATAGTCTACACATATATCTCTTTTTAATGTAAATTTATATTGATTACCTCTTATTAAATCACTATCTAAAATAAACCATCTACTAAAATTATTAGTTTCTTTTTCTTCAATTAACATATAATCTGGTTGAGTAGTTGCAAATCCTTGGTTAATTATAATTTCAGAAGTAATACCATCTCTCATTTCAAAATTACAGTTTTGAATTGTTTGCCCTATTTGATGACCAGCATTAACATATCCTGCTATTGTATCATAACCTTTTAAAACTCTTCTATTATAATAATTGTTAAAAGATAATAAGTAAACATTATACTTCATTTAATTTACTCCTTTATATAAAATTAGGAAGATACCTAATAAGTGCCTAATTTATCAAGTATCTTCCAGGGGCAAGTGTTATTAAGCTTTCTTTAATGTTAAGAATGGGTAGTTCTTTAGGTAAGTAGGGTTACTATACATGAAATACATGTAATGGTTAGTTACGCCACTTCTTGGGTTGAAGAATGAAGTTTCAGTTTCATAAGCAGACATAAATGGTACAGCACTTCTGTGAATTACTTTACCCATTACATCAGCGTCTTCTACATATACTTCGTTCTCTTCAAATGTTCCACTAGATTTAACTGTAGAGCCAGCTGGAATAGCATCACCTGGGAATAAGAAATATTTAGTATCAGAAACAGTTACTTCTTTAGAAATTAAAGCTCTAAGTGTTCCCTTAGTATTATCATATTCGCCATCGCCATTAATTACTTTACCAGAACCTTTGTCACCAGCTGCAACTAAATGACCGAAATATCTTGCTGGTAAAATATTTTCTTCCATCTTTTCCATTAAACCTTCTTTATTGAAAATTGTTGGAAGATCGATTTTCTTTACCTTGTTAACCCAAGCTGAATTCCATACAAACATTAAGTCATCACCAGAGTAACTTCTTAATTGTTTCCAATCTGTAAAGTCTCTTGAAATGTCTTTTAAATCTACTAATAGATTTGCTACTGTTTCAGCAATGCAAGATGCTTCTAGTCTATTAGCTTCTTCTTCACTTGATGCATTACCTCTAGCTGTAGATACTGGAATATTAATAGTAGCTCTTGTTGCATTAGATACAGTAGTACCTACAAATGCATTTATTAAAGTAGCTTCATATACTTTCTTAGTATCATGGAACCAGCCTAATACTGCTGATTGGAATTGACTAAATGCGCCTTCATCTTGAGCCATTCTCTTAGATAAGAATTGGTCTAGTGAAACTTCTAAGAATTTAATTTGATCAATTTGTACATATTGTACTTTTGGTTGTGGTGCTTTCTTAGTTTTTAAAATATTACCTTGGAAATTACCTTCTGCATTGTAAGCATAAGGATCTGTGAAATCATAAACTTCTTGAACATCATGTCCGATATAAGTCTTGAAGTCACCGTACATTGAACCATCAACCTTAAACTTAGCTGCAAGATCTCCATACATACCTTTTAAGTTGTCAGAGAAAGTTTGCATAGAAATCATAAGGTTAAATAATGAACCATAGATTTCATTTTGTGATAATGTGTAGCTTTGATCGCCCCACACGTTAGTTCTTAAGACGGGATTACTTGTACCGCCATTATTCCATGAACCAGTTACTGCCATAAATTAGTCTCCTTTATTTTTTATTTAATACTTTAGCAACTTTGTCTTCTTTAATGAAAGTACCTAGTTTAGCATTAAATAATTGTGGATTACCTTCTGACTCATCTATACATCTTTGAATAATATTAGCTACTTTTTCAGCGGCTATTACATCATTTTGGTCATAAGTATAATTTCTTCCATTTGGTAAGAATGGGTCTCTACCGCCATTTTCCATAACTTTATTTCTGTATTCTAATGCTAGAGTCCATTTTTCTAAATTAGTACCATCTGGATTATCTTGTAAATCGGCCTTTACTTCATCAATGCTTCTCTCTTCTTCAGCATTAACTAGATTTACTTGTGAATTTGATTTTAATGCTTCAATAAGTTCTTTCTTTTCTTCAACTAGTTTATCATATCTATCTTTTGATACCGAATTAGCTCTTAAGTCATTAATAGTATCAATGTAGTCTTGATAATCTGGTTGTTGTGTTTCTTGGTCGTTTACGTTCTCGTTAATTAATTTTTCTTCAGACATTGTTTCTTGCTCCTTTTTCTAAGTGTCTATATATTTTAGCTAATATTTTTCTTGTTGCTATTAGAAAATCTATCAACTATAATATTATACAATAAAAAAAGTGGATTCATCAACTAGATAACCTACTTTTACCACGAGTTATAAAGTATGGCCCTCTTCGGGTGGTAATCAGTGACTTTATATGGGGTTAAGATATTAGTTGAGATCTCACTTTGTATTAAATAAACAGTAGAGCCCTGCTTTTGGGATACTGATTATTTCTTCAATAATTTCATTTGGGCTGTAAATAAACTCATACTCATTAAATCTGCATAATAATATGCATTTACGTCATAAGCTTCTATTATTTCATTTACCAGCTCTTGTATAAAGATGTCGTCCATGTGACGGTACATAGCTATTATTAAATCTTTCTTTATACATTCATTATGATATTTTCTTATATATTTTCCGTCATAAATACAGAACCATTTATTTTTATCTATATTATCAAATTTAAGTAAAGATGTTACTTTTCTTATTCTTGTTTTTCTTGGTTTAATTAAAGATAAATCTTTATGTAATGCAGAATAGTTAGGGTCATTAGCATAGTCTATAATATTACTATTATAACTATTTTTTCTTTTCTTATTATATTTTTCTGTAATTGGTACGTTCCAAAACATTGCATGCTTTCTTGTTAAGAAAACCCTATTGTAATTCTTTGGATCCGGTATATAATTGTATAAAGCACCAGTTACTGCAGCACATTCTGAAACATTGTTGGCTAATAAGAAATTATAAACTGCATTATATTGTGGTAATCTTTGGGCGTCTCTTAAAATAGCTTCTTTATAAATTAGATATTGAGATACTGGATCACCTACTGATCTTGTTTCAACACCTTCTGCCATTAAGAACTCATCCCAAATAGTTACTATAAATCTTTTCTTTTTAATAGAACCATCTTCATTTAATAACTCTTTTGGATCTAAAAAAGTACAGTCATATAAGTTAACACCCTTACCTTTAGACCCTGCTGCTACTAAGGGATAGAATTCTATTAACTCTTTCCCATGATCATATACGATATTATTTTTACAAGTTATTTCTAAATCATATTTATGCACTAAATAAGGGTCAACTGCTAATCTTGCATGATTTGCTATCATCGCTTTAATACTTTGGTCTTTTAATCTAAAATAGAAACATTTTACATTTTCATAACCATATTTTCTTTTAAGGATAATCGCTGTTTCAACAGATATAACAGACTTACCTACACCACGCACAGCGGTGTAAATAAAATCTGTTATCCCCTTATTATTATAGCTGAAAATATGATTAGTGTTTAAATATAAATCTAACTCTTTCTTTTTTTCTACTTCTTCTGCTCTGTTTCTATTATTTATTAATTGTCTTAATTCTTTTTCCATTATCTATCTTCACCGCTACTTCCATACCAATCTTGTGATATTTGTTTAGATGCTTCTTTAGAAGTCATACCTTGGGTAATATAATTATTATACGATGCAGTAATAGCGTCTTTATTTTTCTCAGCAAAATCTCTTGTTGACATATTTTTAATTTCAGTATATGTTAAATCTGTATCATTTTCTTTAGCTATTTTTCTCATAGCTTGAATAGTCTTTTTAGATTTATCATATTTAATTATAGTTTTTAATTCTTCAGTTTTATTTTTAATATTTTTACCGTCTAAAGAATCCCAAAACATTTTTAATTGATCTTCATTATTAAATAATGGTTTTCTCCCATTTCTTTTTGCATAATTATTTAATTCTACCATCTTATCATGGTACCATTTGTCTTTATGTTTCATTTAATGTAATTCCTTTCTCTTCATCAAATTTGAAGGTAATAGTTTCTTGTTTATAAATGTCGCCCCATTTCCAATTACTTCTATCTGGTTCAATAATGTCATAAGTTGAAGTTCCCCTTACTACTGGATGATATTCATCATTTTCCATATATTCATAACAACCTGCAGATCTAAATCTTAGTATACAGTTTACATGATCATTTTCCCAATCACCAAGATTTTTACCTTCACCATCGCCATGATATATATCACCCGAATACCAAATACCGTCAGTATTATACGCTATAACGTGTCTACCTTCTAATTGTAAGATATAAGATAGGGTTAATATTCTATCAATATTATCTTCAATAGCTGCTTTACTTAAATGCGCCCATTTACAACACCAAGGTTTCTTTGGGCTTTGCATACAGCCTGAGATAGTATAATTTAATACAGCTTTAAATACTGGTTCATCTTTTCTTTGATTATATAATCTAACACATGTTTTTGTAAACTCTTGATATTTATTACATAAACCTGCTGGGTAGCTATTATGATAATCTATATGATGCGCATTAATAAATGTTTTATTTATATCATTTGGATCTACCCAAATTAATGGTTTTTTAATAGTTTCTTTTACTTGTGCCCCATTATCAATAATATAATCATTTATATCTATTCCATCATTTTTAAGTTCAGATATAAATGTTAACCAAGCATCAATTGGTCTAATATCTTTTTCTTTATTTATATTACCTTTACCAATACTAATAACATATATATGAGATCCAAGTATTATAGTTAATCTAACAAATGTAGATGTTTTAATACAATCCCATGCATATCTATTATTAACTTCATTTACTGGTGCAGTAGAAATTGCCCCGCTATCAGTTCTTATAATTTTATTTAAGTTGCTATCTCTTAATTTAAAGTATATTTCGTTGAATATTTGGCTGTTTTCTATGTTTAGCTTAAAATATGTAGGCCTTGTATGAAATTGATTTAATTTGGCTTGTTTTACACCTGTAGCTATTTTATCTAAATATAGTTTTAATTCATCACAAAACATAAAAAATCACCTACTTATTTAATTTTGCATATTTTTCCATCTCAATTTGCATATCTTCTATAAAAGTATCTTTATTTGGGTAATTATCATATTCTAATACAAAATCTTCAAAGCTACATATATCTAAATCTATATTATACAGTTTAATGAATCCTTTTAGTCTATTATACATATATACTTTTTCATTAAATTGCTTTATTTCTTCAAAATCATCCCATTCATCAAATAATTTCATATTCTAACCCCTTTTTTAAAGCCTTATAATAAGACCTTTTTTGTCTAATTTTATGTAATTCTTCTTGATTTTGTAAATTAATATATTCATTATATTTGCTTTCAATTATTAATAATATATTATCTAATTCTTCAATAGTATATTTTTTCTTTTTTAATATTATTTTTCTTGTTGTCTCTTTATCTTTATGTGCATTTTCTGAATAAGTAATTATTTTTAAATTACTTGGTTTATAACTTTTAATATCTAATCTATCACAATTATTATCTACATGATCAACTATCATATTAGCTGGACAAATACCCCAAACCCAAGCTGCAATTATTCTTGAAACATATAAATATTCATAAATATTAGTATAACCTTTTTTATATTTTTTATCATATTTATAAACTGGTTTTCCATTTTCATCACGTTTTAATACCATTAATTTTAAATAATTGAATTTTTTATTATTTTTACAAGTATTTATTTTACTAATACTTGGTTGAAATTTTCTTTCATTTCCATTAGTAAAAATATGTGGTGTTCCATCTTTATCAAATTTTACTTCTATACCAAGACTAATTAAATATTCTTTAGTTAATGTTTTTCTAATAATTTTACTTGTTTTTCTCTTCATTTTCAGACCCCTTATTTTCATATACTAATACATGTAATTCATCAGTTATATCGTCAAGATATAAGCCAATATTTTGACTTTCTACTATTAATTCTGATCCTTTATAGACCTTAACTAAAAAGTCAAAATTTAATAGCTTTTCGTAATAATCATCACCTATTTTTGCTTTAAGTAAATTTAATTCATTTATTAAATGTCTAATCTTCATTATTTATCTCCTGGAATATATCTTAATTCTAATTCAAATCTATCTTTTTGAATCATTTCCATATTAATATTATCTAAAGCATATAGCATAGCTAAACAGTAAGTTAAATAATCTTGTAGCTTAGTATCATAATTTTCTTTTTCATGATAATAAATATAATAAGCACGTTTAATACATTTATTATATTCATCTGGAATAGTACGATGTCTAAATAGAAAATCATTTTCTAATGCTTTATCATGATATAAAACCATGCATTTATCAATTTTATCACTTAATACTTTTCTATCAATTTCAAATTTATATTTTTTAAATTTTAATGTCATCATATTATTCAACTCCTTCTATTCATTATATTTTCTATCAAATGATAATTTCTCATTTAATATAGTTTTAGCAGCAAAATTTATAATATTAGTAATACTAAACATATCTTCTTCAACTCTTTGTTTACAAAATGTTTCTACATCATAATTAGTATTATTTTTCTCATTATGTAATTTACATGCAACTGTTGCTAATTCAGCGGTATATTTAATAATATTATCAAAAGCAGTTAATATTTCATAATGTAAAAATAAATACTTTTCTTCATCATTTGTAATAGCTTCATATTTTTGTTTCTTTGTCATAGTCTTGCCCTTATCTCTGTTATTAATGTGATTTATCAGCTTCACTTATCTCTATTATATTATACAATATTTTTTCTGAAATTTAGCATATTATTTGCAGCAACCATAGCAAATTAGTCACGCACTGCACATCACTACTAACTACATAGCCTAACACACACATAGCCATGATCATGCATATACGGTCATGGCTCTACTATTATGCACTGTCTGTTCAGCTATACACTTACACTATTATGGTCATAGTCATAGTCATAGTCATAATTTATATCATAGTCTCAGTCTTATACTATACTGTCTATCATATCATAAAATTATCTTAACTTACCTTCAATTATAATTT
>JAGCWW010000076.1 GCA_017961685.1 Acholeplasmatales bacterium | reverse complement strand
GCATCTGCCTTACAAGCAGAGGGTCAGCAGTTCGAGCCTGTTAACCTCCACCATTTGGAGCGGTAGCGAAGAGGCTAAACGCGTCAGACTGTAAATCTGATCCCTACGGGTTCGGTGGTTCGAAACCACCCCGCTCCACCATCTAAAAATAGCGACTAGTGATAGTCGTTTTTTTATTGAAAAATAAATAAACAATATATTATAATTAATGTGTATAAACATATTAATTGGGGGGATATAAATGAGGAAACTAAGAATATGTTTTCTTACCTTAGTTTGTTTCTTATTTCTTTTTGCGTGTTCAAAAAAGAAAGATACTACAACTAAGAGTAATAATACAACAAAAAGTGTTGTAACAACAAATCAAAATACAACAAATAAAACAACAAATAAGACAACAACAAAGAAAACAACAGAAAAACAAGATGTATATTATGATGTAAAATTTGTTGATTATGATGAAACTGTCTTACTTGAGACTAAAGTTAAAGAAGGAGATACTCCAACTTATACTTTAACTAATCCAACTAGAAGTAAAGATAGTGATTATTACTATGAATTTAGTGGATGGAGCCCAAAATTAGGCGCAGTTAATAGTAATATGACATATGTTGCACAATATAATAAATATGATTTGCCTTATGTAATTAGTTTTGATTTAGATGGTGGATCATCAGAAAATACATTTACTCAAATTAAAACTGATGAATTTAGTACTGATTATTTTAGTTATGACTTAACTAAAATTGGTCATACATTTAATGGATGGAGTTATAAAGGAGAAATAATCCTTAATGCTGAAGGAGAATTAGTTAATACTCCTGAAATAGATTCAGAAATGACTTTTAAGGCTATTTGGAGTAAAAATTCATATTCATTAACTTTAACAAGTAATCTTGAAGATGCAGGTACATTTACTGGTAATGGAACATATGAATATGGTGATGAAGTAACTATAACTGTTAATGCAAATGAAGGATATACTTATACAAATATCACTGATTCTAATGGTGAAATTACAACAAATACTACTTACACATTTAATATGGGAGCTAGTTCTTTAGAATATACAGTTAATTTTACAGCTAACAAAAATACTAAATTTACTGTAAAACGTTATTTTGAAAATTTAGAAGGTATTTTTGAATTAGATGAAGAGCATGAAGAAATATATTATGGTACGACTGGTACATATATTAATTATGCAGCTGAACATATTACTGGCTATACAGTAAAAAATACTGATAAAGTAAAAATTAAAGGTGATGGGTCAACTATATTATATATTTATTATTATAGAGAAGTCTCTAAAGTAACGTTTGTTAGTAACCCTACTGGTGCAAGTAGATTAACTGGTGAAGGAAATTATAAGTATGGTGAAACTGTAACATTAGTTGCTAGAACTAATAAGGGCTATAAATATGTAAATATCACATGTAAAAACGTAGAAGTTACAACAGAATCTACTTATATATTTACAATGGGTGATAAGGATATAGAATTTGTTGCTAACTTCACACCAAGAACATATTCTATAAAACTTAATTCGAAAGCTGAAGGTGTTACATTAACTGGTGTAACTAGTGGTGAATATTATGATTATGGTAGTTTAATTACATTAACTGCTAATAATGTTCCAGAAGGAAAAGTAATAGTATGGTCTAGAGATGATAAAGACGATTTTAGATATATTGGAGAAACATATACTTTTAATTGTCCTTATCAAAGTGTAGTTATTACTATTGAATTTGCTCCATATGATAGAATTGGAGATAAAATCTATTATGGATATTATCCACAAACAAGAGAAGATGTACAAACTGTTATTGATAATTTAAATAATCTTGTTGGAACTCCACAAGACCCTAAAGCAGGATATACTTGGGTAGATTATGGATATTATGCATCTAATACTGTATCAAGTCTTATGTACTATATTGATTTAGATACTGATAATAATGGAAGATTTGATTACAGAGGCGTTTATATTGCAGGTTATAGACCAGCAAAAACTAGCGATGCAAGTTCTGCAAGCAATTCATATCAACCATCAAATAATTATACAATTAATAACACTTATTGGTTCAAATATGAAGTTATTGAATGGGATATATTAGAAGAAAGTGATGGTAAAGCAATGTTAATTGCAAACCTAGTTTTAGATGGTCAAGAGTTTTATCCAAGTAATTATACTGGTACTACTTCACACATTAATAACGGAAAAACAGGTTATGTAAACAACTATGAATTATCAACTATTAGACAATGGTTAAATAACAATTTCTATAACACAGCATTTAATGCCTTAGAAAAAGAAATTATACAACTTACTCATGTTGATAATAGCGCAAGAGAAAACAATACAGATGGCATATATGCTAGTAATGATACAGACGATTATATCTTCTTATTATCTTGTAATGAGGTAAATACATATTTTCCAAAGGAAGAAGATCGTATGCAAGTAGCCGTAACTAATTATGCATTATGTCAAGGAGTATTTGCACGTTATGGATACGCCACATGGTATCTTCGCTCTCCTGCGAAAGATGGGGCAAATATGGCATACAATGTCCATACAGGAGGACAAATTGATAATGCTAGTTGTATTAGAACAGATTTAGGAATACGTCCAGCACTTTGGATTACATTATAATTAAAAAAGAAACTATGATTTTTTCATAGTTTTTTTTATTGAAAAATAAATAAACAATTTATATAATAATTGTGTATATAAACATATTTATAGGAGGGATATTGATGAAGAGACTAAAAAAAGGGATAGTAGTTGCATCTTGCTTACTTTTACTTTTTGGTTGTTCAAAGAAGAATCAAAAAGATAAAACAACAAAGAATAGCACTACAATAAATCAGACAACAACAAATAGTGTTGTAACAACAAATCAAAAGACAACAAATAGAACAACAACAAAGAAAGTTACAACAAAACAAGCAGTTTATTATGATGTAACGTTTGTTGATTATGATGAAACTGTATTACTAGAGACTAAAGTTAAAGAAGGAGAAGTTCCTACATTCACTTTAACTAATCCTACAAGGAGTAAAGATAGTGATTATTATTATGAATTTAGTGGATGGAGTCCTGAATTAAGCGCAGTTACTAGTAATACAACATATATTGCTCAATATAATGCATTTGACCTACCTTACACAATTAGTTTTAATTTAGATGGTGGATCATCAGAAGATGAAATTACAACAATTAAAACTGATGAATTTAGTAGTGATTTATTCAATTTTAATATAACTAAAAAAGGTCATACTTTCATTGGATGGAGTTATAAAGGAGAAATAATTTTTAACAATGAAGGAGAATTAATTAATACTCCTGAAATGGATAGTGAAATGACTTTTATTGCTACATATACTAAAAATACTTATCAAGTAGTTTTAGGATGTAATAACAATAAAGCAGGTAGCATTACAGGTGGTGGAACATATTATTATGGCGACGAAGTAACTATTGATGCTACTGCTAGCGCTGGATATTCATTTAGTAATATTACTTCTGGTGGTGAAGTAGTTGCAACAGAAGTTCCATATAATTTTAATATGGAAGATAGCGTAATTAATTTAACAGTTAATTTTAGTGCAAATACTAACACAAAATATACTGTAAAGCATTATTTAGAAACATTAGATGGAGGAACTTATGAAATAGATAATAGCGCAACAGAAACATTATATGGCACTACTGATACTTATACTAGTGCTATAGCTAAAACTTATACAGGCTTTGAATCATTAGATTATAATCAAGTAATTATTAAGGGAGACGGTTCAAGTGTAGTATCTATTTACTATGATAGAGTTAGAACAACATTAACTTTAACAAAGAATATTAAAGAAGCAGGAACTGTTACTGGTGAAGGTACATATTTATATGGACAAACTGTAAAAATACAAGTTTTTGAAAATTCTGGTTATAAATTTAAGAATATCTCTAATGGTAATTATTTAGTTACAACAGCTTATTCATGTAATGTTAATATTGGAGTTGATCCTATAAATTATACTGTTACCTTTAATATTTTATCTTTCAAAATAACTCTTGATAATCAAGCAAGTGGTACTACAGTAACTGGAGTTACTAGTGGATCAACATATCAATATAATACAGAAATTACATTAGAAGCTACAGGCTATAACAAAGACTACACTCTTTCATGGACTAGAAGTGATGGAGTTGCTACTTATTTAGGAAGTAGTTGTACATTTAATGTACCAGTAAATGATTTAACTATAACAGTTATTTTAAGACCTTATAAATTAGATTTAGCTAATAATAAAATATATTTTGGTTATTATCCACAAACTAAAGTGACTGACTCAAAAACACTTTCAGAGTTGAATTCAGCTAATGGAGTAAGTCCTCGTCCAACAAATCTTAATAGCTATAGTTGGACATCTTATAGTTATTATTCTGCTAATACAGTAAGTAATTACACGTGGTATATAGATATAGATTTAGATAATGATGGTAGATATGATTATAGAGGAGTTTATTTTTCTCTTTATAGACCACAACTTGTAAATGCGGATGCTCAATCAGATCCAACAGTCCAATCAGCAGCATCAGTAAAAACTAACCAGTACTATTGGGGCTATTCTAGTAAGACTATTCATTGGTTTAAATATGAAATGATTGAATGGGATATTTTAGAAATGGAAAATGGTAAAGCAATGTTAGCATCTAATTTATTACTTGATTCTAGAGAATTTGAGACAAGTTCAGGATATGGTGCTCATAATGGTGGTACAGGATATGCAAACAATTATGCTTTATCTAATATAAGAAAGTGGTTAATTAATGATTTCTATAACACTACATTTAACGAATTAGAAAAAGAAATTATACAACTTACTCATGTTGATAATAGTTTTGAAACAACAAATAACTATAATGGAAAATACACTGAAAACCAATATGTTTGTGAAGACACAGATGATTATGTATTCTTATTATCTTACGAAGAAATAATGAATTATTATAAAAAGAATAGTTCAAGAAAAGCTTATGGAACAGATTATGCAAAAGCTCAAGGATTATATAAGCCTAATTCTGATACAGTTAAGTTCACATACTGGATTTCTCGCTCACCTGAAGTTAGTAGCGCAGAATTAATTTCATCTTGCTACGGAGAAAATGCGCCATCAGGTGACCCTACTTATTGGACATGTTGTGGTATACGTCCAGCACTTTGGATTGAATTATAATTTATGAAAAGAAACTATGAATTTTCATAGTTTTTTTTATTTAATAAAAAATGATATAATATATTTGGAGGTGTTTTTTATGGATAAACAATTAGAATTTTCTTTTGATAGTAATGAAATAGTAGAAGCTGAAAAAGAAAATAGTTTATATAATTATTGCATAACTCATAATAGGCAAGACTTATTAGATGAATGGTTAATAGAAGAAAATAAAATATCTCCAAAAGAAGTATCATTTGATTCAACTAAAAAGTTCTATTGGAAATGTAAAAAAGATGGTTATATATTTTCTTCAAGCATTAATGCTAGAACTAATTATTATAATAGTGGTTGTCCTTTATGTGCTAATAAAGTAGTATTAAAAGGAGTTAATGATTTAGAAACATTATATCCTGAAGTTGCTTCAACTTGGGATAATGTAAAAAATGGCGATAAAAAGCCATATATGTATTCTCCTAAATCAGAAGAAAAGTTCTGTTTCATATGCCCTAAGGGACACTCATATGAAGCAAGTATTAATAAATTAGTTAAGAAAAAAGCGTTTTGTCCAATATGCGCAAAACGTAAAATCTTTAAAGGATATAATGATATTTTTACATTATACCCAAAACTTAAAAAAGAATGGGATAATGAAAAAAATACTATTGACCCATATACACTTAGACCAAAATCAAGAAAAAGAGTTTATTTGATTTGTCCTAATGGACATAGTTATCAAATAAGCTTATCATCAAGAATAAATAATAGTAAAATATGTCCTTATTGTTTAAATCAAAAAGCTATACCAGGTAAAAATGATTTAAAAACATTAAAACCTGAATTAGTTAAAGAATATTCTAAAACTAATAGAACACCTATAACTGATTTAACAGTTAATTCAACAAAAAGAGTTTCTTGGGTTTGTAAGGACTGTGGAGAAATCTATAAGATGAGTGTTAGTGCTAAAGTTAAAGGAAAGAAATGTCCTATTTGTAAAAATAAAGGAGATAAATAATGAAGAAAGTATTAATTATATCAACAAGCTTAAGAAATAATAGTAATTCAGAAATTCTAGCTAAACGTTTTATGGACGGGGCTACTATTAATAATGAAGTAGAATTAATTTCTTTAAAACAAAAAAAGATTAATTTCTGTATAGGATGTTTATCTTGTTCAAATACACATACTTGTGTGATTAAAGATGACACAAATGAAATAGTTGATAAAATGGAAGCTGCTGATGTCATTGTTTGGGCTAGCCCAGTGTATTATTATGGTATGAGTGGAGTAATGAAAACAATGATTGATAGAGCAAATCCACTTTATTCTAGAGGATATAACTTTAAAGAAGTATATCTACTAGCTACAGCCACAGAAGATGAAGCTTACACTTTTGATGGAATCAAAAAAGGAATAGAATGCTGGATTGATTGTCTTGAAGGTGTTACTCTAAAGGGTATGGTCTTTGTAGGTGGAGTAGAAAAACCAAAAGATATACTTGATAATAAAAAGTTAGAAGATGCATATTTAATGGGTAAAAACATTTAATATGTGATATAATTTAATTTGGAGGCGATATATATGTTTTCATATATAAGAAAGGCTCAATATCATGAAACAGACCAAATGGGAATTATTCATCACTCTAATTATGTAAAATGGATGGAAGAATCAAGAATAGAATTCTTAAAGAGTAATGGTATTGATTATAAAGCTATTGAAAAAGAAGGAATCGCATCACCAGTAGTCGAAATAAATATCAAATATGTTAGACCAGTTGAATTCGATGATGCCGTAGAAATTAGAGTAGATATATTTAAATATAGTGGTGCTGTAATTGAATTTGAGTATGAATTTTATAATAGAATGAAAGATGAAATTTGCGCTAAAGCAACATCAAAGCATTGCTTTATCCAAAATGGTAGACCAACTTCCTTAAAGAAGTTCTTACCAGAATCAGATATCGCAATGAGAAAATTAATAGAAAATAAGGGGTAAGAAAGTTATGGATTTATTAGGAAAATGGGAAGTAATAAAGGTTTTAAAGAATTTTGATGAGAACTTAAAACCAATTTATCAATCAAAGGAAGAAGCTCTACAAACAGATGAATTTAAAGATGAACAATCAATTACATTCATCACATCTATTTATGAATTAAAAGAAGATTGTATTAACATTATAACTAAGATCAGAAATGAAAAGATGAGAGAAGATGCTATCAAGCAAGGCTTAACTTTCCTTGATGATGATACAGTTATCACACAAACATTAGGTGCAGAAATTGAAGATGGTATTTATTATTTCTATGAATTATCTGATCCAGATAACAAATCACCAATGCCTGTACTTGAAGATGGTACTATATCATTTATGATAATGTTAGTTTTAAAGAAAATTGCATAATTTCTTACATTTTAAGTAGACATCATGTATTTGTTGTCTACTTTTTTAATTATAAAAACGTTATTATAAATAAAAATATGAATATTTTTAGAATAATGTGCTATAATATTTAGGGTTAGATAAAATCCCTTCCTAAAGGAGGTACTTTATGTTTGATCTTATTGTTAAACTTCTAGTAGGATTAGTAGTATTCGTTACGGGTATGAATTTTATGTCTAAAGGCCTTAAAGCCTGTGCAGGTGGATCTATTAGAAGATTATTTAAGAAAATTAAAGATAATAGAATAGCGTCAGCCTCAATCGGTGCAGGAACTACAGCAATAGTACAATCCAGTGGTGCCACAACCGTTATGGTAGTCGGTTTCTTAGGAACTGGAGCATTCACATTTACTCAAGGTTTCTCGGTAATGCTTGGTGCACACTTAGGTACAACTATTACAGGTATTCTAGTTTCCTTATCTGGTTTCTCATTCTCTATATATTTAATGTCATTAGCGTTTATTGGCTTTATATTGGGATTTTTTAAGAGTGAGAATGTTAGAAGTGTTGGTGAAATTCTAGTTGGGTTTGGTATTTTATTCTTCGGTCTAGAAGCTATGAAAGCTACATTCCAAGATGAAGAAATTAGTAAAAACATTGTTAGTTTTTTAAAGACTGTTGATTTTCCATTATTATTAATGGTATTTGGAGCATTATTAACTTGCTTAACACAATCAAGTAGTGCTACAAACGGTATTGTAATCGTCATGGTTGCACAAAACCCTAAATTAATCGATTCTGGTTTCTATTTAGTTTTAGGTGCAACAATCGGTGCGATGATGCCAGCCTTCCTAGCATCACTAAAGAGTAATATACTTGCTAAGCGTGTAACTTACTCAATGATTCTAGTAAGAATTTTGGGAGCATTCGTAATGACTTTAATTGTTTGGGCAATTTCAGGACCATTATTTGATTGGATTGGAGAAATTGTTGAGAATAAAGTAATTAATGTTGGTATGTTACTTGCCTTATTCACAGTTATTTATAACGTCATCTTTATTCTAATTTGTATGCCTTTAATTACACCAATTGAAGGAATTGCTAATAGAATGTTTAAAGATAAGGAATCAATCAAGAAAAAACAATCATTACATTATATTGATGATAACTTATTAAATACTCCTTCACTTGCTGTAGTACAAGTAAGAAAAGAAATTGAAAATATGTTTAATCTAGCTAAAACTAATATGCTTTTAGGTTTAGATGCAATTGTTAATGTTGATTTATCTAATTCTAAAGATATAGAAGCTAGAGAAGAAGAAATAGACTACATTAATACAGCAATATCTGATTACTTAATTAAACTATCAGCAAAAGCAACTTTAGCTGATGAAATGAAGATTGGTTCTTACTACCATGTTATTAATGACATCGAGCGTATTGGTGACCATGCATATAACTTCTTAAATGGAGCAAGAGCAATGTCTAGAGAAGACTTACACTTCTCAGATATCGCAAAATCAGAATTTGAAAGCTTTAAGCTAGTTCTAGAACAAATGTTTGATATAGCTGGAAACATCTTTAAAGATCAAAATAAGAAAGATTTAGATAAGCTTCATGAGTTAGAAGAACAAACAGATAACTTAAAAGAAGAATTAGGAAATAATCACTTTAATAGAATTAGAAAGAATGAATGTAATAATGAATTATCACCATTCCATTCAAATCTATTAACAAGACTTGAGCGTGTTGCGGACCACTTAACAAACATTGGTTATTCAATCGTTAACCCTACAGGCGATGAAGTTAAAAAGACTAATGTAGCTGTAACTGAAGCTTAAAAAATAAGACTGATTTATTCAGTCTTTTTTATTTTCTTAAGTAAGATATTAAGCAAGATTTAAGCAAGATAATTGTTTTTTGCGTATTAATATGATATAATAGAAATATAGAAGAAAGATAGGTGATTATTTATGTATAAACCACCATTTACAATTTCAAGTAAAATGCTTGATAAAGCCATTTCTATTACAGAAAAGATAGGCAAAATAACTAACTTTCAAAATCTTAAAAGAATGCCTATTTTAAGAAAAAACAATATGATTAAATCAATTCATTCATCGCTTGCGATAGAGAACAATTCTTTATCGCTTGATCAAGTAAGAGATACTATATCTGGTAAGTTAGTATTAGGTGATAAAAAAGAAATCCAAGAAGTTAAAAATGCATACGCTGCATATGAAGCAATTGATTCATTTGATTGTTTTAAGGAAAATGATTTGTTATTAGCTCATAAAATGTTAACTAATCTAATTGTTGATGATAATGGTAAATATAGAAATCATGCTGAAGGTGTCTTTGATGGCGAAAAAGTTATCTTTGTTGCTCCACCAGCTAATATGGTTAGTGAATTAATGAATAACCTATTTGATTGGTTGAAAAATGATACTGAAACACCATTATTAATTAAATCATGTATATTCCATTATGAATTTGTATTTATCCATCCTTTCACTGATGGTAATGGTAGATGTGCTAGACTATGGCAAAATGTTATATTAATGAAGTGGAATAATTTATTTAAATATGTTCCAATCGAATCAGTTATTGAAAAATATCAAGCTAATTATTATGATGTAATATCAAATTGCCATAAGAATGGTAATTCGAACCAATTTATTGAATTTATGCTAGATGTAATAGATGAAACTCTAACAGAGTTATTAGATAATGTTAAAAAAGAAGAAAGTAATATTTCTGATCAAGTTAATAAATTATTAGAAGTTATGGAATATGGAATTCCATATAGTGCTAATGAATTATTAAGTAGACTTAATATAAAATCTAAGGAGACTTTAAGAGCAAGCTATTTAAATCCTGCAATAGAAAACGGATTAGTTAGAATGACTTTAGGGAATAAGCCTAATAGTAAGAATCAAAAATACATTAAGTAAGATATTAAGCAAGATTTAAGTAAGATAAAAGACACACCTGTATGGTGTGTTTTATTTTTTTCAAAAAAACTATTGACAAGTATACTTTGCATAATATATAATATGCTTGACAAGTGAACTTGGCAAAGGAGTTGATGCTATGTCTAAACTATTTATATATTATTCATTAAGCGGTAATGGAGAAGTAGTTGCTAACTACTTAAGTGAAAAAGGCGTAGACATGCGTAAAATTGAAACTAAATATAGATTAAGCAAACATATGTTTCCTGCTATGATGAAGGGTGGATTTCATGCTTTAATAGGTAAGAAAGCTAAATTAATTAACTATAATAATGATATATCTAATTATGATGAAATTATTATTGGCTCACCTATTTGGAATTCTAGGCTTACTCCACCAATTAATACAGTATTAAAAAATACTGATCTAACAAATAAAAAGATAACATTCATTTTATATAGTGGTGGAGGTATGGGTAAGAAAGCTACAAAGAAGATTTCAAAGAAATACCCAGAAGCTACTATTATAAATATTAAGCAACCTAAAAAATATGTTGAAGAATTAGAAAAGATAAAGGTGTAATTTATGGAAAAGAATGAAATATTAGAAATGGCAAAAAAAGATAATAAGAATTTAGATGTCGCAGATATAGAAGCTCAAAAGAGTGGTGCTTATATTGGTTATTTTGTTTTAGGGATATCAATACTTATAGTTACTATAGTTGATAGATTAGTTTTAAATATGTTTGATTTTGGCGCTATTGCCGCATGCTTATTAATGATGTTTACTGCATTCTTAGCTAAGTATATAAAGCTTAGAAAAAAACATGAATTATTTGTAACTCTAATCTATGGCGCTGGTGCTATTTTTGGATTAGTTTGTTGGATATTACAATTATGTAAGGTATGGTAATATGAGAGAAGAACTAATACTAAAAAATAAGGTTGCTGAAATCAGAAAAGAAAAAAGCATCTCACAGGATGCTTTAGCTAAGATGGTTGGTGTATCTAGAAATACGATATCATCTATTGAAACATATCAATATCAACCAACCGCAAAACTGGCATTATTAATATGCATTGCACTAGATAAAAAGTTTGAAGAAGTTTTCTATTTCTAAGAATTAAAAAAAGGCTCAATTATGAACTGAACCCCGTTTGGTTCACAAATAAAAAAAAGACCTTCTAATGTACAATATCATTAGGAGGTTTTTATTATGGTACAAAAAGATTAAAAAACAGGAACCTTAAATGATTCCTGTTTTATATTTTTTTTAAAGTGTGTCCAATTTGGGGTTCAGTTCAAAGTATCCAGTTTTTTTATTTTTGTCTCTTTTGTTAAAAAATGGTTAATTTATATAAATATATATGATATAATTAAAAAATACGGGAGGATTATTATGAGGTTAAAAAAATTATGCATTACAACATTAGCTTTTTTATCTTTAATATCTTTAGCTAGTTGCAAAAAGAAAAAAGATGCTAAAGTTACAACAAATGTTATTACAACAAACAATGCTCAAGTAGATGAAAAATATAATATTTATCTTCTTGCTCAACAAGCAGGCTTTGATGGTACTTATGAAGAATGGTTAGAAACTATTAAAGGTAAAGATGGTAAAGGTATTTTAAGTATTACTAAAACAAATAGTGAAGGTTATGTTGATACTTATACTATTACATTTACAGATAACACAACAACAACATTCACAATTACAAATGGTTCAATTGATAATGAATATGTATCAGTATGGACAGATGAAGATGATATTTTAAATAAAGAAACTATGGAAATTAATGGGAAGATAGTTACTAATACTCGTCAAATTTTCTTAGGTGAATGGATTAATATAAGTAAAAAAATAAATGAGTATAACAATAAAAGAGAATTAGTTATGGAAGAATCCTATGACTTTGATGAAGAATCAGATAAATGGCTTGGTGAATACAAATTTGGTTATAGTTATAACAATGACGAATTAACTACATTTGTTTATGACTGGATTGATGCAACTGATGAATGGAAGCTAGGATCAAAAGAAATAAGTGTTGAAGTAGAAGATGGAGATTTTGTTACAACTACTACTGAAATATATGATTATGTTGAATCTAGTGATTCTTGGACTCCAAATGAAAAAATACTAAGAAAAGTAGATGAAGATGATGATGAAGTACAACGTATCAGCTATTCATGGGCAAGCGGATTAAATGATTGGTCTGAAAGCTATCAAAAATTTAGAAATCTTTATTTTGAAACAGATGGTGAAATATATTACGATTGGAATAATGAAGATAATGGTTGGGTTGATGCAACAATGACAGTTACTGCTAATCTATATCGTGATGATAACTATTTATTTGAATATGTAATATTAAAATTAAGATGGGTAGAATCCGAAAATGGCTTTGTTGTATCAGAGGTAACTGAAATGACTTCTGAAGATGGAACTTTTATTTCTTATACAGATACTCCAATAAACTATGGAGTAAATACTTGGAGAAAACAATATTATTATGAAGATAATAGCGGAGATGATTATACTAGGATTCTTTATAACTATGTACTTGATTTAGATAACTTTGCAATTAGACCAGACGATATGGAAGAATATGAGTATAAGAAATATTACTATGGCTATGAGCATAGTGGCTATGGAATGGAAATACCTTATAGTCATATTATATGCAGAAACTGGAATTATGATCTTGAAGATTGGAATTATAAAGAAATAATAAAATCAGAACTTGATGAAGATGGAAAAATTAATAATTATTTAATAACAACAGTAATTGATGGAGTTGAAAAGAAACAAGTTCGTGTAATTTGTTTTTATGATGCAGATGATATGTATATTTATAATTATTATCAAGGAGATTGGGATGATGAACAACAAATTTGGACATCATGGTATATCAATAGATACAGTTATGATGAATCAGGTAGACTTGTGACATGGACTCAAGTAAAAGTTAATGATGGTGGAACAGAAATAAATACATTTAAAGAAGTATATACATATGATGATGATAATCAAAAAGTAACTAGTGTATACTACGTTTGGTCAGAAGAGCTTAACGATTGGGAAGCTATGTAATAAAAATAACCTGTTAGATTAATTTCTAGCAGGTTATTTTTATTTATTATAGATGCGAGGACTAATATAAAATAGGTGGAAAACATGAAAAAGAAACTTTGTATAATAATATAACATCTTTAGAGCATTATATTCAACTAGTAGAAGAATGGATTATCTTTTATAATTCAACAATAATAAAAAACAGGAACCTTAAATGATTCCTGTTTTATGCCTTTTTTAAAGTGTGTCCAATTTGGGGTTCACTTCAATTAAGAGCCTTTTTAATTTATTATCTACTATAGAATTCGACAATTAGTTGTTCGTTGATTTCTGGTAAGAATTCATTTCTTTCAGGATATCTTACGAAAGTAGCAGCCATCTTGTTTTCATCAAATGCAACATAATCGCATCTAACTAACTTAGCTTCTAAAGCTTCTTTAACAACCTTTAAGTCTTTGCTAGTTTCCTTTAAAGTGATAACTTGTCCTGGTTGAAGACGATATGAAGGAATGTCTACCTTCTTTCCATCTACTAGGAAGTGACCATGGTTAACTAGTTGTCTTGCTTGTGCTCTAGTTGCAGCGAATCCAGCTCTATAGATTACGTTATCTAATCTAGATTCTAGTAACTTTAAGAAGTTAGCACCATGAACACCAGCCATTTTACCAGCTTCAAGGAATGTCTTATGGAATTGCTTTTCATTTACACCATAAGTAAATCTAACCTTTTGTTTTTCTTGTAATTGGATACCATATTCAGTAAGCTTGTTACGTTTTTTACCATGTTGTCCTGGTGCAAAAGGTCTCTTTTGTAATTCCTTACCTGTTTCACTAATAGAATAGTTTAATCTTCTTGAAATCTTCCAAGTTGATCCAGTAAATTTACTCATTATTTTTTCCTCCTTTTATTTTATTTTGCGTTACTAATAAAAGGCTTCTTATTTCGATTATAGCTTATAATATATTCACCTACTCAGCTAGGCTACTAATAATTAATTATAATATAATTACTATAAAGCAATAAGTGCTGAACTTTACGAACGCAAAACTATTATATTATATAATATAGATAATGTCAAGAAAAATCTTTTTTCGAGTCGAAATAAATAATTAGCACTTGGCACTTGACAGTGCTAATTTAGAGATATATAATATATTTCGAGGTGAAGAAATATGAGTGAAACAAAGAAATTTAAAACAGAAACTAAACGTTTATTAGATTTAATGATTAACTCTATTTATACTAACAAAGAGATATTTTTAAGAGAGCTAATTTCTAATGCAAGTGATGCGATTGATAAGTATCATTATCTATCTTTAACTAATGATAAATTAGAATCAAAGGATTATGAAATTAGGTTATCACTAGATAAAGAAAATAGAACAATCACAATTAGTGATAATGGTATTGGTATGACTCATGATGAACTAGTTGATCACTTAGGAACAATCGCTAAAAGCGGTTCATTAGAATTCATGAAAAAGCTAGAAGAAAACAAAAATGAAGTAGATATTATCGGTCAATTTGGTGTAGGTTTTTATTCAGCATTTATGGTTGCTAAAAAGGTCTTAGTTAAGACAAAATCCCCTTTTGATGATAAAGCTTATTCATTTGAAAGTGAGGGTACTGATTCTTATAAGTTAGATGAAATTGAAAAGAATGAAACAGGTACTGAAATAACACTATATTTAAGAGATAACACAGATGATGAAAATTATGATACATACCTTGAACAATATAAGGTTGAAAAGCTTGTTAAGAAGTATAGTGACTATGTAAGATACCCTATTAAAATGATGTGCAAGAGAATGAATCCTACATATGATGAAGAAGGTAAATTTAAAGAATCAGTAGAAACAATGGAAGATACAACTCTTAATTCAATGATTCCTTTATGGAAGAAGAATAAGAGTGAAGTAAGTGAAGAAGAATTAAATAGTTTCTATAAACAAAAATTTAATGATTATGAAGATCCATTATTCTCAATGCATATAAATGTTGAAGGTAACTTAACATATAATGCTTTAATATTTATTCCAAAGAAAGTTCCATATGACCTATATTCTGATCAATATGAAAAAGGTCTTCAATTATACACTAAGGGTGTATTCATTATGGATAAGTGTAAAGAATTAATTCCTGATTATCTAAAATTCACTAAAGGCTTAGTTGATTCATCTGATTTAAGCTTGAATATTAGTAGAGAAATCTTACAACAAAATAAACAACTAACTAATATTAGTAAAAACATAGAAAAGAAGATTATAACTGAGCTATCAAAAACACTTAAAAATGACTTTGATAAATACTTAGAATTCTTTAAATCTTATGGTGTATATATCAAATATGGTATTTATGAGAACTTTGGTGAAAAGAAAGATGATTTGAAAGATTTATTAATTTATAACACAATTAATGAAGATAAAATGATTACCTTAAAAGAATATGTAAATCATATGAAGGATAATCAAAAATATATTTATTATGCATCAGGTTCTAATAAAGAAGCGGTATTATCAATGCCACAACTTGATTTATTAAAGAAGAAAAATTATGATTGTTTAATACTAACTGATGGTGTAGATGAATTCACAATGTCTGTTCTTGGTAAATATGAAGACTTTGAACTTAAAAATATTAACCAAGGTGATCTAGATATTCTAGATGATTCTGAAAAAGATGAGCTTAAGCAAAAAGAAGAAGATAATAAAGACTTCTTAGGCGAATTAAAGAAAGAACTTGAAGGTAAGGTAACTGATGTTATATTATCTAAGAGATTAGTTGATTCACCAGTTTGTTTAACAAGTAAAGATGGTTTATCATTTGAAATGCAAAAGGTATTAAATGCAATGCCAAATGGTAGTGATGCTAAAGCTGAAAAAGTCTTAGAAATAAATCCAAATCATGAATTATTCAACGCTTTAAAGAAAGCTTATGAGAATAAAGAATTAGCTGATTATGCGGATTTACTATATAATCAAGCATTATTAATGGAAGGTTTCCCTATTGAAAATCCTGTGGAATTCTCTAATAAAATGTGTAATTTAATGATAAAAACAATAAAATAACACAAAATATATTGAAAGCTAATCCTTATTGGGTTAGCTTTTTTAACTTTTAGTTTACAAATATATTTAATCTATGATAAAATATATCCGTAGTTTTTAGTAAAAAAAGGAGAGATATAATGAGTAAGAAAAAAGGAATAAAATTAGGAGTAACAGCTCTATTAGTTGGACTTCTTGCTTTAACTGCTTGTAAAAAGAAAAATGATGTTACAAGTGGTAAAAAGACTAGTACAATAACTACTAGTAGTAACACAACAAAAGCTAATAACACAACAAAAGCTAATAATACGACAAAAGCAAATAATACAACTAAATCAAAAGATGCCGTGCTTACTGGTTACAATGTTTATTTTAATGATAAATTATGTAGTAATAACGATAGTGTTGATATCACATATTCTTTTGAGGGGTATAACCTACAAAGTTCTTTAAAAGTTGAAGCTATATATAGTGATGGCTTTAAAGAAGAAATAGATGAAAATGATTATAGCATTGAAACAGATTTAAATATAAATAGTAAACCAGGAGATCATAGTTTAAAAGTAAAATTTGGAACTTTTAGCGATACTTTTATTAATTTGAAAGTAAATCCAATAAAGGTTGATTTATCTAATATCGAATTTAAGGAAAGTATATTTACTTATGATGGTACTGATAAAAAACTAGAATTAACTAACTTACCAAAAGAATTTGAAAAAGGATATCTAAAATATACAATTGATAACGGTATAAAAAAGGATGCTGGATCATACTCTGCAAATGTTATTTTTACATCTAATAGTCCTTATTTTGAAATAGGAGATGTTCCTTCTAAATTAAAAAATCATAGTTGGAGAATTGAAAAAACAACTGCTAAATTTACACTAATAAACGGAGCAACAAGAGATTGTAACGGAAAAGCAGTAGAAATTAATTCTATTAATACAGTTAATGCTAATCCAATAATTTATTATAAAGATAAAGATGCAACTGATGATGCTTATTCAACTAACGCACCTAAGGATGCAGGTAGTTATGTGGCTAAATTAGTAATTGAAGATTCACCTAATTATATTGGATGTACTTCATATTTGGAATTTAGTTTAAAAAAGACAACAATTGATACACCATATTATTATTCAGTTGGCGTAAAGACACATCTTGTATCCACTTTATATGATGGAAGCGAGAAATCTATATTAGATTATATAAAGGGATATGATCCTAATATCATGGAGGTAAGAGGATATAATCCTGGTTTTAATCAAACTGAAAAAGGCCAATATATTTATAATTTTTACATCAAGGAAGATGAAAAAGATAATTTTGAATTTAGTGATGATCAAAACCAAATCATATGGGTAAATCATGGTTATTTAAGCGATTATGTTGAATCTATTACAATTAATGATGAATTAGTTAGTGCTTCTGATTTTGAAAAAATTGATTCTTTAGATAAGAACTCAACTATCAAAATCGTAACTAAAGATGATTATAGATTACTTATTAATCAGTCAGAAATAACTGATGCTTTTGAAGTTACAGCTGATTTGACTTCTATTGTAATTGCTTCGCCTACAGGAGAAGATTATGCTGAATTCTATTCAAAATATATTAGATGTAACGATAAAGGTATTGAATACATTTTAGTTAATGGGGAAAAATATTTTATAAGTAATAATAACAATAATAATGTTGTTTATATCGATAAGACAAAAGTTAAAACTATAAATATGTCAATTAGAGGTGTTAATAGTAATATTAGTAATAATTGGTTAAAGAAAATAAGACCAGGCACAAGTGGTTATGAGCAAACTGGTTTTGGGACAAAAGATAGAGATTTTACTATTGATTTTGAAAGTTTTCCAACTGTGGAATTAAGTTATTCATATAATGGACATAATTATACATTTACAATTAGAGAACAAAAGGTTATTGATAAAGTTATAGTTTCATATTATCACTATGCCATGTATTCTGGCGGGTTTGAAGGTGATGTTACTTATGAAGAAGCAACTTATAACGAGTCTAGAAAGCATTTTGAAAAAGATACTTGGAAAGCTATATGTTTGGGAATAACTATAGTTCCAACTGATTATTATAAAAATGCTACATTCAAGTTTATTGATAAGAAAACAGGAGAACAAGTTAGTTTTAATTCATTCATGTATGGACCATTATCATTTAATATAGAGTGCTATGTTGATGGAAGCCTTGTTGATACTTATTCAGCTTATATTGCAAATTATTTGACAAGTTATGATACTGATATGTTTAAATCAAATATAGAGGGAAAATATAGTACATACACAAGTAACGGAAAAGTAACTCTACCAACAATTGATGGTATGGATTTATATGTAAATGGAAAAAAAGTAGATAATCCAGAAGTATCATTTGATAAAGGACTTACACATAATGTAGTTGAATATAAAATTAATTATTTAGGTGAATTCTATTCTGCTAAGCTAGATTTAGATGTTTTAAACTCAGATAATTTATTTGATTATGTTAAAACATTAAAAATCGATTGTTCTACTGATGATTATGATGATTATTATGAATATGATGGATCTGAAGATTTAACTAATCTATTCTCTGATTACTTTAATGTACAGGATTTAGCTAAATTATCGTTTGATGATTTTACTGTTGAAACAAAAAACGGTTTTGTCTTCAATAAAGATAAATCATCACTAGGCTTTACTGATATACATGAACAAGCATCTAATTATGTTATTAAGTTTGTTTTTGAAAAAGATAATCAAGAATACGAAGTTTATGCTATGATAAGTTATAATGGTACAGATAAATTACAACTTAGTACAGGAATAAAAAATGAAGAACTTATAATTAATAAACATAATGGCGAAAAAGTAGGATGGTATTATATTTATAATGATAAGGTTTATATTGATTTAAAAGATTTCCCTGAAGCTGGTTTATATATATCATATGATCCAGTTGAACCATATTTATGTGGGTACATTACAGATATAAACGGAAATGAAGTTGATTTATACGATACAGCGCTTGGATATAGTATTAGATTAGAAGAAAACACATATTTTTTAAGAATAGTTCCAGATATAGGAGAAGAAAGAATAATTACTATTTATGTTGAAAATGAATCAAAGTTAAATCTATTTGGCGTATCAAGGAAAGGCGATAGTGAGGAATTATTATATTTAAAAAATGATGGACAAGGAAATCTAACTATGTCTAGTGAAAGTACTGAAGAAAGAATAATCTTTACTGGATGCTTTACTGATAGTAGTAATTATATTATTGATGGAAAATATATTGATTTAGATATATCAGGTCTTTCTGCGGAATATGGTATGGTATATAAAGATAGTTTATTAACTAATGCCGCAAAAAAAGAAGATAGATTTAATGTTTATTATAATAATGGTAGACCATATGTCATCTTATACTTAGATATGAGATTTGGTGGCTCTTTTACAGTCTTAATATATTTAAATGAAGAAAAGCAAGAGAATAATAATTTAAGTAATAATGATAGTTTAATCGATTATAATTCAACTTTAAGTTTATAAAACATCTCATTATTGAGACATATTTTACGCTTTATGCCTAACTATAAAATATTATAAAAAAATATTATTGACACACAAAAAAAGTAATATTATAATAATGCTGTATTTAATAGTTAAACCGGTGATACGGAAGTTAAACAATTAATCGCTTATAGAGAGTAAGGGATGGTGGAAGCCTTACAGTATGAGAATTGACAAATGGGCCGTTGAGGGAATTACGAACGAATTCTAGTAGTAATTACGTTATTCTTACGTTAGTAGATAGGTTTGTGTTAGCAAGCTGAAAAAGAGCTACATTTTATGTAGAATTTAGGTGGTACCGCGGGAATTATACTCGTCCTATTTAGTAGGACGAGTTTTTTGTTTATAAGGAGGATAAATTATGAAGCCAACATTAGAAGAAATCAAAAGTATGGATTTAAAAAATTATAGTATTATACCAGTATATAAAGAAATATATTCTGATATAAAAACACCAATTGAGGTACTTAAAAACTTAAAAGCAAAATCAAAGAAAGTATTCTTACTTGAATCTGTATCTCAAGAAATCTGGGGTAGATATTCTTTCTTAGGCTTTGACCCAAGATTTGAGATTAAATGTAAAGATAAATTAGTTACAATAACAACAGATGAAGGATTAAGTGATAGCTTTTATAGTGATGATCCTATGAATGAGATTAGAAAACTTATTAGACAGTTCAAATCCCCTAAACTTGATAATTTACCTTCATTTACAGGTGGATTAGTTGGTTATGCTTCATATGATACTATTCAATATGCCGAAAAATCTCTTCACTTTAGTTCATATGATGAAGCTAAATTTAATGATTATCATTTTATGTTATTTGATAAGATAATTGCTTTTGATAATGTTAGACAAAAAATAATAGTTATCGAAAATATCAAATTAAATGATTTAGATAATCAATATAAAAAAGCTGAAAAGAATATTAACTTCTATATTGATTTAATTAAAGCTAATTTAAATCCTAACATTATGAATAATAGAATAATTGAAGAAGTAAGAAGTTATGATAATTTTAATGAATATAAAAAGAAAATAGAAAAAATTAAATATTACATAACTGAAGGAGATATATTCCAATGTGTTTATTCTAGACGCTTTAAGGGTAAAATGATAGGTTCACTATTTAATACATATAGAGTTTTAAGAGGATTAAATCCTAGCCCTTATATGATTTATTTAGATACAGAAGAATTAGAAATAGCTGGAGCAAGTCCTGAAACATTAGTAAAAAAAGAAGGAAACACTTTACAAACATTCCCAATTGCTGGAACTCGTCCTAGAGGAAAAAGTGAAAGAGAAGATTTAGAAATAGAAAAAGAATTATTAGCTGATGAAAAAGAACTTGCTGAACACAACATGTTAGTTGATTTAGGAAGAAATGATATTGGTAAAATTTCTAAGTTTAATAGTGTTGAAGTAATTAATTATAAATATGTTTTAAAATTTAGTCATGTAATGCATATTACTTCAACAGTTAATGGCATAATTAAAGAGAATAAAGATGCAATAGATGCTCTTCAAGCAATCTTACCAGCAGGAACATTATCAGGTGCACCAAAAATAAGAGCGGCTGAAATCATAGATGAACTAGAACCGGTTAGACGTGGAATCTATGGTGGTGCAATAGGTTATATTGATTTTAACGATAACCTAGATATGTGTATATGCATAAGATGTGCTATTAAAAAGAATGATACAGTATATGTACAAGCAGGTGGAGGAATTGTTTTAGATAGTATTGCTGAAAATGAATTTATGGAAACAGAAAATAAAGCAAAAGCCATCCTAACAGCCTTAAAATTATCGGAAGGAGAATTAGAATGATTTTATTAATAGATAATTATGATTCGTTTTCTTATAACTTATATCAATATATAGGAAGCATTAATCCTAATATAAAAGTTATAAGAAATGATGAATTAACAATTGATGAAATAAAGACTCTTAATCCTAGTCATATAATAATTTCACCAGGACCTGGAAAACCTAAGGATAGCGGGATTATTGAAGATGTGATTAGATATATAGATAAACCTATTTTAGGAGTATGTTTAGGACATCAAGCAATATGCGAAGTATTTGGTTCTAATATAATTCATGCCCCTGTAATAATGCATGGTAAGAAAGATATTATAAACATAGATAACACTAAAACATTATTTAAAGGTTTAAATAAAACAATAGAAGCTGCAAGATATCATTCTTTAATTGCCGATAAGGTATATGATGATTTAATCGTTACAGCAACATCAAATGATGGATTAATTATGGGTGTTGAACATAAAAGTAAAAAGATATATGGTGTACAATTTCATCCTGAATCAGTTATGACACCATATGGAATGACAATTTTAAAAAATTTTTTGGAGGTAAAATAAAATGGATAAAAAACAAGTTTTAGAAAAATTAATGAATAAAAAGGATTTAACATATGATGAAGCATATGAAACAATGGATTTAATTATGAAAGGCGAGTTAGAACAAGCATATGTTGCGGCTATTCTTACGGCTTTAAGAATGAAAGGTGAAACAGTTACAGAAATAAGCGCTTGTGCAACAGCTATGCGCGATAATGCGACAACACTTGATAAAAGTAGTGATGCTGTTGATATTGTTGGTACAGGTGGAGATAATGCACATACATTTAACATTTCAACTATTTCAAGCTTTGTTATTGCAGCTGCAGGAATAAAGGTTGCAAAGCACGGAAATAGAAGTGTTTCAAGTTTATGTGGATCAGCTGATTGTTTTGAAGAATTAGGTATAAATATACAAACAACAAAAGAACAAGCTGAACGTATTTTATTTGAAGATAATATTTGCTTCTTATTTGCTCAAGTATATCATAAGTCAATGAAAAACGTTGCACCAATTAGAAAGGGCTTAGGAGTTAGAACTATATTTAATATTTTAGGACCTCTTACAAATCCTGCTAAAGTCGATAATATCGTCTTAGGTGTATATGATGAATCATTATTAGATGTTATGGCAAATGTATTAAAAGAAATGGGAGTTAAAAAAGGTGTTGTTGTATATGGTGATGATGGACTAGATGAAGTAACACTAACTACAACAACAAAAATGACTATTCTAAAAAATGGCATGATTACGAAGTTTACCTTTGATCCACATTCTTATGGTTTCTCATTATGTAAGGCTAAAGATTTAGTTGGTGGAACTAAAGAAGAAAATAGAGAAATAGCTCTTAATATTTTAAATGGCTCCTTAAATGGTCCAAAAAAAGATGTTGTAATTATTAATGCGGGTATAGCTATTTATTTAATGAATGAGGATTTAACTTTAGAAGAAGCATTTGAAGTAGCTAAAGAAACAATTGATAGTGGTAGAGCATATAAAAAATATGAAGAATATAAAAGGGCAAGTGTTTCATTATGATTTTAGATGAGATTGTTTTAAAAACAAAAGAAAGATATAAAGAAAAATTAAATGATTTAGAAAATATAAAAGAATTATCAAAAAGAAGGGTAATATTAAACCCTAACTTTTTCTATGAAGCTATAGGGAAGAAAGGAATCTCTTTTATATGTGAAATAAAAAAAGCAAGTCCATCTAAAGGAGTTATTAGTGAAGACTTCCCATATTTAGAAATAGCTAAAAAATATAATGAATGTGCTGATTGTATTTCATGCTTAACTGAACCTTACTTCTTTTTAGGTAGTGATGAATATTTAACTAACATTAAAATGAATGTTAATATACCAGTTTTAAGAAAAGATTTTATTCTTTATGATTATCAAATATATGAAGCTAAATGTATTGGTGCTGATGCAATACTTTTAATAGTCGCAATACTTGATAAAACTACTTTAAAAAAATACATTGATTTAGCCCATTTAATAGGTCTTGGCTGCCTAGTAGAAGCACATAGTGAATTAGAGCTAGAAATAGCTATTTCTTGTGGTGCTAAGGTAGTAGGTGTAAATAATAGAAATCTAAAAGATTTTACTATTGATATGAATAACTCAATCAATTTAAGGAATAAAGCACCTAAAAATATTTTATTCGTTTCTGAATCAGGAATAAAAGTAAGAAATGATATAAAGAAATTAGAAGAAAATAATGTTAATGCCGTATTAATAGGAGAGACATTAATGCGTAGTAATGATATAATTAATGAGGTTAGGAAGTTAAAAAATGACTAAGATTAAAATATGTGGACTAAGAAGAATGGAAGACATTTTAATAGTTAATAAATATAAACCAGACTATATTGGCTTTATATTTGCGCATAATAAAACAAGAACTATTTCATTAAATGACGCTTTAATGTTTAAAGAAAAGTTAGATAATGATATAATAGCAGTTGGTGTGTTTAAGGATAACGATATTAATGAAGTTATTAATATCGCAAATTCAAATGCGATTGATATGATTCAATTACACGGTAATGAAGATTCAAACTTCATTTTAGAGCTTAAAAAACACACTAAATTACCTATTATAAAAGCATACAGTAATTATGAATATGCTGATTATGCTTTATTTGATAATGTTGATCCTGGTAAAGGAATGACATTTGATTGGGCTACAATCAAGAAAGATAAGCCATTCTTCCTTGCAGGAGGAATAGATTTAAATAATATTGATGAAGCTAAAAAGCTTAATCCATATTGTATTGATTTATCTTCATCTGTTGAGGTTAATGGTTTTAAAGATGAAGAAAAAATAAAAGAAATTATTAGGAAGGTGAGATCATGAAAGGAAGATTTGGAAATTATGGTGGACAATATGTTCCTGAAACATTAATGAATGCCGTTAATGAACTTGAAGAAGCATATAATAAATATAGTAATGATCCTGAATTTCAAAAAGAACTTACAAAGCTTTTAAATGAATATGCTAATAGACCATCTTTATTATATTATGCTGAAAAGATGACTAAAGATTTAGGTGGATGTAAGATTTATTTAAAAAGAGAAGATTTAAACCATACTGGTAGTCATAAGATTAATAACGTATTAGGTCAAATCTTACTTGCTAAAAAGATGGGTAAGAAAAGAGTTATAGCTGAAACAGGTGCTGGTCAACACGGTGTTGCTACAGCTACAGGTGCAGCTTTAATGGGACTTGAATGTGAAATCTTTATGGGTGAAGAAGATACAAAGCGTCAAGCGCTTAATGTATTTAGAATGGAATTACTTGGTGCAAAGGTACATAAAGTAATGACAGGAACTCGTACACTAAAAGATGCTGTTAATGAAGCTATGAAAGAATGGGCTACAAGAATGGATGATACGTTATATGTTTTAGGTTCAGTTATGGGACCACATCCATATCCAACAATTGTTAGAGATTTCCAAAAGATTATTGGTAAAGAAATAAAGGAGCAAATGCATGAACTTGAAGGACGTAATCCTGACTGTGTAATTGCATGTGTTGGTGGTGGCTCAAATGCCATGGGAACATTCTATGAATTTATTAACGATAAAGAAGTAGAATTAATTGGATGTGAAGCCGCAGGTAAAGGAATTGATACACCTTATACAGCCGCAACATGCAATACAGGTACTGTTGGAGTATTCCATGGAATGAAATCCTATTTCTGTCAAAATGAATACGGACAAATTGCTCCAGTGTATTCAATTTCAGCAGGCCTAGATTACCCAGGAGTAGGTCCAGAACATGCATACCTATTTGAAACTAAACGTGCTAAATATGTAGGAATTACTGATGATGAAGCCGTTTCTGCCTTCCAATACTTATCAAGAGTTGAAGGAATTATACCAGCAATTGAATCAGCTCATGCTGTTGCATATGCTATGAAATATGCAAAAGAATTAGGCAAAGATAAGATAATGGTTATTACTATTAGTGGTAGAGGAGATAAGGATGTAGCTGCTATCGCTAGATATATGGGAGTTGATTTAAATGATTAATTTTAATAAATATATGAAAGATAAAAAAGCATTCGTTCCATTTATCACAGCAGGTGATCCATCTATCGAATGCACTAAAGAATTTATTAAAGCATTAATTGAAGCTGGTTCAACAATTATTGAAATTGGTATACCTTTCTCTGATCCTATCGCTGAAGGTAAAACAATAATGGAAGCTGATGAAAGAGCACTTAAAGCAGGTGCTACAACAGATAAAATCTTTGATATGGTTAAAGATATTAGAAAAGATTATCCAGACTATCCATTTGTATTTATGACTTATTTAAATCCTGTTTTTGTATATGGATATGATAAATTCTTTAAGAAATGCCAAGAAGTTAAAGTTTCAGGTATAATTCTAGCTGATTTATCATTTGAAGAAAAACATGAGGTAAGTGATGTTGCAACTAAATATGATGTAGCCGTAATTTCTTTAATTGCTCCTACATCACTAGATAGAATTGAGCGTATCGCAAGAGAAGCTGAAGGATTTGTTTATTTAGTATCATCTTTAGGTGTTACAGGTGTTAGAGAAAGTATCACTTCAGATGTTGAAGGTAATTCGAAAAAGATTAAAGAATTCACAAACATTCCTGTATTTGTAGGATTTGGTATTAAAGATAAAGACCAAGCTAAAAAGATGGCTAAAGTATCAGATGGAGCTATCATTGGTTCAGCTATTGAAAATATCATTGCTAAATACGGTAAAGATTCAAAAGATTATATTTATAAGTTCGCAAAAGAAATAGTAGATGAACTTAAAACATTATAAAAGACATTACACTTTAACTAATCACGGTTAAAGTGTTTTTTTGCAAAAAATGGGGAAATTATGCTATAATCATATTGTGCATAGAAGGTGATTAATATGTTTTGGGTTATCTTAGTAATAATTTTAATAATCTTAGCAATTCTATCATCTTTAATGATATTTTTTGAAGTTAGGAAAAGCAAGTATATTAATTTCATAGAAGAAAATAGTGTTGCTTTGAAAGAGATTAAAGCAATAAATGGAAGGTACGTTTTTTATGTTGTAAGGGATTATAGCGAATCATATGTATATGATAATGAGAATTTTTATAATAATATTTCTTGTCAGGATTATTTAATTTACCAGTTACAATTTGCAAAAAAAGAAATGGAAGAAGAAATAAAAAAGGCTAATAGTAATAAATTAAAGTATACAAAATATTTAGAAGAAGTATTTGCAATTAAGAAAATCGATGATTATAATGCGTCTACAGAAAAAATGAATATCACTTATTTAAAAAAGTTAAAGGATAAAATGGTTGATGAGATAGTAAAAACGCCTAAAACTAATTTTATTGCTATTGTTCATTTAGATTGTTCAACAATCAATGGACGTGTATATGGTTATAAATATGATGTGTTTGAACCCGAACAAATACTTTCTCTAATATCTAGACTTAATAATAAAAGTGGGTCCTTTTATAACGATAGAGGCATTTGGGACGCAATTTGTCGAGTTGAAAGAGGTAAGGTTTCTAATAAAATGAGATTTTTAATATATCAAAGAGATGGATATAGATGCTGTAAATGTGGTAGAAGTCAAAATTCATGTGATTTAGAAATAGATCACATCAAACCTATTGCTAAAGGCGGTAAGTCCACATATGATAACTTACAAACTTTATGTAGCAGATGCAATAAAGAAAAAGGAGATAAGTATTAAAAATATTATTTTTAAATAACACTTATATTTAATATAATAATTGTGTATAATATATGTGTAGATTGGAGGAATGCATATGAAGTGTCCTTATTGTGGAATGGAAAGTCTAGATGAAGATATTTGTTCTGAATGTGGAAGTAATATTAAAAACTTTAACAAAGTGAAAGAAGCAAGTGACTCATCTGATATCTATACAAGAAGAATAATTATTAAGAGTTGTTTAGTATTCTTCTTACTATTTATATGCGTATTTACTGCAATCATATTGTTAGTTTAAAAAGGGCTTTATAAAGCCTTTTTATGTGAGGTGTTATTATGATTTATGATAGAATATTAGTTAGATATGGTGACTTAACTTTAAAAGGAAGAAACCAAAAAATGTTTCTAACTAAAGTACAAAACTTAACAAAAAATAAGCTAAAAGATTTAGATGTAAAAGTAGATTGTACACATAGCAGAATATACATTATGCTTAATGGTGTTGATTATAAAGAAGTACTAAAAAGATTAGATAGAGTATCTGGTTTATCTAGTTATAGTTTAGTATGTAGATGTGATTCAAATATAGATTCAATTAATGATTTAGCTTTAAAATTAGTTAAAGAAACTATTACTAAAAATGTAAGCTTTAAGGTTGAATGTAAAAGAGCTGACAAAACTTTCCCACTAACTAGCCTAGAAGTGCCAAAGATTACTTCAGCTCATATTTTAAAAAATACTAATAACTTAACAGTTGATGTACATAATCCTGATGTTACTTTAACTATTGAAATAAGAAGTGAAGGAACATTTATGTATACTGAAGAGATTAAAGCTATGGGTGGCTTCCCTGTAGGGGTTGCTGGACGTGGCTTAGTAATGATGAGTGGAGGTATAGATTCACCTGTTGCGGCTTATCTTGCTATGAAACAAGGTATAGAAGTAGAAATCATTCATTTTGAATCTACACCACTAACATCAATTGAATCAGCACAAAAGGTTATCGATTTAACTAAAAAGCTTGCAGTGTATGCTCCAAATAATAAAATTAAAGTATATATGATTCCTTTCATGAAGATGCATCAAGCATTACTTGATTATGTTGATGAATCTTATAATATTACTATCATGAGAAGAATGATGTATAGAATCGCAAGCCGCCTAGCTAACATGAAAGAAATCTTATGTTTAATTAACGGTGAATCAGTTGGACAAGTAGCAAGTCAAACATTAGATAGTATGCATGTAATTAATAGTGTAACTAATATACCAGTTTTAAGACCACTTGTTACATATGATAAAAATGATATTATTAAAATATCAAGACATATTGATTGCTTTGATATTTCTATTAAACCTTTTGAAGATTGTTGTACAGTATATGTACCAAAAAATCCTGTTATTAAGCCAAATATCAAAAAGTGTGAAGAAATGGAAGCTAAGTTCGACTTTGAAGAAATCATCAACTGGACACTTAATAATACAAAGTATTTAGTAGTAAATGATGAAATGGATATTAATCTAGCTAGCTACGGTTTAGAAGTTGGAGACGTAATAGATGAGATTGTAACTAAAGAAATACTAAAAAAATAGACTATCAAAAGATAGTCTTTTCCTTTTAAAAATGTTTAATTTATTCTATAATAAAAGTAAGAGGGGTGATACTATGATAGATGATTTATGGTTAATTAAACTAAAAATAGATGTTAAGAGTAGAAATCCTGATATGTTATTAGAAGAATACATTAAAACAACTAAGCAAGAACTTCTTAGTTATACAAAAGTATTCAAAAAAGGACAAATTTTATATCGTGGACGTTTAGGCTATAAGAGCTATTATAAAGAAGATAGTGAAAAAATGCTTAAATTTAAATATCCATATTATGGTAAAGATATCAAAAACCCACCATGTCACTTAAGCGAAGCCGCAAGATTTAATAGAGATGGTTTCTCTTACCTTTACTTATCGAGTGATGAAAAAACATGTATTGCAGAACTTAGACTAAAGATTGGTTCAATATGTAGTATTGCTGAATTTAAGCAGAAGAAAGATTTAAGATTATTAAACTTAGATAAAAATAAAACATTAAAAGACTTCTTAATTACACCGGTATGTGATGATAATATTTATCACTATAAATTCACTAGATTTATATCTGATTTAATTAAGGCAATAGGTATTGATGGTATCGCATATGATAGCGTACAATCAAATGGAAAGTGTTTCGTTATATTTGATGATCAAAACTTTGAACTAGTAACTTATTCAGAAAAAATGTTCCTTGCAAAACGCGTTGAATATGATTTTGAAGAGGTGCTACCTGAATTTATAGATAATCCTGAATTTGAATCATTTTATAACGATGAAACAGATTATATCTTTAACAATCCAAATTATAAAAAGGCTTAATCAAGCCTTTTTTCTTTGCTTATATTATTAATAATACTGTTATAATTTATATTTAATAAAGTGCATTTAGAGTCTTCCTTAATTATATTAATTATAGATACATCTAATACATATACTAAGTTATCTATAATAATATATGTTTTATCTATTTCATAATTTTTCTTAATACTTATAATATGATCTTTCATAAATTTATCACTCATAAAACGAGTTATAATAGCACGCTTTGAAGTATATAAAATGATATTAACTTTAATACTATCTAATAACTTAAATATTGAATCATCCATATATCTTGATAAAATAATGATTTGTTTTTTGGCATTGCTAAATAAATCATTTATAAAATATTCTGCATCATATTTATTATTATTAAAGGTAATAATTGATTTATATAAAATGTTTTTTTCTTCATCAATTAATTCATTATTAGATGATAATTCATTTGTGATATTAGTTATTTCATATACTTTTTTCTTATCCTTTAAGCATTCCTCTTTATTAATATAATATCCATTATTTAAAATACTACTAATAATAGATAAAACCCACATCCTAAAATCTTCACCAACTTTATTTTCTAATTTATATCCTATTTTAATTATTTCATCAAGATAATATATATTTTTATCTAAAGTAATATTTGAATTCTTTAAATCAAATAAATTAATAAGTTCATTTCTATTTAGAAATATTTCTTCATTCTGGTGAAATTCATTTAAGTGAAGAAGTCCTGTTTTAAAATAAAGCTTACCAAGCTCAACTCTATGGTAATTACTAACATAAATTTCTTCAAATTCTTTTAATTTATCTAAGAAGTCTTTATTATGAATTATCAAATCTAATGACTTAACATCATATAAAGGTATTCTTTTTTTACCTGAATGACTTATAAATTTATAGTCTATTTTTTCTTTTTGTCTATTCTCTATTAATGATTTAGACATGAGCTTTGAGATAAAAACACTTTTTTTATTAATTATTAAACCAATGCTTGCTTTTTCAATCCAAAGCTTCTCTAATTCTTTATCAAAATACAAATTTATGGGTAAATTATCATAATTCCACTCTATTTTTTTATAAATTTTTCTCTTCATTTTATATATCCTCCACTATATAATACGGAAAAATGGGTCATTTTTGCCTAAAAAAACGCACAAATTTACTAAAAAATGCAAAAAAATTAAAAAATTTTAAATATTATGCTTGACATAATACTATGCGAGGCGTAATATTATAGGTGTGGAGGTATTAAAATGAACGTACAATTAAAAAGAGGACTTATTGATGTATGTGTTTTAGCCGCCTTGAAAGATGAAGCCTCATATGGATATAAGATAATATCCGACTTAGAGAGTGTCATAGCCTTAAGCGAATCGACATTATATCCAGTACTTAAGAGACTAGAAGGACAAGAGTGCTTGAAGACATATACAAAAGATTTTAATGGTAGACTTAGAAAGTACTATCAAATCACAGATGTAGGAAAAAGAAGAATTAAAGAATTTGTAAGCGAATGGGAAGAAATAGATAAGGTATTACATTTCATTTCCAGCAAGGGAGGAATAAGATAATGAAAAAAGGAACATTCTTAAATGAATTAAGTAATAGAATAAGTAAGTATCCTGATCATAATGATATTATTCAATACTACAATGAATTAATACAAGATAAAATTGATTCAGGAATGCTAGAAGATGAGGCGGTTGCTTCCTTAGGTTCAGTTGATGATATCTGCAGAAACATCGAAGAGCAAAGAGGAATTATTAGGACTGAAGAAATTAACAATTCTAATGCAGTAAATAATACTCAAGCTCAAACAACTGAACCTAAAAGAATGAGTGGAGGAAAGAAGTTCGTATATGTACTTTGGTCAATCGCAACTGTATTCTTCTGCATTGGAGCAATTCTTACTCTAATCGTAGCTATTGCTTTATTAATCGAATCAATCGTTCAAATGGTTCTATCCGCAACAATCATAGCTACATCAATTTCAATGGCTGGTGTAGTATTTGGAACTGGCTTATTCATCTTTGGATTCAGCATTGTAGCTGTACACTTTGCAAGAGTATTAGTTAAGTTCATCTTTACTCATAGACCAAGATGGAATAATAGCGTAAGAAAAGGTTTGGCAGGTGAATAATATGAAGGGAATGGGAGCAATTATCGCTGGAGTTATTTTCTCTGTTGCAGGCCTTGGTTTAATCGCAGTATGCGCAAAACCAGCTTATGATGACTATAAGAAAATGGATAACTTTAAAACAGGTACTATCGAATTAAATGATTCAAAAACTTTAAATGTTGAATGTGATGCTGGAACTGTAACAATTCATCATACAACTAGTACTAAATCATATGTTGAATACAACGTTTCTGAATTCTTTAATGTTAAATATGATAAAGAAGATAATGAAGTTAAATTAACTAGAAAATGGCAATATTGGTTCATTTTCTTCACTAACAAGAAGAATACAATGGATGTATATTTAACAGATACAGACTATGATATGTTCTTAGAATTAAATGCTGGAGATTTCATCCTAGATGGTGATTATGAATTCAATAATTTAAGTATCGAAGTTAACGCAGGAGACTTTAATAGTAATGGAAAATTAATAGTTAAAGAAGAAGCAAAATTAAGAGTTAATGCAGGAGATTTAAATGTAGCTGAGCTAGAAGCAAAGAAGACTACATTAAAGGTTAATGCAGGTGATTTGATTGTTGATAAATTAACTAGTGATGATATTACATTTAATGTTAATGCAGGTGATTTAAAGTTTACTGTTAAAGGTAAATTAGATGATTATAATACAGATATCAATAGAAATGCTGGAAGCATTAACTTAGATAAGGAATATAGAAATCAAAAAGTTGTTGGTTCAGAAAAGAATATTAAGGGTAAGATTAATGCAGGTTCTGTAAAAGTCTACTTTGAGGAATAAAAAATGATACTAACATTTATATTAATTGCAACTTGCGTTACAAAACATTTTAAGAATAAAAAGGGAGAAACTACTTGCTAGTTTCTTTCTTTTTCATTTATGAAAACGTTTAAAAATACTTTACTAAGTAAAGTTTATTTGGTATACTTTTTCATGGAGGTGGTTTAATGGCTAAAAATGAAGTTAAAGAGTTCTTAGATTTAATAAGAAGCGTTAAACACAAAATTAATCTGCCTAGTTCAATAGAAGTATTTTTATTACTTGAACTAAAATGTCATAAAGACTTAACCGCAAGTATGATCGCAAATAAGTATCATGTGACGATTCCTGCTGTTATGCATAAGCTTGATAGTTTAGTAAATGATGAATACTTAATTAAGACAGTAGATGAAAAAGACAAAAGAAAAAAGTATTATCATTTAACCCCTAAAGCTGAAATGCTTTTAGATGATAATAAAAAGATTATTGATAATAAAATTAATAACTTATTCGACTACTTAGGTAGTGATAAGGATGAATTAATTAGAATACTAAATAGAATTAATGAAATGGAGGAGATATAAAATGTTTAAGTTTCTTAAATATTTAAAGCCATATTGGTTTTTAGTACTACTAACAATTATCTTTGTAGTAGTAGAAGCACAACTAGAACTTAAACTACCAGAATATATAAGCCAAGTAATGTATTCAGCTGCTGGATATGAGACTGATCCTTCTGGAAATAAAGTATTAGCGTTAAGCATTTTAGTTCCTATAATGATTTTAATTGCTGTAGGTGCTTGTGTTAGTGCTGTACTATCTGCATTCTTCAGTGCTAAAGCAGGTGCTGGAATGGCTAGAGACATGCGTAAGAAGGTTTTTGATAAGGTTCAAGGATTTTCTATGGAAGAGATTGAAAAGTTCTCTACAGGTAGTTTAATAACTCGTAGTACTAATGATATTAACCAAGTACAAATGACAGTAATTATGGCACTTAAATTCTTAATAAAATGTCCAGCTATGGCCATTACCGCTATTGTGAAGGTAGTAAGTATTAGCCCAACAATCAGTGGTGTAATTGGTATTGGTGTATTAGTTTTAATCGCATCTATTGGAATTATATTTGCAATAGTTATTCCTCGTTTTAAAATCTTACAAAAGTGTACTGATAACTTTAATAAGATGGGTAGAGAAGAACTTACAGGTATTAGAGTAATTAGAGCGTATAATGCTGAAGATTATGAAACTGAAAAATATGAAGATGTTAATGATAAGAACTATCGTAATATGAAATCAATTGACTACACTATGGGTATGGTCAATCCATTATTAACTATTTTAATGAATGGTTTAATTGTTGTTATTATGCTAGTTGCCGCAGCACTGATAAAGAAAATGGAATTTACAGATGCGGTAAGACTTTCTGAATTCTTCGCATATACTATGCATATAGTTATGTCATTTATGTTCCTAACAGTTGTATTTATATTAATACCTAGAGGTGCTGTAAGTGCTAAGCGTATTAATGAAGTATTAGATACTGAAACTAAGATTAAGGATAAAGAAGAAGTAATTAATCCTGATAGACTTGGAACTATTGAATTTAAGGATGTTAGCTTTAAATATCCTGATGGATCAAATAATGTATTAAACAATATTAGTTTTAAAGCTAATAAGGGTGAAACAGTTGCTTTAATTGGTTCAACAGGTTGTGGTAAATCAACAGTAGTTAATTTAATTCCTAGATTCTATGATGTAACTAGTGGATCAGTTTTAGTTGATGGAGTAGATGTTAGAGACTTTAGTCAATATGACTTAAGAGATAGAATAGGCTTTATTCCTCAAAAGGGTGTTCTATTTAGTGGAAGCATTAAAGAAAACATTGATTTTGCAGGTAAAGGCGTATCAGATGAAGTAATTGAAAAAAGTGCTAAAATAGCACAAGCAAGCGAATTTATAGAAAACAAAGAAGAAAAATATAATTATAAAATTAGCCAAGGTGGCCAAAACGTAAGTGGTGGTCAAAAACAAAGATTAGCTATTGCTAGAGCACTAGCAAAAGAATCAGAAATCTATATTTTTGATGATACATTTAGTGCTCTTGATTTTAAGACAGATAAAAAATTAAGAAAAGCTTTAAAAAGTGAAATGGCAGGTTCAACATGTATCATAGTAGCCCAAAGAATTGGTACTATTATGGATGCAGATAGAATTATTGTTTTAGATGAAGGTAGAATTGTTGGCATGGGTAAACACAAAGAGTTACTAAAGAATTGCGAAGTATATAAGGAAATTGCCTTATCGCAATTAAGCGAGGAGGAGATTAATAATGCCGCCTAGAATGGGTAATGGTGAAAGACCTAAAAACAACAAAAATGCCTTCAAGAATCTAGCAAGAGTTCTAAAACCTTTTAAAGCTTTCTTCGTTTTAGCAATTATTTGTATATTATTATCTGTCTTTGTATCTATACTTGCACCTAGACTTACAGCTGAATTAACTAGTGGAGTTATGACTAATGGTGCTAACTACATTATGGGTATAGATTCTGAATTTAAAGAAACACTACAATTTAAGATACTTAATTATGAAATAGATACAACTATTTTCAATTTAGGTATTTCCATTATAATTATTTATTTTGTTGGTTTAGTATTTGGATATTTCGCTGAAATATTCTTTGTAGTAAGAATAACTGATAAAATGGGTAAGAATATAAGAAGTGATATTAATAATAAGATTCATAAATTACCACTTTCTTATTTTGATACTAATCCATATGGTGATACATTAAGTAGAATTACTAATGATGTTGATACTTTATGTCAAGCATTCCAACAATCTGGAACAACTTTAATTCAAAGTTTATTCATGATTATTGGTCTACCTATAGCGATGTTTATCGTTGATTGGAGATTAACATTAGTATGTTTCATCTCTATTCCAACAAGTATGATTATTCTAATGATCATCATGAAGATTAGTAGAAAATACTTCATTGGTCAACAAATGAAGCTTGGCATTGTTAATGGATACATTGAAGAAATGTATGCCGGACAAACTGTTGTTAAAGCATTTAATGCTGAAGAAAAAACAAAGAATCAATTTAACTATTTAAATGAAGCTTTATATAAAGATAACTGGAAGTCACAATTCTTAAGTGGCTTAATGATGCCATTAATGGTATTTGTCGCAAATATCGTTTATGCCTTAGTATTATTCGTTGGTGGTGTTATTGCTAAGGGTTATGCTAATCCATTTGAATACTTCTCAGTAATCATTCTATTTGTAATTTATTCAAGAATGTTTAATAACCAATTCTCAAGAATTGGACAAGTTGCAGGTCAATTATTAATGGCTGGTGCAGCTGCTGAAAGAATCTTTGAGTTATTAGGTGAAGCTGAAATGGAAGATGAATCTAATAAGACTATGACTTTAGACAATGTTAAAGGTGATATAAGATTTGAACATGTAACATTTGGTTATAACCCTGATAAGATTATCATTAATGACTTTAATGCAGATATTAAAGCAGGTAGTAAAATAGCTATTGTAGGTCCTACAGGTGCAGGTAAAACAACTCTAGTAAATTTACTAATGAGATTCTATGAAATCAATAGTGGTAAGATTTATATTGATGGAATTGATATTCAATCAATCAAGAGAAGTGAATTACATAAAGTATTCTCAATGGTGCTTCAAGAAACTTGGTTATTTGAAGGTAGCGTTAGAGATAACTTATGCTTCGGTAGAGATGATGAAGTAAGTGAAGAAGAATTAGTTGAAAAAGCAACTGAAGCTCATATCTATCACTACATTTCAACAATGTCTAAAGGTTTTGATACTGTATTAGATGAATCAACAACAATTTCTCAAGGACAAAAGCAATTATTCACTATTGCTAGAGCAATGATTGAAAATGCTCCTATGATTATTCTAGATGAAGCAACTTCAAACATTGATACTCGTACAGAAATCTTAATCCAAAAAGCTATGGATAAGCTTACTAAAGGTAGAACAAGCTTTGTAATAGCTCATAGACTTCAAACTATTAAAGATGCTGATTTAATCCTTGTTATGAACAATGGTAATATCGTTGAACAAGGACGCCATGAAGAGCTTTTAGCTAAGAAAGGCTTCTATGCTGACCTATATTATTCACAATTTGAAGATTAATTTATAATTATAAGAACTCATCCTTTGGGGTGAGTTTTTTTGTTATAATTCACTCTTTAGCGTGATTTAATGAATAGCTTGCCATAGGCTATAAAAAAAGATTCGGATTATTCTTCCGAATCTTTTTCATTTTCTTCCTCTTTCTTTTCGATTGATTGATGACCTTTTCTCTTTAAATAACCTAATCTAGATATTAAAAGAATTATTACTTGACCTGGTGCTCCAAGGCAATATATTAACCATATATTATACTTCATAAACTGTAGGGCAAAGCTTGTAATCATTGACCACATTAAAACAGATAAAATAATATATCTATATTTTCTCTTACCCCAAATACAATTAAATATTAATAGTATTGTTGAGCTTAGAGGAACCATCCAAACAAATAGAATCCATAAATTATATCCAGTTATGGTATAGACTAAGACATAGCTTAATACAACTAATAATACAGCTGAAAAAACAGATAGCCATGTTATTATGGTCTTGTTTATATTAGCCCTTTCTTTACTAATTTTATACTCAAGTGTAGCTTCTTCATGATCTTTTGTGACAAGATAATCAAGAGATACACCATACAATTCAGCAATTTGACAAAGTATTTCAACATCAGGTAATGACTCGCCTCTTTCCCATTTTGAAATGGCTTTATCTGAATAATTGAGTTTTTCTGCTAGTTCTAACTGTGTTAATTTATTAACTTTTCTTAGTTCAGTTAAGTTTTCGGCAATTATTTGTCTAACATCTTTCATACACGCAAATTATAGCAAAATAATGGCTTAAAATCAAGTGTTCTACTTATAGTAGAATAAAATTCTACTGGTAGAGAACAATGATTATAGAAGATTTAAGTTATTTTTTCTTGTTTTTTTATATATATAAACTAGAATATAGGTGGTGAGTTGTATGAAGACATTCTTTTATTCGGATGAACTAAACGATGACTTTGCGTTTGCCTATATCAAGAACCAAAGGGAGATCGAAGATAACTACAATTACATAAACCACAATATATTGTTTATGATTTTGGAATTTGTTGTTTATCGTATCATCATGACAACGATAGCTTTCGTGCATTGTAAGATTGCACATATCAAAATCAAAAACAAAAGAATTGTCAAAAAAGCTAAGGGGAGATATTTCATATATGGAAATCACACAATGATGCCTATGGATGCATATGTTCCAAATTTAATTGGGTTTCCAAGAAAATCTTTCATCATAGTTAATCCTGATGCAGTATCCCTAAGGGGGGTCGCATGGTTTGTGAAGATGAGTGGTTCCCTTCCTGTGCCTTCAAAAATTTCAGGTTTAAAAAATTTTATGAATGCCATAGAAAGAAGAGTTAAACACCATCATCCAATTGTTATATATCCTGAGGCTCATATATGGCCATACTATACAAAGATTAGACCATTTAAGTCTACATCATTTAGATATCCTATAAAACTTGATAAACCAGCTTACTGCTTTACAACAACTTATCAAAAAAGAAGATTCTCAAATAAACCTAAAATGACTGTTTATGTTGATGGACCTTTTTACTTTGATAAGAACTTAAAAGGTAAACAAGCTGAAGAGGAGTTAAGAAATAGAATTTATAATTGTATGGTTGAAAGAAGTAAGAATTCAACATACGAATATTTTAAATATTACAAGGTTGATGTTAAAAATGATTAACATAATGTATACAGGTAATGATTTCGTTTTTAAAGGTGTATTACTATCTACTTTATCCATTTTAAAAAACACAAAAGAAAATGTGAGTATTTATTTAATCACAATGGAAATTGATGGTTTTAAAAGAATAAGTGATGATATGCTTAATACTTTAAGAAAAGTAGTTAAAGAAAAAGATGAAAAAAATGAAGTATATTTAATAGATGTAACTGAAATCTTTAATAACGAAATGAAAGATTCAAAGAATTTAAATAATTTCTATACTCCATATTGTTTATTAAGATTATTTTCTGATTTATTAGATTTACCAGAAAAGATATTATATTTAGATTGTGACACAATGATTAATAAAGATATAAGCGAATTTTACCATTTAGATATAACAAATTATGAATTCGCTGGTGTTGTTGATAGATTAGGTAGATGGTTTATTGGACTTAATTATATCAATTCAGGTGTTTTACTTCTTAATTTAAATAAAATAAGAGAAACAAAGTTATTTAAAAACACAAGGGAAATGGTTAAAAATAAAAAGATGGCCTTTCCAGATCAAAGTGCTTTAAACAAATTAAAACAATTTTATCTTAAAGTTCCATCAATTTATAACAATCAAGGAAATATAAAGAAAAATACTGTCATAAAACATTTTTGTAAATCGATAAGATTCTTACCATTTTATCACACAATAAATGTTAAACAGTGGGATGTAGTTAATGTACATAAGAAATTAAAAATTAATATGTATGATGAACTATATGAAAAATATAAAGAAATTACGGGTGATGAATTATGCTAGAAGATTTAATTAGATATGGATTTTATTTATTTATAGTATTTATTGCATTTTGTATAATTGCATATATTCCAAGATTAAGAGCTTGGTTTTATGGATTTAAAAAACAAAAGCATTTAACTAAAAATAAGGATAATAAAATAGCCATTATTATTCCTGCAAGGAATGAATCAATGGTTATAGGAAATTTGTTTGATTCTATTAAGGAACAAACTTATAAAAACTTTGATGTTTATGTTATTGTTAAAGATCCAAAAGATGAAACAATAAATATGGCTAAAGATATAAATGCTTATACTTTAGTTTTAGAAAATCAAACAAAAAAATCAGATGCTCTTGATTATGCATTAAAAGAAGCAATGAAAAAGAATATCTATGATGCATGCTTTATAATTGATGCGGATTGCTATATGGATAATAAATGTATGGAAGAATTAAACAATGCCCTATCTACTGGTAAACAAATTATCCAAGTAAAAAAGAGAGTTAAAAACTTCTATATGAAAAATAAAAATGCTAATTCCTTATGGAGTAGCTGTAATGGCTTAATCTGGACAATTATTGATGATTTAGGCAATAAATATAAAAGTGCTAAAGGCATAACTAATATGCTTATTGGTACAGGTATAATGATTAGAATGGATGTTATAAAAGAACTTAATGGTTGGCCTTATAATAAGACTCTAACAGAAGATATCGAATTTATGAATGATGCGGCTATTAAAGGTTACTCTACATTCTATTATGAACATGCGATAATCTACTTAGAAGAATCTACTAGTTTAAAAGTAACTAATAAAAGAAGAACTAGATGGATGGACGGCGTAATTAATAGTAAGAGAATTTATAATGATAGATTAAAAGAAGCTAGTGATAAAAATAGATATTTTGTTACTGCTTTATCACCTTGCTTCTTATTTATAGGTGCTTGCTTATTATATTTTGTATTAAATATGATTATTGGTGGAGTATTATTCTTCGCAGGAAGTAGTCTATGGACTGAATGCTTTATGTTAGGTTTAATATCTATGGGTATTATTTATGTATCATTTTTTATACTAACATTATTTATATTAATGGTAGGTCATATAAAAAGACCTTGGTATGAAAAAATATTACTATTATTCATTCACCCAATATTCTACATGGGCTATATTAGAATTTGTTTAAAGGTATATTTAGGCTTAACATCTAATAAATGGGAAGTAATTGATAGAGTAAAATTCGAGGGATAAAATGACTATAGAAGAGAAAATAAAAGAGTGTGAATTAAATAAAACATTTGATGCACATATTAATGATCCTGATATGAGTAATTGTTATGTTGTAGATGAAACATACAATTACTTAAGAAAAGGGATAAAGACTAAACTAGGCGATTTTTTCAATAACCTATTTGTTATAAAACCTTATAGCTATCACTTAAAGCATAAGTATGGAATTAAGGTTAAGGGTAAGAAAAATCTAAAGGGAATTAAAAACGCCATATTTACATCTAACCATGTAGATATCTTTGATTGTTTAGTTATTAGACGTAGCTTAAGAAAAAAATTAAGAATAATTGCGGCTCCATTTAATAACCAAAAGGGACGCTTTGGTAATTGGATGCGTAGCGGTGGCATGATGCCTCTAAGTGATAATTATGGTGGAATGAAAAAATTCAATGAAGCTGTTAAATATTATTTAGAACATAAAACATCAATTTTAATTTATCCAGAAGGATCTATGTGGCCAATGTATAAAAAACCTAGACCACATAAGGTAGGTGCTTATCATTATGCGGTTAAATATGATAAACCTATTGTCCCATTATTTATTACATTTGATGAAAAGAATCACTTTACATTAAACATCTTAAAACCTATTTATAGAAACAAAGATTTAGATTCAAACACTCAAAAAGAAGACTTGAAAAATAGGGTAATGGATGAATTAATTAAACTTTATGAAGCAACTTATGAGACAAAATATGATTTAATGTAAAATATTATTGCATTTAGTCATAAAAAATGATACAATTTGTATAGAATTAATAAGTTGGAGGTTTTATTATGGCTAGAAAAACTAAATCCGCAAAAGATAGAATAAGTGATACATTATTAGATTTACTTGGTAAAAAGAATTATGCAGAAATTAAAATATTAGAATTAACTGATAAAGCAAATGTTGCTAGAGCATCTTTCTATAGACATTTTAATTCTATTGAAGATGTATTAGATTACATTGCTGAACAATACACAATTAATTTTAATGAACAAATCATACCGCTACTTGCTAATAATGATTATAATGCATGGTATAAAGAAGTACATTCTGTTCTAACTAAAATATATGAAAAGAAAGAAAATTTCACAGATATTTTATCAAGTAATTTAAGAGTTATATTCTTTAAGGTAGCTGAAAAGAATAAATTAATTCCTTCACATACATGGAAAGTATCAAGCCTTACAATGTATGAACATGTAGCTAAAATTACAGCATTCTATAATGTATGTATAGCATGGATTCAAAATGGTTCAGTTGAATCAATTGATGAAATGACAAACTTCATGTTAGAAAAAGTATTACAAGTAAAAATGGCATAAATTAGCCATTTTTTATTTTATCTAAAAACATGATAAAAAATAATTATCATATTATTTGAAAATAATATATAGTTATTTTATAATTATGTGGAAGTGGAGTGGTAAAATTGAAAACTTTAGAGATTAAGAACCTTCATGCAAAGGTTGAAGATTTAGAAATTCTAAAAGGAATTGATTTAAAAATTAATACAGGAGAAGTACATGCTATTATGGGACCTAACGGTGCTGGTAAGACTACTTTATCAAGTGCTATTATGGGTAATCCTAGATACACTATTACTGAAGGAGATATTTTCCTTGATGGAGAAAATATCACAAATCTAGAAGTAGATGAAAGAGCAAGAAAGGGTCTATTTATAGCTATGCAATATCCTGCTGAAATACCAGGAGTAACTAACTCTGATTTTATTAGAGCGGCTTTAAAGCATAAAGAAAATATGCCATTATATAAGTTCATCAAAGAATATGATGCATCTATTAAAGATCTTAAAATGGCAAGTGATGTACCTCATAGATATTTAAATGAGGGTTTTTCTGGTGGAGAAAAGAAGAAAAACGAAATCCTTCAAATGAAAATGCTTAAGCCTAACTTTGCTATTTTAGATGAAATAGATTCAGGGCTAGATGTTGACGCTTTAAAAATTGTTGGTGAAAATGTTAGTGCTATGGTTAATGAAAACTTTGGATGCTTATTGATTACACACTACCAAAGATTACTTGACTATATTAAACCAGATTATGTTCATATTTTAATTAAGGGAAAAATTGTTAAAACAGGTGGCCCTGAATTAATCGAAAAGATTGATAAGGAAGGATACGACTGGGTTAAAAAAGAACTTGGTATTAAAGATGAATATACTCCTAAAAATGTTAATGTTTTAGGAACTTGTGCTAACAAGGTGGAAAAGAAATAATGGATTTAATTATTAACGAAAATAAAGAATATCTTATTCCTAGTGATGTAGATGTTAATATCTTAGTTAAAAAGAACATAAACGCAACATTAATCGAACATAATAAAGAAAATAGAAACTTAAAAATCGATTTTGAAGATAATGCCATTATTAATTATCTATCAGTTGATTTATCAAAGGATTCTAAAAAAGAAATTAATTTAAAACAAGATGATAATTTAGAAATGATTTTATCTTATTTTAATGGTGGTAAAAAGGAAATCATTGTTAATCTAGATAAAGAGAATTCTAATATCAATATTAAATCAATTATCATGATGAAAAATGATAAGGAAAACGAAAGCATTAATGTTTATCATAATGCAAAAAATACCACTTCAAATATTGAAAATTATATTACAAGTAATAAAGCTAAAATTGATATTGATGTAATAGGTAAAATTAAAAAGAATATGAGTAATTCTAACTGCGCTCAAAAGAGCCGTGGTATTGTTTTAACAGATGATGCTTATATTAAAGTTATGCCTGTTTTATTAATTGATGAATATGATGTTAAGGCTAATCATGGTGCAGCAATCGGTAAGATTGATGATGAAGGAATGTATTATTTAATGAGTAGAGGTATTTCTAAGAAAGATGCAGAAATGCTCATCATTAAGGGATTTTTATCTCCTATCTTAAAAGAAATTAAGAGTGAAGAAATGAAAGAAGAATTAATACGCCTTCAAGATGAGAGGTTATAATAATGGACTATAAAAAATATTTTCCAATTTTTGAAAACAAGAAAAATTTAGTTTATTTAGATAGTGCAGCATCAAGTTTAAAGCCTAAATGTGTAATAGATAAAATTGATTATTATTACAATAATATTTGTGTAAATGTAAATAGAGGAGTTTATCAATTAAGCTATGAAGCAACTGATCTATATGAAGAATCTAGAAGAGTTGTGGCTAAATTTATAAACGCTAAAGAAAATGAAATAGTTTTTACTAGAGGAGCATCAGCTTCACTTAATCTAGTAGCAAATAGTTATATGGATTTCATTAATGAAAATGATGAAATCATTACAACTTTACAAGAACATCATTCTTCCTTTATGCCTTGGTTAAATGTGGCTAAAAGAAAGAATGCAAAAATAGTTTATGTACCACTAACAAAAGATGGTAAAGTAACTATAGAAAACTTTAAAAGTGTTTTAACAAACAAAACAAAAGTAGTTGCAATTAATCAAGTAAGTAATGTACTTGGTTATACTAACCCAATTAAAGAAATTTGCAAGCTAGCTCATGAAGTTGGAGCTATCGTTAGCGTTGATGGAGCTCAAAGTGTTCCTCATATGAATGTAGATGTTAAAGATTTAGATTGTGATTTCTTATCTTTTTCAGGTCATAAGATGTGTGGCCCATCAGGGGTAGGTGTTTTATATGGTAAATATGAATTACTAGAAAAAATGCCTCCAGTTGAATTTGGTGGAGACATGGCTCAAGATGTTTATGAATTTGAAGCTACATATAAAGATGCACCATTCAAATTTGAAACAGGTACACCTTTAATTAGTGAAGTAATAGCGCTAAAAGATGCTGTTGAATTCTTAACTAATATTGGCTTAGATAACGTTAAAAAGCATGAATTAGAATTAAAAAAATATGCTTTAGAAAAGTTGAAAGATGTTAAAGGTATAACAATCTATAATAATAACTTAGATTCAAGCTTATTAACATTTAATATTGATGGTGTGCATCCACATGATGCAGCTAGTATCTTTGATAAAAATAATGTATGTATTCGTGCAGGTTTCCACTGTGCTCAACCTATAACAAGGTTTTTAGATCAAATATCAACAATTAGATGCTCATTCTATTTATATAATGACTTTCATGATGTTGATATGTTAGTAGATAGTATTATAGAAGCAAGAGACTTCTTTATGAGTTTCTAGAAAGGAATTAATTATGGATGATTTAGAGAGTTTATATAAACAAGTCATAATGGAACATTATAAGTACCCACACAATAAAGGCTTACTTGATAATGATAAATATAAAAAGGTTCATTTAAACAACCCAAGCTGTGGTGATGATATAACTGTTCAATTCATTATTGAAGATGGCATAATTAAAGATATCAAACAAGATGGTCATGGATGCTCTATATGTATGTCTAGTGCATCAGTAATGACTGATGTTATTATGGGTAAGAGTGTAGAAGATGCTAAAAGATTAATTCAAGAATTCTTAGACTTACTTACTGGTAAAGAAATAGATGATGAAGAATTAATGGATGCTTTAGTATATAAAGGAGTATCAAAATTCCCAGCACGTATTAAATGCGCAGGATTATCCTGGAAGGCTATTCAAAAAGGCGTAGAGGAGGATTAATATGGCAGACGATTTAAAAGATATTGTCGGGGAATATAAGTATGGTTTTACAACAGATGCTAAAACCATCTATGATACGGGGAAAGGTTTAAACGAAGAGGTTATTAAAAATATTTCTAAAGCTAAAAACGAACCTGACTGGATGCTTGATATAAGACTTAAGGCATATCATAAATTCCTTGAACTTGAAAACCCTAAATGGGGACCAGACTTATCTGGAATTGATTTTAATGATTATACTTATTATATTAAATCTAGCCAAAAGGTAGAGAAATCTTGGGATGAAGTACCAACAGAAATCAAAGATACTTTTGATAAGTTAGGTATACCTGAGGCTGAACAAAAATACTTATCAGGTGTATCAACTCAATTTGAAAGTGAAGTAGTTTATCACAATCAAATGAAAGAACTTGAAGCACTAGGAGTATTATTCTGTGATACAGATAGCGCTGTTAGATTATATCCTGAAATTGTAAAAGAATATTGGGGTAAGGCTGTACCTTATTCTGATAATAAATATGCAGCACTTAACACTGCAGTATGGAGTGGTGGATCATTTATTTATATTCCTAAGGGCGTAAAAATTGATAAACCATTACAATCATATTTTAGAATTAACTCTGAACAAATGGGTCAATTTGAAAGAACTATGATTATTGTTGAAGATGAAGGACATCTAAACTATGTAGAAGGTTGTACAGCTCCAAAATACTCAAAAGATTCTTTGCATGCAGCAGTAGTAGAAATATTTGTTAAAAATAATAGTTATTGTAGATATTCAACTATCCAAAACTGGAGTAATAATATTATAAATTTAGTTACAAAAAGAGCTGTTGTTTTAGACAATGGTCATATGGAATGGATAGATGGTAATATTGGTAGTGGACTTAATATGAAATATCCTGCATGTATCTTAAAGGGCTATAAAGCAAAAGGTACAACAGTTACAATTGCTTTTGCTGGAGCAAAACAATTCCAAGATACAGGAGCTAAGATGATTCATATTGGTGAAAAGACTACTTCAACAGTTATTTCAAAATCTATTTGCTGTGGTGGAGGTAAGGTTAACTATAGGGGTACAGTTAAAATGGCTGGAACTGCTAAAGGCGCAAAAAGCCATGTTGAATGTGATACAATCATTTTAGATGATATTTCTACAAGTGATACAATACCTACAAATGAAGTTTTAAATGATGATTCATACTTAGAACATGAAGCATCAGTATCTAAAGTTAATGAAGAACAATTATATTATTTAATGAGTAGAGGATTAACTAGAGCTGAAGCAACAGAAATGATAGTTATGGGCTTCATTGAGCCATTTGCTAAAGAATTACCAATGGAATATGCAGTAGAATTAAACCAATTAATTAAGTTAGAAATGACTAATTCAATAGGATAAAAATTATAAGTGTTTATAGTAACTATAAGCACTTTTTATTTTACTTTTTATTATTATCGTTTTATAATAATAATGTCTTTAAAAGATAGAGGGGGATAAAAATGAAAAGAAATAAAAGATTAGTTAGTGCTTGCCTTTTAACATTTACTTTTTTACTAGCTTTAACTGCTTGTGGCAAGAAAAAGAAGACTAGTAAAACAAATGATAAAACAACACAAAGTATAACAACAAATAGTAGAACTACAACTAATGCTACAACACAAGAAAAAGAATATACTTTAAATGTTAAAACAATTGATAATGTTACTTATAATATTTATAGTGTAGTTGATGGCGTTAAAACACTAGATTCTAGCAATAAAAAATACAAAGAAAATGATAAAGTAATTTTAGAAATTATTAATAGAACTAGTAGTAATCTTGAATTATTTAATGAAACTGATAAAGTTTTAGATGTTAAAAACAATATTAAATGTCAAACAGAAGAAATTACTATTACTAACAATTTAAGCTTTGAAGTAAAAGAAAGTGAATATGTATTTATTGATTTCAATCCATATGAAATTGATGGTATTAGTTTTGAAGCAACTTATACAGATAATGGTGCTTTAGTAACAAAAACTGATGATTTCTTTGTCAAGAAAAACGCAAAAGTTTATTTTTATGTAATTAATGACTCATACAACGAAAAAACAGCATATATACAAGATGGTAATTTAATTACTAATACTGTTAAAGCAACACCAATTAATCCATATCTTGGTGGTAATCAAAATCCTGTTAAAATATGTTTTGATGATGAAGGATTAGTTGTAACTAATAATTTATCACTAGGTTATGTTTCTAACTATGGTTCTTTAGAATCAGAATGTAAAGTTAGTACTAATGATGTTACAGTTACATTTACAAATAAAACAACTAATGATGATTTAGAGTTAAATAATGAAGTTCATATTAATCAATTTGATAGAGTTGAAGTTTCTATTTCTAATCCTACTAAAAAAGACTTAGTAATAAGTGCTTTCGGATTTGGTGAGTGCAATTATTATGAAAGAACAAAAGCCGATGAAATAACTTTAACATTTGATTTAGCTAATCCTATGAGTTTCTATGTGGAAGATTATAAAGAATTTGATTTTGTATTCCAAGGAGCCAAAGGAGTAGATGCTTATTTCTATTATATCGATAAAGATGGAATAGAAACAGAATTAAAATCAGGAGATAAATGTCCTTTAGCTTGCACAATTGGTTATGAAATTACTAATAATACAAAATACAATTCAACAATATCTATTTTTGATGACTTAAGTAAGACAGAAACAGATTGGGAAGTTTCTGTATTAGCTAAAGCTTCTTTCTCATCTAAAGATAGTTGGGAAACCGTGGTAGTAGAAAATGATTATAAAATTATAATTACCTTAGCTGATGTTGAGTCTAAATTATATAAAGTTAAAATAGATGATAGATGTAAAACAGAAGGTGTTACAGCTAGATTAGGTTACTATAGAGGTATGTATGATTATCCTGAAGCTGATATTAATAAAGAATTTGCAGAAAGCACATGGTTAGCAGCTGTATTCTCAAATGGAACAGATTATAATGTCGAAATGGAAATTATAAATACAGATACAGGCGAAATATTAGAAAGTGAAACAATTTATGGATATGGTAAAGATCATCCTTATAATTGTGCATCTGGATTCCAAATAACTTGTAATGTAACTATAATTCTTTATCCAATAGGAGTACAAAATACACCTTTAGCATAAAAAAATTGAACCCTTTGGGGTTCTTTTTTTATAAGAAAGTAAAACACTATTATTTATTTAAAATAAATATGATATAATAATTGTGTATTTATGCTACAAGGAGGTAGTATTATGGCTAATTGTTTAATAGACAACTTTGAAAAGAACGTTTTTAATGATGAAGTAATGAAAGAACGTTTATCAAGTGAAGTATATACAAAATTAAAGATGGCAATTGATAATAGAGAAAAATTAGATATCTCTATAGCTGATGAAGTTGCTAGTGCTATGAAAGGATGGGCAATTGAAAAAGGTGCAACACACTTTACTCACTGGTTCCAACCTATGACAGGCTTAACAGCTGAAAAGCATGATTCATTTGTTTCTTTCGATAAGAATAAGAAAATGATTCTAGAATTCTCTGGTAAAGAATTAATCCAAGGTGAATCAGATGCTTCAAGCTTCCCATCAGGAGGACTTCGTCAAACATTTGAAGCTAGAGGTTATACTACATGGGATTGTACATCTCCAGTATTCTTAAAAGAAACTAAAGCAGGTGTTACTTTATGTATTCCTACTATTTTCTGTTCATATACAGGAGAAGCTCTAGATAAGAAAACTCCACTACTTAGAAGTATTAGAGCAATCAACCAAGAAACAATTAGAGCATTAAAAGAAATCTTTAATGTTGAATGTAATAAGATTGATGTATCTGTAGGACCAGAGCAAGAATATTTCTTAGTTGATAGAGATAAATATTTAAAGCGTGAAGATTTAATCTTTACAGGTAGAACTCTATTTGGTGCACAAGCTCCAAAGAGTCAAGCCGTTGAAGCTCATTATTATGGTACCATTAAAGAAAATGTTTTAGAGTTCATGAAAGAAGTTAATATAGAGTTATGGAAATTGGGTGTTTATGCGAAAACTCAACACAATGAAGCTGCGCCAGCTCAATATGAAATAGCTCCAATTTATAACACAGTTAATATCGCAACTGATCATAACCAACTTACTATGGAAGCTTTAAAGAGAGTTGCTAGACATCATAATCTAGAAGTATTATTACATGAAAAACCATTTAAGGGCGTTAATGGAAGTGGTAAGCATAATAACTGGAGTTTAATTACTGATAGTGGTAAGAACTTATTCTCACCAGGTAAAATGCCACATGAAAATAATATATTCTTATTCTTCTTAACTGCTGTAATTAAAGCAGTAGATGAGAATGCCTTATTACTTAGAATGGCATCATCAGGTCCAGGTAATGACTTTAGACTTGGTGGACATGAAGCACCTCCAGCAATCATTTCTATTTATTTAGGTGATCAAATTGGTGATATCGTTAACCAAATCATTAACACAGGTGATGCTAAGACAAGCAAAAAAGGCGATGTATTAAATACAGGTGTTGATTCTGTTATTGCATTTAGAAAAGATGCCACTGATAGAAATAGAACAAGTCCATTTGCCTTTACTGGTAATAAATTTGAATTTAGAATGGTTGGCTCAAGTGAATCTATCGCATGTACAAATATTATGCTTAATGGTATAGTTGCTGATAGTATTAGAGAAATGACTGATGAAGTAGTAATCAATAAGAAAAATGTTAGAGAAGTAATTAAAGAAACTCTAACAAAGCATCAAAGAATAATATTCAATGGTAATAACTATACAGAAGAATGGAAAAAGGAAGCTAAGAAAAGAGGACTTCCAAATGCTGTTAGCTTTGTAGATTCTATTAAAGCTTTAATTGATCCACATACAATTGAAGTAATGGATAGAAATAAAATATATACAAAAACAGAACTAGAAAGTCGTGCTGAAATCTATTATGGTGTTTATGCTAAAACAATAAATATTGAAGCAATGACAATGATAGAAATGGCTTCAAAACAATATATTCCTGCAGTTATAAAATATATGGATAAATTAAGTGAAACTATTGTTAATGTTAAACAAGCATCTAATTCAGCTGATACAACAGTAATTGAAAAATTATTAAATGATACTTCTATTTTACTTCTTGAAGCTAAAGAAGCTTTAGAGAACTTAAAAGAAAAAGTAGCTATTGCTGAAACTAAACCTGAAGGTGTTAAGCGTGCATTGTTCTACAGAAAAGAAGTATTCACTATTATGGGTGCTTTAAGATATCCTATAGATAAATTAGAGTTATTAGTTGATGCTGACTTATGGCCAGTACCAAGCTATGGCGATTTAATGTTTAATTAAACAATTAAAAGGAGAGTTCTAAACTCTCTTTTTTGTTTATATATTTACAATATTTATTGGCAAAATATCATTATTTTAACGTTTTATTAACAAAATCATGTTATAATTCTCACATAAGGACGTTATGGAGGGCAATATGAAGAAAATCAAGAAGGGTACATTATTGTTAATTATAATAGGTATAGTCTTAGCTCTTGGTATCATTTGCTTTTTTATTACGGTCGCTGTTGATAATAAGAAGGAAAAGAAATACGAAGGCTCAATTACTAGCCCTAACGATAAATTTTCTTTAATTTTAAATATATCTAAATCATGGACTAATGATGAAGGAACTGAAAATCAAACTGAAGGTCAACAATTTGATTTTACTATTATTGATGAAACAACTTATAATTTAAATAATTGGAATTTAGTTATTAATATTAATGTTCCAGGATATAATCTAAAAGAAATAGATGATGCTTGGAACGTTGAATATGTTAAAGATGGAAATACATTAAATTTAACTCCTGTTGGTGATATCGATTTAGTAAGTATTAGTAGAACTAAGAATAATTCATTTGGTTTTATCTTTATTAATAATATCAAAGTAGAAGAAAAAGACTTCTCTAATATCACTTATACTTTAACAGGTATAAGACATAAAGATGTTATGGAATATAAAACATTCTGGATCCTATTCTTTGCATTAATTATTTATGTAGCTTATGCTATATCTTATATAGTTATTAGGCTAAAAGAAAGAAACTTTGAAGCATTTAAAGAAAATACTTATAAAATTATAAATCAATCGATGAATACATTCGCAAGCCTAATTGATACAAAAGATCCATACACAAAAGACCATTCAGCTAGAGTATCTTATTATTCAGTTAAAATAGCTAGAAAATTAGGCCTAGATGATGATTTCATAAGAAATCTAGCCTACATAGCATTAATGCATGATTGTGGTAAATTATTAATTGATGATGATATTTTAACAAAACCAGCTAAACTAACAGAAGAAGAATATGAAATAATGAAGACTCATACATCTAATGGTGGTAAAGCACTACAAAACTTTACATCAATTAAAGAAATCGTTAATGGTGCAATGTATCACCATGAATGGTATGATGGCACAGGCTATCCTAAAGGATTAAAAGGAGAAGAAATTCCTCTATCTGCTAGAATTATAGGTGTAGCTGATTCACTTGATGCAATGGCTAGCGATAGATGCTATAGAGCACATTTAGAAAAAGAAGAAATTATTAAAGAATTAGAAGATAATTCTGGTACTCAATTTGATCCAAAAATTGCCAAAGTCGCAATTGAAATGGTCGAAAGTGGAGAAATAAATATTTATGATAATATAAGAAAAGATGCTGATTAATCCTCAGCATCTTTTTCTTCATCATCAAAATCAAAATCATCATTAGAAGTATCTTCAATTAAAGGTGTTACATAATCAAGTGGGTTAAATGATTTTGTTGCTCTATAAATTGGATAATATATAAAGCCTATAATTGATACAGTTAATACACTTGTTATTATTGTTGATGGTAAGCCTGTTACAGCATAAAGGTAAGCATCATTTAAACTTGAATAAGCTGAACTTACCCAGTAATATAATACTGCTTTAATATATACTTCACCAAAAATGTTGAAGAATATACCCATACTTGATGCGATTAAAGCTGCACCAGATAACACACCTAATTTCTTTTCTATTATTAAATCAATTATACCTATAATAAACATTATGCCAGTAAATAAAGGAATAATCCAGTGTATTTTAATAGTTTTTACAACTTCCTTACCAGATTTGATATATGTTATAACAAAGCCATTATTGTAACTTACAATTGATAGAGTGATTGTTGTAATTGTAAGTAGTCCTAATATTACAACTAATATAATAGTAAGCTTTTTAACATTTAACTTTTTCTTTAAAATTAGTTTAAATAATAATCCAGCAATTAACCCCATTATAAATTTTAAAATAATGGTTCTTAGGAAACTTGGTAGTCCATAACCTAAAGCTAAATCAGCTAAGCCCATACCAAGAGAACCAGATATTCCACCATATACTCCACCAATAAGTAGGGCACCTAGAATACATATCATATTACCTAGATGAACAAATCCTGTTGGCATAGGAATGTGTATATAAACACCTATAAAGCATAATGCTGTAAATAGGGCTGTAAGTATAATTTTAAATAATGCTAACTTTTGTTTTGACATAGTAGCCATATTATCACCTTGCTTTTTTTCAATTTACATCTTATAATATATCAGTAAACTGGTCTTGTTAAAATATCCAGTTTAACATTTTTTGGAGGTACCAGATGAAAAATTATTCGTTTCCTTTAAATAAATCAAAAAATATGTATATTGAGATATATGAACACATTAAAAATGATATTATTAATGGTGTTTTAGTTAAAGATGAGAAACTGCCTTCTAAAAGAACACTTGCGAATAACTTAAATGTTAGCGTAAATACCGTCATTAATGCTTATGATATTCTACTTATTGAAGGTTATATCTATTCAGAAGAAAAGAAAGGATATTTTGTATCTGATTTTTTAGGCTTTGATTATAAAGATAAATCATTAGAAAAAGAAGAAGTAATAAAAAAAGAAGTTGAATATATTTATGATTTTACAACTTCTAAAATAGATAATACCCTATTTCCTAAATCAATATTTAATAGTATTACTAAGGATATAATATATAATGATGAATCTTTTTATAATAGAGTTCCTTTTAAAGGCAGTGTTGAATTAAGACGTCAAATTAAAAACTTATTATATGAAGAAAAAAGCATAAGTGTAAGTATTGATCAAATTGTAATAGGTTCTAACGCTCATAGTCTAATAAATGAAGTAATAGAATTACTAGATGCAAAGTCCATTATGCTTGAAAATCCAGGATATTATAAAAAGGAATCTTTTAGTATAGATGTATGCTATAATAACATGGATAATAAAGGCTTTAGCGTAACTGAATTTTCGCGTTCTTATGCGAAATTAGGCATCTTAACAAGTTTCTCTCAATTCCCTTTAGGTATTAAAATGCCTATGGATAGAAAGATAGAAATTTCAAGCTATTTAGATAAATCAAATAGATATATTATAGAAGATTCTTTTGATTCATCTTTTAGAAATAATGGATATCAAACAACACCCCTTTTTAATATATCAAATAATGTATTTTTCTTAGAATCTTTTTCAAGAACAATGTTTCCAGGCTTATGTATTTCATATATGGTAATACCTAAAAAGCTAGTAGATAAATATGATAAACTATTTTCTATTAATCCTAAATCAATACCTTCACTTGATCAATTAATTTTATCCAAATTTATTGAAAGTGGAAAATATGCAAATTATGTTAATAGACTTAGAACATCATTCTTAAATAAGAAAAAACAGATACTAAATATTTTAAATAAAACTAATTTTAAAATAGTGCCAGTTGAAAACTATTCATCTATTTTAATTGAGTTAGAAAATATAGATATTGATAAACTAAAAAAAGAATTTGAAAACAAGAAAATTAATATTCATTTTATTAGTGATTTTATGGAAAGAAAAGTAGAAAAGAATATTTTAATAATAGGCTTTTCAGCAATTGATTATAATTTAATTAATGAGGGATTAGAATTAATAATTAACGCTATTAATTCATCTTTTAAATGAAATAATAAAATGATAAAATAGATTTGAGGTGTTAAAATGAAAGTAATTATGGAAAGTGAGCAAATTGGTAGAACAATTAGAAGAATGAGCCACGAAATAATTGAAAAGAATATCGATTTAACAGAAGTTATTTTAATTGGTATAAAATCTAAGGGTACACCTATTGCGAAATTATTAAGTGATAATATCTATCATTTTGAAAATGTTAGAATACCTGTTGAAGAATTAGATATTTCTAAATATAGAGATGATGAAAAGAAAACAGATACAGCTATTTTAAATATTTCGCAAACATTACATGATAAAGTAGTTGTGTTAGTTGATGATGTTTTATTTACTGGTCGTAGTGCAAGAGCTGCGATGGATGCTGTAATGGATTTAGGTAGAGCAAAACGTATTCAACTAGCTGTTTTAGTTGATAGAGGACATAGAGAATTACCTATTAGACCTGATTATGTAGGTAAAAATATCCCAACATCAAGAGATGAAAATGTTGTCGTAAATCTTGATGAAAATATTATTTATATCAAATAATTTCAATTATTTGCCTTATTAAATAAGAAAAAATTGATTTTATAAAATAAAAAATATATAATGAAAATTGGAGAAAAGAGGGAATTAAAATGTTTGAAGATAACGAAAAAGAAGTTGTAGAAACTGAAGAAGTAAAAGAAGAAGAAACTAAAGTTGAAGAAACAAAAACAGAAGAAACTACTCAAAAGAGTGGAACAAAGTATCATCTAATCCAAGAAAACTTTAAGAAAGCTTTAATGTGGGCTATCATTGCTTGTGGTATTGATACAGTTGTATGGATTTTAACTGCTATTTTCGATGGTGCAATCGATAATAACGTATGCAACATCTTAGATTGTGTAATCTATGGTGCTGGATGTGCTGGCTTAATCTTTGCTGGTATCGTTGAATTAAAATTATTTATCGGTAAAACAAATCCTAATAAGGGTGTAGACTTAGCATCATTCTTAATCAGTTTAATCACATTTATCTTAGCATTCGTTTGTGCATTCTGGTTTGGAATTGATTCAATTCAACACTTAGTTTGGTTCTTTAGAGGATTATAGAAAAAATATAAAAAGCGAGCAATCGCTTTTTTTATTTTACAATAAAAACATTTTCATTTTAAAAGTTGTAAAAATATTTTAAATATAAAAATATTTATGTTATAATGTTAGTGTTGTTTAAATATTATAAAGGAGTGTTTGAATATGGAAATGGAAAACATTAAAAAACAAGATGCTGAATTATATCAATATATTACAGAAGAACTTGATAGACAACAAACTCATATCGAGTTAATTGCTTCTGAAAACATCGTTAGTAAGGCTGTTTTAGAAGCACAAGGTTCTGTTTTAACTAATAAATATGCTGAAGGATATCCTGGAAAGAGATATTATGGCGGATGTGAATTCGTTGATAAAGTTGAAACTCTAGCTATTGAAAGAATTAAAAAGATGTTTAATGCTAAATATGCTAACGTACAACCTCACTCAGGAAGCCAAGCAAACATGGCTGCTTACCGTTCATTAGTTGAACTAGGTGATTGTGTTATGGGTATGTCACTAGATCAAGGTGGACATTTAACTCATGGACATTCAATGAGTTTCTCAGGTCATGATTATAAAATCATTTCTTATTCAGTTAATCCTGAAACAGGAGCAATTGATTATGACGAGATGGAAAAATTAGCTTTAGAATATAAGCCAAAAATGATTATTGCAGGTGCTAGTGCATATCCTCAAATCATTGATTTCAAGAGATTTAGAGAAGTTTGCGATAAGATTGGGGCTTATTTAATGGTTGATATGGCTCATATCGCAGGATTAGTTGCTGCAGGATGCCATCCAAACCCAATGGATTACGCTGATATCGTAACTACTACAACACATAAAACTCTAGGAGGACCTAGAGGTGGAGCAATCCTTACTAATGATGAAGAAATCATTAAGAAGGTTAATAAGATTGTTTTCCCTGGTATTCAAGGTGGACCACTAATGCATGTTATCGCTGGTAAGGCTGCTGCATTCGGTGAAGCTTTAACTCCTGAATTTAAAGCTAGACAAATTCAAACAGTTAAGAATGCTAAAGTATTATGTGAAGAATTCATTAAATTAGGATATAAAGTAATTGGAAATAAAACTGAAAACCATTTAATGTTAGTTGATGTTAAAACATCAGTTGGCTTAACTGGTAAAGAAGCAGAACACATCCTTGATACAGTAAACATTACATGTAATAAGAATGCAATTCCAAATGATCCTGAAAAACCATTCATCACAAGTGGTTTAAGAATTGGTACTCCAGCAATCACTACTAGAGGATTCAAAGAAGCTGAAACAATTAAGGTTGCTCATTTAATTGATAAGGCATTAAGAAACTACCAAGATGAAAAGATTCTAGCTGAAGTTAAACAAGAAGTTATTGATTTATTAAAGAACTTCCCATTATATGAATAAAAATAAGTCCAACCGGACTTATTTTTTTATCTTAATTTTTAAGTAAACTTAGTTCTAGTATTTTAACACATACTTCATCAAAGCTCATATTTATTTCATTAGCTTCAGTTATGAAATCTGAACCAGAATTAAGGTGTGGATGTGAATCACATTCTAGACATACAAATGATTCATCATTTCTAACAATAAAATCAACCTTAGAGTATGCTTTTAAACCTAGACAAGCACTAGCAACTTCAGCCTTTTGCATTAAAACCTTAGCAAGCTTAGCGGAAATATTAGCTGGACATTTCTTATCTCTAGATCCTGATAATCTCTTACCAGTAGAAGAATCAGCTGTATTAAGTGGTAATACTTCAAGTACAGGCATAGCCTTACCATTAATAGTACTTACCTTAAATTCTCTACCACTTACATATTCTTCAACTATAACACTACTTTCCCATCTAAAGGCTTCCTTAAGCGCTTTTTTAAAGGATATTATTTCTGTAGCAATACTTACACCTAAGCCAATTCCACCATTATTTGGTTTAACTATTACAGGATAATTTATATTATGAACACTTGGTTCAACTATATCATCATTCTTTTCAATGATATAACCTTTAGGTACTGGTATATCATTATTAACTAAAATTTGTTTAGACATAATTTTATTAGAAGATATTGCACTAGAGAAGTAGTCATTACCTGTATAATCAATACCTAAAAGATCAAATGTTGATTGAACTTTTCCATTTTCACCATTTGCCCCGTGTAGTGCTATAAAGACAATATCAGCCTGTCTACATATTTGTAAGACGTTTGGACCAAAGAAGGAGTTAGATTGATCAACTCTTCTTTTTTTAACTGCCCATAAATCGGGGACATCTTTAGGAATATCATCTAATTTTAAACTATATTTATCACTATTACTAAATGCATCTTCAATAACTAATTCATAATCTTCATAGCCCATAAAGGAATCTAGTAAAATTACATTATGTCCTTTATTCTTTAAAGCATTTGAAACCATATATCCTGTATATAGTGATATATTTCTTTCATTAGATAGTCCACCAGCAAGCACTACAACATTTAAGTTTTCTGGTAAGACCAAATCTTGTTCTTCAAGATAATCATCAATTACTAAATCAGAACCATCAGTATTAATTTCTAAAGTCTTAAGCATTCCCTTAACCATAGATATAACAATTAATACTTTCTTGATTTGTTCCTTTGTTAAATTGATATTGTATTTTTTTCTTGCTGTTGATTGAATCTTTTTAACAACGATTCTATTTAAGTGAAGAACTAGGAAGTTAGATAGATTAACTAATCTATTTAATTTCTTTGAATTAACGATATCTTCAACCATTTGAATGATATTTACGATACTTTGTGCATTGAAATGTGTCATTATATCCTTTAAGGCTTTTAAGAAGCCTTTATTCTCTTGTGAGTATTTTATTATGTATGTTAGTAAAAAGGCTGTATTATCCGAATATTTGGGATCTCCAACCATATCGCATAAGAAACTAACATATTGTTCAGTAGTAGAATCATCTACACCAATCTTGAATGCTTTTTCTACCAACATTCCTAAAAGTTCATTAGTTTCACTACGTTCCTTATCACTAACCGCAGATCTAATTAAACTATTAAAGAATTGGTCTAATATTTGCATCTCAGGACTTTGTCCATAAGGATTTACAACCATTTCATATTCACCATTCTCCTTGAAATCGAAGAAGGTATTTGGACAGTGGCTTTCGGCAAATCCTCCACGTCCATAATCAAAACCATAATAATAAATTCTTTCACCAATATCGTTCATTAAGATATTTACATAATCATAATCAACGTTATGGTTTGTAATAACTTTTTGACGAGTAGATATTTCTTTTTTATAGTTTTCAAAGAACTTATCAGAGAATCCTTGACCATCAAAAGAAACACAACGTTCAACTGTATCGTTAAGAATCGTAATATATTTTGCTTTATTACCACCCTTAGAATGTCCTGTTAGAGTAACATGGTAACGTGATAAATCAAGCTTATCATGAATCATTTTATACCATTCTAGGGCATTGATTTGTTGTAGGGAGTCAATTTGATTAGCTCCTAAGAAATCATCTGTCCATTCATTTAGTGCTGTACCTCTAAAGGCAACAATAGCTTCCTTTAATTCATCATTAATAAAAACAACAGATAAACCGCCACCTCCACCATATGCTTGATCAAAGTGAGGCTCTAGGATCTCACAATTAAGAATATTTTTGTTTTTTCTCATAGCTAAAATTAGGTTTTTAAAATCAAAACCAGTCATATAACTAGCATAATCCTTATCATCAATTAATTCATCAAAATTGATTTTATCTAAATATTCTCTTACAGTTAAGCCTTCTGCGTTTAACACTGTAAAAAGGGGAGCTATATCTGAAAAATATGTTAAGTTTTCAAGTAGAAGTAGTTCATCAACTTTAAACATATATTAAATCCTCTTAATCATTTTCTATTTCTTCAATAAGTGCTTGATAAACAAGCTTTAGGTTTTCGTTTTCAATTCTTAAGTTTCTAACGATATTAATATTCATCATTTTTAATAATTCAATTCCAGCTTTAGGATATTTATTACAATATTCTTCAAAGCCTTCTTTATTTAAAGATAGTGTTTTACAAGGTGTTTTAGCTTTAATAGTAGCACTACGCTTATCATTATCAATTACAGCCATTTCACCAAATAAACAGTGCATATCACTATTTAGACTAGCACATATAAATTCATCATCAAAAATAGTTGTTTTAATAACATCTACCTTGCCTTCAATAAGTAGGTATAAGGTATCACCTATTTCACCTTCCTTGATGATATCATCATTTTCATTAAAATTAACTTCAGTTACATAGCCTTCTAAAGCTTTTAAATCATCATCAGTTAAGTTTTTAAGAAGTGGGAAATTTTTTAATTCATCATATTTAGCCATTAGATTTCCTCCCCTATAATTATTACGCCCATATTTCTATCTAGAATATAATCATCACTTGGGTTTAGTAATGGATGATTTGTTTCTAGAGTTTTAACAGTACGCATCTTTTGTATAATCTCACCATAATTAGTTGATTTTTGAGCTTCAGCAAGTATTTCATGCTTTAATTCTTTTTCAACACCCATATTTTCTAATATACCAATTACTAGAATATTTTTTTCTTGTTTATACCAATTAAATAAATCAATATATGGCTTACCTATCCATTTATCGGCAATTTTTTCAATTTGAACTGATTTACCATCACCATTATCCAAGAAACTTGATAATACTTTTGAAATACCACTATAGTTTGTTGAAGTTGATAGAATATATCTTGTATATTCATCTGTATAAATAACTTCAGCACAGTTTTGAGCTTCTAGATAATTCTTATAACGTTCTGTTTTAATTTCAGCACATATATGACATCTTGAATTAATATTTCTAAACATTAATGCTGTAACAAATACTCTTGAATCAACAAGCTCAGCATCTAGGTTTTCTTGATTTTCTCCTAGAATTAATACCTTAGATGCATATTTAGCACTAACATTATTTAAAGTTTGTTCTAGTGTGTAATCACCTTTTAAAATGTTTAAGCCCTTTAATTCAGCATCATCTCTTAATGCTTGTATTTTATCAACATCCTCATTTGTTACAACAACGATTTGATCTATTGGCAATTTTTTATTTTTTCTTAAAATATCTAAGATTAGTGATTTGATATCATTTTTCCAACCACATATAATGATGTGTTTCTTTAGATTTTGCATTCTCTTAAGCCCCCTTTTTGAGTTTAGTTTACGGTCAACTAATAGTGAAGAAATATAACCTGTTACGATAGATAAGAATAATAAGCTTAGAATCAAGAAGAAGATACCTATTAATCTTGCTCCAGGTGTAGTTATATATTCATAGTCATTTCCTGTGATAGTTAAAATATCTACCCATAAAACGTCTATAAATGAACAATCCTCACCACTATTTTTTAGTGCAAAATAATTTATTACAACTAGTCCCATATAAATAGTTAGCAAAGTAACAAAAATTATTATATGGTATTTTGTAAAAATACGTCTACGGTGCTTTTTCATTTAATCACCCCCATTAAATTTATATAGTCCATACAATTCTATTATACTAAATTATTAAAATATATACAATTTATTTTAATAAGAAAAAAAGGCTCTATTTTTGAGCCTAATTAACAAATATTGCTTTTATTAATCTAACGGTTTCACTTACCAAAAAATCATAATCAACATCATCATCTTGATGATATACAAATTCATGGGATAAGCTTTCTACCATATTATATGCGATATGTGCTTTTTCATGCATATGATCTACATCTATATCAATGCTTTCTAAGAATTGAACAATTCTTTCAATTATTCTATGTTCACTTTCAATAAATAATTGATGAATATCAGGATCTAAATGACTCATAGCAATCATTTCTTCATGAGCTACACTATTAGCTCTATGAAGCTTAATTGATACATCGATAACTGATTTCATTTGTTCATCAAAATCGCTTAGTTTAGTGATTTTCTCTAATTCTGATGCGATTGGATTAAATAGACGATCATAATACTTTTTAACAGCATAAATTAAGATATCTTTTTTATCTTTAAAGTATTGATAAACTATACCTGTAGATACTCCAGCAACTTTAGCAATTTCAGCTGTAGTAGTATTATAATAACCTTTTTCACTAAAGATTTTTAACCCTGCATCTATTATTTTGTTCTTTTTTTCGATTGAAGTTTGTTTTATAGGCTCTCTAATCTCTGGCACGCTATCACTTCCTTTATATTTTTATTTTATAGTCATAGCAAAACAATGTCAAGAAAAGTATGAAAGTAATTTCATATTAGAAAGTTTAATGTGTCAAGGTTGAATTCGTTTTAAAAATCGGATTTTCTTAAGAATTATTATATAAGTAAATTAGAGGTTGATATTTTTTAAAATTATCGATTTTTTTTTGAAAAAAAATAGAATATAACTATTATTTATTATAAAATGAAATTGAAATTATGCGATTTAAGGAGGAAAAATATGAATAAAATAACAAAAATAAGTAGTTCCCTTTTACTTTTAGCATTGTTTGCTGGATGTAAAGGAAAAACAACTACCAAAAAAGGTGCAACAACAAAACTAACACCAACATCTGTTACGACAAAAAAAGCTACTTCATCTATTACAACAACAAAGAAAAGTGCAACACAAAAAACTTCAACAAAAGATCATGTAAGTAATCAATGTACTTTAACAGTTGCCGGTGATACATCAGGTGATACAGCAACACTAAAGAACACAGTAAGAGTCTTTAATGAAACAAAAAATGCTACAATTACATCAGGAAATCAATTTGATAGTGGTGATAGATTAATTGTTACATTATTTAACTTAGCAACTGATGTTAAAATACGTGTTTATAGTAGTGATTTTGATTATTTCCCATGGTTTTCTTATGAAAAACTAACTGGTGATGATGCTACTACAGGTGAAGAAATAATGGCATTTTCTCCAACTGAAGATATAACTATTGCATATATGGTTGATGATGGAGAAGAAGCTGTTGATTATGTTAAATTTAATTCTTCTATAGCAACAACTGATGTAGATGTTACTTTTACAGTAGCAGGAATGGATGAGGTTGAACATAATGTAGTTGATGGTGATACTGTTGTTTCTGGAAGTACACTTTATTACACAATAAAGAATAAATCTACTACAAATAAGGTTATCTTTGCTTACTATGATGATAATCAATTAGATAGTGATGCAACTGTTGTTATTGAACCTAATAGTACGTTAGAAGATTATAATGCTATTATGGGCGATATAAAGTTATATGTTGAACCATATACTGAATATAGTGTTACTAAGGCCACATTACCTGTTGCTACAGCTGTTGCTTGCTTTGATAGTGCCGATAAAACAACTCCAATCTCATTTGGAACAGATATTCAAAAATATACTTATGTTTATCCATATGTTTCAAATAATTCAACAACAGATTATATTGCTAAAGTAACTATAAATGATGTAGTTGTTGCTGCATGTATACTTAGTAAAGATCAAGACGTTTTATTTGATGGAATCGTATTAACAGGAAATATGGTTGTTTCAGTTGATGCAATTGAAGGACCGACAATAACAATTAATTCACCTGATGAAGTATTTTTAAGTACTGGATATTTGATATATAGTATTGAAGAAGAACAATATATTGAAAAAGGAATTGGAAATGATGAAATTGTTCCAAGAGGATTAGAATTAAGTATTCAAGCTATTTATTTCGCTACTGAATATACTGAATTAACTATAACTATTACTATTGGTGATACTACTGTTTATAGCAAAGTGATTCCTGATAGTGAAGACGGATTATTTATTGATGGAATTTATGCTACAGATAATATTGTTATAACAATTGAATAAATGCATAATAAAAAAACTGGAATCGTAAATGATTCCTTTTTTTGATTTCTTAATATGTTATAAATAGTATGAAAACAATTTCATATGAAAAAAATTTCACATTAGTATTGACAACATATTTCTTATAATCTATAATGAAATTGCAATGTGAAAGAAATTTCATATTAGGAGGTATTTTATGGCAATAGTAGAATTTATGGATGTATCTAAAATATACAAAGTAGGAGAAATGGAATTTAAAGCATTAAGCGATGCTAGCTTCGAACTTAATGAAGGAGAATTAGTTGTAATACTTGGTCCATCAGGAGCCGGTAAATCAACATTACTTAATATGCTTGGTGGACTTGATAATCCAACAAGTGGAAAAATAATGGTTGAAGGAAAAGACATTTCTAAACTTAAAAATAATGAATTAGCTGAATATAGAGCAAGCCATGTAGGTTTTGTATTTCAGTTCTATAATTTAATTCCAACTTTAACAGTACATGAAAATGTAACATTAGTTAAAGAGATTGCGGAAAATCCACTTTCCGCAACTAAGATGCTAGAAGAAGTTGGACTTAAAGATCATTATAAAAAATTCCCATCTGAATTATCTGGTGGTGAACAACAAAGAGTTTCAATTGCTAGAGCACTAGCAAAAAACCCTAAAATCTTATTATGTGATGAACCAACAGGTGCACTAGATTCTGAAACTGGTGTAATGGTATTAAAATTATTACTTAAGATGGCTAGAGAATATAATAAGACAATAGTTATTGTTACACATAACTCTAACATCGCTGAAATTGCTGATAAAGTAATTAGAGTTAGAAGTGGTAAGATTCAATCAATTGAAAACAATAGTAATCCTAAAAATGTAGATGAAGTGGAGTGGTAATATGTTAATTAAGAAGATGTTTAGAACACTTTTTAATTACAAAGCACAATTCATTTCCATGATTATAATGATTGCGATTGGTATTGGAGTGTTCGCAGGTTTCTCTGGTGAATGGTATACAATAAAAAAAGATAGTAACTATTTCTATAATCTAGATGGGTTTGCCGATTATAGAATTAATAATTCATTAGGCTTTACTGAAAGTGATTTAGATAAAATTAAAGCTATTGAAGGAGTAGAAGATGCAACTCTTTATCTAAATGTACAAACTAGAACAAAAGATGATGATATACTTAATATTTGTACATCAAGTAATATGGATGTTTCTGGTTTTACAGTAATTAAAGGTAATGAATATAATGAAGAAAATATCGGTGGTATTTGGCTATCTGATATGTATGCGAAAAAGAATGATATTAGTTTAAACGAAATAATTAAAATAACTTATAAGGGTTATGAAATACCTTTAAGAGTTGAAGGTTTAGTTAAATCTTCTGAATTCTTAATCTGTGTTTTAGATGAAACACAATTAATGCCAGACTTTAAAAATGCAGGCTATGGTTTTGTTACAACAAAATCAATAGAAACCGCTCTAGGAAGCAGTTTCTACACTCAAATAAATGTTAAAAGTAGCTTAGAAAAAATAGATTTTGAAAAGAAAGCTTTTGAAGCTTTAGAATCATCTTATATTGTACTTGCTAAAGAAGATGTAACATCATATAAAGAAGTACAAGGTGAAATTAATGAAGGAAGAATTATGGCATGCTTAATACCTACATTATTCTTCTTAATATCACTATTAACATTAATTACAACAATGAATAGATTAGTAGCTAATGAGAAGATGCAAATAGGAATCTTAAAAGCTTTAGGCTTTAAAGATAGAAAGATTGTTAGACATTATGTAAGTTTCTCACTAGTTATAGGTATCTTTGGTACAATTATAGGTATAATACTAGGTTATGTATTAACTTGGTTTATAATGAATCCAAAAGGTCCTATGGGAACATACTTCGATCTACCTAAATGGAATTTATACATGCCTTGGTATGTATGGCTAGTAATTGTTGGTATGAATTTAGTATTACTTTTAATTGGATATATTTCCGTTAAACGTATATTAAAGGGGTCAGCAGCAGAAGCATTAAGACCTTATACACCAAAGAAAATGAAACCACTAATTATTGAAAAGACTAAGTGGTTCCATAAAAGAAGATTTGCGTTTAGATGGAATATTAGAGATGTCTTCCGTCATAAAGCAAGAAGCTTAATGTCAATATTTGGTGTTATTGGTTGTACTGTTTTATTAGTTGCAACATTTGGTGTAAAATACTTACTTCAAAGCTTTATAAAAGATTATTATGATAAGCCAATGCAATATGAGGTACGTATTAATTTAGATGAAGTAACAACTAATGAAAAAGCGCTTGAAATAGCCAATTTATATGATGGTGATTTAACAGGCACAACACCAATTCTAATTAATAATGACCTATACTATTTAGAAGTAGATAATAGAAGTCATGAACTAATAAATATACTTGATTTAAATACAAAAATTATTAAAGATGTTAAAAATAATGGAGCGTATGTTCCAAATAAAACAGCTAAAGAATTAGGTGTTAAAGTAGGAGATAAAATAACTTTTAAATCATTTGCAACTGATAGTGAATATGAGATTGAAGTTGTTGAAATAACTAGATCTTTAACAGGTTCAATAGTTATTACAAATGAATATGCAGATAGTTTAGGTATCGATTATAAGTATAATCAAATTTACACTAACACTTTAACTATTGCCGATAATGAGGCAATCTCAAGTACACAAACAAAGAAAAATATAATGGATTCATTTATGTCTTTCATGTCTGTAATGGATACAATGGTAGTATTACTTTCTTTAGCATCAGTAATACTTGGAATAGTAGTACTTTATAATTTAGGTATTTTAAGTTACATGGAGCGTTATAGAGAATTAGCAACACTAAAAGTTTTAGGATTTAAAGATAGAAAGATTACTAGCTTACTTGTAACACAAAACATGTGGATGACTTTAGTAGGTATCATACTTGGTGCACCATTAGGTGTATGGGTATTAAAAGCTTTAATGGATTTACTTGCTAGTGATTATGATATTAAATTATGCTTTGATCCAAGAATGTTTATCTATAGCTTCATATTAGTTTTAGTAACAAGCTTATTTGTTTCATACATGGTAGCTAGAAAGAATAAACATATTGATATGGTTGAATCATTAAAGGCTGAATAGATTAAGGAATAAGGAATAAACTTATTCCTTTTTTTATATTTTGGTTTGCTATGTATAAATATATATAGTATAATTATTTTATAATAAATAGACTAATAAAGGAGGAATAATATGAGAAGAAATGGCTTAATTAAGAGTTTTATTATTATTTCTTTATTCTCTTTAGCATTAGTTTCTTGTAAGAAAAAGGATAGTAAAACAACAAAAGGAACTAAAACTAGAGATGTAACAAGAACAACAAATACAACAAAAAGAACAAGTGGTGTTACTAGAGTAACTAAAGATACTACTAAAAGAACAACTTCAGATAAACAATCTACAACAGAATCTAAACCAGAACCACTTATTAATTCTAATGATTGTTATGTTTCAAATACACTAGATGGTGTTATTTTAAATGCGTATATAAAAGATAGCCAAGTTGAAACAATTAATATGTTTGTTGATAATAATGGTACTTATCAATATCAAATTAAACCAAATGTTGTTGATGGAAAGATAAAAAGTGCAGCAGTTATATATACAGCAGATTACGATGAACGAGTTTATGCTGAGGAAGCTTGTAGAGTTATCAATAATGCTGATCAATATACACCATTACAAACTTTCCCAAAGATACATTATATCAACAAGATTGGTCCAAATGATCCAGAATCACCATGTATAGATAAAGTACTTGGAATTAAAGTTTTAGATGATAGAATTAAGATTCTTTATGGAACAGTTGAAACAGAAATAACAATTGAGGGTGTAACTGATGATGATCTTATTGCCTGTGGTGCTGATGATATTGTTTTAGATGATGGTTCTATATGGAATTTTGTAGATAATACATTAACTCTTGAATATGGAGGCTTAATTTCAGAATATATTTTTGATAATAATTATGTAAGCTGGGAAAGTGTAAATCAAAAAAATGTCTTTGAACATATTGATGAAAACACAATAAGCTTTTCTTGTTATGCATATGACGCACTTGATACTAATAATACTATTTATTTTGAAAATGGTGTAGTTAGTAAAACGGAATATAGATCAAAAGATCATGGAAGCTTATATACTTATACTTATGGAAAAAGAGATGATAATGAAACATTATCTATTACACATTCTGAATTTAGTCCAGATGATGTAGATTTTGAAAATCCTCTTGAATCTAGTATGCCACGAGTGGATTGTGTTTTTGATAAATATCATCGTATTATAGAATGTGAAGCTTATAATAGTTCAAACGAAAAATATATTTTAATTAATACAGAATATGATGTTCTTGGTAATGTTTTAGTAGAAGAACTATTACATACTGATGGAGCGCAAGAAAAATATGTTTATACTTATAATTCTCTTAACTTATTAATTGAAAATAGATTTTATGGATTAAATGATGGTGCTACTGATTATGCATTATATGAATTAAATACATATGGATATGACGAAAATAATAATTTAATTAAATTCACAAAAGGCGATGGAACTAAAGTTAATCATAGAATAGAAAAAATATTTGATGATGAAACTAATCAAGTTGCATATGAAATTGCTGATTATACTTATGATGAAATATATTTAATAAAGGTCCAACTTAAGACATATTATGAAACTACTTTAGAATATGCAGAAAGAACAACAAAATATCTTTATAACTCTGATTTAGGTAAAGATATACCAAAAGAAAGTTCAATGGTTAAAAAGCTTATTAATGGTGATATTAAGACAGCTACTGATACTGTTGAATATTTTACAGTAGGTCAACATGCTGGAAAAGTAAGTTATAGAACTTATAATGAATATGATTATGATGGAACTGAATATGTTGAAAAGTTAGAATTAATACAAGCTAATATAGGTAATGATTATTTGATGACTATTTATGAATATATTAGCGACTTTGAAGCTAATGTAAGAAAAAAGCCAATTAGATCAATTGTTAAGATGCAAAAAATAGCTACTGATGAAGTTACAAGTCATTCACTAATAGAGTATTACTTTAAAGAAGGCACGTATGAATATGATTATCAAGATTGTTATACTTATACTGGTACTAGTCTTACACAATTTGAACATAATGTTTTCTATGGTAGTGGAGTAAATGATTATTATAGACAAATTTATGAAACATATGCCTATAGTACTGAAGATGGTTATGATATTGTAACAAAGGATAAAGAAGTACGTGCATCAAAAGATGAAACAGTAGGAAAAATGACTAGAACTGTTACTAAAACAAAGGAAAACGAGATAATTGCATCAGAATATCAATTTATTAATGGCGATTACCTTTTAATGCAAAAAACAACAACAATTACTGATGAAAATGATGTAACTATCACAGAAGAAAATATAACTTATGATGGTACTAAAATAACTAAAATAGTTAAAAATACAACAAAAAATGGTCTATTATTAAGCCATTATGAAACAAGCTATGATTCATCTAGTAGACCTGTTAAAGATGAAGCAATGATTTATGTCATAATAAATGGTGAATCACAAATGATTAGTTCAATTGAAAAAGATTATGATTATTCTAAAAATGAACTAGCTACAACTACTACATACTATGAAACTGATGAAGAAAGCTCTAACTTTGGTAAAAAGGTTAGAAGAGAAAAAACATTTACTCTAATTGGTAGTGAAGAAATTTTAAGATATAGCTATACTTTCTATAGAGAAAAAACTGAATTTGTTGATAGAGAAGAAATATATGATTATGATGATAGATTTGGTGATGGAATATATCATATATATAAATATATGCATGAAGAATTTGTATTACTAGATTATGAAGAAATTGAAATTTCTCCAACAGAAAAATACAAATGGATTTATGAATATGAAACAGAAACAGAAGTAAGATTAATTTATATCATAAAAGAAAAGTGCATTTTCTTTAGCGATGAAAGTACAACTTACTTTAGATATGCTATTTACACAGTTAAAAATAGTCTACCTCATCAAATACTTTATCGTTATGTTGAACATGTAGATTTAGATAATAATATTTGTTATAAAGAGGAAGAATATAGATACACTTACATTTTTGATGAAGATGAAAACGGACAATTAGCATACATTAACTATAAATTCTATAATCAAGATGGAAGTATTAATTATAAAAAGTGTTATGATGAAATGTATGAATATGATGATACAGATCGCCATCTGTTTAGAATTACTCTAACAAAATACATAACTGATAGTTATTCATATACTAGTTTAGTAAAAGAAGAAGCTGTTTTAAGATTTGAAACAGAACAAAAAGCAACAATTCTTTATACTGAATATATGTATGATGAAGAAATAGAGGATAAAATTTCAAGTGTTACACAATATTTAAATTTAACTGGATCATATGAGACTTATAGTCTAAATCCTAGATACTATTCTGATTATAACTCTTGGTTTGATGCAGAAAACTATACATATATTGAAAGAAAAGAAGGTCAAATAGTATTAGAACCTAAAGCAATTATAGGTGAATAAAAAAAAGACACATTAGGTTTTTCCTAATGTGCTTTTAATTTGCTTTTTTTCTTTTATCTTTTTCAATTTCAGTCATTATTTTAATACGTTCTTGACTTACTTTATAATAAAATATAAACCATAATAATAAACTTATAAAGAATAATACTAAAAGGACATAAAGGGCTATTTCTAGCGCTTTTAAGTGAAATATAATATCCATTATAATACATGGAATCATAAAGAAAAATAATATAGATACTATTGGAACAAATATAGCGGTAATAGTATCTTCTTTTTTTAATATTTTATCAATTATTTTGATTTCTTCCTCGCTATATCTAGGGTCATTTCTATAATACCATCTTTCTTGTCTAGCCATAAAAAATCACATCCTTAATCCAATTATATTATATGTTGAGATTTTTTTAAATAAGTGTATAATAAAATATGTAACGCCCTATGGTCAAGCGGTTAAGACGCAACCCTCTCAAGGTTGAATCACCAGTTCGATTCTGGTTGGGGTGACCATTAGTAATTAAGATGATTTATTCATCTTTTTTTATTTATCTAATAAAGTTATAGAATATCTATCAAAATCAATTATTCCTTCATCTTTAAGTTTTATTAATTCTCTAGATAAGCTTGGGCGAGGCACATTTAAAAATAAAGCTAAAGACTCTTTAGATTTAATTCTAATAGTCTTTTTATTTATTCTTTTAGATTCAGTTATCAAATAGAATAATATTTTTTCCCTAATTGATTTTTGAGATAATATCTTAACTTTAGATTGAATCTTAAATACTTTATTACTAACTATTTCTAAATAGTTTTTAAGGATTTCTTTATTCTCTAATAATTTTAACCAATTATCTTTACTTATAATACAAAGCGTTGTATCTTTAACAGCCATAATACTACCTAAATATCTATTATCAGTTGAAAAAATAAGTGAATCACCAAATATTTCATTTTCTTTTAAATTATTTATTTCAACTAAAGAATCATATGTAGATGTTGTAATTGAGATCTCACCTTTTTTAACAATACATACATTTCTACATTGTTCACCTTCTAAAAAAATAAGGGCATTTTTGTTATATTCTTTATAATAAATGTATTTTTCAAAGTCCTTTGCATTTTCAAATAAGTTTTTCATATAAAACGCTCCCTTTGTAACATATGTTACGATATTATTATTATAACTCATATATAATAATGTTGTAAAGGAAGGAATGATTATTATGAAAAAATTACTATTAACAACATTAATTGCCGCAGCAGGCTTAAGCTTAACTGCATGTAAAAAGGATAAAGAAACAATTAAGTTACTTACTCCATCAGGAACACCTTTAATGGCTGTTGGAAACTTAATTAACGATAAAGGACTAGAAGTTGAGGCTGTAAGTGGACCAGATAACTTAGTTGCAGGTTTATCTACAAAAAGCCATGACATTATTATTGCACCACTAACTGCAGGTGCTAAACTTGCTATTGCTGGTAAATCAAGCTATAAGTTAGAAGCAGTAGTTACAACAAATAATACATATATTATTAGTAAGAAAAATACTACATTAACTGATATTAATGATTTAAAGGGAAAGAAAATTGTTGCTTATGGACAAAACAACACTCCTGATATTGCTTTAAAGAATGCTTTAAAGACTAATTCAATTGCTGAATCAGAAGTAGAAATCACTTATGAAAATGATGTTACTACAGCAACATCAACATTCATGGGTGGAAGTGACTTTGATTTTTGTTTAATCGCTGAACCACAAATTACAGCATTAAGGGTAAATAAGAAGGCAGAATTAAATGTCTTAGATTTATCTAGCTATATGTCTACAACAATTTATCAAGCAGGTATTTTCGTAAATCCTGATGCTAATCAATCTAGATGTAATTCAGTAATTAAAGATATTAAGAAAAATATCGAATACTTAAATGAAAAACCAGCTGAATATGCAAAAGAAGTATTAAACAAAAACCAATTCTTCACAAAGATGGGAGAAGAAGTTTTAGCAAAGAGTATTCCAAATGCAAATATTAGTTTCATTAAAGCAAAAGATAATAAAGATAAGATCCTTGCTTATTATACTGAAGTAAATAATTATAACGCTAAAATCTTAAACGGAATGGTAACTGATGAATTCTTTAGATAAAAGAAATGATACGATATTCTTTATACTTGGTATAATATCTATCTTTATCTTTTGGCTAATATTAAGTGTTACAATAAACAATGAATTTGCTGTTCCAAAAATAGATAAAACAACTAATGCGTTAGCTCATTTATTATCTGATGGAAGAACTTATAATATTTTAGGTAGAACTATTCTAAAAATAGTTATTGCGATATCAATATCATTTATCGTATCACTAGCTTTAGTAATATTATCTACTCTATCAAGAAAATTTAAGGCATTCATTGCTCCTATAATTACACTACTTAAAACAGTTCCTGTTGTAGTTGTAATATTATTATTCTTATTTCTATTTAGTAGAAATTCTACACCAATTTATGTAAGCTTACTTGTTATAATGCCTATAATGTATGAAGCATTATTAAATGGTATTAATAATATTGATGATTCTATTATTAATGAAACAAAGATGTTATCTAAAACAAATTTATTCATCCTAAGAAAAGTATATATTCCTTTAACTAAGCCATATATTATGCTTTCCATACTACAATCTGTAGGCCTTGGATTAAAGGCAATGGTAATGGCTGAATTAATTGCTCAAACAAAAAATAGTATAGGCTATGAGATGGGTGAATATAGATCATTTTTAGATATGGAATACATTTTTGCTTGGGGTATACTAATGATTAGTATAGTTATAATAGTAGAAATATTTATTCGTAAACTTAAGAAAAAAATTGCTTTATAAGAGATACTAGTTATCTCTTTTTTTATTCTGTGATATAATTGTTTTGAGGTGTTAAAAATGAAGTTATATGAATTAATGGTTAAAGATGATAATCCAAGTGGATTAAAAAAATATATTGGACCACTTTTCCCAATTGATGATGAATACTATTATGCCCCTATTTCTAATGGGTTTAAATATATTGTGGAAAAGAACGGTGAATATAACGTTAGTGAAAATACTAAAGGAGCAATCATTATCGCCTATAATGATGAATTCTTAGGAGCTATTGAAACTGATGAATTAATTAAATCAAAGGAACCATTAAAAGAAGTTGATATAAATAAAATTGAAAATACTGATTATAAAGAATTATTAGTTAAGATAATGAAATTTGTTGATGAAAATAGAATTTTTATCAAACAATTTGCTTATGCTAATTATAATAATAAAAAAGAAAATAGTTAGGAAGTGATTTAATGGATCAATCTATCGGCATAAAGGTAGAGAGAAACTATGGAATAGACTTACTTAGAATTGTTTCTATGATTATGGTTTTAATCCTTCATATTTTAGGTAGAGGAGCAGTTTTAGATAATTATACTACCAAGGGTATCAATAATGATATTGCGTGGTTCTTAGAGATTGCTTGTTACTGTGCTGTTAATATCTTTGGTATTATATCAGGATATGTAGGATATAAATCAAAACATAAATATGCAAACATCTTATATCTAAATATCCAGATAACTTTCTTGCTTTTAATATCTATTACGATATTTAAAGTTAGGTATCCTAGTGAAGTTACCATAGATGATTTTAAGAAGGCATCAATGCCTTTTGCATATTACGTAATATGGTATTATAGAGCCTATTTTTGTATGTTTTTCTTTATTCCATTTATGAATATGGCTATTGATAAAATGACAAGAAATCAAGGTAGATTATTAATAGCAACAATCTTTATTATATTTACATTTATCCCAACATTCTTTAATCAAGATACATATACAACAAGCTATGGATATAGTGCCTTATGGTTAATGATGTTATATTTAACTGGTGCTTATTTTTCTAAGTTTGGTATAGAAAAGAATTATAAATGGTGGGTATTATTATTAGTTTATTTAGGATGTGTTACTTTAACATTTGGTTGGATGAAATTCCCTTATGAATTATATTTCATGAAAACCTTAATTAATTACACATCACCAACAGTTTATGTTTGTGGTATAACAATGGTTTTAATGTTTGCGAAAATGAAGCTACATAAACCAACTATTTTTGGAGTTAAATTCTTTGCTCCACTAGCATTTAGTGTTTATGTAATTCATGTATCCCCATATTTCTGGCAAAAGTTTATGTCATATCGTTTCTGGAAGTATGGTAAACTTAATCCATTTGCTTTCCCATTTGCGGTTATAGGTACAGCAATTCTATTATTTATTTGTTTTGCATTAATTGATGCAGTAAGACATTATCTATTTAAACTATGTAGAGTTAAGAAGTTCTGTAACTTTATAGAGAAAAAGATAAGATGTTTATGTTCTAAAATCTTTAAAGAAGAAAAAGAAGAAACTAATGAATTAGAAACTACAGAAACACAACAAATTGAAGAACAAAAAGAACAAATAAATGAAGCATCCAGTTAGGATGCTTTTTTATTAGGACATAACATGTCCTGGTGAAATGTTAAATAAAGCCTTAGAATATAGGTGAAGGTTGGTGATTACAATGCTTAAATGCAATACAGAAATTATGAAAGATTTAAAACAAATCTATGAAGAAAAAAACGAAATTCTTCAAAAAGAGTCTAGCGAATGTATGGTTAGCTATATCAGTGAAGAAGATAAAATCTTAACTGATTACAACTATAGCGAAGTTAGACAAAAAATAGATGACCTTAACAAAAAGGAAATCTATTTAAGGGGTTTACTAGCTAAATCCAACGCTACAACAATTGTCCCAGAGTTTAATATGACTATTGGGGATTGCCTAGTCTATTTAGCACAGCTAAACGAAGTCTCAAAGAGACTTAGCGTTCTTTCTTGTAAGAGAAAGAAAACAAGAACCTTACAATATCTAAAGCAAGTCGAATATACCGAAATACTTTATGATGTCGATAAGGCTAAGGAAGACTACGAAAAGACAAAACAAGAAATAGTTAAGCTTCAAATGGCTATTGATAGAGTTAATCTTACAAACTTAATAGAAGTTTAACTATTTGACCCTTCTTTGAATTTTTAACATATAAAATATAAAGCATGGATCGAAATAAAAGGTTTACGTGGAATACTGCTTATTTGGTTATCCCTTATGTTGTTATAGGTTAAAGTAGATTTGGATTGGTTGGAGGATATATAATAATTAATTAAAATTTTTGAAATTCAAAGATAAAAACTTAGATATTGGAAGTATAGGGTTATAAAATATCTTTAATATTTTAAAAAAGTACTTGCATTTAAAAATTTATAGTGATAATATAGAGATACTACCAGTTATCCTATAAGGATACTAACACAAAAAAATAAGAAAAAAAGGAAAAATATTGAGTTTAATTAATGATCATGTTCGGAGGTAGGTGTTAGTATGGATAACAAAAAAATAGATGCAAAAATTATTGCATCGAATATCAAGACTCTTAGAGAGAGTCTAAATCTTTCCCAAGAGGAAATGGCGTATGAATTAGGTTATAGCGATAGACAAATACGCCGTATTGAACGCGATGGTACAAATAGTATCAGCGTAGTCAACTACATCGCTGAGACTTTCAATGTCTCTGCAATAAGCATCCTAATGCAGGATGCTTTTTAATTTTTATTATGCTATAATAATTTTTGGTGATGCTTATGGAATTTAAGGGCGCAATATTTGATTTAGATGGAACTATTTTAGATAGCTCTAGAGTATGGAAAAAAGTTGATAGTGATTTCTTTAAGGAACATAATATGGAAACACCTAAAGACTATCTAGAAAACATTAGCGCAATGAATATTTATGATATCGCAAGATATACCATAAATACTTATAAATTCAATTACACAGTTAATGAGCTTGTAGATAAATGGAATGATATGGCGAGATTAGAATATGAAGAAAATATCATCACAAAGCCATTTGTTAAAGAATACTTAATGAAGCTAAAAGGAAAAGGTTTAAAGCTAGGTATAGCTACAGCACTAGATGATTTTTTATTTATTCCATGCTTAAAGAGAAATGGAATATATGAATTATTTGATGATCATAGAAGTTTATCTACAATGAAAAATGGTAAAGATTCACCAGATATTTATTTAGATGTTGCTAAAAAATTAAATGTTAAACCAGAAGAATGTATGGTTTTTGAAGATATTTATAAAGCATGTAAAAGTGCTAAAAGTGCTAACTTTTATGTAGTTGGTGTAAATGATTATAATAACGAACACATTAAGGAAATGTGTGATAAATATATTTATAGTTTTAATGAGTTGTTATAATTGTTTTACAAAGTAAAATGTGATATATTTAAATTAGAGTACAAACATATAGGAGGAATTAAATATGGATATTAAAGGAACTTGGCGTGTAGCTGCTATACCTTCATTTACTGATGAAGGAGAATTCAAATATATTGAACTTGAAGAAGCAATCAAACAAAATTTAGTTGATGATGATATTAAACTAATGACTGAAGCTGATTTTGTTATTACTGATGATGCTATGAAGATTCAAGTTACCTTAACAGGTGAACAAAAGAAAGAAGCACTTGAAGAAGGTCTACCTTGCGTTGGTGGAGATGTTTTTGAAGTTGATGGTTGTACAATTATCAAAAAAGGAAACAAATACTATTATGAATTCGGTGAAGATGGAGATGGTAAACCACATCTTGAACCACTAAAATTTGAAGGTGACCGTTTAGCTTACATGTTATTTCAACTAAAGAAAGTTAAGTAATATAAATATATTAAAATTAGCTATTTACAAGTAAAAATAATTATGCTAAAATATAGAGCGTAGAAAATTTAATCAAACGCTATGAAAAGAAGGAGTAGATAAATTACTACTTATAGAGAGGATTGTAATGGTGTAAGCAATCTAGTAAGTTTTATTGAAGGTAGTCTTGGAGCGGCAGATCGAACAAGTTTAACTTAAGTAGTCTCTGACGGAGTAATCATCCCGCCGTATAATGGGGAAGCGGCATAATATTGTGTTGGATAAGGTAAGGAAGTAACACTTTCTTATGAATTTAGGTGGTATCACGAGTCATTCGTCCTAAAATGGAGAATGACTTTTTATTTTTCTAACCAATAGTGCCAGAAGGAGGAAATATGGAACTATTAAATAACTACTTAAACAAAATTGAATTTGAAAACTATGATGACTTTAAACAAAACCTAAAGGTTATTATTCCTGAAGACTTTGATTTTGCTAGAGACATTGTCGATAAATGGGCTGAACTTGAACCAGATAAGTTAGCTTTATTATACTGCAATGATTTTAACGAAGAACGTCGTTATACTTTTACTGATATATCTAGATTATCTAAAAAGGCAGCTACTTATTTTACTAAATTAGGTATTAAAAAAGGAGATAGAGTTTTAACTTTACTTCGTAGAAGAGCTGAGTACTGGATTATTGCAGTAGCCTTACATAGAATAGGTGCAGTAGTAGTTCCTGCAAGTATTCAACTTACTAAAAAGGACATTCTATATAGATTAAAAAATGCCCACGTTAAGGCATTAATTGCAATTGATGATTCATTTGTTTTAAAGCAAATTGATGGTGTAAAAGAAGAAGCTGAAGAATTAAAGAATGTTATTATCGTATCTGATAAACCTCAAAACATTGGACATGATTTTAATTCAGAATATACTAAGTGTGAAGAGTTTAAAGGTTATAGTGGTTTAAGCAATAAAGATGAAATGGTTATTTATTTCACTAGTGGAACAAGTGGTTATCCAAAGATGGCTATTCACAATAGAAAATATCCACTAGGTCATATCATAACTGCAAAATATATGCAAGCAGTACAAAATAATGGCTTACATATTACTCAAGCAGATAGCGGTTGGGCTAAGTTTGGTTGGGGTAATATTTATGGTCAATGGATTTGTGGTACAGCAATTCTAGGATATGATCCAATTAGATTTGATGCATATAGATTTAGAAAGATGTTAAAGAAATATAAACCAACAAGTATGTGTATCCCACCTACAATGTATCGTTTAATCTTAACTGATGGACTAGAATCTGATGATGTTAAATCAATTAAACATTTCTCAACAGCTGGTGAACCTCTATCAGGTGAAATCAATAAAGAATTCTTCTATTTAACTGGTAAATATATCCATGAAGGATTCGGTCAAAGTGAATCAACTCCACTTACTTGTACATTTAAGTATTTAGATGTTAAACCTGCAAGTATGGGTAGACCAAGTCCACTATATGATATTAGATTACTAAAATCTGATGGAACATTTGCTACAATAAATGAACCAGGTGAAGTAGTAATTATGAACGCTAGAGAATCAATTGGACTTTTAGATCATTATGTTTTAAACGATCAAAGAATTGATTGTATCGACTATAAAGGAATTTATCACACAGGTGATATCGCATATATGGATAATGATGGTTATTTCTGGTATGTAAGTAGAAATGACGATATGATTAAATCAAGTGGATATCGTATCGGGCCATTCGAAATTGAAAGTGTACTTAACACTCATCCAGCAGTAACTGAAAGTGCAATAATTGGCTTACCTGACCCAATTCGTGGTCAAATCATATGTGCTGTAATTCACTTAGCTGAAGGATATACTCCAAGCTATGATTTAACAAAAGAGTTACAAGATTATGTTAAAGTTAATACAGCTCCATATAAATATCCAAGAGCTATTATTTATGCTAAAGAATTACCAAAGACAACAAGCGGTAAGATTATTAGACATGATATCTTAAAGTTAATTGAAATTAATCCAGTTAAAGAAAAATCTTGTGGAGCAATTATCTATAAGTATGAAAATGGTGGATTAAGATTCTTAATTTCTAAACATAAACAAGGCCATTATTCATTTACAAAAGGTCATGTAGAAAATAATGAAACAGAAGTAGAAACAGCTTTAAGAGAAATTAAAGAAGAAACATACTTAGATGTTAAACTTGATACAGGATTTAGAGAGATCAATACTTACTCTCCAAGACTTGGAACAATTAAGGATGTAATATACTTTATAGCTACACCTACAAGTGAAAAGATAATCCTTCAAGAACATGAAATTAAAGAAGCTTTATGGTTAAATTATCAAGAAGCATTACAAACAATTACTAATGATTCTGATAAAGAAATCTTAAAGAAAGCATATGCTTATTTAAAATAGAGACTTAAAAGTCTCTTTTTATTTTGTTATAATTAACTTAAGGAGGTGTTATTATGTTTGAAATAGTTGATGGCGTATTAGTTAATTATACTGGTAATGAAGAGTATTTAACCCTACCTAGTGAGGTAAAAGAAATTAAACCATTAATATTTAGAACACATCCTGAATTACGTGAAATTGATTTAAGTAATACAAGTGTAGAAAATATCTTAACAAAGACCTTTTTTGAATGTAAAAATGTTTATAGAATAGTCTTACCTGATTGTTTAAAGGTAATAGGCTATCAAGCATTTTCTAACTGCCAAAGCTTAGAAGAATTAATAATACCTGAAGGAATTGAAGAAATTATGAGTGGTGCATTTGAAGAGTGTAGTAGCTTAATTTCTATTAAAGTTCCATCTTCAATTAAGAAAATTGAAATGAACCTTTTTAAAAACTGTAGTCACTTAGAACGTATAACTTTATCTGATGGCTTAATTAAAATAGGTGAAAGCGCCTTTGAAAATTGTATAAAACTAATTGAGATAAACTTACCTAAAACTTTAAGAGTATTAGATATGTTTGCCTTTAGAAATTGTAGAGAATTACCTGCGATAGTTATTCCTAAATCTATTAAGGTTATACCTAGGGGATGTTTCTATAGTTGTATTAGACTACAAACAGTAATACTTCATGATGAAATCGAAAAATTAGATGATTGGTCATTTAGAGAATGCTTTATGCTAGATAAAGTAAATGCCCCAGCTACTTGTAAGATTAGCCCATGTGCCTTCTTAGATTCTAAAACAGTTAATGAACCAATCTATAAAGATAAATTCGCAATACCTAAAAAACAAAAATGCTATATCGCAACATGTGTATATAACTCTTATGAGACAAAAGAATTATTTGTTTTAAGAAGATATAGAGATAAGTGTTTAAGAAGAACTTGGTATGGAAGATTATTTATTAAGTTTTATTACTTTAATGCCCCAATAGTTATTAAATTATTTGGTAAAATGAAATGGTTTAATAAACTGTGGCGTAAAATACTTGATAGAAAGGTAAAAAAACTAATAAAAAAAGGTTACTTAGATAGTTACTACGAGGATATTAAATAATTTTTATTTTTATATATAAAAAATACAAAATTATGATATAATGTATAGGGAATATTTATAAGGGCTGATTAGATGATAGTTAAAGAAAAAATGTTATTAAATGGTGCTAAATATAGCGGAAATATTGAAAATAATATCCCTCACGGATATGGAGTTTATGAAACTAATAATTTAAAATATGAGGGATATTTTTATAATGGCCTATTTGATTCATTTGGTATTTTAACTGATAAGGTTAGAAATTATAAATATGAAGGATATTTTAAATTAGGTAATAAAGAAGGTTTTGGTCAAATCAGTTTTAATGATGGAAGATACTTTGAAGGAATCTTTAAAGGTAATAGCGCTAATGGTATAGGATACATGAAATATAGTGACGGTGAAATATACGTTGGTGAATTCAAAAACAATTTAGCTGATGGCGATGGTACTGTATATTACGCTAATGGAAATATCTATACTGGCCAGTTCAAAAATGATAAAGAATGTGGACTAGGTGTTGTAATGGAAAAAGACAATAGATCATATGGCATAAAGGTTGAATATAAAGAAGATGGTTATACTTTAATTCATGGACAAATAAAACTTACTAGTGAGCTTAATACACATATGGTTTATAGAATAGTAGAAAATAATGACTATCTATTCTTTGGAATGATTGATAAATATTCTAATTTGATTAAAGGAATTTATCATTATAAAAATCATAAAGACTTTAAAACTTTTATTGGGAATATCTCAGAAGAATTTAAAAATGGGTTATTAATTTTTAACAATAATAACCTATATACAGGCTTCATAGAAAACGATGAATTAACTGGTAAAGGTGAATTAAATGTCTTAGGTAAAGGAAAATACGTTGGTGAATTCTTTAATGGAATTAAGAATGGTGAGTTCAAATTTATTGATTATGATGGTGAAGAATATCACCACATTTATGATAATGACAAACTAAGTAATACAAGAAAGGAAATACAGTAGTCTGTATTAGAAAAAACTATGGAAAGAGAAGAATTAATAAAATATAGAGGCAATTACACAATTGAAGAATTAGCCCAAATATTAGATGTTAATAAAGAAGATATAGTTAAATGGGAAGAAACAGGCGAGATTGATGAAGTTAAATTCATTGAGCTAAAAGAAATGTATGAAGAAGAATGTAGTTTTCCTAATTACATCAAGGAATTACAAGATATCAATAATAAACCAATTAAGGGTTTAATTATTTGGAATAGAATTCCATATCCAATATTCGCATTAATCTTTTTCCTATTATTTGGTTTTTTAAAGGATGCATGGCATCCTGCATGGGCTATTTTCCTAAGTATTCCAGTATACTATAGTTTAGGTGCATCAATATTTAGACGTAGTCTTGCATTATTTAATTATCCTTGTATTGTAATAGCAGCATATATTCTTTTAGGCTTTATATGTGATTTATGGAGCCCAGGATGGATATTATTCTTAACTATTCCACTATATTATTTGATTTGTTTTTCAGTTGCAGCAAGAAAATGGACATTCTTTGTTTATGCAAATGCAATCTTAATTGTTTATTTATGTATGGGTATGGTATTTGGTAGATGGCATCCATGGTGGATCATCTTCCTATCAATAATTACATACATTGATATATCAAGAGCTATTTCTTATAAATTCTTCTGGTTTATGGATATTGCAACAATCGTTATAATGACTTATTTCTTAGTTGGATATTTCTATGACTTATGGCATCCACTTTGGATAATTCTATTATTAATTCCAATGTATCATATACCACAAGCAATATGTATTTATAAGAGAAAGAAGAAGTTACACATCATAAAATAAGGGGTGTTATTATGGCTTTTAAATACTATAAAAGCTTTATAGAATTATTTAATGAAAATGTATTAGAAAATAAAGATAAAATTGCCTTTATTGATCCTGTATTAAATACTAATATTACATTTTCTAACCTTCAAAATAGTTCTAAAAAAATAGGAAGTTTCTTAACTAAATATAATAAGCGTAATAAAGCAGTTATCATTTATATGGAAAAATCAATAAATGTCGTTATTTCGATGTTATCCGCAATTTATAGTGGTAACTATTACACATTAATTGACCCATCAATGCCTAATGATAGAATTAAGATGATGGCAGATACAATTAATCCATTTGCGGTTATTACAAATAGCAATTTAGTAGATGATGCTAAAAAGGCATTTTTAGGTATTGATGTAATCAATTTTGATGAAGCAATTAATACTAATATAGATGAAGAAAAACTAGATAAAATCTTAAAAGATATGGTAACAACAGATCCAATCTTTGCGATATTCACATCTGGTTCATCAGGTGCTCCAAAAGGAACAATCATAAGTCATCAAAACTTAATTAGTTATATTAACTGGTATATCACTGAATTTGATATGACAAACAAAACTATTTTTGGTGGTCAAACACAATTCTATTTCAGCGCATCAGTTTCTGATTTATATTCAACATTAATTATGGGTGCAACTTATGTAATTATTCCTAAGCTTTATTTCTCATTCCCAATTAAGTTAGTAGAAGTAATGAATGAATATAAAGTTAATACCATTTATTGGGTTCCATCAGCTTTAGCTATAGTAGCGAATTTAAAAGTATTTGATTGTGCTAAACCTGAATACTTAGAAAAAGTATTATTTGCTGGAGAAATAATGCATACAAAGCATTTAAATTACTGGAGACGTCATATTAACTGTTTATATGCAAATCTATTTGGTCCAACAGAAACAGTAGATATTTGTACATTCTATAAAGTTAATAGAGAATTTAGTGATGATGAAACACTACCTATTGGTAATGGATGTAAAAATGTTGATGCAATGGTTTTAGATGATAATGATAATTTAGTAACTGAAAAGAATGCTATTGGTGAATTAGTAATAAGAAGTCCATTTGTTGGCTTGGGTTATTATAACAATAAAGAAAAAACAGATCAAGCATTCGTAAATAATCCCTTAAATAAGGCATATCATGAATATGTTTATAGAACTGGAGATTTAGTTTATTATAACGAATTTAATGAACTAATGTATGCTGGTAGAAAAGATAATCAAATAAAACATATGGGCTATCGTATTGAATTATCTGAAATAGATGTTGCGGCTAGTTCAATGGATAAAATGAAGGCATGCATTAACATTTATGATAAAGATGTTGATGAAATAATTATCATTTATGAAGGAAGATTAACAGAAGAAGAAATAAGAAATTATCTAGCAACTAAAGTTCCTGATTATATGATTCCAAATAGATATGTTAGAGTAAAACAAATGACATATAACTTAAATGGTAAAATTGATAGAGCTTATCTAAAAGCACATTATAAAGAATTATAGGAGGATAATATGGATAGAGTTATTGAAATACTTAAAGGAATTAATCCAACAGTAGATTACGAAAAGGAAGATGATTTAATCAATCATAAACTTTTAAAGAGTTTTGATATCGTTAGATTAGTAACAGAATTAGAAGATGAATTCGATATCGAAATTTCACCAGCTTATGTTATTCCTGAGAATTTTGCATCCGCAAAAACTATCTACGAATTAGTTAAAAAAATAGAAGAAGAATAAAATAATCACTCGTTGATTATTTTTTTATTTGTAGTATAATTATAGTGTTTAAAATAAGGAGTTGGTCATATGGGTTATGAGACTATAGGTTTTCTAGCCTTATTCGCTTCAATTGTCTTTTTAATATACATTTTAGTGCCAAAAAAGTTTAGATATTTTGTGCTATTAATCGCTAGTTATGGCCTTTTTATAACAATTAGTAAATGGCTAGTAGTATTCTTAATTCTAACAACAGTAAGTATCTATTTTGTTGGAATAGGAATGGATAAATATAATAAGAGGTATGAAGTAGAAAAAGAAGGATTAGAAAAAGATGATAGAAAAGCCTTAAAGGCAAAATACAATAAGAAAAAGAAACTCTTAATGATTTTAGGAGTCTTATTTAATGTTATACTTCTAATTGTCTTAAAATACTTGAATCTATTTGGCGAAATCTTCAATGGTTTCTTTGATATGTGTCATATAGATTATAACATCCCAACTCTTATAGTTTTAATTCCACTAGGATTATCTTACTATACGCTAAATGCGATAGGTTATGTTGTAGATGTATATAGAGGTAAATATAGCGCAGATAGAAACTTCTTACATGTTGCTTTATTTATGTCATACTTACCACAAATGTTTGAAGGACCATTTGCTAAATATGATGAGTTAACTCCTCAACTTGTTGAAGGAAGAGACTTTGATTATTTAAATATGGTACATGGTCTTCAATTATTCTTATTTGGTATTTTTAAAAAGATTGTTATTGCAGATAGAATAAATATCATCACGCAAGAAGTATTTACAAACTACAATAACTATTCTGGTATTGTTATTATTGGTGCTGCTATTTTATATACAATTCAATTATATGCTGAATTCTCAGGTATCATTGAAATGGTACTTGGTGTATCTGAAATGTTTGGTTTCAAGCTTCAAAAGAACTTTGATAAACCATTCTTCTCAAGAACTGTTAGTGAATTCTGGCGTAGATGGCATATGTCATTTGGTGCTTGGCTAAAAGAATATATTTTCTATTCTGTATCTTTCTCAAAGCCAATTACGAAGATGTCTAAGGGCTTAAGAAATAAAAACAAGAATTTCTTATCTGTCTTTATCCCATCAACTATTGCCTTATTCTGTGTATGGGTAGTATGCGGTTTATGGCATGGATGTGGAGTTAAGTATTTTGTTTATGGAATGTATTATTTTGTTATAATGGATATTGGTTTATTAATTGAAGGATTAATGAACAAATTTAAAAATTATGAAAAGCTTAAAAATAATAAAGCATACATTTGTTTCCAAATTACAAGAACATTTATCCTTGTAACTATTGGTATGTTAATATTTAGAGCCGCAACACTTAATGATTCAGTAAATATGATTTCTAGATTCTTTAGTGGTGGTGTAACTAACTTAGTTAGCGCAAATGTAATTGAATTAAGCGAACTAATTGTTATGTTATTATTAATTGCCTTCTTAGTATTTGTTGATTTTATGCATATTAAGTATGAAAACATAAGAGAAGAATTTGTTGATAAAAGACATGTTGTTATTAGATGGGCTTTATATCTATTATTAATACTTGTTATTTTCTATTTTGGAACATATGGGCCAAACTATGCGCCTGTAGATCCTGTATATGGTCAATTCTAGGAGGTGTGGATTATGAGTTTAAGAAAACAAAGAATTCTAAAAGCTTCATTATTTATATTCATTGTCCTAGTATTATTCCTTTATAGTTTATTTATGTTTATTCCAAGAACATTAAAAGGATCTGAGGCTACACGTTTTTATCGTGGTAAAGGATATCAAGATGAAGAGAAGAATAGTTTAGATGTTGTTATGATAGGTACAAGTGATGCTTTCTCATGTTTTTCACCAGATTATATGTATGAAAAATATGGTATTAGAAGCTATAACTGTGGTGTATCTAAACAAAGCTGTGTTGGTATGAAGCGTCAATTAAAAGAACTACTTAAGTATCAAAAACCAAAAGTAGTTATTGTTGAAACTGATGCAATATATTATAGGAATTTAAGTGATACAGCATATGTTGCGGAAAAGTTCTGTGATTTTGTTGGTAAATATCATTGTTTCTGGAAGGATATGGAAGCTGAAAATTTATATCAAATTCCTGATTACCCAAGAGACGCTTTAAAAGGATTTATCTTTAGAAAAAGAGTTCAAATTCCTACATTAACTGATTATATGGGTGATCCTAATTCTGAACCTGAAAACTTCAAAAAGGGAATTAAATCACAACTAGATCAAGTTGTTGAAATGTGTAAGGAAAAAGATATAGAAGTATTCTTCTATACATCTTTCTCATCAGCTACATGGAATTATGCTAGACATAATGCTGTAGTTAACTACACACAAAGTGTTGGTGTAGATTATTATGATGCTGAAGATTATAGAGAAGAAATAGGTTTTGATGGGACTACTGATTATTATGATGTTAGAGATAATGGTGGAGGAGACCACTTAAATATTAGTGGTGCTGAAAAGACTACTGATTTTCTAGCAAAGCTATTAATGGATAAATATGGTATTACTAAATCAGAAGAAAACGAAATAGCCGATAAGATGTGGATTGAAGATTTAGTATATTATCATGAACTTTATGATAAGGATGAAGAGAACTTAAATTAACCATTAGTTATCTTTTTCTTGTTTAGGTATTTAATTAGGTGTATAATAATGTTAGTGTAGCAAAAGTTATGCTGATATTAAGCAAAGGAGTAGTACTAAAGATGACAGGAAAAGTAAAATGGTTTAACGCTGAAAAAGGCTATGGCTTTATTTCAACTGAAGATGGAAAGGATGTATTCGTACATTATTCTCAAATCGCATCAGAAGGATATAAGACATTAGATGAAGGTCAAGCTGTTGAATTTGAAATTAATGATGGCCCTAAAGGACCTCAAGCAACTAATGTAGTAAAAAAATAGATTAATTGCAATTTGAAGGACTGATTATATCAGTCTTTTTTTTGTTTCTTAAGTAACTAATTATGGCGCAAATATTAAGTTTAAAAAGATTTAGGCAAAAAGTTATCAAAAATTAAGCATTTATTTTTTAAAATAAAAAGCGTTTTACTATGTTGAAAAATATAACTTAAAGTTATATAATAGAAAAGGATAAAACATAAGGAGGAAATTTATTTATGTCTAAAAAAGTCTTTAAATCAATGGATGGTAACGAAGCAGCCGCTTGGACATCTTATGCATTTACAGAAGTAGCTGGAATTTATCCTATTACTCCTTCAACACCAATGGCAGAGTTCGTTGATGCTTGGGCAGCAACAGGTAAAAAGAACTTATTCGGAATGCCAGTTAAAGTAGTTGAAATGCAAAGTGAAGCTGGAGCAGTTGGTTCAGTACACGGTTCACTACAAGTAGGTGCTTTAACAACAACTTATACAGCCAGTCAAGGTTTGTTATTAAAGATTCCTAATATGTATAAAATTGCTGGTCAATTACTACCAGGTGTAGTTCATGTTGCAGCTAGAGCACTTGCAGCTCAAAGCTTAGCAATCTTCGGTGACCACCAAGATGTTATGGCATGCCGTCAAACTGGTTTTGCTATGTTAGCATCAGGATCAGTACAAGAAGTTATGGATTTAGGTGGTGTTGCTCACTTATCAGCAAT
>JAGCWW010000075.1 GCA_017961685.1 Acholeplasmatales bacterium | reverse complement strand
GTTAATTAAACCAAGAGTAAAAATCCTCAAATTAGTGATTTTTTAAAAATCTTTGAGGATAATAATATCAAAAATAAATATCGCCGTATATTTATTTTACTAATGTAGAATCAAAATCTTGATTATGCTTCTCAAGATAAAAAACTGTATTAATTAATTTTCTGGCAACATGAGATAAGGCAACTCTATGGTGTTTACCTTCATTTCTTTTCTTCCAATAGAAATCAGAAATAGAAGGATTATAAATATAGAATGTTTCAGCAGAGTTCATTAAGTATTTTCTTAAATATGATGAACCATGCTTAACCATAACACCTAATCCATCATGTGTACCAGAATCATTCTTACTAGGTTCTAGACCAGCATAGGCTTGAATTTGGGCTGGTGTTAAAAATTTATCGAAGTTCCCAATTTCAGATAAAATTCCAGCAGCAGTTATTTTACTTATACCTTTAATGGTATGAATATGACAATTTAGAGAATCATAAATCTCAGTGATTTTGGATTCTAATTCTTCAATTTGATTATCAAAATATAGATAAACATTTAAAGATGATTTTAAGGCATATTCTAAAGCACTAGAAGTATGACCTATAGAATATATAGCAGCATCTTTAATTTGACATATCTTTTGATAAGAAATTGGATGTCTTAATTCACTTTTCATCTTACTATATTTATTAGAATCTAGTTTAGACATTTTAGCTGGAGTCATATAGTGAGTTAAAAGATAAAACGCAGAATCATTTAAACCATTTTCAAATAATGGCTTAAATTCCGGAAATATTTGATCAAGATAGCTAGTTATTTGATTTAAGAATCTAGTTCTATCAGTAATTAATGTTTCTCTAAGTCTGGTTAATGACTTTAGATTATTTATGTGATAAAATGAATTCACATAGGGTTTGTAATCTATAGTCATCAAATATTTGGCTATTAGTTGTGCATCTTTTTTGTCAGTTTTAGTTCTACGTAGGGTTTGAGTAGAAATAAACTTATGAACTAGCAAAGGATTAAATTCAACATAGTCAAAACCATTAGCTTCTAGGCAAAGCTTCAGGTTGAAATGATAATGTCCAGTAGATTCAAATCCTATTTTTATTTGTCCTTTAGGTTTTAATTCTTTAAGGATAGATAAAAGGACATTAAATCCATCCTTATCGTTTGAGAAAGAGAATGAATCTCTTATAACACAACCTGAATCATCGGCAATGAAGCAGTCGTGTTTATACTTGGCAATATCTATGCCAACATAATATGTCATAGTATGACACCTCCAAAAATAAATATTTGTGCACTTGGTCATCCACAGGAAGCTCTCTAATCATTTATTCACGTTCTTCATGAAAGGTCAGTTAAGCCTTAATTAACCGAATCAAAATTAGAAAAAAGACTGTGGTAATAATCACCCACAAAAGGTCAGTAATACTGCCTTAGTTATACAGAAAAGGATCCACAGTGCAATTTATTATAACATCTATTAATTAGATGAAATAACCTATTAAGTTAGGTAGAAAGGAAAAGTAATCAACGAGATATCAAACCTATCTAAATTGATTATACGTG
>JAGCWW010000074.1 GCA_017961685.1 Acholeplasmatales bacterium | reverse complement strand
TATCAATATCATCATTATATAATAATCCTTTCTTAGTTCTTAATTCAAGAGTGAAGTGTTCATAATTTCCAGCAACAAATGAAACATTCTTGGGTTTCAATACACATTGAGAAGGATCAAATGGACCATTTCCATGACCTGGATCATCTTTTTTAATGATAACATGATATTTGAATGGAGCTTCTCCTAAAGTAGTTTTAACAGTGTAAGTTAAATCATAAGTACCACTGGTTAAGTGTTGATAAATATGAACATAATCTCCATTAGAATTGAAATGTAAATCAAAGTTAGCCTTATTTTTAATAGTAGTGAATTTAATTTCATCCATATCATTTCCTGATAAAAGAGGATTGACAACATTAGCATCACTTGGAATAGATGGAATCTTGTTGTTATATTTATCATATAAAGTAACATTTAATAATAACATATCATTAGTATCAACATTGAAACTATCTCCATTCTTATATTGAGTCCATGTACCAGGAGATACTTCACGAGATAAGACTGAATTAAGTGGGTCTGGATCTCCTGGGATAACAACGATGACGACTTTAGAAGTATCAACTTTTTGTTTTTTATCATATACAACTTCAACTTTAACATTTCCAACAATATTAACAGTTGTTACAGTAGTATAAACAACTTTCTTAAGAATTTCATCAAATCCTGATTTTGATTCATGTTTTGAATTTCCTGCATCAACAAATGTTGCGGTGAATTTATCTTGATAATCTTTAACATTAAGAGGATTACCATTTTTATCATAGCATTCAATAGTGATAGCAGCTTTTGATCCTGCTTTAATTGGTGTATCTTTAGCTTTAACTACTGTCTTAGATAAATCAATTGTACCAGGAACAACATTGAATTTAGATTCTTGTTCTAAGTATAATCCTTTAGGTCCAGATCTATCTGTGCTGATAACATAGGTTCCAAATTTGGTTACAGTTACAGTATATTTTCTAAATCCAGTAGTATCATCACCTACAGAGCTTAAATCTTTTAATAAATCTAAACTATTTCCATTTACATATGATACTTTAAGATCAAGATCTTTTTCAACAGTTTCAGCTAAGTTATTATATTGATCAAATGATTTGACTTCGAATGAATATGGTTTATCAGCATTTCCATCTACTAAATAGTCTGGTGTTTTACCATCTTTATAGTATTTCTCTAATATTTTAGTTCTAACTACAACATCAGGAGAAACTTCCATTTCAGGATTAAGAGTTTTGATTACTTCATTATCGACAGAAATTGTAAGAGGACATTTTACTAATTTTGGATAAGTATTAGCTTTTTGAGTTGTTACTGTTATATAATAAACTCCTCTTGTACCAGCATTTTCTTGTTTGAAGCTGAATGTTTTGTCTGCTGAATCGCATGATTTAATATCAAATTTGACATCATCCCATGAATTTCTTCTAATATTATCTTTAGTTCTCATTTCAAGAATCATATAACCAGTTTTTCCTGCAACATATTTCAAATTCATTTCATTAATAT
>JAGCWW010000073.1 GCA_017961685.1 Acholeplasmatales bacterium | reverse complement strand
GGTAAGAATGAAACGATAACAGTTACATGGGATGAATTCTTAAAATTATTAAATGATGATATAGAAGAAAAAAGATTAATAAAATAATTAAATAAAAAAATTAATATAATTAAAAAATTAATTAATTTCAATTATATATTTATCTTTAAAAATATTAATTCAATTAAAACATGAAAGTGGTTTTATCACTAGTCTTGATAAATCTTATAATTTTTACCTGCTCAATTCCTGTTTATGCTGATGATGAAAGAGTCAAATCTATATATGAAAAAGCCCAAAGATTAAAAAAACGTCTAAGACATTTACAGCAACCTGAACTAGAATTATCACATGATGAAGATATCACAGAGACGACTGTACCTAGAATTATTCCCCAAACAACAGCAAATACAACTCTCATGCCATCTGATGAAATAGCTACTCCTACAGTAGCACCTGCTTCTCCTACTAGCAAACCAACTCAAGCTGTTCAAATAGTAACTTATGCAAATTTTGAAACACAAAAAACAGCCCAAAGAGAAGTAGTATCTACTTATGAGATAACATATACTCTTCTTGTATTTTACTATAATAGGCCACCTGCTAGAATAATTACTGTGACAATAAGGGTTTATGTTAGGGTACCAATAAGAAGAAATGGAAGAGGTTTACAGGAACAAGAATATGAGTTAGTACCTGAAGATGTAGAAACAGAATGTGTTTTAAAGGGAGATGCAAATACTCAAGGTACTCGTTCTTATGATTGTTCTGGTCAAACAAAAACTGAGGCTGAGGAGCTTACTAATGCAAAAGTTAATACAAATGAAGATATTAAACTCGATGGGGAAGCTGCAAAATCAGATGAAGTAGCACTTACTGGACCAGCTATCGTTGTAGGAGAAGATTTAATAACTAATACAGACACATTTGATCCAAATGGACAATTATTGAGTTTAAATGATGGAAAACTTACCAATATCAGAGCACAAACATTTAACATTGAAGGAAATGTAGCTAATTTTAACAATCATAATCCAGGTGATATTTTTGATTTCACTTTAGTTCATCGTGATGATGGAACAAAAAAAAAAGTTGAATGCAAAGTTGCTGATCCAATCGAGAAAGTAGATGATACTAATAGTAAAGTGACTTTTAATTGTGGACCTTATACAGAATATTTAAATGCAAATATAGATTATGTTAGCGGTACTTATAGAGGAACTCCAGCAGATACTATTACTCTTGAAATATCAGAGAATTCAGAAAGAAATCTATTATTGAATCCTCCTGAGGGTTCAAATTCAACTCAAAATACCCAATATCAATCTTATTATAGGAAAAATTCAAGTGGATTGTCAGGGGGAGCTATTGCAGGTATTGTCATAGCATGTGCAGTTGCATTGATAATAGCTTCAGTTGTAGCTATGATGCTTAGAAAATCAAAACCAGAAGAAAATACAAGTTCAAGTATTGTTGGATTAAAGACTGTTGATAATTTCTAAAACAAATGTTAAAAAATGAAAAAAATAAATAATAATTT
>JAGCWW010000072.1 GCA_017961685.1 Acholeplasmatales bacterium | reverse complement strand
CCCCAATCCCCATTAAAATTTGATTATAAAATACTTTTTAATTTATATAGAACACTATATAAATATTATAATTTTATTAATATTAATTTAAAAATAATACTAAAATTAATTATCATGCATCTCTAATATATTTCCAAGGTCCCCATTGATCCTGTTCATCAGGGATGTCACCCTGTGTCCACCATTTTGCTTCATAAATTTTACCTTTATAAACAACTTTATCTCCTTTAAAATAAGCTTTAGATGAATCCCAAGCAGGAATATCACCAGTCCCCTCATCTTCGCTGCTGTCGCTTGTATTATCACTTTCTTTATCATCAGTCTCATCACTTTTTTTCTCGTCTTGTTCAGGTCTCTCTGAACCTCGATCTACAATAGGAAGACTGTCCATAAGTTCAGACATGGATTTACCCCAAGCATAATTCTGAGTTCCATCCCAGTTGATAGACCAGGTCATAACACCACGAAGAGTCTTATATTCACGAGGAGGAGTAAATCCGTCAAGTTCTTTTTTATAAACTAGTGAATAAATGACTTCTTTAAGAGCATCTGTGGAAATGTATCCAGTTCCTCCAGCACTTGCCGCTGCAGGAACACCAATTGCCATCTGATCAGGTCTGAGGCCATTTTCAATGTACATGGTAGCCAATGATGTAATAAATGATTGTGAAGGATATCTTGCGTTGAAATCGTTATATCCTATATCTCCACCAGCATTGTAGAACTGAGGATAGCAGATTGTTAAAATATCCTTAATCTTTGTTGCGAGTCTGTAGTAAGCACCCATTAATCCTTCTGCTTTATGCATATAATATGTTTCAGGAGCCATAGTAATTATGAAGTCGTCACCGAACTCATCATGAGCTTTTCTTAGTCCACTTGCTATGTATTCTGTACCTGAAACTGCTGATCCCTCAAGGTCAATATCAACACCTTCGAATCCATACTCTTTAATGATTTCAATCAAAGAAGAAGCAAATTTATCGGAAGCTTTCTCACTGTCGATAACAATTCTTCCATTTGCCCCACCTACAGAGATTATAACGTGTCTGCCTTTACTCTTAATGTCTTTAATATCTTGAATGAATTCCTCTTTGCTGTATCCGCCTACTGAACTTGCAAGGTAGGAATCTAATTCAAATGTAACCTCACCGGGTGTAGCAGTATTTCCAGTAAAAGCCACACAGATCATATCATAATAACTTGGAACATCTTTCAACTTCAGGTTGGTAGAACCATTGCAGAAATTGTGCCAATAACCAGTTACCATATGTTGAGGCAACTTATCTTTTTGTGTATCTCCATTTAGATCTGAAGGTTGAGTAGATGATGATTTTTTGTTAAGTGAAGCAATTATAATAATAATAATAACTATAAGTACAAGAGTGGCTACTCCTATAATAATTAATCTTATTTTTTTTTTCCTTGCGATTGTATCACTTCCAAGTATATTATATAAATTTTTATTATCTGTTTCAAACATTTTTCCTAAACTAAAAAAAATAAAAATTGTTTATTAATAATTTTTTTTACGAAATAATTATTTTTATATTAATATTTTATATTAACTTTAATGCACAAATAAAATAATTATTTTATGGGGATT
>JAGCWW010000071.1 GCA_017961685.1 Acholeplasmatales bacterium | reverse complement strand
ATTAATATTTCTATTTTATACGCTCAAATAATTAAATATCATTAATTTTATTAAAATATAAAAAATGAAAATAATTAACTTTTCAATTTTTTTTCTTCTTTTAGTTATTCAGCCAATAAGTAACTTTAATTTCGGTCAAACAACCGTTAAATTAAACAAAATAAGTGGTGGAACTATTTTTCTTATGCTAAAAACTCAATACGCAGGAACAACAGCTGGTTCTGATCTTACCATAAACGATCTTTATATAGTTTGTAATTACGGAACCCATCCTTTATTATGTCCGACAAATAAACAGCATATGCTATCAACAGAATGGTATCAAATTCAATGTTCAATATCGGAAAGTATTGCTGCTGATTCCCAATGTGGACTATTTGGCTTACCAGATATTGTATCCTCAGGGGATACATTCACTCCAACTTTAGAAAACGCAGTCACTTCGGAAGAATCAAAATTCGGAAATACTGAAATAAGTCTTGTATCAGTTGAAGGTAAAAAAGTAATTATTAAGATAAAACCACAAAAAGGAGGAACTACTACAAAAGATGACTTATTTGTATATGGTTTAGAAATATCTAATACGGAATTAATTTGTAAAGCCAATGAGCAGATATCTTTATCAACTTCTGGAACCGAATTAGAATGTTCAGCAAATGATGAAATAGATGGAAATGAGTGGTGTTATTTACAAGGATCTCCTAGTATATATTCAACAGATGACACATTTGGTTCCATAAATTTAGTTGGAAATAATGTTTATTCTTCTTTTGGATTAGTAAAAATAGGTTTGGAGTCAGTTTTAGGAACAACGGTTACAATAATTTTAACACCAGAATATAAAGGGAGTACAACCTTTGATATCACAGGACTTAAAGTAAATGAAGAGACACTAACTTGCCCACAAAATGTTCATCTTGAATTAATTAAAGAAGGAACGCAAATTGTTTGTTCCTTATCACATGCAGTGGGAGATAATCAACATTGCACTCTATCATCTGATACTTTATACAGTTCATCTTTTAATAATTTAGTCATAGATGAAAGTAAGAGCAATATTCTTGCAGGGAGTTCGAAATATGGAAATACTGCTCTTATTCTTCAATCTATTATTGGAACTCATATCACCATTTTAATAAAAACATCCTTTACAGCTGATACTCAATCTAACCAATTTACTATATTAGGACTAAGCCTTAATTCAGAAAGCAAAGATTATCCAATGACTTGCAACAAACCAGAAAAAATAAATTTAAAAGTAGAAGGTACCCCTTTTAGCTGTACAATAACAAAAGTAATGAATGGTGGAAAAATATGTAAATTAAATGGTGTACCGACTTTCATTTCAGAAGGTGATACTTTTAGTGATATAACTTTATCAACTGATACTAAAATATCTTCTTTCGGTGAAATAACAATAAGCCCTATATCAATAATAGGAAATATAGCTAAAATAAAATTAGAATCTCAATACGGTGGAACTACTCCTTCTAAAGTTAATTCTATAAATGGTTTAAAATGGAATAATAAAGAATTAACTTGCGAAGTCAATAATATTATCAACTTAAGTAATAAACCTGAAATTTCTTGCACATTAACTGATACTATGAATGGAAATATAAATGCACAGTTAGAAGGCTCTTCTCCTAAAATTCTTATGGAAGACTTAAGTGAAATTAGTGGAAATATTATTCTTAGTACTTATACAATCACTTCTTACTTTGGGCAATTAAAAGTAAAAATCAATTCTGTCGTTGGGGATAAAGTTATTTTCAGTTTAGAATCTGAATATGTAGGATCTTTAACAGGTCTAGATATTAGTGGTTTACAATTAAATAATAAAGCCCTTATATGCCAATCAGGAAGTGAATCATTAGAACTTAAAAAAGCAGATGGTACTTCCAATGCTAATATTCAATGTTCTTTTTCAGACACAAATTATTCAGAAGAATCAAATAATTTATGCATTTTAACAGGAAGTCCTATTCCTTCTAAAAACTTATTCACTAGGGCAAATATAACTTCACCATATCAAATAAATGCTGGTATCAGACATTTCGGAATTATAACTATATATTTATATAAGATAGAAGGAACAACTGTTTATATCCAATTACAGCCTTCAGCATTAAGTGGAAAAGTTAGACCAATTATTTCACATTTATCTTTGGATGTAGGAAATTCTACATACTCTGATATATCTTGCGTAATTGATGATAAAATCCAACTAATTAAAAATTCCAAAACAACAGTTAAATGTTATATAAGTAATACTATAAATACAAATATAGATTGTAAATTAGTTGAAGGTGGTATCGTTTCGATCACTTCTTCTAATGGGGATATTTTTGATGGGATTTATTTAGATGCAGGAATTATAAATCCATCCCCTCCAAAATATGGAGATATAAGCATAGAAATAATAAATATTATAGGAACAGAAATCAAGTTAGAATTAATAGTCTCCTCCTTTACAATCATCAACACTGCTAATCCTGTTATACACGGGTTATATTTGGGAGATACTGAATTATATTGTGTTGCAACCCAAATTCTTACTTTCTCAGGTAATAAAGCGACAATGACTTGTACTTCATATACTACAATAACTTGCACTTCTTGTCGACTCACAGGAACTCCAACTATAGTGTCTTTTGGTGATTCCCAAGATACTTTCGGTAAAGCAACAATAATCCCAGAAAAAACTGTGACACCTAGACCATCTACTCTTGGAAATATTGATATTAAATTAGATGAAGTTATAAACACTGATGTTTATATTAATATTTGTTCTTCAAATAATGGTAGAGATACAACCAAAGTTGATATTAATAATTTATATATAGATGGACAACCCTTGACTTGTACTGATAATATCAAATTCAGCACGTCTCCAACAAGAATTAAATGCACAATAAGAGATCCTATATCATTAGATAAAACAGTTCAATTAACCGGAACACCAAGTATTAAAATATATTCAGAAGAAGAAAGTATAGATGTTGTTCAAATCCAGACAGGAAGCGAAATTATAAAAGCGAAATCAAATAGTGGTTTAATTATTAAATTAATTTCTGTAAAAGAAAATTTTGTTATAATAACAATAGATGTTGTTGAGTTTGTTCAGAAAACATTATTAAATAATTTTAATCTTAATGGTTTAACAATTAATGGTATTCCTATAAATATAAATTTCGAAGAAATTTATTTAGGAGGAGGCCCTGTTGAAATAAAAGCCCCTTTATCTGAACCAATACTGGATAATACTGAATGTTATTTAGAAGGAATATTAACTGCTCAAGGAACTTCAGACGGAAAAATTTTTGGTCCAATAGAAAATCCAACTGGAAATTCAGTTCGTTCAACCTCATTTAAATTTGGAAAAGGAACTTTATCTCTATTAGGAGTTCATGGTTATACAGCTAAAATTGGAATAACATCTACCAAAGGTGCTTTAACTCAAAATACTATATTAAATGATTTATATATTAATAATATTCGTTTAACTTGTAATTTCGATGATAATATACAATTTAGTAGTTATGAAACAGAGGTAGAATGCCAACTCAGTACACCTGTAGATGGTAGTCAAGCATGCACTCTTAGTTATAAAGGATATGGAGATGATAATTTCGAAGAAATTATAATCAAGGAAGATTCTAAATCCGTTTCTTCCACCTATAATAATTTTGGAGAAGTAGT
>JAGCWW010000070.1 GCA_017961685.1 Acholeplasmatales bacterium | reverse complement strand
TTGTACAGAAGATGGTTCATACGATGAAGTTGTTTATTGTAAAGATTGCCATACAGAGATTTCTCGTGAACATAAGACGATTACTGCAACTGGACACTCATATGATGAATGGACGGTAACAAAAGAACCAACATGTACAGAGAAAGGTGAAGAACATAGAGTTTGTAGTGTCTGTGGTCATGAAGAGACTAGAGAAGTGGCTAAGTTAGATTGTTCTCAATTGTTTGTTGATAGTATTAACGCAATAAATACAAGCAGTGATTCACTTGAAACTTTGTTTAACAAAATTAAACAAGCTTTAGAATACTACAAGTTATTAGAAGATAAAAATATCGTAAGCGATTCTGTTGCGAAATTACAAGAAGCAATTAGTGTTTACAATAATCAAGTAACCGTAATGAATAACAACCATTCTAAAGTAAGTGATAATGTGTTTGAGTTAATTGTTGGAATGGCTTTATCAATGAGTTTTTTGGCATTGTGTGTTTATTTCGGCAAAAAAGGAGCGTTTAGACTATGAAAAGATTTTTATATTTAATCGCAATTTTCTTTGTAGTGTTTGGACTTGTTGCTTGTGTAAAAACGGAAAATAAAGAGGACAAAGAAGTTGCTCAATTTAACGATATTGTAAGCTATGATTATAATTCATATACTGTAACAGTTAAAACAACTAAAGATGATGTTTTATTAACATCAATATATGAAATATCTAAAAAAGATAATGGATATGAAATAAAATATTCTATTCAAACTATTAATGAATTAAGTTTAGATACTGTTCCCGAAAAAATGATTTCAACAAAAACTGGAACATTTGTAAAAGTTAATACTGAATTTGAATTATCTAAATTTAATTTTGATAAGGATTTATTTACTTCATATACATTTGCTGAAGGATCGTTAATAGCAAGTATCGATAATGCTAAAGACTACTTAAAAACTAATTATGATTGTAATAATTTCATTATAACGTTTAATTATTCTACCAAACTAACTAGTATAGAAATGCAGTACTATTTACACGATTCTACACACTGTCAAATTAGTTTTTCACAATTTTCATAATAGCATAAAGAAGTGGCTAGGAGTCAAAAAACTCCTAGCCATATTTTTCACAATATATAAAGGGTGCTAAAATTGTATTAAAACATTTCTACTTAGACATATTGAAACAATAGGATTGATACAAAAAATATCAGTCCTTTTTTCATTTTCAAGGAACATTTTGTTTTTAATGGTTGACAAATTAGTTATTATTGACTATAATCAAATTGAAATTGAGAATAGTCGGAGGTTGTAATATGACATACATCAATAGAGCGATTGAAGATATCCTAAAAAATAGATTTGATACTTCTAAGTCTGTAGCAATCACAGGGGCTAGACAAGTTGGTAAAACAACTATGACAAAGCATATATATTCTGATATAAGAAGAATAAATTTAAAGAATATAGCTCTTTATAATAATGCAAAAGAAGATCCCCAAGGATTTCTAGAAAATTTTGAAAAGCCTCTATTTATTGATGAGGTTCAAATGGTTCCTGAATTAATTGGGGCAGCCAAAACAATACTTGATGATGTTTCAACTAGAAGTAATTATTTATTTTCAGGATCACAAAAATGGGAATTAATGAAAGGTTTATCTGAATCATTAGCTGGAATGGTATCTATTTTAGAATTAGGAACATTATCGCTAAGAGAAATAAATAATATTTCCTTCAATACACCTTTTATTCCAACCTTAGACTATTTTAAAGAACGTGAAAAATGTATTAAGAAATATGATAATCTATGGAAAGTGATTCATAGAGGAGGATACCCTGAATTATATGAAGATAATCCAAGAGATTGGGAAGATTTTTATTCTTCATATGTTAGAACTTATATTGAAAGAGATGTTTATGATATTACAAAAATAAAAGATAATAATCTATTCTATAGGTTTATGGTATCTGTAGCTGCAAGAACTGGCAATATGCTCGATTATAGCAGTATTTCAAAAGATATAGGCGTATCACTTGAAACAACTAGAAATTGGATATCAGTTTTAGAAAAAACAGACATTATTTATCTTTTAGAGCCTTATTATAATTCTCATTTGAATAGAGCAATTAAGACACCAAAAGTATATTTTAGAGATACTGGTTTAGCTGCTTATTTAACTTCTTGGTTAACACCAGAAACACTTGAAAATGGTGCAATGAATGGTGCATTTTTTGAAACATTTGTAATTAATGAAATAATTAAATCATATAATAATCAAGGAAAAGATTATAAAAAGAGAATATACTATTATCGTGGTAAAGATAAAGTGAAAAAAACAAAAAATGGCATAGATACATTTGAAGAAAATGAAATTGATTTAATTATTGAAGAAAATGGCATTTTGTATCCAATTGAAATCAAAAAAACAACTAATCCTAAATCAGAAATGGCATCCGCATTTGATGTATTAGATAAAGATATAAATAAAAAGAGAGGAATAGGCGCAATAATATGTAGAGGCGATTACAAATTAAAACTAAGAGATAATCTTTATGCGCTTCCAATTGAATACATTTAAGCGCAATAATTTTGGAGGATATTATATTGAATTATAAAGATTTTGTAATTATAGATTTTTTAGATATTAGATTTCAAAAGGCATTTAAAAAATATTTTAAAGAGCTTGGAATAGAAGTGAAAGATTGGGATGGGCTCTTTAACGAAATAAATGAAGACAAGAATACTAGAGCAATAGTAAGAATGAAAAATGACGATGTTGTTGGTTTTATAATGTATCAAGCTATTGTTTTTGAAAGTTGGTTCTTTGAAGAAAAATGTGGCTTTGTAAGAGAATTTTGGATATCTAATGATTTGAGAAATTTAGGCCACGGAAGTGATTTGATAAATCAAGTTGAGTCTTATTTTAAAAATCAAGAAATATATAGATTAGTTTTAACTACCAATACAGCTGAAGAATTCTATTTTAAACATGGATATAAACTACTAAAATCATGCAAGGCTAAAAATGGTGATGATGTTTTTGTCAAAATAATGTAATTTTTATCTGAAAGGTAGTCAAATACGTACGTGTGTGCCCGGCATTCAAGTACCTATGGACCGTAATAGATAGTTGTACGCTTGCAGGTAGGCAACCTGTAGAATTAAGTCCATCCTTCGTGGGTGGCTTTTACTTAAATAGGGGGTACGAAAGGGTACGAAAAATAAGGGGTAGGGGTACGAAATTGTATTAAATGTTATGTTTCTAGACATTATAGAACAAGTAGATTTAATACAATTTAGTATTAAGCCTTTTTTCTTTCTTTTAATATCATATCTTTTGTTATGTTTTCTAATTTCATCATAAAAAATCTCTTCTTACCAATATCATTAAAAGAAGAACCTATCGCATAAACTAAATCATCAATAATGATGAATCTATCGTGAATAATATCATTATGTATTATTGTTATATTATTAGGTATTATTTCTCTATTTAAATAAGATGAAGTAGAAGTAACAATAGTTATTTTTACTTTTAAATCTGATAACATAGTTAATAAGAATTTATCAGCATATTGATCAATTATAGTTATTTCATTTCTTGCTAAAAAGAATAATTTTCTTAAGAATGTATATGGTTCTAATATTTCGCCTTCAAATATTATTTGAGTATTATCAGAATAAATAGTCATTTCTAAATTCTTTAATCTGTTTTCTATATTAATTACATTAGCTTCTAATTGTAATATATTAGACTGATATGCCATAATTCTTTCAGCATTAATCGCATAACCATTTAATAAATACTTCTTTAAAACTGAATTACCCCATTTTCTAAATTGTGTTCCTCGCTTTGAGTTTACTCTATATCCAACAGCTATTATCATATC
>JAGCWW010000069.1 GCA_017961685.1 Acholeplasmatales bacterium | reverse complement strand
TACTACTAAGTTAATGGGAATTTTCTCAATAACTGATGAAACTATTCTTAAAGGATCAACTGATGGAAGCATCTTTGATGTATTAAATGATAGTTTAGGTAGAATGAATATGTCATTAAAACATACTATCAATAGATTCACATATGGATCTAAAACAGGAGAAATCGGAGCTATTACTGATGTAGGTGAACCTGTTGATCCTACTGCTAGTTTACCAGGATATGTTGATATCCAAGTTGAAAACAGCTTATCATTATTACCAGGTATGGGAATCGCTATCTGTACTAAAGATGGTACTACTGGTGCACCAAGCGTAGTTGTTCAAGGTAAGATTTGGCAAAAATATAGTGATGGTGTAGGAGTAGAAAAAGTAAGAGTATTCTTACAAGACTATGCTACTGGAGCTACTGCTGATGATGTAACAACTGATTGCTTTGTATACAGTAGACAATTAAATAAAAATACTGTTGTTCCAGAATATACTGGTCTTCAAGATATCGTATTAACTCAAGATAATACAATCTTCAATGTTGATAGAAGTGTTTATAAATCATTAAACTGCACAGTTGAAGATTTAAATGATGCACTATTAACTGAAAGTGTATTAAGAGATATGGCTGATCATATTGAAATTAGTTGTTCTGATGACAGCAAAGTTAAATTAGTTGCTTCTAATCATAAGATTATAAGTACTATCGAAAAACAAATGTATCAATTCAAAGAATATAGTTTAGATGCTAATGGAAATGGATTCCAATTAGGAAGACCAACTATTAAATTCGATACTTATGAATTATACAAAGATAAATATTCTAGAAACAGAAATGTATACTTACTAGATACTGACAAGATCGGTGAATTAGTAAGAAAAGAATTCGGATGGATCACTTCTGGACCTACTGCACAAGTACTTGAAAGAAGAGACGGTTCTGAAATCTATGAAGGTATCATGACTAAATATGCTGATATGTTCATTGATGCATGGAAATCTCATGCTGCATTCATTAACGCTGCAGAAACTGTAGAATAATTCTAGAGATATTAATAAAGAGGAGATATAGACTATCTCTTCTTTTTTTGATATAATTTAGGTGCAAGGGTAGGTGTCGTTATGAACAAATTCTTTAGGAGTTTTCCATATCTTAAACCAGTACACATTCACAATTTATTTGAAAGATTCCTAGAAATCACTGGCAATAAAGTATTAGTCGTTTATAATAATGCCAGAGATACATATGAAATGCATTCCTTAAAAGCATTCCAGCTAAATGGTGAAAGCCTCCTAGTTGTGCTAGAAGAAGATATGTTAAATGGTTGGCTAGTAAATGATTACTTAGCTAATAACATAGAGAAGTTTGGCTTAGAAGTACAGAGCGAAAGGCTCCTAGCTAACGAGGTCCTTGATAAATATGAGGATAGAGGATTTGATTTGTTAACCAAGCGTACCCTTAAAACTGTAGAAACTATAATAGGGAGGGAGATATAGTGACATATAAACAATTATATAATCGTATCAGAGAAAGCACTGGACTTGATGTCTTAACAGAAAATGTTTTACAAACTATAATTGAAAACTGCTTTGCAGATGTTACAAGTAGAGGCTATAGAGAATTTAATGAACTTTCCTATACTAAGTATGTAGAACCAGAAGAAGGTACTCCTGAAGAGGATATACCACCTATGTTTGAAAACTTAGGACATGGACTTTATAAAATTCCTATTCCAAATGATTATAGAAAAACTCTTCATGTTAAAATATTAGTAGACAATAAAGTTTATTTAGCACAAAGAGTTGCTTTAACTGATGAAAGAGTTAATAGTATTGTTGTAGGTGAAACCCCTGAAAGAGTTATTAGAAGTAACTTTGCTTATCTAGATAAGGATGCTATCTTCTATACTAAAGGAAATGATATGTATATTGAATGTCGTTTCAGAGATAAAGTTGTAGAAGAAATCAGACTTGGATATGACAAGAGATTAATAGCACCAGTTCAACCTAAATTAAAAGAATATGGTGAAGTAACAATTCCTGTAAGAAAAGAATTTGAAGATGCTATTGTACTATTTGGAATATTCTTCTTACTACAAAGATATAGCAAAGATACTGATAGAGTTCAAATGGCTCTAAATAACTATAAGTATTATGTTGAAGATATTACTTACACTCTAGCATATGAGGACAACTACCATGATGAAGATGGTACTATTTGTCTAGATAGGGTATAGAATGTCTTTAGTAGAAAAATATAGAACTCGTGTATATGATACACCAGCTACATATACTCAGTTCAATGGAGGGATCAATACAAACTTATCTAACGAAGACTTAGAACCAAATGAACTAAGAGATGGATTAAACTGTCACTATGTTAACCAATCTCTTATGAATAGAAAAGGTGAAAGGATAACTAATAGATTACTTCTTCCAATTAAAGATAGACCACAAGGAGATTTCTTATTCTCAGCTGAACACAATGATTATATTCTTTGTGTACGTAATGGTAGAATTTATTGGAATAACTATAATCCTAATGAAAAAGAAATAGCAATGAATCTTTTACCATTAGATTATGTTATACCAACTAATAATGGAACTCCAATAAGAGATGACTGTGAAAACTGGGGAATAGATTTAAAATGGAGAACTACTAGGCATGATCCTGATTCACCAGAAGATACTGAAGGTTATATATTAAAATATGTAGGTGACGGAACTACTGAACCTAGCTATACACCCTCAGATCGTGAAGCAAATAACACTCTAATATGTCAAAATACTAGACGTGTTCAAGCAGTACCTGTAAAAATGAATATGAATCCTAATGATTCAGTTGAAATACCATATGCAAATCAAGAACATACTTACTTGATTATGGCAACAGGTACAAGATTATTGAGAATAGAAGAAACTCAATACATTAAAACAAATGATGAAGTATTTGAACCAGATAAAATGTATTTCTATTGGGATTATAGAAAACAAGGATGGGTAATGTTAAGAGCTGACTTAGATTATACTGCTGGCACACAATATGTAATTTTCTCACCAACTTCTGGTACAAGTATTTCAGAGTATATAAATACTAATCATAAACAAGTATATAAAATTCAATCAACTCAAGATGAAACATTCCAAGAAGATGAAACATATTATAGGTATTATAATAATGCTTATGTTACTCTTGTTGCTAATATTGATTATACTGTAGGAGATTCAATTGCTGACTGGGAAGAAGATCATGGTTATAAAGTATATGATACTAATGAATCTGTATATATAAAACCAGGTGAAACAACATTTAATAGTTCAGATATCTATTCTTACAGTAATGGTACTATGGTGGATTACTTTGAAGAAGCAAATGAATATGTTGCTCTTACAGCTGGAACTAACTATACTGTTGGTAATCCAATAAAGAAATATGAATCTAAAACTAGAAAACTTGTATATAAATATGATGGAACATTAGGAAAATATGTAAAACCGGATGAATTAACATTCCAATCTGGAACTAATTACTTCTGGAAATGGGGACCTAAAGTTCATGAATATCTAGGCAATGAAGTATATACATTAGTTGCACATATACTTGAAGCATATAAACCAAACAGTTGGGAAAAACAAAACATAGGTGTTAATAACTTATCACCATATCCTAACTACTGGTTAGATGAATCTAGAAATACTCCTAAAACTTTAATAGGAGATATAGCTATTGAACCAAAACAAATTGCTATAGATGTTCCATATATCATTGCTTCTGTCAAAGTTAACTGTTTAGTTAACTGGGCAAAAAGTGATATGTATTATAAATGGGAAGCTAGATTTGGAAAAGATAGTGATTGGAAAACTATTCATTTCTGGAATGGCCAATTAAATAAATCTTTACTTGGTAAATCAGATGCAGAAATGTCTTCTAAAAATAAAGTAGATATAAAACTTACACATGAACAATTAGTTTTATTAAATGAAAATAAACCACTATCAGAAAATGATGAGTTCTTCATTAGATGTACATTAACAAGTGACTTCCAATATACTTATAATCTATCTGAAGATAAGTACTATATGGAAAGAGGAGAACCTGAATACTATGTAGACAGTAATGGTAATATAAGCATGACACATGATGCTACTGATCCAGAGGATCCTTCTACTAATACACTTGACTATATTGCTGACCAAAGTATAGCTCAATATAGTAAAACATTTGTAAGTAGAGTACTAAGATCTAGATATGATCCAAACAATATGACAGAAGGAGATCATGTCCCTGCATATTATGATTCAAATGGTAAGCGTTATTTAACTATAGGAGAATTTGATGCACCTGCTGACAGACAATTCTTAAGAATGCATTCATGTGTTAAGATAGCATCAGATGGTACAAAAATTATTATATATGATGATATGTATGATTCATGTGAATGGTATAAGAGTGTTGTAGGACAACCAAATTATATATCATATGGTGGCAATCTTAACTTTAAAACTACTAAAGATGAACATCTAGTTGGAATCGTTATATTTGATAGTGCAATTGTTGTGTTCTCAGACAATGATAAACTAGGTGGAAACATTAGTGTAGTTACTGGAAATGGTGACGACTATAATGATGGGGATTATTATAGCCCATATAAAAGAAAGATAGTTAATACACATGTTAGTTGTGATGCCTATAATACTATTCAAGTATTTGAAAACAATATTATATTTAAATATAGAGATGACATATATGCATTAGATACTAATGATTTAAATAATGATAAAGTAGAAGTTGAGACTATAAATGACAAAGTTAAGACAAGATTAAATATGATTGAATTCCCATTAAATAGAATTCGATTACCATATGAATATGAAAAGCAAGATATGCATGAAGACTTCTATCAATATAATAGATGTCTTAAACCTGATGAAATATTCTCAGAAGTATATGATGGTTACTATGGAATTATATTTCCACATCAAGCCTCACATGTAGATACTTTTGAATATCCTGATGGGGCGTTAGTAGATTATAAAGGTTCCAATGAAGAATACATAAAGAAACTACATGGAAATAAATTAGAGAATATTAGTTTAAAACCAGGATTAAGATGGAAATGTTATTTACGTAATGGCCAAGTATATAATAACAACCCTAAAGTTTTCTATCCGTGGCTAAGGGATGTAAGTCATTACTTAAATATAGTAGGCCAATTAGTTATTAATGGAATCTCTACTCTTGTAACAGAGAATGGGGAATTAATTCAATTTAATAATGATGATTATGATGGTCTAGATGAATACAATTATAGAGTAAGGATAGCAACTAAATGCTACGATATGGAAACTCCTGCTCTATGTAAATTCATGGATAACTTAAATGTTTATTACAATAGAGATTTCTTAGAAACATTCTATTGTGATATGTATGTGAAGAATGAAGCTGGTTTCTATATTTATACTCCTAATGATGAGGCATATGTTAGTATGCAAGAACATCCTGTAGGAGAAGTTAAATATGATGAACGTTATACTGTAGATGATGCATTATGTATGCCAGAAAATAAACTACCTTTAGATCAATATGACGAAGTGCCATATGTAGATCCAATTGATAAGGCAGTTCAAATTCTTAATGATAATGCTCTTGATAATACTGTATTAGATAGACCAAACTTTACTTCTAAAACACTTACACCTAAGTATAGATTCCCATTCTTGAGTGCACAATTCATAATGGAAATTAGAAGTAACCAAGCATTTGCTTTAAGTTCATTACAGTTTAGTTTCACATCACATGATATGCCAGACTTCACAAGAGAAAAATTATATAGAGATATTCTTAAAGGAAATATCTTACAATAGGAGGAAATATGAAAAAATTAATTAAAACAAAAGGAACTAAATATGCACAAAACTTAGCTCCATTTGCAATCGTAGACGATGCACAAATTGATGGTAAGCCTTTAATGCTAGATCCAAACATATTACATGTTGCTAATGAAAATGCTGATGCTGATGTAGTAGCAGAATTTATGGATATAGTTGAAAATGGTGAATCAGATGATGAAGATGATGATGGCTCTTACTTTGATTTAGCTCTTGCTTATTCAAAAGAACCAAATCAAATGGGTGTTTACCAAATATTATTAAAACCAGATGACTTATCCTTTAATGAAGATATGGTTACAATTACACAAGGAAACGTATATTTTGGAAACCATGTTACAGTTAAAGTAAATGATTTAACAGTAGCAACAGATGGATATTATATTACAGATATACCATCAGTAGGTGGTTGGACACTTATAATTACTGATGAAGATGCTATTGCTTTAATAGAAGATAATGGTGGTTTTGAAGGAATCACAATATCTATTAAAGCAGATGCAGGTATAGCTACATTAGATAATGCAACATCTAATGCATTTGAAATAGAATTTGTATATGGAGAAGACTTACCAGATAGCCTATATCCTGATAAATTAATCGATTATAATGGTTATGGAGTATATAAAAAGTTGCAATTAAGATCTGAAACACCTGAAGCTTTAACAGAAGAACAACAAAGTGTACTTCAATCTATTATTCAATCAATGGGATCTAGTCATGAATATACTTTCCCATCACGCACATACTTTGTTGATGCTAATAATAATCCAGTAGAGACTGCACTTGGTGACTTTAGTTTCTCATATGTAAGTACTGGTTATCTTCTTTCAGTAGATATGGGATCAGATAAAAATGTATCAATGCATTTTGCACCAAATCCAACATATGACTCTATAGTTTGTGATGAGGTTTCTGCAAACTGCGATCCAGAGGATCTTATAATTGAGGCTACTTATCCTATAACTGCTGAAGACGTTGAAGGCTTTAAACTTAATCCAGGTCTTGATGTAACAGATGTAGAAAATACTGCTTTATTAGCACTATTATTCCAAGTTAAACCTGCAGACGAGATTTTAGAATAACATGAATGTATTAATAATAGGTTATGGAGTAGTTGGGCATAACTTATATAATGAGTTAGCTCAACTACATCCAGATATATATGATAAATTTAAAACAGAGTATAATACTAAACGTAATATTACTTATAATATTGCATTTATATGTGTAGATACACCATTGCAAGAAGACAATTCACTTGATATTTCATCAGTAATTGATGCTATAAATGAAAACGAGAGTAATATATATGTTATTAAATCTACTTGTCCAATAGGGACAGTAGATAAATTAATAATAAAAACAGGAAAAAGAATTATCTTTAGTCCTGAGTACTATGGAGGAACACAACATTGTAATAATTTTAATTTTAACTTCACAATACTTGGTGGTAATAAACAGGATTGTATAGAAGTTATCCAAGTTTTACAACATTGTTATGATGGCAGACATCAATTTAGAATAACAGACAGTAAAACAGCAGAGCTTGCAAAGTTCATGGAGAATTCTTTTCTTGCTACTAAGGTAAGCTTTTGCAATCAGTTTTATGATATAGCGAATAAATATAATATATCATATGAAGAACTAAGAGAATTATTTATACTTGATCCAAGGGTAAACCCTTCTCATACATTTGTATATAAAAATAAGCCCTATTGGGATACACATTGTTTAAATAAAGATGTACCATATATAGCTTATAAAGAACAAGCATCTTTAATAAAAAGTGTTTGTGAATTTAATAAGGAGAGAAAATGAAGTTATCTATAGTAATACCATATTATAACACATGGGAATACACTGAAAAATTATTAAATGTTTTAAAACTACAAATAACAAAAGATGTTGAAGTTATAATTGTAGATGATGGGTGTAATGAATTTAGATTAGATGACTTTGATTTTGCAACAGTAATACATCTTAGTAAAAATTGTGGTGCGTCCCATGCATGGAATGTAGGATTAGAATATACATCTGGTGAATACATAGGTTTTATTGATAGTGATGATATGATAACACCAAACTATATTGATACATTATTATATGCTATTGAAAAAGAAAATACAGATGAAATTATATTTGGTTTTTGGCGTAATAATAGTTTTAATATAGCAACAAAAATCCCGTATTGTAGGGCAATATGGAAAGCTATTTATAAAAAATGGTTAGTACCACAATTTGATGAAACTTTAAAATATGGAACAGACGGTCCATTCAGTAAGCATTTAAGAATAACACCACATTCTAAAAGTTTTATTAAAATACCATTATATATTTATACAACAAATAGAGAAGGTAGTATTACTTGGAAAAGATTACATAAATTATTTAAGGAGGAAAAGAATGAAAAAACTTATTAGTACTAAAAATACCGAGTTTGAACAAAATGGTGCTGAGTTTGCAATAATTGATACTGCTCAAAGAGGTGGTAAACCAATTATGATTTCTTCTGAAACATTATCACAAGCACTTATAAATGCAGATGACAGTGTGATAGATGGCATAGAAGATATACAAATAATAAGACCTTTAAAACCACAAGGATTTATTGTTCCTTTCTTATCATATGGTTTCTTTCTAAAGGAATTCCCATTTGAAGAAGGAGAAATAAATGATAACTATAATGATTTATTAGAACAATGTTTTAAAACAGTTCTGGGACAAGACTTAGATAATCCTATTGGATTAACTATAACAGACTTATATAGAAATAGAGTAATGTCATCAGTACCAACTAAATCAAGTATGTATGATTATCAATATGAATTTGTATATGAAACAGATGATATCTATACATTAATATATTTAAGTGTCGAGCAAGGAAACTCAAATGAACTTCTAGCTTATAATGAAAATAACTTCTATTTAAGAATGTCACCATATATAATGTATAAAATAGAAAATCCACATCTTACTGTTACTGCAGTAATACCAGACAATATACCATTAACATTTGAAGATGGTACTAAATCTGCAGTTCTTGAAACTTCCTTTGAACAAGCTTTTGATAGAGAAGATATGTTTGAAGTAATGTTTACTATACCACAAGTTATTGGAGCTAATGAAGACTATGAACATTACCTAGATTATAAAATGATTGATATGTTATGGGTATTATCTAACTCACCAAAATATAAAGATATATTATCATTAAAAGATATTGAAAGACTTGATTATGAAGATGAAGAATACTTAACTAAATTCTTAGAATCTCCAGTATTAGCAACATCTTCAACAGATTTCTATCAAGGACAAGATGGTATATTCTTAGAAGATGGTGACGTGCTAACATTATCAATAAATATACATGATGCACCAGCCACATAATATAAGGAGGTAATTAGATATGATGGAATTCTTACAAAGAAATACACTACCTTTATATCAAGAAAGACTAGATCTTGCTGCATCTCAACTAAATGAGATGGAAGATATATTATGTAAAGCTATAAATGAACTAGCTGGTAGGGTATATATTATAAATAATATGATACCAGAAGAAGAAAGAGGACAATATGCTACCGATACTTCATCACTTCTGTTATCAACAATTGCAACTATGCAAGCATCAATTACTTCTTTATCTGAAGAAATATCTAATATTAGAACTTCACTTGAAGAACGAATGGATGCTGTTGAACATGGTTTCAGCGATCTAGAAACAAGATTAAATAACCTAGATGATGCAGCTGCAAGAAAAGAAGATGTTAATGTAATTCTATACAGAACAGGAGAGTGATTTAAATGGAAGTAGCTACTGCAAAAGAAGCTAGAGCACTAACTAATAAAACAAAAGCAATCACACCAGGGACTTTGAGAGAAGTCCTTTCTTCCTATGCGACAAAAGAATATGCAGATACACATGGTGGAGGAGGTGGAGGATCAGGCCTTGTTGATGATGTTAAAGTAAATGGAGTTAGTGTAGTTAGAAACAAAATTGCTAATGTACCTGTTCCAACATCTTTAAGTCAACTTACTAATGATGATCATTATGTACAAACTGTTAATGGCTATATACCAGCAGAATATTTACCATCATATGTAGATGATGTTCTTGAATATCAATTATTTGCTGACCTACCAAACCCAGGAGAAACTGGGAAAATATATGTAGTGTTAGCAACTAACCTAACATATAGATGGGCTGGCTCTACATATGTAGAAATAAGCCAATCACTTGCATTAGGAGAAACACAAGACACTGCTTATCGTGGTGATAGAGGTAAAACAGCATATGATCACTCTCAAATTGTTAATGGAAACCCTCATGGTTTAACATTAAGTACATTTGGAATTGCAGTAACAGCTGCAGAAATAAACTATTTGTCTGGATTAAGCGAAAACATAGTCACAGTATTAAATAAAAAATTAAATTTAACTGGTGGGGTTCTTACTGGATATTTAACACTACATAGTAATCCTGCTCAAGATATGCATGCCGCTACTAAGATTTATGTTGATAATGCTATCTATAGTGTAGCTGTAACTGTTAATCAAAATGTAACACATTATAATGAAATCATAGATAAAATGAATTTACAAGAAACATTATTAGGAGTAACAGCAGATACATTAATTAAAGTAAATAATAAAGTAGATACATATTCATATGTTCCATATCAATCCTCTGAATATACAGTTGGAGATACTATAGTACCAATCGAAGCTATTGATATGGTATATAAAGAAGATATTAATTATTATATTGAATCTTCTGGAACTTACACTCTATTGGTTGAAGGAACTGATTATACTATTAATGATGAGATTCATTATAATTCAGAAGGGCATACTATTATATTATGTGATAATGTTTATGAATTAAATACATCTTATACTTATGATGAAACATCACATGTTAAATATAAATCAAACGCTAATTATTATAAAGAAGATTTCTCTATGGTGGTTTCAGGGGATAGTACTTATTTACAAAATAAAAAATACTTCAGATACAATGGAACTAATTATATAGAAATGATTCCTTTTGTAGATTATTTAATTGGATCACAAATTACTGGCACAGTTTATGAAATATCATATTTAGGTACATATACATTATTAGTGCAAGGAACTGATTATACAGTTGGTGAAACAATTGAAGGAAAAGTATACCAATATGTACAGCATCAAGATTATACATTAACAGAAGATACAACATGGCAAGCTAATAAAACATATTATCATAGAAAACTTACTGGTGGAATAGATACTATACTTTCATCTCATAAAGATACAATAACAAATATTATCCAAACTGAAGGTGAAATTTCTTCTACAGTTAGTACAACAGAAACATTTATAAATAATAATATAAAAAATACAGGGGGGTTAATTGATCAGGTAACTGATAATAGAGGTAAAATAAATAATATACTTTCTTCAGTAAGTACAATTAAAACAGAAACAGGAGCAAATGCATCTGCAATTTCTGGAGTACTTGGTACTCTTTCAGAATTTTCAAGCGCATTAACAGATATAACTAATGAAACTAAAATAAATCAAACAGATTCATATATTAAATCTGAAGTACAAACAATAATAAATGGTGAAGGTTATTTTCTTACACGTGATTTAGTCTTTGTTAAAGATAGAACTTATTGGATAAAGGATTCAAATAATATATGGACAGAATATACAAATTATAATGTAGGAGATATAATACCAGAAAATTTAATTTATGAATATGGTAAAACTAAAGTTGTTGTATCTGAATCTGGTAAATTTGATGATGATGGTTTATTAATAGCAAAAGAAGAAGTATATGATTATGAATATAAACAAACTAAACATAGAAATTATCTAGCCGGAATACGTTATTATACTCATAATACAGTCAATGATACATATAATCAATTACGCAGCTTTCATAAAATACCATTAGATTTACAAGAAACTACTTTTGATGCTACTAAAACATACTATATAGTACGTGGTATGGCATATGTTGAATATCCACAAACTGAATATATGCTTACAGAAGATACTGAATATAAAAAGTATGGATATAAATATGCTCCAGAAAGTACATTCAAAGAATTAAAATATTATTTTACAGAATCAAATGGAACATATACTCCTGTTGATATGAGTATAACAACTATATCTACTGCAGATACTACATTTCAAGCTTCTTCAAATTATTACAGAGCTATACCATCAACTGAATCAGATCCATTTGAAATACCAATATATAAATTAATTTATGATTCAGCAAATCAAGAATATACAGATTATGATGGTACTATATATAGTGTTGGTGATCCTATACCAAATGATCCAGATCACCCTTCTTCTAATGATATAGCTACTCTTACAGAGACTATAACACTAAATGGAGAAAACTATGTACCTGGAGATTCTATACCAAATGGTGTAACTTTATATGAATTATATATTAAACAATACGCTGACAAAGATACTCATATATTAAAAACATTAAAAGAATATAATCTAACAGAAGATACAACATATTCAGATATAAAAACTTATTATATAAAAACTAATGATGTATATTCTATTTATTTAGATTATACACCAGGAGACACAATACCATCAAATACTATATATGAATGTACTGGTGATTATTCTTATGGAGATCCTATTATAGTTGGAACTGTTTCTGAATTTATATATAATTGGAATGATGGAGATCCAATACCACAAGAATTATCTTTATTTAAAAATGATGGAGACTATTTTATTGGTGAATCGATACCTGAAACGTTCTTTTTAACACCTGATACAGTATATAATGGTGATAAATATTATTACACAAGAACAGGATCTGGAACTACAGAAGATCCTTATGTATATAAAGAAAAAACAGATTTTCAACCAGATGCACCAATACCAAGCAATACTATATATGAACGTTCAACAACTATTTATAATGAGTCTAAAGAAAAAACTAAATTTATTAGTAATACAATTGGTAGATATAATGAAAAAGGTATGAAAATAAGAAGAGTTTCAGATCAATTTGATGAAGATCAAAATGAAGAAATACTCTATGCAGGTGTAGATGAAAGTAATCCTGATAAATCTGTAGTTAGAACAATAAACTTAGAAGCTAAGGAATACTTATATGCTGCAAATAAACATATGAGAATCGAGCAATTCACAGTCAATAATAATCCTGGCTGGGGAATGTTCTATTTGTAGGAGGTGAGTAAATGGCATATACTGATTGGAAACAATTAGCATCAGGAACACAAGTACATACTTGGGGTTCTGCAGGTAAAATGAAGTTTGATGCTAAATATAGATATGAAAGAGTTGGAGCAGATGTTAAATATAATATTTATTTATATTTTTATAAAAACTCCTCTTCATATTTTAATGATGATATTAATTTAACTGTTGATTTAGACGGAACAGAAGTAGCTTATATTCATCCATTTAAAGATGATTCAAGTTGGCCAGCAACTATGGATAGAGAGTTCACTGTTTCTAACAAGACAACAGGAACAACCACTTGTACATTTAATTTGTGGGATGCTCAAGGTACAAAAGAATTTGATAAATACTTTACGTATTCTTTAGAAGTTCCTCCTGCAGGTTCTGATTTAAATTCTGCTTCTTGTAATTCATCAGGAGTTGCAACATTAACAGCAACTAAATACTCTGGTGATTTTAGAGATGATTGGTTTATTAATGATATTAATGACCAAATTAGACTAGATACTTGGAGTTATTCTGGTGCAGCTGGAAACTATACACAAACAAGAACTTTAAGTAAAGACACATTAGCATTACTTGCTTCAAAACAAAATACTGCTACACCTTCATTAAAAGCTTACTTACAATCATATCAAGGAACAACAGGATTAGGACAAAAAACAAAAACATTTACTGCTACAGTAGGAAAATCAACAGGAGGTTTAGCAAGTGCATCTATTGTTTTAGATCAAAATGGTAATGAATATTTACAATTTTATACTAATATATCTTCATTTGCATCAAATAATATAGCAAATAGATTAACATTATATGCGACTAATTCTTCTGGTTCTTCTTCTTATAGATATCAAATATACCAAGGGTATGTCACTAATGATGTTAGATACACAGTAACAAATTCTGATTATATCCAGACATTATTTGATTATGCAGGAAATAATAATAGTGTTTATTTGTATGCTGTTATTGATTCTTATGCAGTAAATAGCACATATACAACATACTTAGGACAAAGCACAGTAAATTTAATTTCTGTATCTTTATCATCAAAAACAATTGTTGGTTCTAGTTCAATAACAGAATTAAATACAGGATTAAATCAATATAAATCTTCTGGAAATGAAAATAAAATATTTATATCTAGATTAAGTTCTGTAAGATATAATATGTCTGCTAATATATCAAACTATAATTCAAAAACAAAAATATATGGACAAGATATAGGGTTCTATGCAAATAATTCAGCTGTATCAAATCCTTATACATTATATAATTTAACTTCATTACCGACAATTAAAGCTTCTATAGCTAGATCTATTGTACAACAAGCAGATATCACACCATCTGGAACAACATTACTTAGCTATAATTATCCCACATTATCACAAAACACAATAAGATGTGATTCTAGTGGAAATGCTATGCAAACTGGTGATTGCATTAAATTAAATGTATATCCAGTGTATACAGATTTAAGAAATACATCTGGAATAAATACAGCAAATTTACAAACTGCAACAATTACTTATACAATTGCAGATAATGGTAATACAACAACCGGTACAATTACAACACCTACTTCAGGGGCATGGAGTTCAGTAATATTATCAGGTTTTGATTATAAAAAATCAGCATCTGTTACTATTAATTTTGTAGATCAATTAGGACAAACAATAAATACTATAACTGATACTGTACAACCAGGCCGTCCAGGTATGTACGGATGGAAAACATCTGATGGAAATAATCACACAACAGTAAATGATTATTTAAATGTTGAAGGAGATACTACATTAACTAATGTATTATCATTTACACAAACAGGTGATACAAATGGTGTTTGGAAAGGTCTATATGGTTATATTGCTTCTAATGATCAATGGATTATTAGAGGTTCACAAACAGGAAATAATGCTGGGTACTTAGAAATAGCCACAGGTGATGATGGTAATGAGCCAATTTATATTAGACAATATGGGGTTAGTGGAGCAACTACACCTTCATCAGCAGCACCCGGAACAAATTGTAGAACATTAACTTTGTTAGATAGTAATGGTGATACTAATATACCTGGTGCACTTAAATTAAATGGAACAAATATACTAGATAAGATATATCCTTCAGGATCTATCTACATTACTACAAATGCTTCATTTAATCCAAACGGAGTTTTCCCTGGAACTTGGACTCAAATAACTGGTGATGCATATCTTAAAATTGTTACATCTAATGCTAACAATTATGGAGGTCAAAGCAATCATAAAATAGGTACAACCCATTTACCATCACATAACCACAGTGTATCAATCGCAACAAGTGGAGATCACTATCATGATAGTGTTGGTAGAACAAGTAGTGGTTCATCAGGTGGAAGTATATTTGAAAGTTACTCAGGAGCTGGTGGAACTCGTGGTGTAAGATTACCAAGAAGTGGTGAAAATGGTGCACATACACATACTGTTAATCAATCAAATGTAGGAGATGGAAATGCATATTATCCATACTATTATGGTGTATATGTATGGCGTAGACAATAACAATACTATCTTTTAGCCAAGAGATATGTTATAATGTAAGTGAAAAAAGATAGGTGGTGATAAAATGGGTTTCATTAAAGACTATTGGTTTTTAATATCTGGAGTAATAATTCCTGTTATTACATTTCTACTAGGTAGATACAGATTAAAAGCTAAGGAACTCGAAGGAATCAAGCAAGCGCTATTAGGAATAACGCAAGCTTATTTATTACATTCGTGCGAAGAAATAAGAGCCCAAGGATGGTGCTCCTATGAAACAAAACAAACTTTAACCAATCTGTACAAGGGGTATCATGAATTAGGAGGAGATAGTTTTATAACTACTGCATACAATTCTTGTATGAATCTTTCTGATTTACCACCAGAAACTATTTGAATAAGGAGGATATTATGATATTCAAAAATACTAAACTATATGATGTATTAAAATACTTAGCTTTAATAGTATTTGATGCATGTGGTCTTGCTTATGAACAACTTGCAGAGGTATGGAACTTACCTTACGGCACAGAAGTAATGAGAACATTTGTAATCTTATCTACTTTTATTGGTGCTTTAATTGGTATTGGTTCTTACAGATATGCTCATATGTCAGTTGATGAAGACATGTCTGAAGAAAATGCAATGTTAACTGAAAGAGATGATGACTAATGAAAATTTATGAATATGTTATCAAAAAACCTAGCATAACATCTCCATATGGATATAGAATCCACCCAATTTCTAAAACAAAAAAGTTCCATTATGGGTTAGATCTTGTATCTAAAGCTGGAGATAAAAACTTTTATGCTATAGATGATGGATATGTACAAAAAGTAGTAACCGGTCAAGATAAATCAACAACAGGCTATGGTAATTATATTTGGGTACGTTATCCTAGATATGATTTATCTCTACTTCATGCACACTGTTCAAAAGTGTTCTTGAAAAAAGGGGACAAAGTTAAAAAAGATGATAAAGTAGCTTATATGGGAGCTACAGGTGCTGCTACTGGACCACATTTACACTTAGGGATGACTAGAATAGGTAGTAACACTTGGTTAAACCCTGCTAATTATGACATGTTAGATGATTCAGGAAAGTATAATTTAACAAGATTACTTAAAAAAGGATGCAAGGGTAATGATGTTAGAGAATTACAAAGAGAATTAATCAAACGTGGATATTCTGTAGGTAAATGTGGGGTTGATGGAATTTTTGGCAAAGATGTACTTTCTGCCACAAAGAAATTCCAAAAGGATCAACACATTGCAAGCGATGGTGTAGTAGGAGTAAACACTGCACACAAACTTGGATGGTTATATAAAAATAAATAGGAGGTATCATGGCAAATAGTATAGAAGATAGAGTCACAAGACTTGAAACATTCATGGGTAATATTGACAAAATCACTTCTGTATATGCTAATACAATAGAAGAGATCTGTAATAGATGGTTAAATATTCTTTATATAGAGAATCCCCAAACTCTATTACCAGATCCCTCTATCCTATACATTAATGGTTTCTTAACTGAACTTACAACAGTAGATGACTTACCACATAATACTATGTTTTATGTAAGACCATCTCATCATTTATCTTATACTGCTGGTAGTCCTGAAGCTGCTAAGATAAGATTTAAAAGAGACAATACTTATATTGAATTACCATTAAAGAAATATAAGTTTGAAGAAATAGATGGTGAAATGGTAAATCATCTTGTTGATTTAGAAGCTGGAGATTATCTAGCTGGTGTTACATACATGTTATATATTGATAGTCAAAATATAGCTGTATTATCTGCCAGTGATATTGGAAGTGAAGCTTTATCGTTAGTTCAACAACTTAAAGCTACTGTTGATGAATTACAAGAAACTGTAGAAGATTTAGGAAACTCACAAAGTATTACAAATTTACAGAGTGTTGCAGCTGAAATTGGAACTTTAACAATAACACAAGCGTTAAATTTACAAAATGCTTCAGCATTAAATTTACCAACTGGTAGTACCATTAGTGGTGAACCTACTATAGGTACTCATATAGTAAATAAAGATTATGTCGATACAAAGATCTGGTCAGAAATTATGAGATATCATTCTACATATCATTTATTTGGAATCAGACCAGCTCAAGATATATTATCCCCAGCAACTGTTCCAGAAGGAGCCCTATATTATAAATATCCAGAATCATAATGCCAACAGTTCAATCTAAATACTTCTCAGTAACAGCTGAGATTAAAAGTAAAACTGATACAACAGCTACAATTAAATGGTCATTCTCTAGAAGAAGAGGATACTTTGGCTATTGTAACTCTAATGAAGCATTAGCTATTAAAGGAGCAAATGGATATAAAAATCATTTAGGAATTCCTAAAACATGGAAGTCTAGTTGGGGAACTAGAAGTAAATATTTAACAGATGGTAAGAACCATAGTGTTGTAACTGCATGGGGTTCATTAAAAGGTATATGTACTAACGGTGAGGAATATACTGAAACAGTTACATTAGATAGAGGTGATCAACGTTCTATTACTAAAGAAATAGTTGTAGGTGTTGAAGGAACTAAAGCAGAAAAGAAAAACTGGGAAGCTTTAGTTACTCTTAAAGTAAGTACATCTGAAATAAAATTACCTGAATCTATATCTGGAATTCAAGTAGAAGTAGATGATACAATGCAAGATCAAAGATATATACATTTATCGTTAACTTATACTAATCCAGATAATTATTACACAGCTACATTATATGATACAACTACAGGTGCTATTGTGGCTAAAGAAAATGTTAGCATAAGACCTGGATATGTTGGAACTGACATCCTTATTACTAGAGATATGTTTAATGATCGTAAAATCTATAAATGTGTAATAAAAGGAAAAGATAATAAAGAATACTGGAGTGGTACTACTGATCCAATAGATATATTACCTAGTGGTTTAGGTGTATATTTTAAAAACTCTGGTAATGCTCAAGATGTAGATGCTATATATTTTAAAAATGTAAACAATAAACAAGTTCAAAAAGTTTATACTAAACTTAATGGAAAAATTATTGAAATTCGCAAATGAGGTGATACCTATGGCATGTAAAAAATGTGGCAAAGGTAAAAAGAAAAAATAGGAGTCAATTTACCATTGACTTCTTTTTATTTTTGTGGTATTCTATACATATAGGAGGTGTAGTATGCAACCACGAATCTATATGTATAAAGGATTCGTGATGATTGATCCACAAGAAAACGTTTTATTATATAACAAACTAAAAGAATCCACATTCTTATCTCGTCATCCTAAAGGAAGACAGTTTTATTGCTTAGCAGATAACGCAGCATTAAAATTCCTTAAGGCATTTGAGAAATTCTTCACCAAATATTTCTTAATTGAAGATGAGATTAAAACTTTTATGTCACAATCAGAAGTACAATATGTTTCTAAAAGATCTAGACGATTAAAGATTCCTACATTTGAAGGAATCACATGGAAGAAACATCAACTTACTGCTCTAGAATACATAGCTAAATATAAACAATATTGTATTTTTCTTGGACCAGGTACAGGTAAGACATTAATAGCTCTTGCTACTATAAAGATGTTAGGTACAGGACCATTCTTAATAGTAACACCAAAGAAAGCTATTCCTCAATACTCAACAGAGGTTGAAAAATACTTACCGTCATACACAATAACTATGGATCCAACAAAGAAAGCAGATATTTATATTATAAACTATGAAAGTGTAGCTAAATTCACCAAATTAAAATACACTTGTATGATTCTAGATGAATCTCATAGAGCAAAAAATGTTTCAAGTGATATTAATAAAGCACTGTGTAGTATTCAGAGTGAACATACCTATTTGTTTACAGGAACACCACAAGATAAACAAAGAGATGAGGTATTTGCTCAGCTAAAGATCTTAAATGAAAATCTATTAGCAGTTAAATATTTATTTTATAATAGATATTTTGTATTAGATGATTATTATAGACCAATAGCAGAGAAACACAGTGATGAATTAAAAGAGATCATATCACAATGTAGTTATGGGGATAAAACAGAAAATCTAATTGAATTACCTAATGAAGAAGAATGGGTAATTGTTTGTGAGAAAGATAAACTTGCAGATATCTATAAAAACTTTAAGAAAGATAAGGTTCTTAAGGGTAAAGATTGGTTAGCACTAGGAGATAGTGGAGCTAAACATAGAACTAAACTTACTCAGTTATGTTCTGGCTTTATCTATGACGAAGATAATATTCCACATAGAACTCCATATAATCCAAAAGCTCAACCACTTGAGAACTTAGTTAAGAAACTAGATGCAGCTATTATATATACTGTATATAAAGAAGAACAACAAATTGTAGCTGAGATCCTAAAGAAAGCTAAACGTAGTTATGTATGTGTTGATGGCTCAACTAAGGATGCAGCTGAACCACTAGAAAAATTCAAACGTGGACATGTTGACTTTCTTATAATACAGATAGTTAGTGGTAATGCAGCTCTAGATTTTCCTAACATAAGTAATATAATCTATTATTCTTTACATGATTCTTATATTTATTATGAACAATCTAAATATAGAATCAGACGTATAGGTCAAACTAATACATGTAGTTATTACTATTTAATAGTTAAAGGAACAGTAGAAGTATACAGACTACATAGTCTTAAAAATAAAAAGAGTTTTAATAATAAAGAGTTTGAAATATATAGAAGAAGGAGTGAAGAATGAAAGAACGTATTAAAGAATTGTACGGAAATGTAGCTAATATGTTAGAAGAAACTGATAGCTTTATATCATATGGATATATGTATCAAATTCTTAGAGGAGATTACACTAACTTCTCAATACAGATAGCTCAAGAATTAAAACGTATGCTTAAATTAGAAACAATGGAAGAATTATTAGAGATGGTAGATGAGATTAAAAATGAACATAAAGAAGTATAATGCAATTGATATTGAAACTGATGGCCTAGACATCAATGATAAGATAAATTTTATAGGTATTCATACATTTGATAATGATGAAGATCCTGGGGAATTTATCATTTTAGAATGTGCTAAAGATAATCTAGATATTCTAAATGAATTATGTAAGCCAGGTCATATTAATATATTTCATAATGGTAAATTCGATACAAGAATGATTAAACACCACTATGGAATAACAATACCAATGACACATGATACTATGCTTCTAGCTTATTTATGTTCAACTGCACCTGAGTTAATAAACAACAGAGGTAAATGGTTAGGACTTAAACCATGTGCTCAAAGATTACTAGGTGTTGAAGATTGGGATGTCACATTAAGTAAGAAGACATCTCATTCAAGAGAAGAGGTAGAACCTTACCTTAAAAAGGATGTTTATTATACACGTTTAATTTATCAAAAGCTTAGAGATATGATTGATCCTTTGGATAAGAAAACATACTGGCTTATGATGAAAGCGACAGAAGTATATAGGGATGTTGAAGAGCATGGAGTTCCTATAAATGTAGAACAATTAAAAGAAACACTAGAAGAATACCAAGAGATTCTAGCTGACATTGATTCACAATTAAAGATGTATTCAGACATCAATTGGAACTCACCAAAACAATTACAAGACTTATTATATGTACAGTTAGGACTAGAGATACCTTGTTATACAGATACAGGCCAACCTGGAACTGGTATAGAAGCTTTAACTAAGCTTAAAGGTAAACATGAAATTGTAGATTTAATATTAAAAAGACGTGAGGCAGACAAGGCCCTAACATTTTTAAAAGATTGGTTAGAGAAACAACATAATGGAATCATCTATCCAACATTTAATCTACATACAACTGTAACAGGACGTACAAGTTGTAACAATCCTAACTTTCAACAAGTACCAAGAAATAAAAAACTAAAGAACCTATTCCAATCTATAGATCCAGAGTGGGAAATGGTCTGTCTAGACTATAGCCAAGCAGAATTAAGAACAGCTGCAGTTGTTGCAGGAGTTCAAGCTATTAAAGATTCATATAATAACGGTGAGGATTTACATAGAAACATGGCTGCCTTAGTTGCTGGATGTAAACCAGAAGAAGTTACTAAACAACAAAGAACTCAAGCTAAGGCCATTAACTTTGGATATCTATATGGTATGCAACCTAAGTCTTTTGTATCATATGCTAAGCTATCATATGGAGTAGATGTTACTCTAGATGAAGCTACACATATTAGAAATAAATTCTTTGAATCTTATAAGGAATTACCATACTATTATGAATCTACTCAACAAGAACTATTACATAAAGGATATGTAACAAGTATTATGGGTAGAAGATATAAAGTTAGATCAGAAGATATAGTTAATCCTTATGAAAGATCAAACTATTTAAGAAAGATATTAAACTTTCCTGTACAGAGTGCTGCTAGTGACATAATGCTATGTGCACTAATAGAAATTCATGATACTTTATCTAAGGATGAAGTTCAAATGATAGCAACTGTACATGATAGTGTTGAATTACTTATTAAAAAGAATGAACACTTTAAAGATAATATCTTAAAGATACAAAAGATAATGCAACATCCAAAACTTATGGATAAATTCCTTACAGTTCCTTGGGATGTGCCATTAGTTGCTGATATTGAAATAGGACCATTTGGTTCAGGAGTAGACCTAGATGAATATGAGGTGTAACGATATGTCAAACTATAGTTATTCTAGGTTAAGCACTTATAACCAGTGTCCTAGAAAACATTCCTATATGTATGAAGAAAAGATATATACAGATGGAAATGAGTACCTAATTTTAGGAGATCTATTCCATCAATGCATTGATAGAGCATGCAAAGGGGAAGATTTAACCCCAGTATTTAATGACTATGAAGCCAAAGTTATGGTAGGACAATTATCTACTGAATCAGGATTACTTGAAGAAGTATTTAAAGAATATTTGGCCTATTATGACATGTCTTCTGAAGAAGTAATTGAATCAGAAAAAAGAATTGAAGAAGAATGGGAAGACGGAGACATATTTTCAGGCGTTGTAGACCGTCTAATTAATAAAGATGGATTAATTATACTTCGAGACACAAAAACAACTCTAAAGCCTTTAAAATATACTCCTAATCAAGTGAAATATAATGCACAATTATTAACTTATTGTGATATGGTTCAAACAAATCTACATATTAAGGTAGATGCATATGAAATTGATGAGGTTAGACTAGCAAAATTACAACCAGTTCCTTTAAATCAAAACGGAAAACCTTCTGCTGATAAAAACAAGCTTGGCCTTGTAAGATATGAAGATTACTATAATAAATTAGCTGAAATGGGACTAGATACAGCACCAGAATACCAAGCTGTATTAGATTACCTAGAAAAAAGAGGCCATCCATTATTTAAAAGAACACAATGCCAACTATTAGATTCAAATATGCTTGACTCTAACTTCAAAGATTTGTATGATAGTTATAAAGGGTGTAAGACTGGTAATAAACAGAGAGTAAGAGGACCTCTATGTGATTACTGTCCTTATACTGAACTTTGTAATTTAGACTTCTACAATCCAACTGAAGAAGACAGAGAAATTATTATAAATAAGATTAAAAAAAGTTCTTGATTTATATAATTTATTGTGATATACTATACTTGTAAGCAGGAAAAGGTTCATTAATCCTCCTTTAGATTATATGATCAGTCTTCTAGTTCCTGCTTACTCTCAACGATATAACACACTAGCTTTAATAGCTAGTGTACTGGAGATACCATTGCCAATCTAACTTCCGTATCTCTAGTACAGTAGCTTTTAGAGTATCAAGAGATATTATAAAAGATATTACTGCCTATTGTCCTTTCTTATTCTACCTAAAATAAAAATAAAAAATAGAGGCATAACAAATAGGCAGGCGCTATCCCTGGTAGCGTACTGATATGTAGGGTTTATACTCTTGCCTACATGTTAGTACAGTGCTAGGGATAGAAAGGATGTGAAAGAATCCTCACCTTTGACATCCCTAACACTCATTTATAGAAAGGAGAAAATTATGGGAAATGTTTTGCAAGAACGTAAGAAACGTGCTAGCGAAGCTCCAATAGATGAAGTATATATCATCTATGGTAAATCAGGTACAGGTAAAACTGTAGTTGCTAGTACATTTCCAAAAACTAAGGAAGCTCCTATGCTTTACTTAGATATTCTTGAAGGAGGAATTGGTTCAGTAGACAATAAGGATAAAGAACTTATTGACTGGGTACCAATTGAATCATTCGAGGAAGTAGATGAAGTACTTGAGGATGTTATCAATGGTTATTCTTTAGTAGATGGTAAGAAAATACCAGTTAAATACTCTACAATTGTTATTGATTCTTTAACACAATTAGAATATTTAATTAAAAAATACTTAAAGACTAACAGTGGTAAAACAAGTATGACATTACAACTTTGGGGGCAAGCAAAGGATAGCCAAGAGGATGTATATAACCTACTAAAATATCTTCATATGAAGACTGGTGCTAGAGTTGTAGCAATTGCACATGAAAAAGAACTAAGTGATGATAATAATCCTGAGTTCAATACAATTATTCCAAGCTTAATGACATCTAGTTCAGTAAGTTTATGTGCTAAGGCATCATTCGTATGGTACACTAAGATTGAAAAAGAAGATAAAGTAGATGAAAACAATAACGTTGTTACTAAAACAAGTTTTGTTACATACATTAGTGCTCACCCTTATCTTGTTACTAAATGTAGAAAACCTAAGGACTTTAAGGTACCTGAAAAGGTTGTCGATATGACATATGATAAGTTCAAAAAGAATGTTTTAGACAAGTTACATGGATAGGAGGATTTAAAATGAGTAACAAAGCTGAAAAAGAATTATTAAAAGGAAAGAAACAAGCTGCTGAAATGCTTAGCATGGAAGAAGTTAAAACAGTTGTATTAGTAACAGACATTGGAACTGCTGTTCTAGGAACAACTGAAGAAATATGTAAATGTATTTGCAAACTTATAGCTGTTCTTAAAATGAAAAATTTTGATGGAATGGATTTATTAAGACAAGGTATACTATTTACATTTCTAGATGAAAAGGAACAATTACAATTCCTTAAAAGCGATTTAAAAGATTTATTAAAGAAAATAGATGAAAAAGAAAAGGAAGAAAAATAATATGATTAAAGATTTACAAAAATTGGCTGATGTGCTTGATACAAAAGTTGCACCATTAGTTGAAGCAATAGAAAAAGCTGATCCAACTAAAGAAGAGTATGGAATTATGTTATCAAACTTCAATGCAACTATGACTGTAGCAACAAACATTGGTAATACATTAGTAAGCGTAGCAAAAAAAGTTCAAGAAATTAAAGATAATGAAAAGAAAGATGAGGAAAATAAATAATGAGTTTAATAATTAATCAAGGAAAACAAGATACAAGCGAAGATAATAAATTTGAAATAATGATAAGCGAAAACGAAGTAGCACAAATAACTAAAATTGAAATGGCAGAAAAGTTACCTAATACTCTTAGCGTAACATTCAAAGTAATTAGTGAAGGTAAAAATAAAGGAAGATTATTCTGGGATAGAGTAACTTTTGATCCAAAGAGTCCGTTCTCTTGGAAATATAGAAGCCTTCGTAAGGCTGCAGGAGTACCTTATGTTGAAAGTGAAAGTGCAAAATTAGATATTGAAGCTTTACTTTTAAACAAAGCAGTTAATGTTAAATTAGGATTAAGAAAAGGAACTGATGGTAATGATTATCAATCAGTAACTTATAAAACTCCATCAGCAAAACCAACAGTAGCAGTTGCTGAAGAAGTAACTGAAGAAGAAACAGTTGAATCAGTTGAAACTCCTGATTTAGCTGAAGACGATTTATCTGTTATTGATACTGACGATACAAGCGTTGAATGGTAGAAAAAAAGTAACCCTTGAATCAGCATTCCAATCAAAGGTAATTGAATATCTAAAAAGTATAGGGGCATATGTTATTAAAATTCATGTGTCCTCTTATCAATTAGAGGGAGAACCTGATATTGTTTGTTGTTATCAAGGAAAGTTTTATGCATTTGAATTAAAACAAGGCTCAAAGTTAAGTGAACTTCAAAAAATAAAGTTAGAACTTATAAGAAAAAGTGGAGGAGTAGCGATGGAAATAAGGAGTATTGAACAATTGAAAGAATTGTTTGAATCTGATGTTAAAGTTTAAAGACTTCGAACAACTGTACAACAAAGGTCAAAAAAGATATGTACAGTTATTCAATAAAAAGCCTAAACAATCAGGCCCAATAACTCCTCTTTCTTTTGAAGAAATAACTTCACTTGCCAACCAAGATCCTATGATGGAAATAGGCTGGCTTCTACCAAAAGGTTTCTTAGTATTAGATATTGATGATACAACCACAGCTGATATAGTTCTTAAGATTATTAAAGATCGTGAAGAAAAAGTTATGGTTGAGAAAACAACTCGTGGCATTCATATATGGTGCAAGAGTTCCTTTGATAAGAAAACTGTTAATAATATATTAGCAATTGGTGCAATGGCAGACACTATTCCTAGTGGCAATGTACCAATATGCACAGCATTTAAGAATCCTAAAGTTAATCAAGATCCAAACTTACAATTTAGAGAGATAGTTTACTACAATGGTATAGAAGAAATACCTTTCTGGTTAACACCTATATTTAAATTTGGTAAGAAACCTGAAGATAACTTTATTACGTTCCCTTTAACTGAAGCTAGAAATGAATCTTATAATAAGCATCTATGGAGATTGAAGACAACAGATCTATCTCCATTAGAACGCGCTGAATGCATAAGACTTATAAATAATTATGTTGCATCCAGCCCATTAACTGAGCAGGAAATGGAAGCAACAATATTAAGAGATAGTAATAATGAAAATGTCCCAGAGAAAGAGTTCTTTAATGGCAATCAATTTGTACATCAAAAGATGGGGGACTTTTTAATAGACCTATTAAAGATTAAGAAGTGCAGTCAGACTAGAATTCTCTACTATTATGATGAGAATAAAGGACTGTATGTAAATAATAATGATTATATAAAAGGTGTTATGACCAACCTATGTCCGATACTTAAGGACTTTCAAAAACAAGAGGTCATGAAATATATAGATAATCTGTTAGAGTTAAACACAACTGTGTTCTCTAAAGATCCATATAAGATTTCATTCTTAAATGGTCGATTAGATTTAAATACTATGGAGTTTGAACCTCCAAGCCCAAAGCATTTAGAAACTGTACATCTAAATGTTAACTACAACCCTAATGCTGTAGGGGAAACAGCAGATGAATTCTTTGATACAGCTACATGTCACGATAAAGATTGTGAACAGTTACTGTATGAAGCTATTGGATATAGTTTTACTAAGACTTCATCATTACAAAAAGCATTCTTACTTTATGGTGGAGGTAGGAATGGTAAGAGTACATTCTTAGATATAATAAAAGAGATATGTGGATATGAGAATTGTACTAGTATCAGCTTCAAAGACTTAGGTGAAAAGTTTAGAGTAGCTGAGTTATATAATAAATTAGTTTCATTAAGTGGAGATATATCAGCACAGCCTTTAAAGGATTCAGATCTATTTAAACAAGTAATTGGTGGGGATGAAATCACAATTGAACGTAAAAACAAAGACCCATTCACAGCTACAGTATTTGCAACATTATTTTTCTCAGCCAATAAGTTACCACGTACTCCTGATACTACATTTGGATTCTATAGAAAGCTAGTAATCATTCCTTTCAATGCAAATCTATCTAAGGTATCTACAGTCGAAGGCTCTAGATTCCATGATAGACTTATGAAAGATAAAGAATACATAGCATATAGAGCAGTAATGGCTATACGTAATGTACTTACAAATACATTTACTTTTATAGAACCAAAAGCATCAAAAGAAGTAATGGAAACTTATCGTATTGAAAATAGTAGTGTACTTAGTTGGATTTATACTCCAGGAATAAAAGATAAAATAAAAACACTTACTGTTACAAGTGCTTATGCTGATTATAAGTTATGGTGTGAGATGAATTCATACAAACCTGTAGGTTCAAATAGATTGAGTCAAGAAGTGTGTAGTGAATTATCATACACAGTTGAAAATGACAAGTTCGTTGACAAAAATAATGAAGAATGATATACTTATGACGAGTAGGAAACTACTCCTCTTGGTTAAAAGTCTTGTTATTGTTGTTTGATCTAATGTCATCTTCAACAGTACGAGGAAGGAACTCGAAAGAGTTCTTTTCTTTTGCAAACTAAAACCAGCCGGGATTGGTCGGCTGATCTTAGCAGAAAGGAGAAACATTAGTACATTTCTCAAGAACATTATAACATTATCTGCTATAATTATCAATGTTTTGATAGTTTAGTTTAAAATCTAGGCCAGATGCTTTAGGTCTATTATCAATTGTAGCATCAATTGCTTTATTATATTCCTTAGTATCTTGAATAATAGGTCCATCCAAATCTACTTTAGGCTGTGATATATCTACAGGCTGAGGAGCCAAGTTAATATTAAACTGTACAGCATTTACTGCATCACGTGCATCTTTTTCAGATGTAATCTTTTCAGCTTTGTCTAAAATTGTTTTAGCACAGGCTGCTGCAACTCCCTCATCCTCAGTTGTATTCATAATATACATAAGTTTACGAAGGGCCATGTCCCTTGATGCAGAAATTTCTGCCATAAACTTTTTATTCTTTTTAAATGATAGTTCCTCTAAAGCTTCGGCCACATTAGGACGAGCACACATTCTACTTCCCATTCCACGGTGATAGTTTTCCCCTCGAAGGGACATCATTGCTTGCTCTGCATTATAATCTCCAAAGACAATTAGTTCAACGAAGAGTTTCTCTTCTTCATTTAATAGATTATACTTACTTGTTTTAATATCTCCATTACGTAAAGCAGAGAGTAGGTTCTCCTTGGTTGAAATTATCTCAGGAGTAAAAGATCTTTGCATAGTATCACTCCTTTAAATACATTATAGCATTATTGAGTAATTTTTTCTAGTATGATATAATGTAGACGGGTGAAACTATGATAGATTCATTAACTTTTAAGGTTAAAAGACCAAGAAGAATACAAACAAGAAAGATTAATAAAGCTAATAATCTTGATCGAGCTCTTGTATATATTACTCGAGTGATATCTAGAGGAGATTATGATCCCAATAATAAATCACATGTTATTATGGCTAATGTGGCACGCAGCCATGGTATCATTGATAAAGAAAATAATATAATAAAGGAGGAATATTTATTATGCCAAACGAAGAGATGAATCCTGAGGAATTACAAGGAGCTATGCCAACTGGTCAAGAACCAAAAGGACCTTTAACTCCAGGTGGAGAAGACACTCCAACAAAACCAAAAGATAAACCAAAAGACGAAGATGCAGAAAAAGAATTACTAGATAGTATGATGTATTCTCCAACATCTGCAGATGCAGATCCTATGTTATCTATAGATAAAACTACAGATGATAATGATCGTGATGTTAAAGATAAACCAACAGCTACAGAACTTCTTAAAGTTTTAGAATCTGGATCAGGCCAAATGGCTGAAAAATATCAAAAAGAACTTTTAGATAAAGCTCTTAAAGATCCTACAAGTGTAGCTATTGAAACTCCTAAAGGATGGATGTCAGTAGCAGATGCTATTGGAGATGGGTTTGATTTAACTACAGGAGATTTCACAGATGAACCAATTCCTAAAGTTGATTGGGAAGGTGAGATTAGTAAACTTGATCCTAGAGAACAAGAGACTATTCGTAATCTAACTCAACCAGGAAGAAGACAAGCTGGGCCTAGTAAAAAGGAAGCTCCACAAGATCAAGGTGGAGATGTAATTCCAGGACCAACTGGGGAACCTATTCCTGGACAAGAACAATTATCACCTGAGGATGCCAGTGGGGCATTAGGTGGAAATGGTGCAATGGAAGGAACAGATTTACCATTAGGAGGTGTATAGTATGGATGAAAATTTAACTACAGCTGGGGAACCAACGATAGTTGAATCAACTGTAACACCTACAGATACTGGAATTGTAACTACTAATACAGATATAGCCGATGGAAGTCAAGTAATAGAGACTCCAACTCAAATGGATAATAATGTTACATATAATAATATTGATATAACTAATAATGTAACAGATCCTACAGTTACCAATCCTACAGAACCAACTGATAATATTATAATAGATCCAAACAAATCTTTAACTGATAATGTTTATGATAATATAGTAACACATGAACATGATACTAATCTTGTTGAAAATTCTGGATCTGCAATGAGAAATTTCTTTCTTAAAGATTATGATTATGATGTAGATGAAGTAGGATCATACTGGGTTGGTGGAGCAATGAATGATGTTAAGAACCAAATGAGTTTCTTAAATGTTCTAATCAATGAAGAAATGTATGATGCATTAGATCTACAAAAATATTATTTTGATAATAATCTTGCAACAGCTAGAGCTTACGCTGCTAAGAAAGATAAAGAGACAGCTTATAATTATTATAGAGCTGCTCAAGAAAAAGCAATTGCTGAAGGAGAATTAACAGGATGGTACATGCCAGCTGAAGGACGTTACATGTTAGGGCAATATACAATTGCTATGAATATTCTAGAAAATCCAGACGCAACTCCAGAAGAAAAAGCAAAAGCTGATCGTATAAAAGGAACTGTAGAAGACTGGTTTGGTGCTAATAAGATTGGTACACAAGGAATTAAAACTTTAGGTATGATGAACTATGAAGAAACAGTTCGTCATAATAAAGTAACAGAACGTCTTCAAAAACAAGCTAATGCAGCTTCAGGATCAGCAGCCGCAGCATCTTTAGCTGCAACATTATGGGATATAGCCGAACTTGAATTAGTTTGGAGAGCTGACTTAGATGACAATGGTGTAATTGGACATACTAATGCAGAAAGAAGAGCAACTAATAGTGATTTGTTTCAATATCTTAATGAACATGATGCTTGGAAAGGCTTTTATAAATTTTCTGAGACACGAGATATGGCTTGGGTTGATGGAACTGCAAAACAAATGGCAAAAATACATGATGTTAATTTCTCTGAACTGGAACATGCATATGAAACAAGTGTAGGAAATGGTATTGTTAAAAATACAATGGGTGAAAATGGTACACATCATATAACTTTAGATCAAATGAATAAATTAACATTTAAATTAGAGCCTGGAACTAAAATTACTTTAGCAGATGGTACAACAATATCTGGTTCTGAAATAACTGGGGATGTTTACTGGTTATCTACTTCAGATGGAACATATTTATATACAACAACTAAAGAAGGTGGGTCTGTTCAAATTACAGATGCTAATACTAAATTTGAAAATGGTATTTCAGTAGATACTTGGTTAAAAAGAGAAGATGTTTCAAGAACTTTAGGTACTGGAACACTAAAAGATACAGATGGTAGAGTATTAAAAATCGGAGAGGGTTTAATTAATTCAAATGTATCAAAAGATGCCCCAATAAAATATGATAATCTTACATTTGGGTCTGATAAAGATAAAAAAGCTATTGATAAATATGTTACTAAAGGAAAATATAAAATAAAATATGGTTACTCAAGTAAAAAAGGTAATAACATATTACTTGATGAAGAAGGTAACACATTTGAATTAAAAAATGGAACACTTAAAGAAATAGATGAAGACAAGATTGTTAAAAATGATATAAAAAATGGAAAAGATAGACAAAGAATTGATGCAAATGTTAATGTAAAAAATTCTTTAATAAATACTGAGATTACTTTTCCGGATGACAAAAGACCAGGTAACTATAAAGTAAACGTCTATTTAGATCCTGAGAATCCTGTAGCACCTTGTGTATATACTGTAGAAAGTCCAGTTGGTTTTGGATTTTCTGAAGAATCTAAAACAGCTTTTGGTGGTAGAGATGCAAATGCTGTTGAAAAATTCTTATTTGGTGATGACTTTGATCCAACTAATAATGATCTTATGCATTTATTAGGGCAGGATACTAAAACCATTACTTATACACTATCAAGAGATGATTTAAATAAATTAGATTTTAGTAAAACACCATTTAAAACAAGAGAAGAATTTGAAAAAGCTATATTGGGTTATGCTTCTAAAACACCAACACAAGAAGTATTAGAATCAAGTACAACAGAAGTAAAAACAACTAATGATAAAAACAAAAAAGATTATACAAAGGCTCCAGGAGGAACTGCATCTGCCTCTTCACCAAATTTATTAGATAATCCATCAGCTGAGGGTTCAACGTATGAAACTTTTGAACAACATAATACAAATATAGAAGACAAACCAGAAGGAACTCCAGTAAATTTAGGTGAGGTAGACTTTACTTCTGATAATAATAATCTTAATAATTATAATGAACAAAAACCAAATGAATATAATGAACAAAAACCTAATACAAAAGGAGGTAAGAAATAATGGATAATGATGATCAAACTGCAGCTAATGTAGTTCAAGATGCAGGAGGAAATCCTGTTCAAGATGCAGATACACAAATTAATAACACAAATGTGACTGTTAATAATCAGAATGAACAACCTCCAAGTGGAGCTATAAGCACAGCTGTTGTTGCTGAACCAGATCATGCAGCAGATATATCATTGAATACAATGAATAGACCAGAAGCTGAGAAAACATTTAGTTATAATTCTCAGAATCGTAAAGCTTATGATACTTCTGTTACAACATCTACTGCCCAAGCTGGTAATGGAAAAACTATATCAGCTACATGGGATGCTGAATATAAAATGGCTGATGGTTACAAAGCAAACGATAAAGAAGATTATAGTTGGAACAAACTAGCAGCTGACATGGCGCAGCTAGACTATAATCAACAAGAAGCTACAGCTAGATATGAAAGTGTTCAAAATAAAGTAGCTCTTGATGCTGCAGCAAGCCAAGCTTGGAATGAATACTTTGGTGCTAGATACAGTGCAAACCAAACTCAAGATAAAATGGGTTGGACTGGTGGAGCTAAGACAGCTAGTGATCTACAAGTTGCATTCCTTCAAGCTGAGACTGCAGCTAACATGTATACTAAAGATGAAGCTCAACGTTATGGAGTTGAGACTAAGCTTGGGGTAGCTAGAATGTATGCAGAAGCTAATCAAAAAGCTTTAGCTCTACAATATTATCAAGATGCTGTACAACAAGCACTAGATGAAGCTAGCATAACTGGATTCTATATAGAACCTGAAGCTAGCGAAATGATGAAACAACAAGAAATAGCTAATAAAATTTTAGCTGATCCAAATTCTACTGAGGAAGCTAAGGAAAGAGCTAATCAGGTTAATATAAATGCTGAAGCTTACTATAAATCTCTTGGTTTCCAAACTGGTTATAGATATGAAACAGATTCTGATGGTAATACTGTAAAAGATAAAAATGGAAATCCTAAAATAATTTCTGAACTACGTGGAGTTAAAACGTTATCTTTATTATCACAAGAAGAAACAATAAGAAATAATAAAGTGATGGAGAAACTACAAGAACAAGCAAACAAGGCAGCAGCTAGTGCAGCTAGTGCAAGTTGGGCTGGTGTTAAAGCACAGCGTACATTAGGAACTATTACTCAACTTCAAGATATTATGACAAAAGGTACACTTGTTGCTGGAACAAATGACACCTATGATTATGGTGATGGTTACAGATATAAAATTACAAGTAGTAAAACATTTAAAAATCTAGGCAAGACTCCTAAATAGACAAGATTCATTCTTGTCTTTTTTCTTTTTTATGGTATAATTAAATCAAGGATAACCAAGGAGGAAAAGAGATATGTTAAAAGTACTGAATAAGAAGTTGTTAGTTCAACCAAGAACTAGCATGACAAGCTTAGGTAACGGCATTCAAATTAATAATGAAACTCAAAGCAGAAAAGATATCGTATCTGGTACTGTACTTGATGGGGAACTTAAGGGTAAGATTATATATTACCCTCTTTATGCTGCAAACCCAGTTTCATATGAAGGGAGTAATTATGCCATCCTAGATATGGATGACGTATTAGCATACGAAGATGATACAGAGGATAATTAATGAAGGTTACTATGAATTTGAAGGAACTATTGATAACTTTAAAAAATGTATCAGTAGTTTTAGAGTCACAAAAGTTTTATGTGACGGTAACATTCAGGGGATTGTCCTACTAGAAGTGCTAGGTAGATTCAAATATCATAGCACATGGCATAAAGTAAGGATCAGTAAAGACTGGTCAGGGAAAGATGTTTTATACATTGAGTACCAAGGGGAGGTACAAATATGTTCATAATATTTATGTGCTTAGTGTTATTTCACTATGCTCTTATGATCACAATAGTGATCCAGCAAAATATATTAATGGAAAAGTTGGAGGAGAAAGATGAAAAGAAAGAAGAATCCGTGGGATTATAATAGATTTCTTAAACCAATATGTGAAGTATTCACAGATCACAAGCATAAAAAATTATTTGCTTGGGATGCTAGCTTCTCAGATGGTGGCTATAAATATGCTAATAGACATGACTTCTATTATAAATGTAATATATGTGGATATGTATTCTTTAATAATCATGTAAGCCCAGAAGATTTAGAATACATAAAGAAATGGGATCAAGAACATGACGAAGATATCTATAAAGAATAATACAGATTTATCCATTGGACTTATTGCTAAGGTTATTGATCACTATATGGATACTGGGGATCCAGGTGAGACACATTACTTTGGTAAGATAGATTCAATTTCATTTGAAGTATATGAAAGAAATTTCAGATGTACAATACTGTATTTAAAACGAGAGATCCAATATATTATTGAGGAGGTAACAGATGAGACCAGAAATAATAAGTAACCTAGAAGAATGTGTTCTAAATAATGGGCATATTATGATCGGATACACACAAGTAGAGGAACTACTTAAATATATAAAAGGTTTAGAAAATACTAAGGATGTATTAAACCAAAAGATTAGTGAGCTATATGGATTAATTAATCATAGGGATCAGATAATCAATGATAGTATAAGGTTTAAGAATGTACAGAGTCAGGATTAAAACTAAATATAACGTTATCAATCTGATCGTAGATGACGTTAATGATCCTGAAGTACAAGAAATTCTAGACCAACCATATGTAGAAGAAGTATATATTGAAACTACAGAACATTATAAAGAAGGAGAAATGAAATTATGCAAAAGATTGGGACCATAAGCATATGTGGCATTCCATATACAGTTGTATATTACAAGGATAAATTTAAGGAAATCAATATGGCGTTGAGAGAACGCAATGCTAAATATAAAGTTGACGATGATGAGAAACCAGAGAAACTAAACGTTGATGGTTACTGTGATTATAATACTAAAGAGATTCATATTTATAATGATGATAATACATCTGAGTATTATTTTGAACAGACTCTGTTACATGAGATCAGTCATGCATTCCTATATGAAATAGGTTATGCTCATCATGATGATGAAGAATTCATAGATAAACTTAGTAAGTGGGTACCACAAATCTATGATATATTCTGTGAAGGAATGGAGGTAATAACTCATGCTAAGAATTCTAAAAGATCACAAAGCAAGAAAACAAATTAAGAAAGTATTCCAAGAAGTAAATGATATGGTAGTTCCAACCATGGGTGCCAAAGGATTATTAGTAGCTCTAGATAATGATTTCGGAAAGAGCACACTGACAGATGATGGTGTAACTGTGGCAAGGCAGGCTATCTATATGGATAATATGGATAAGATGATCGCAGTAGATATGATCGAAGCTGCAGCTACTACAGAAAAAGAAGCTTTGGATGGAACTACACTTACAATCCTGTTGACCAATGAAATTTATAAGTATGGTTACTGGCAAATAATGCGAGGTAAACATCCTCAAGTTGTAGCTGATAAAATTAGTGAAGAGATTAAGCTGGTTAGAGAACAACTAGCTAAAGATAAACAGAATCTTACAGATAAAGGAGTTAAACAAATAGCTACGATCAGTACCAAGATACCGATGGTCGGTGAAGTAATTGATAAAGCTTACCAAGTAGCTGGCAAGGAAATGAATATTACAATTGAACATGATCGTGAGAAGACTGGAATCAATATAGAACATAGCAATGGATTCAGTATTGACTCAGGTTACATGAGTGATGCAATGCGAGCTCTATGTGCAGACGGTGAGAAGTATGAAGCTTCCGGGGCATGGATCGTTTTATTAAAAGAAGGGATCATGACTCAGGCTGGCATCGGAGAATTCTTTAAAGGAATTCCTGCTGATCACATCAAGGATCCATTCATATTTATAATGAATCCGAACTTTAATCCTAATACGCTTAGGCTGCTAATAGATACTCTGATCAAGAACCAGATGAATTACCAATTCATATTCGTGAATGAAGACAAACCAGATGATGTCTACATGGATATCGCTGCTGTTACTGGAGGTACAGTCCAGGATGCAAGCACTGGTGTTGGTGAATATTTATTTGAACACTGTGGATTCATAGATCAGATCGTGATCGAACAGGATAAAACTCTGTTTAATGCTGAGGCTAAGAGACCTGAGATCTCTGAGAGAATAAAAGTTTATAAGAAAAAGCTAGATAAGAAGTATAAGTTGAGTCAAGTAGATGAAGCCTTATATACTAAAAGACTGGGGGCCCTAGAAAATGGGATCGTTAAGATTAAAGTCGGAGTCCCAACTATTACTGAATACCAAACACTAAGACTTAAGCTGGATGATGCGATCGGAGCTGTTAAGAAAGCTTTCGAGCATGGCGTAGTGTTAGGTGGAGGTAAAGAATTATATAATATAACTTTTATTCTTCAGGATTTGGGGCTCGTAAGGGCTCTTAGGAGACCGTTCCTGCAAATCCTGAAGAATGCAGGGGTAAAAAATATCCCCCGCAGCAAGAAACTTCGTAATAAAAAAACCGGCGTGGACGTTAGAAACAATCAAATTGTTGACCTGGAGTACGCAGGTATATTAGATAGCTTTACATCTATTGATGAAGCATTAAAAAATAGTTGCTCAATAGCAACAAGTTATTTAAGAACAAACTGTATAATAAAGAAAGAGACTACTCAAAATAAGTAATCTCTTTTTTATTATTACCAGATACAAATGAATGTGAACAATAATCTTTTCGCCCAATAGCAAATGCTTTACGAACAGATTTAATATCACAATCATATCCCAGATTATGTAGATAAGTAACAACTGCATCTACATCTGGGAATAAGATTTCTTCTCCAGTGAGAAGACTTCTTATCTTGTAAGTAGGCCCATCATAGTAATAATTCATATACAATTGATGAGCCAACTTCCAAGACACAGCATCAGGTAACATCTTGAAGCATTCTTTTACAATAGTAACCAAGAAGTTTGGATCTGGATCCACTGCTTTAAGAAGCTCCAAGAACTTACCTTTAGTTAACATATTATTCCTCCTCTTCTGATTTAGATATAACTATGTTAACTAGCTTGTCATCATCAGGATCAAATACTGTGTACATGTATCCTTCTGGAATGACATAGATATCTTTGATGTCTAGCTCTGAAGATTCAAGAGCTTCTTCAATAATATTTTTAATAGTATCCATAATTATTCCTCCTTTTAATACCAACAATAATAGTAGTATTTAGCATTAGGTTTAATAAGAGCTTCAAGCTCAGGCAAAACTTCTTCAAGTTGTTCAAAATACCAGTCGTCATATTCATAACTTCCATAGAAGAAGCCAGGAGTGGCTGGTAATAATTCATCAGCTAAATCATGTTGGGAAAGAACAGCTTTTATATTAGAAATTAATTCTAACATAACTTTCTTAGGAACATGAATTTGCTTACAATTCTCAGCCAATCCTCTCTCTTCAAAGAAACCTTGAATTTGATTTGCCTTACGAAGATATACTTCTTCGCCATCGGAGTTAGAAATATATTGGTCAAGACCAAATAATTGAATATTTAATTTCATAATTAATCCTCCTCTGGAGCTTTAGAAGATAAGAATGATATCTTCTCAGCTATAAGATAAAATGGGTGTTTCCCATCTTTAGCTTCAAGAGATTGTATTCTTCCTTTAATACCAACAATATCACCAGTCTTACAATACTCAAGAGTATTAGAGGCAATGCCTCCTGTAAGAATAAATGGTATAAAGTCAGTATCATACTCTCCATCAGCGTTCTTGTAAGAACGAGGGATTGCAATTACAACCTCTTGAACTTCCTTTCCTTCTAATTTCTTTGCAGTAATACTACTAATTCTGCCACAAACTACGATTTGATTCAACATACTATCATCTCTCCTTTCTTAATATAATGTAGTGGCTCTACGTATATCTTGCCACCCATAGTATGAATCTCTTTTATATGAACCATCTAGATTATGTAAATCTATTTGGATTTTTGGTAAAACTTTTAAGAAATCTTCTATAGTCATAGATGCTCTATAATTATAGCCATCTCTAAACTTCTTAAAATATTTATTTATATAATGTACTTTCTCTGATGGATGATAATAAGATTTATTAACTTGATATTCTCTAACAAGAAGCTTATCCTCACCATCCTTTAATAATATAGAGAAGTAAACATTCTCTCTGATGAAGAGACGAAGCTTAAAAGCTTTATCCCTTTCATCAAAACAAAATTCATAATAACATGCATCATTAGGCTTCATTATATTAGCCATTAATAATTTAACATCATCTGTTAACATAATATTTCTCCTTCCTTTCCTATAAATAATCCTCAAGTTGTCTTTCCAACTCAGTTTCAAATCTTCTATAAACCTTATAGCATTGCTTCATGGTAAATGGATGAAGTCTACCAAGGATTTTGTAAACTTGATCCTTACTAAAAGTATGAACTTTAGAACATAAAGCAATACAAGGTTTATCAAAGAACTCATTGTGTCCATCAGTAAGAGGTACACAATAATTAGTAACCATTTGTAACTTCGTAGATACTTTTACGCAAACAAAATTACTTTTAAAAGTATTAGATGAATCTAATTGTTCATCATATAATACTAAAAAGAGACCGGTTTGTGGATCTCCATTAAAGTCGTTGTACTTGCACGCTACTATTGTCCCTGGACATAATAGACTGTTCATATTCCACCACCAATCTCTTTAATATTTTCTTACCGTGATAAGAGAGATCAGTAAATATCTTTACTAAATCCTCTGGGATATCACGGCGATTTCTTTTAGCTGTAGAATCTATTTCATCTAATAGATATAATAGATCTTCAGCTGCTTGCTTAACATTCATCATCTGTGCCTCCTTTGAAGCGACCACATGTTAGGTCTACTTCTAATTGAACAGTACCAGATTTACCATGTCTATTCTTAGCAACCTCGATGTTAATTATTTCATTATGAGGATCAACACTAGGATCTTTCTCATAATAATTATGTCTATATAAGAATAGAACATAGTCAGCATCTTGTTCAATTGCACCAGACTCACGCAAGTCAGACAATTGAGGACGCTTATCAGCTCTTTCTTCAACTTTTCTAGATAGTTGAGATAAAGCTATAACAGTGCAATTAAATTCTCTTGCGATAAGTTTAAGTTGTCTGCTAATCTCTGACACTTTTTCATAATTGCTATTACCTTCACCACTAAGTAGTTGAAGATAATCTACAATTATTAAACCAACTTGACCTTTCTTATTCTCTTTCTTAATAGCAGCTTTCAAAGCAGGAATGTTTGAAACTGTATTATCATAAAGAATTAAATTAGGATTAGATGCTAATTCTTTTGCATTACTATCAAGAATATCTTTAGCATCTTGAGGTAAGCCACCAGCTCTTATTGCTTGAAGAGGAATGTTAGATACAGAAGATAACATTCTTTGAAATAATTCTTCGCCAGACATCTCTAAAGAAAACATTATAGCTTTCTTATTAGATCCTGAATGAATATAATTAAACAAACAAGCAAGAGCAAATGCTGTCTTACCCATAGCAGGACGAGCTCCTACAATCATTAGCTCACCTGGATGAGGATAACCTAATGTATCATGTAGGACTTTAAATCCTAAATCAACATTATCAATTTTCTCATCTGAGAATAACTTATTATGAAATTCATCATATAAGTTTACTGATTCTTTTCTATTAACTCTTGATAAAATACCTTCTAAATTTTCTTTAAAAATATTAATAGCTTTTTCATTACCATTATCTTCAACAAGCTTAGGTAAACTATTAGTTAAGTTAATAATAGAATCAATAGTTGAATAATAAATTAATGCAGGAATAGAATGTTTTAATTCTTGTTCCATATAATTTGGAGTATTAATAACTACATCATATAAATCTGTTATAGTTTCAAAACTCACATACTTGAAAAACTTTGGATGAATAGCCTGAACTTCTGTAATAGAAAATTCAGTCTTACCTTCTTTAACTAATTGTTGAATTAGTTTAAATAAGTTTTGATACTCCTCATCTTTAAAGTCAGTAACTTTAAGCTGAGCGAGTACTTTATCTGCATAACTAAAATCATTTAGTACACAAGATAATATGTTGCTTTCTATTTGATATCTCATATCCATATTATACCACAATCCTTTCTATTATAAAATATCAATAAATTTTTGAAGTTCATTTTGTAAACTATTATACTCATTAGTAAATGGTATATAATCTAAATGAACTTTCTTTATATGAGAAGTATCTTCAGCTGCTAAATCAAGAGCTGAAATTAAAGAAACAGAAGTAAGTTTAGAACTTTCTCCTGCTTTACATACAGCATTACCATAAATGTAATACATTTCTCCACGCCAAGCAGCGATGCAGAAAAGGACTTGACGCTTAGTAAGTTTAGTGTAAGTCTTAGAATCACAAGCAACTCTAATATCACAAAAACCTTTATCAACAAGTCCTTTACGTAATGTGTCTTTAACAACAATATCTTCTTCCATTGTCATTATCTATCACCTCCTTTAATAACTATAGAAGTTATAAAATTATTTATTTCTTCTGGAACTTTCATAAGATCTTCTTTGTTTTCTAAAATAATATGATGCTCATATATTCTAGACACAGCTTCATCTCTTACTCCAACTCCAAAAGTATAAACACCTTGAGATTCATAATCTTTAATTAATTTCTTTAATGTATCCTCATCACCACAAGTTTCTCCATCAGAATAAACTATAAGAATTTTATTCTTCTCAGGTCTTTCTAATAATTTAGTTACAATATATCCTATATTAACTTCATCTATATTTCCATTCCAATAAGAAACACCAGAGATTCTATCACCTTGTTCATATAAAGAAAGATAATTCTTTACTTCATTATAAGGTTCATTGAAATCTTTAAATGTTAAAGTAGTACAAACACTACTTGTTTCAGTAAAAGAATAAATAGCAAATGGAAGATTCATTAAGTTAGCTGCTTCAGAACATGCGATGATAGATGTACCAGCTAAAAACTGTTTATCTCTACCACACATGGAACCTGAACCATCTATAACATAAGCTAACACAGTATCCTCTTTAACAAAAGGAGCATCTTCTGTATAAAAAGGTTTATAGTTATAAGGTTGATAAGCAGTTTGCATATCCACCTTACCAGCTGTTTTATAGTGAGATCTATTAACTAAACATTTATCTTCCATTTGTCTAAAACTATTTATAATTCTAGATATAATAGAATGTTTATGTAAATATTTTAAAGTATTTGCATAAGCTTCTTCATATTTCTTTAAAGAAACTTTACCTTTAATATCTATCCATTGATGAGGATAATATCTAGAAGTACCTAAAGTAGGATTAGATAAACAATCCTTAACCATATCAGTTGTTTCAGGAACATTCCATTCTATATCATCAGGAATTGGGTCTGAATTAGTTCTACCTTTATGTCTAAAAGAATACTCATGTATTCTATCTGATTCTTTTTCAGAATCATCCCTCATAATTTTAGAAGAATCAAAAGAACCAGGAATTTCTGGACCATCACCATCTATTCCTACACCTCGTGTAACATCAATAGGATTATCTACTTGATTTAAATCAGGTTCCTTACCAGATAACATCTTTAATATCTCATATAAAAAAGCAATAGCTCTCTTAGCTCTTAACTCTTTATCAAGAGTATAATCTAAGATATTCAATCCTTTATTTATAAAGTCTTGATGTTTATCATACATATCATACGCAGGTAAGATATGATGACTACGTCTTTTTAATAAGAGATAATTAAGGAATGTTTCTGGAGAAGAAGGAGCAGAATCAATCTGTTCCTTCATCTTATCAGGAAGATCTAACTTATCATCAAATAAATGTTTACGAAGATACATAATAGGTTCTTCAGTATCTTTTATTTGGAACATAATTCTATCTTCAATAATAGAATCTTCTATTATATTAAACCCATTCTTTAAGAAATCTCTTACAGAATTATTAGATATCTTATCAAGAATATCAAAGAACTCTGCGAATGGTGTATACCTTACATGACTTCCTTCATGTGAAAATAAAGCTTTTAAAAGCTTAACTGATTCTTGAACTTGTTGAGGTAATTCAAACTTAGTACAAGTTGATTTACAAAAGAAGTTTTTAAAGAAAGATTCAGATGTATGGATAACAGGAGTATCTTCATAATCAGACCAAGATGCAGCAAAAGTATTATCATAACAATAAGATGCCATAGTACATCTTACTCCAGATACTCTATATAATGTATCTAACCAATCATTTATATATGAAATGAGAACATTATATGCTACATTATATTTATAATATTCCATTATAATGTACCTCCTGGAGTTATATCATCTAAATCATTTAAGATATTATTAACAATATCATCTGCTTTAGAATCTAATGAAGATATAGGACTATTATAAGTTCCAATATCTGCTTCAGTTTTAGCAGACGCTACCTTAATATAATCATCAAGTAATGGTTTAAGAGACTTAAACATTTCTTCTCTAAGTGAAGTATCATCACACATATTTAGAAATGCTGTTCTAAAGTGAAACTCAGTATCACCAGTTAATTCACCTGTACCAGGTTTATGAGCTGATGTATAGAAACTAATAACATTTCTAAATGATGCAAGATCTCTTTGATAATTATCAAATTGAACTTTAAATACTTCTCTAGATAAGATAGCAAGTTGTTCCATAAGTTTCTTATTCTCACAATGGAATGTTACATCCATTACTTGAATAAGATGATTAAGAGCTTCTGCATCTTTCTTCTTATCATTAGGAAAAGATTGTAATAAAGAATCGAATTCTACTATCTTAGTAAATCTATTCTTTAATGCTTCAGTCATACCTTGTACACCTTTTTGATTAACATTTGCTGTGGCTACAATTCTTGTATCAACAGCTCTATTTACTACTTCACCAGTAGGTAATACTAAACAAGCACTACCATCTAAAGCAGGAAGTAAAGCAGATTGTGAATCAAGAGGAATTCTATTAACTTCATCTAAAATAATAATAGCATTCTTATTATATGCTTCACAAAATCTTGACTTCTTAAATTCAAATGTATGAGGGTTATAAACTATAACCTCATCATCTTTATGTTTACCTAAAACATAATCAATAGCTTTCTTTATTCTAGATAAAGAAGCTTTAATAGGAGAACTATTAGGTTGAAATTCTCCTGTAAAAGTAGAAGGTAATGTACCTGAATCACAAGGAATTAAAATTATTTCCTTATTAAAATAATTACCAAGAGCTTTTAAAAACTCTGTCTTACCAGAACCAGGAAGTCCTGTAATTAATACATTAAATCCTTGTTCAATATAAGATGCAACTAACTTATGTTGTCTATTAAATACAAAAGTTGAATCATTAGTTACAGTCATATAAGGAAGCAAAGCCTCATGTTCAGGATTAGTATCACAAGTATATTGAAATTTAGTTTCAACTAATCCATTCTTATTAGATAAAGATATTTCAGTATACTTAAAAGATTTATCTATATCAATAGATAACATTTTACATACGTCTTCTAATTGTTTATTAGATAAAGATCTAAAATCTTTAGAAGATACAAACTCATTACAATCTTTTGTAAGAGTAACTTTAAAATCATCTTTAATAATTAAAGTACCAGCAGGTTCTTGACCTAAAAGTTTTAATGCAGCTTTAATATCTGCTAATGCGTGTTCATCAATTGATGCTTTATAAAGTAAAGTAATTTCATCTTTAATAAAGACTACATTTTGTCTTACTTTATCATGAGCAAAGATGAAGATTGTTACATCTTCATCCTTACCACTTAATTTACCACTAGGATCAGAGTAAGTTAACTTACCTTTACCTAAGAAAATATTATTTGAGTTACTTAATAACTCCTTTAAATTTGAAAAATTAGTATTTGCCATAAAAATTTAATCCTCCTAAGGCGCTGTTCTTCACAGGGCACCAATAATTTATAGCTAAAATTTTGTCAACAATTAAAATGGAAGTTGACTATCCATTGGAACTCCTAAGAGTTTTGAAAGAATATAACCAATAATATGGTTTATTTCTTTCTCAGAAGTAATATATTCTTCAGCTTTTTCAGTAACATAATCCCAATGTCCTTCAACAATATCTTCAAAATAAACTTCATCATTAGGAACATACTCAGGATAATCACTAGAAAAATCATAATAAATATCATCCTGTTTTTCATTTATAAAATCATCAAAGTTTATTTTATAAACTTCAACAGGCTTGTTATCACAGAGATGATAAAGAATAAAATCATCACCATCTCTATAGACAGCAATATCACCTGCTTGATTTGTATAAAGTTCTATGCCTTTAATCATCAAGCCATTCCTCCTTTCTATCATATTGTTTATAAGTTGATTTGTTCCAGATAGTTTTACCATCAGGACCTGGATAACTTACTAATTCTTTAAAATAATTAGGATTATCCTTTGATACAAACTTCTTATGTCCAGGTTCATCAAGAATAAGAATCCACTCAGTGTCTTTTTCTTCTTGCTCTAACCTTTCCATAATGAGTTCATCAACTCTTCCATCAACATCCATTACTCATCACCTCCTTCTTCGACTACAGTTGTAGTCTTTTTAGATTTCTTAATAGATCTAGTAGCAAGTTCTTGAGTAACTGTAGTAGTAACTCCAGATAATGCTCTAGCATCTGTTATAGAACCATTCTTTATAGCTTCCTTTAAATCTTTCTCTAAGAAAGTATAGGAAGGAACAAACAATGTAGGAAAATTATCTTTAAGATAGTCTTGATACTCTTCATCTTTAGAAATAGTTACCTTTTCTTTATCTCTAAGATAATATTCCTTAGTCTTACCATCAAGATCAAATTGGATTTCTCCATTCTCTTTGATGTATTCAGACATCTTGCTTTCAATATTAGCAAGTAATGTTTCGTCAGCAGCTTGATATTCTTTTATTTTATTAACTGCTTCCTTATCTTTAATAAGCTTTTCATCTAAAGCTTTCTTTGCTATTAGTAAATTTTCTGGAGTAATATCAACTCCTGCAATAATATTACTAATAATAGTTTTAGTTTCTTCTGTCATTTATAATTCCTCCTTTGACGCCATTCTTCATGGAGCGTCTATGACAAAATAAAAACTACTTTCTTTTAAGTAGTTTATTAACTTTCTTATAGAGTGAAAGTCGAAACTCATATTGATCTGGAGAAGATGCTTGATCTTTCCACCAATCAAACCAAAGAAGAATTCTATTCTTCATTAGGTTTAACCTCCTTCTTTTCAGCATGCTTTCTAAGCATACTAATAAAATATATTTTGTTCTCAAGATCCTTAGCTTGAAGCTGAAGTTTCCTTGATATCTCAAAGGAACATTCCTCATCAAAGCTAAGGTCTTTTAAACGCTTAGCCTCTTTCTTTAGTTTTTCAATATTATAAATTATTTTCATACTCTTTACTCCTATCTTAATTATAATATATCAAAACCCCCTAAGGCAAGAGCCACTATTAAAGTGACTCTATTGATTTACATTCAGCAAGTGTTTCACGTGGAACATTATTAAAATCATCTTTAAAGTAATCAATTAATAATGCTCTGATATCATTATAAAGATCTTTGTCTTTATCATGAATATCAAGTGGCTTACCATGTTCTTTAATTAAAGAAATATTAATTGGAGATATCTTAGAAGATTTAGCTTCTTTAAGATATACTTCATAATATTTCTTTTCTTTATATTCACCAGTGAATCTAACAAGAACATAAGGTTTACCAGTCTTAGTGAAATAAGACTTACCATCTTGAGATTGTAGATAAACATCATAATGTTTATTTAGCCATAAGGAATAAGCAATTAAATCTTTCTCATCACGAGAAGGATTATCAGCCATAATAGCAGATACTAATTGCTTATAATAATTGTTGTAAGATTTAGGTCTATTCATTTTAATTCCTCCTTTCCTAAAACTTTCCTTCTTTATATTCTTCTAATCTAAAATGTAATCCATCTGATTGATATAAATCATCATCAGGATATATTTTAGTATTAGGTAATTTCTCTTTAATATCATCAAATGATTTGTAGATATAAAAGAAATCACCAGAATAATCTCTTACCCATATAGGTAATTGCTTAACAGAAAAATACTGAGATAATTCATCAGTATAAAAATGTCCTAACATATCTTTATAAGATACAGGACTACCAAGATTGTGCATAGCATGAGCCAAAATTTCTGTGCGTTTCATTATTTCACTCCTTTCTTTGGTATTGAAACACTATAAAATTCATCTTTAGTTTTCTTAATAACTAAAGGTTCTTTAAAATGTTTTTGTACTTCAACAACATGAGCATAAAGAAGACAAGTAGTATGCTTATTCTTCTTTAAGTCATTGATGTTGTCTCGTACAACTTGATCAAAAGTTTGATGCATATTAATTCTCCTTTCTTTCCATTCGTAAAATAGATGGAACCCACTCACGATAGTGTGGATAAGTCATACTTCTAGTAGAAAATTCATTATTGTTATCTTTATAAGTTAATTCAACAGAAAAATCTTTTTCTCTCTCTTCAACTCTAGCTAAAGTAGTAGTTGATTGAAAATAATAAGGACTACTATAAGTCAATTGAATATAACCTAATTGAGTTAATAACTCAAATAGTTCTGGTTTAGTATCTGTCATTAAAATTCACCTCCTTTACAATATTCTAATTCATTATAATGTTTCCATAGACACATTAAACATAAAGCATTATTACATACATCTATATAATTTTTATTACTTTTTAACTCCTCAAAAGAATAAGAAGTTTCAAAATAATTAGCCAAAGCTAAATATTTATAATACATATCTATAACCTCATTTAAAGTCATATCAATTTTAAAGTCAGAATATTTTAACCAACTTTTTTCAAATGTTTCAAATTCATCATTAGTAATAGGTCTTACCATTTCTGATTGTAATTGTTTTAAATTAAATTCTTTCATTTTAAATTTCCTTTCTAATCATTCCAAGAATAATGTACTTCTGACATTATCTTTTTAAGTTCTTTAAATTCTTCGTCAGTTAAACCAAGAACATCCATATAACAATAACCAGAACAATAATATAATTCGACTCCGTCTTCATCATATATAAGTTCTGTCTCATCCATACCTGAACTACTATAAAGTTCATTGGATTCGATGCCATAAGATTTAAGAACTTCAACAATCTTAGATAAATCTCTCATTATCTACACCTCCTAATCTTTTTAAAAACTCTTTAAAAGAAATAAATTCTTTAAAGAAAAATACTTCATCATAAGGATTATATACAGCACAAAAAGAATCACCAACTCTAAAAGGAGGAAGATGATCTATTTCTACTGGAGTAAATCTCTTAAGATAAAACCTTTCTGAAGAATACATTTCCCAGAAATAATATTCTCCATTACGTTGCTTGAATACAAAGCAACCTACTTTATTTTGCTCGTTCATAATGAGCCTCCTTTCTGCCTAGTTTATACTCATATGACAGGAGTAATGTTATCTAAGTTTATACAGTTCAGAAGGTTCTTTTAAAAAGACACCATCTTTATAAACTGTTATAATATTTTCTTCCATGCCTTCAAAAGAACCTGCATGAAATAAATGAAATGTAAAATCATTAAGTATAATTTCAAGAGTTTGATCTCCACAATCTTCTCCTAATTTAATTTCTTTAATTAGAGAAGTAGACATATCTAACTGAATAGTAGTTTGATTACCTTCATAATCACTAATAACAAAATCTGTTAAAGGTCTAAATTCTTTCATTTTTATTTTCCTTTCTGTTGTCTTTTATGGTGTCACTTAACCAAATAAAAACTACTCAGTAAATAGAGTAGCTCTTGTAACCCAAACGTAATGTCCTCTAATATATAATTGATAAGCATTACGTTTAGGATTTGGACGTAAGATTCGATAGACTTTATTGTCTATGTGTGTGAGAGATGGATTATCATCTCGTTGATATAATCTATTATTTAAGACTATATATAATCCATCTGATCTGATTGGATGATATTCTTTATAAGCTGGATCAGTCTCCAGTCCTGCTAATAAGATATCTTTTAATCTGCCATCAGGCATTTTAACTCTATATCTATTGTTAGCTAGACGTCTTAGGCGTCTTTTATAGAACTGATTATTATAATAAATATAATGTGGTTCTAGTTTGTATAAGGTATTATCATCATAATAAAAGTCATCTAAATAGTGGGTCATAAGATTCTCCTTTCTTGGTATTATTATATCATTTTTCGTATTGTATGTCTAGAGGGAAAACTGTATGTCTAAGGGGAAACCACTAAGCATACTAGAAATTAGTGTCATTTTGACTACTAAAATCCTGTATGTCTTGGGGGAAAATTAGGGTTTCCCTTTATACATACAATGGGTAGTTTGCCCAGAAACTAAGGGCTCTGGAGCATTTTTGTATGTATTCGTAAAAATAAGGTAACTATGAGAAATATAGAAATAAAATTATAAAAGAATAATTTATAGTGATTTTACGCATACATACAGAACTGGGCTATGAGGACAATAAAAATTGCAACGGAAGTAAAAAGTGACGTGAGATGGTGAGTTTCTTAGCAACCACGCACACACCACACTCACAACGTCACGACTAACACGTTAACAATTTCTAGAGATAAAATATTTAGTTAACTCCCAAGCCTCAGTAAAACTAAAAGGTTGACCTGGTCTCTGGAATAAAGCCATCACAAACATCCAAATGAAAAATAATACGGCAGCAAATAGAGCTAGTACAAATACTGTGTCCTTCCAAGTCCAATCATTATAAGATAACTCAGTGACCTTCACCTCGCTTCCTTGAACATCAATCCTAGCTACACGATGTCCTTCTTCATTCTTCAAGTAATATTCCTTCCTGTCTTCTTTGATACCATTGTACTTTCTGATATCATAATATTCTTGGTATGTCATTTTAATCATCTCCTTTCATCTTCTGCTGCCCCTGATCAGCGAATGACATAACCTGCACACCACTAGGTGCACATATAGACAGACGGGGGTCCATCTGCCTGTATCTACATCTACTGGATCAAGCGATCGCGGGTTTCCTCTTAAGTTCCGACCATCATCTCCGTTAAAAGTTCGGCCATCTCGGGTGGGGTTCTACACATAGAGGGCTTCCGATAGCTCAGCGAAACTTTCTTTCCGACTCCAAACGTCATCATCTTACGCTCATTCAAAGTTCGGATCTCAGACGCCGATGGGCTTGTAACTCTCGCTCGCTACGCTCGCTCGCTAGTTCTGCGTTTAATAGAGTAGTTAGTTTAAGAGAGGGTGTTTGTGAACGAACGTGTTACTAAATTTTATCTCTATAAAATTGTTAGTAACGTGTATGTTGTTTTAGTTTGTGTTTTAGGATGACTTCGCTCTTTAAAAATGTAATTCACTACAACAACACCCCCTAGTACTACTGTAATAAAATAATATATACTATAATATTAATTGGTTAACTACTACTATTAAATACAGTTCTAGCACACCTGACGAAAATTTTGGCAGTGTCATTATGACCTTGACTTAGGTGTCAAAATGACCTATAATATTATTAGAAAGGAGGTGTCAATATGACACACTTTACAGGAGACTATTACATTTACAACAATGAGCTTTACCGTAAGGTCAAGATGACACCAAAAGGTTATCACTTAAAGAACAAGCAAGGGAAATTAAAATGGATTACACTCACTCAGATTCTCGACATTATAAAAGGAAAGTGATATAATCACCTTAGATAAACCAAATGACTGCCAAAGGCAGAAGGAGGGATTACATGGCAAACGAATTTACTACTGACAATAACAATGTCAACGGCACACGTTCATTCGGTGGCAACAACTGGATAACAGTATCAGACACTTATACTACACCAGAGTTAAGAAACGATAAGAATATTAACTTTGACTTTCAAAAAGTTTTGAAAGATGATACTAAACAAGTCCAAGAAGAAGCCATCGATAATGTTGTATCGGGTGCTCCTTTAGTTGAAGAACCTCTTCACTTAGCGGCAAACCCTATAGAAAAAACAACATTAAATAATCATGGTGCCACAACAGGATTCACAGTACGTGATGAAATGATGTCCAAACTTCATATGATGGATGAAGATGGCAACTACACAGATACCTACACTAACTATATTAATAAAGGGGGAGCTCCATTACCAGGATATGAGCAAGAGCACACACAATTACTTGCACAAGAAAGATATGAATCAATATTTCAAAAAGTAGATACTGGAGAATTATCTTATGAAACTGCATTAATGCAAGCATATGGCTCAGACATCCTAGACCAAATGGGGTATCATGTTAAATCTGTAGGATGGTGGATGTCAAAGTATTTATCACATGATTATTCAAATCCTGCTGATAATAGATACTTGATGGATCAAGTTCTTTCATATGCAGAAGAATATCACAAATCAAGAATGACTGGAGACTGGGCACATTCTAACGCATCAAAGACAGCAACTGTAACATCATTAATAGGTGATGAGCTAACAGCAAAACAAATAAAAGATATCTTTGGAGATATAGATAAATATGCTGAAGATCAAAGACTTAAAGATGGAGAGTTACTTAAACAAGTTAATGCTGGAATCATACCAGCAACTGCACGTATAGTACAGATTGATGATACTACATGGGGATACTTACATACTGACGGAAAACTTCATAAGCTTACAAAAGGTGAACAAATAAAGTTCAATGAAGATGGTAGCCTTAAAGAAATATCATTGAATGGCAACGATGCTTTAGATTTTATAGATCACTTTGGTTCTTCATTCATGGGAGTATTCAGAGGTTTAGGAAAATTAGCAACAATACTTACTGCTGCACGTGGTCTATGGAATGGTGAAGGATATGTTTCACAACTTACATCAGATATTACTTCTATAGATGCTGCATTAAATGATTTAGACTGGAATGTTATAGGACGTGCTGATCATATAGATTTAGACGGATTCAACTGGGAAGCCAAAGATATATTCATGGCATTGGGAGATATATCTGGTATGGTAGCTGGTTCTGCTACATTAGCATGGGCAGCTGGAGGATTAAACACTGTTGGCCAAAACATGATGGCAAACTCAACATCATTTGCTGGCAAAGCTGCTGGATGGGGTATGCGTTCAGTAGGACGTTTAGGATTACGTTCAACAGGATGGTACGCAGGAGTAGAAGATGCTAGCAAATTCTCATTACCAGTAATAGGCAAAGTAGCATCTGGTACTTCAGCACACTGGTTAAATACTGCATTCAAGGTTACACCTGTATTGGCTGCAAAAGATTTTTATAATACAGTTGGACAACTTAATCAAATAAATATCCAAGCACAATTAAATGGAAAAGAAAATGTCTTCAGTGATCAAGATATACTTGAAAAAGCTGGTAAAGTAACAATGATGAGTTGGGTAACTAACATTCTATTCTCATCTAATGTAGATTCAAGCTTTACAGAAAGATGGGGACCTCTTGTTAAATCTAAAGAATTCAATGCTTTGCGTAGAGTAGATGATATCACATTACAAGCTGCACAAGCAGAAATAGAAAAAGGTATGACATTTGCTCCATTTAAAGAATTAATGACAAGAGAAAGTAACCTAATTAAATTAGATAATATAGTAGATTACTTTAATACACTTGCTGGTAACCAATATCAAAATTATGTTACAACAACTAAAACAGTTGATGGTAAGCAACAATCAGTTTCATTCCAAGAATATATATCAGGATATACAAATACAGATGCTAGTGGTAATGAAACAAAAGTTAGTGGCATTTTAGAAAGACCAGAGTTCTGGAAAGATGTTGTTACTACTGGAGTAATGCAATTTAAAGAATATCAAAAAGATAAACGTAGAATGCTTAATGGATACAATACAGCTATCCAAGGTTTACGTACTGCAAACACAGAATGGTTAGCAGCATTAGATGCTGATATAGCAAAAACAAAAGATGAAACAAGTAAAAGTTCATTACAATTAGTTAAAGATTCTTACTTAAGAATACTTAATGATCCAAAAGATTCTAGTTCTTATGAAGCAAGAATTGTAAAAGCAATGGATTATGTTTGTACTAAATTAGGTAAGCTTCCTGAAAAATTAGAAAATTCAGTTCTTAAAGGAATGAATGCAGAAAAAGCACAATTCTATAAAGAGAGTTATAACTATATGGTTATGAAGATGGATGCTCAAGATGCTTACTATGCTGAATTCTATTCTAAAGCTTCAACTGAAAACGGATGGTTAAGAAATAAATTTAGCCAATTCATAGCTGGAACTAAAAATAAATTTAGAGGAATGAATGCACAAGATTTAGCTTCTAAACAATATGCTATTGATAATTCAAAGCAATTAGCATATAACACTCAAACAAATACAATAGATACTAGAGCAAACATTGCTAAACAATCTACTGCTTATGATGCATACTTAAAGATGACTGACCTAGCTGATGTTGTACAAGAAAGAGATAATGCTGGCATTTCACCAGAGGCTTTTGAATATGCTAATGCTATGGAGGTTAAGCATTTCAATAAAGTTAATAATAAAACTAAAAAAGAAATTAAAGATTATCTTGCAGAGAATAACATTAACTTACCTGCTGAAGGTTTCGTTGTATATAGAATGAAAGAAGAAGCAGGATATTCAGATTCTGAATTTAATGACAGAATGAAACAAAATGTTAATAGAACTACAATGGAGATTCTTGGACCTGATTATGGATTATTTAAAGTAAATGATAATTTATATATTATGAGTACGCTTAATTCCGGAGCTGGACAAATACTTACATTTGAATCTCAATGTAATATTAATTCTGGTTTATGGAAAATTAGAAATGATGATCCAATAACTGGAGCTAAATTAATATTAGGAACATTAATGGGTTCTAATGGCTTTAAAGAATATGCATCAAATAAAGATGTTTATGATACTTTAAATAATGTATTTGATTTAGCTATTCAAAATAAGGTTCTTACTGAATTAGATGTTGCTGATGCATTACATATAATGGCATCATATGAAACTGATTTACCTGAAGCACAAAAGATTCAAAAAGCTATTATAAAACATATGGATTCATTAGATACATCAGACTTTAAAAAATTAAATTCAATTGATAAATACTATAAAACATATGAGGCTATTACTGCTGCTAAAGCTTATACAGGAAAAAATAAAATAGCTAAAAATAGTAAATTAGAGAATGCTGTTAATCTTCTTATTAATAAAGTTAATGCAAATAATGAGATTGAATTAACTAATGATGCTTATGATATTATGGATAAATTCAAACGCACAGGAAGATGGAGTGGAGAAGACGAAGCTAAATTCAAAAAAGCAATAACTGAAGAGAAAGAAGGAAGTAAATTCCTCCCCGCAGTTAGGGACACACTAGATGCAATCTTAAAAGAAAGTGAAAGTGCTGTCCCAGGAAGCAAAAAGAATACTGAGATAGCAAAAATACTTTTACCAGAAGATGCAACTAAAAAAGAAATTAAAAACCTTACTGGTGTATTAGAAGCAGGTGTTAATAAACTAGAAAAAGTTACAAATAGAATAAAACAATATAAAGTGTCCGGAGATATAGTGACAATAGATCTTAATGCTTTAGCTGGTGAATACACTATGGAAGCTAAGAAAGATATTGATTCTAAATCTCGTATGAAAGCAGAAGGAGTTCATATAGAACTAAAAGATTCATATTATGGTCTTGCAGATGAATATAGAGGACGTATGAATATTGCAAAAGAGAATGGATCAACACTACTTGTATTTGATTTAAACAATCAACAAGATATTGATAACTATAATGCTATTGCAAAAAGATTAAAATTATTTGGTAATAAAGAATTTGAAATAACAACTAAAGCTCAAGTTCAAGATTCAATTAATGAATTAGAGAATGGATGGGATGATGTTGTTCAATATAACAATGGTACTAAACAATATGTTAGTTTTGGAGCAGACTTAGAAAATAAAATGCTTAAACTTAAAAATCCAGACATATCAAAAGTACAAACTGAATCAAAAGTTTTATATGAAGATGGTAGAGTTGAGGATTATGATGTACCTAAACAATTAGCTGCTAAAGTTCATATGTATAAAACTTCTAAAAGAATTAAAAAGATACATTCTACAAAACAAACTATAATGCCTATAGGGGCTAAAAATAGTTCAGAAGATATTATTGGTTATGAAGAAGACACAGGACTTTATAGTGTAAAAGCTGGAACTGCTGCTAGTAATATTACTGGTAAAGAAGCAACACAACAAATAATGGATTATGCTGATGGATATACAAAAGATAATAACACTGGAACATATTTCTATTTAAGAAACATGATTGATAAAGCTAATCCTTCTGAATTTCAATTTTCTTATTATGGTTATGATGAAACCTTTAAAACTAAATTAGAGAAAGCAGAAATAATTGGTGATAAAGGATTTTATGAAATTGTACCTAATACTCCAGAAGGCACTATAACAATTAAGTTAAAAGATAACCAAAAAGAGAATATGATTAATTATTTAGACTCTTCTAAGAATTTTAACTTATTTAGAATATTACCATTAATCTCTAAAGATTCTATGGGTAAATCAAATTATGTTTGGGCTCAAGCAAGTGATGGTATTGTTAAATATGTTGATAATAATGGAGTAGCACAAGAAGCACACATACCAGATATGTATCATGGAAATGATGTTCCACAATCAACTGGTATACAAGTTGTATTTAATGTATCAGTTGGGTTTGATGATAACTCAACATTAAAAGCTAAAATCCTTGGTGGTCTATTAAAAGCAAATGATACTTCTAATGCAGATGGATCTGATTATTTCTTTGATCCTTTCTATGGAGAAAAGAAAGTTATGTCTGCTAAACATAGTAAAGCTATATTAAAAGCTTACTATAATGATGATTTAAAAACTTTAGAAAAATATGCAAATTCAGATTATGAGGCAGCTTATCTAGCCGGTATCGTAAAACTTTCACAAGATTATACAACTGATGATACATCTGAAGATTGGAAAGTTTTATATGAAGATCCTCAAATATCTAGAAGATTACTAAAAGCAAAACAAAATGGAGAAGATATTAGTTCTTCTAATACTAAACTAGTAAATGAAATTACACAAGAATATAAAGATTATTATAAAGTGCATAACGCTCAAAGTTATTCAACTCCTGAATCTATTGAATATTCATATGGCTCAATTCCTTATCGTGCTACACATACAGTTGGTGATAATATGTATGCAAATGCACAAATTCTAAAAGGTGCAGCATATGATAATTATTTACTAGATATAGATAATATATCTGTAAAGGATTTAGAAACAGTAGTTAAGCAAGCAATAGATAATTTTGGAAATATATCTACAGATACAACAATGAGAGGTATGATGAATATACCTAACTCAATAACTGTATTTGAAGAAAGTCCAGTACTTAGAGTTATTCAAGGATTAGAAGGTAATGATAATCATTTATCTATAGCAGACTGTGAGGAAGTTGCAAACTTAACCGATGAACAACTAAATCTATTAGCTGAAGTTTATAATGATCAAATGACATATAATGATTGGAATAAACTTAGATCTCAAGCAAAAAGCATAATAGATGATTTTGATAAGTTATTACCAGAATTAGATAGACCTGTTAGAGAATGGAGAAATCCTTCAGATTTAGTTAGCCCTTCAAAATCTGTTACTGCTGAAAAAATGATTTCAGATAATGGTATTGTAAATGATTTTCAAAAGAAAATGTTATTACAAGATCAAAGAAAATCTGATAGAGATAGAACATATAAACTTGCAGATGAATATGCAGATGATTTAAATGATAGATATGATGAACTTGTTTCTAAATACCCAGATATCTTCTCTAGAATTAGAGTTAATCAAGATAGTGAAGCAAGACATAGATTCTTTTCACCACACACTGCTGAAGTTTTACAAATGGAAAATATCTTTGCTAGAGAACAAGCCGCTGATATTTTAAATAAGACAATGACTAATGTATCTTCTACATTTAATACAGATGATACTGTATCAGCTAAAATAACAAGAGATATGTATTATTCAGCAATGGACACAACTCCTAATACTGAGTGGCAACAACTAAAAGTTTATGATTCTAATGGTAATGAGTTACTACAAACAGGTTTTGATGGAAGAAACTATATGGAAATATATGCTAAACTTTCACAATTAGAAAAGGAAAACAAATTAGATAAAGCTTTCTTTGTTCAATTAGAAAAGCATGCTATTGATACATATGATCCAATCAACTTTAACTATACTGAATTACAAGAAGATTCCATTAAACAAATTAAAAATTATTATTTAGTAAATGCTTTTGAACAATATATGAAATCTAAAGATTCTTGGAGAGGTAAAGATGTTGATGATTTTGTTAATCATTTAAAAACTTTACAAAGAGATAATATAGAAACTTATAATGAAGTTATATCTGATATTACTACTACTCAACTATCAAAAGAAGCTTATAGAAAAGCAGTTATTCAAAATGTACAAGAAGTATTTAATAATAAATACTCAGCTGAAAAAGTATTTAATTATTTAGTTCCACAAATTATTGGAAGACCTACATATAATAACGAAGGAATAAATAATTATGTTAATGGAGCACTTTCTTCATTAGATTCAGACAATCCAGCAGAAAGAGCACAAGCAGCTTTAACTGTATTTGGTAGAGATTATTCTGTAATGGATGATAAAGAAAAAGAATTATTACAAACACAAGCTGCAAATATTCTAACTGATATAAAATTATTTACAAAAGAAACTTCAGAATATACACAAAATCGTTTATTAAATGATATTGAAAAATTAGCTAAATACAATTATGATTCTATTTCTTATAAAGAACAATTTAGACATATCCTAGATAATTATACTGATATAGATCCAAGGAGTTTCTTAAAAGCATATATTGCATATGCTACAACACCAGAAGCTATAACTTATAAAACATCAGGTGTATCCTTAGATCAATTAAAAAACTCAGATACATTCTTAGATACTAAATTAAATATTACTGCAGATGGTGCTAAGCAAAAAATGTCTTTATTAGAATTCAGACATAGAATGCAAGATATGCCAGATGGATATTCTGTTGTTAACATGGACCTTGAAGGTTTAATACCAGATAAAGATGGCCCTGCTAACACAATAAAATCAACTAAAACTTTATATGATATATTCCAAGCTCACATGAACATTCAAACTAAAGAAGGTATAAAAGAAATTACTTATTATATCACTCATGATAAGTCACCAGAACAGTGGGTACGAGATAATAATATACTTGAAAATTCATATTATAAAACTGAAGAAGGATATAAAAATGCTGTTGATGAATATTTAACTGGTAAACCTTCAGATACAATACAATTTGTAACAGAAGAAGAATTTAAAACTATGCTAAGTAAAATGGAAAATACTACATTTATTGCATATAATGGAGATACTTATGACTTTAATTATATTAATCCTTTTATAAAAGGAAAAAATAATGTCACATTAGATGCAACAGAATTTGATTCTATGTTATATACTGGTGATGATTTAACAAGAAGAATTCAAAGAATGATTATAGGAAAAGATCTTGGAGAAACTTTTGTGCAAGAAGCACATAATGCTAAAGCAGATACACAAGCAATGAAACAATGGATTGAATATAAAATGGATAGTTTTGTAGATCCAACAATTAAAGCTAAAACAAAAATGCTATCTGTTATTGATGGAATATTAAATCAATTTAATGTACAAGAAGATGCAAGAAATCTTATCTATAATGAAATGGATGATGCTATAGGCTCTTCTGCAAAAAATATAAATGCTGATTTATATTTTGTACAAGGAATGCCAGATGCTTCAGCAACTGCATATTTAACTAGAATGTTAAATAATTTAAGAGAAACTAATCTAGGATATTCTTTATACCAATTAAAAAATAATCCAGATTTATGGAAAGCAACTGGCTTTACTGAACTAAAACCATATATTCAAGATGGTTCCTTAGAAAAGAAAGTTATAGATTTAACTACAGAAGTTATGGTTAATAACCCTGGTTTAACACCTGAACAAGCTTTATCAAAAGTTTACTGGACATCTAAAAATGAATTACAAGAAAATCTTGAAAATAAAAATGATTTCGTTTCATTTAATGATGTTGTTAAAAATATAATAGATACAGATCCTTTAATAGATACAGATACAGAAGACTTTAAAGAAAAGAGACAGATCATTATAAACAACTTAGGTAAAAATAATGAGAACTCTATATCAAGTTTAGAAGATAGAGATCTTGTTAAACATCACTATAATGCACAAAAATTTAATATATATGCTGAAGACTTAGTAAATGAAAACATGGGTACTCAATCATTTATGATTGATGATTTAAAAAATAGTATTCTTGAAGATGCCACTACTGCTTTATCAAGTTCTGTTGATGGTAAAGAACAATTCAATCAACCTTTAAAAATAATTATTAATTCTCCTACTGCAGAAAAATTAGCTCAACAAGCTGAACAATATACTGATTTAAAAGGATATATTTCATTTAGTAGATTTGGTTCTTATAAGAGAATACATAGTATATCTCCTACAGGATTACCTTCTGATTTTGTTCCATTAGAATTTAATGCTCAACAAAATAAATTAGTTAGATCTAAAGAACCAGCAATAGTTGAAACTAATACAATCTTTGTTGATAGAAAAGCATTAGAAGATATGAGTGCATTTGATTATAAAAATCTATTTGATGAGGATGGTAATGTATATATCGCAACACATAGACAACCATCTGCAGATAAACATCAAATTAATTATTTCAAAGTAAAAGTTGTTGAAGGAAATAATGGGGATATCTATGCTACACCTATGGTATGGAGAAGTATATTTGCTGGAGACTTTGATGGTGATGCAACAACACAATATATTATTACTGATCCATTTGAAAGAGCTATTGCTAAATTTAAAAGCGAAGAAACTTTCTTAGCTCATGATATTCAAGAACAATTATATAGTGAATTAGTACATAACAAAAAACCTAATGGTAATGATTCAATTGGAGCTATTGCATTAGCTATGTCAAAAGATTCTGATATTATAGCTATATCAAAGAAGATTGATTTTAATCTTAAACGTAATAATGAACAAGCTTTACAAGAAAATCTTGATACTCTTAGAGATCTAGTAGAAAGAAAAATGCCAGAGTATGAAGCAATAGGAATTAGTACTGATGAAATATTAAAAGTAATAGGTGTTCAAGAATCAAATGGACATAGATATATAAGAAACTTTGATGTATTGAATGATCCTAAGTCTTATTCATATGAAGAGACATTTAAAGAAATAGCAGACAAAGCTTCTATTAAAACAAATCTTAGTGACTCTCTGTTTGGATTTAAAAAACAAAGATTTATGTCTAATCCAGTTGAGATAGAAAATTTAGGAGAAAATGCCTTAGCTCAATTAAATCTTTCTCCAGTAAGAATGACACCTGAATTAATTGATGAAATTGATTCTAAAGTTTGGACAGAGCAAGATTTAAATGATTACTTTGGAACTGTTAATAAAATAATTTTAAACTTTGAATCATCTCATGATTTAAGTTCTGATACTAAAAAATATTTAACAGATTCATTAGTACCATATATAAAATCACTAGCAGCAGATATAAATTCTTTAAAGGATAAAGAAGCAATTAAAACAAATATATTAGCAAATACACAATTTATATTCAACACGTTAGAAGATACTATTAAGTTTGATTCTGAAATGAATAAAAAATTATCTAATATCTTTGCTGATAAATCTTTACCATTATCAACTGAATATTCTGATTCTCTTAAAAAGCGTAAACAATTATTAGGGGATATTAAAAATATTAAAGGTTTTGGAAATTATATAAGAGGTGGTACATCTTTATCAAATTCTGAAGATAGCTTCTTAATAAATAAGATACTACAACAATCTTATAAAGATAAGAGTGTACAATTTAAAGATATGCTTGATGAAGAATTACAAGGTCACAATATGAATGTTGCAGTCCTTGATAGAGATCCAAATGGAGACCCAGATACAATTTATATAAATAGTAAAAGTACAAAAAGATTTATCGGGGATGTTCAACAAATAGATCTTAAAAAAGTTTTAGGTACTTCTGAATATTCAGATATTCAAGATAGAATTGTTAATATATTAAGAGCACGTAAAAATAAAGATAAACTAATAGATCAATTCTCACCAGATAATTTAATACAGTATAAAAAAGAATTACAAAAAGAAATTGATAAAGCTCAAGATATGTATACATTAACACATAAATTATCTAATGATGATTCACAAGCACTAGAAGATTTAAAAAATACTAAAAGGGATGTTAATAGAAAAATAAAACAGTTCTCTAAAATAACTAATATGTTCTTTGATAATAATGGAGTTAGAAAAGCTACTTTAATTTCCCAAAATGGTAGAATATTTAAAGTAAATTTCGAAACGCTTGATGGTAAAAAAGGTTTTGATCTTGGAAAAGGTATGATCCAAAAAGTTAAAGTTATAAATTCTGATGCTGATTGGGATATTGCTATACCTGCTCATGCATTAAAAGCAGACAGAATAAATAAACTTGGATATCATGTTGTATTCAGTGATGTTGATAAAACACCGGCAAGTATTACAATGAAAACAAAATCTGGTATTCAAGAAACATTTAGCGCTAGAATATTTAAAGACTCTCCTTTCTATTTATTAGAAAACTTTAATAGAACACAATCTGGTAAAATGCAAAAGGTAGACTTAATGTCAATACTAGCTTTGCAAGGTTCACCAGAAGAACTAGGTATGCTTGGTGATGCAGTTATAACAAGAAATGATGATGGTACTGTTTCATACACTAATGCTGGTATTATTGAACCAATAGAAATGGAAAACAATTCTAAAAATATTTATTGGTCAAATACAGCAGGTAATGAATTAAAATTAAGAGCCGTTGGTCTAGGTAACATTATTGAAACTGATAATCTTTGGGGACAATATAATACCTGGGCTAAAAAAGAATTTGGGGTTTCAACCGGCATAAATAATGTAAAAGATTATCAGGAAACAATTGCACAAGACTATAATCCAACATCATTGAAAATGTACTCAGCAGTACAAGGAACATTAGAATTTCTATTAAAATCAGGTTATACATATGATGATATCCTTGAAAGATTAACTCCTCATCAAAGAAAAGCTTTCTCAGAAGAAGTAGAAAATCTTCTTACACAATATGAACAAGGCAATGTAAAAGACTATAATGGAATAAGAGTTTTCTCAAAATCTAAAGCTAGATCAGATTTAGCAAATAGATGTGCATCTTTTGTTGGTAAAGTTGTAAACCCTGGAGAAAAATCAGCTAGACAAAATGCAAGTATTTCCTCAGAAGAATATTTCTATATTCCTTATAATAAATCTTTTGAAATTCATAATGGATATGCATTAAATCATACAGATGCAATGCAAGCAACAGCTGAAGGATATTTAGGATATGGATCACATTATAATGGTGAACAAGGTTTAGGTTTTAGACCATTAAATAAAAAGTATGCTATGATTTATCCTACTAATTTATCAGATGATAATGTCTTCAATGATATGAAACAAGGGCATGTTGGGCAGCTAGACGAGAATGTTGTGTTACCAACTAAAGGACAAGTGTTCAAAAAACAACAAAAAGGATATTATGTAGATAATAATATAGATATTCCAAAAGGAACATATTATCAAAATCTAGCAAAAACAACAGCTAATGAATTAACTAGAGTTTCAGGAGATAAAAAGCTTGGTGTTTTAATAACAAGTTTAGCAACTAAAGATAATATTGTTGATAGTATTATTGACGCTTCACCTAGAAATATTTCACCAGAATTAGTGTTTAATGCCTATGCCCAAAAATATTCTTTAGAAGATAATCCAGTTTTAACTGTCAAACCTTTAACAAGAACAGGTTCTTATAAACAATTAACAGATAAAGGAAATGATTTAATGACTGGTACTATGAATTATTACACATATAAAGATATTTATAACAAAGTTGATAATCCAAATATTAATTTAAAAAATGTAGATACTTCTATTAAAGAAAATATTGAGGATAATCAAGATTTAATAGATGCTTACAATATTGTTCAAAAAGCTTTTGAAGATAATTCTAAAGCAACTAAACAATTCACAACAAAATATAATTTATCAAATATTACTGATTCCTTTGATATAAACTTTACTTATGGAAAAGATGAAGTAGATGTGTTTAAAAATTCTTGGTTTAGTAGTTCTGGTATACATATTGGGAAAGAAGATAAAGGAGATACAATAAATGTTTCTATGGCTTTAGAAAAAGCATATGGAGACGCTCAAGCAATTCAAGCGCAAGGTGACCAAATATTATATGATCTTCGTAAAGCTATAAGAGGAACAACAGATAGGCAATTTCAAGATTATTGTACATATATGGCATTAAGCAATGCCGAGCTTCATGGGGAAGATATCACTAATCGATTAACATACATAGGTGTTAATAGGGATTATTTTAATACAACTATGAAACAAAATTATGAACTATTAAAAAATAACCCAGAAATAAATACAGCTATGAATAATTTAATTGATTATAGACTTAAAACAAATAATAGGTTGAGTGAAATATATGGTGAACCTTCTAATAATTTAATGATGTTCTTAACACCATATACTCCAACTAAAAATAAAGAACTTGCTTATGGAACTATTAAGAGCGCTTTAAAAGCAACACTTGATTATAATGGATATGATTATCTTACTAAAGATGGAAAGATTAAAGAAAATATGATGTTCAACTTCTTTGAAGCAAATAAAGTAATGAATAGAGAAACAGCTAAATTAATAGCTAATCAAAATCTTTCTAATACATTACATACTAGAGGTTTATTAGATAATGTAGAAACATTTAATAATATAAATAAATATTTATCTGATGGCTTCGATATGTCAAAATTTAAACCTTCAAAAGAAGACAGAGAAAATGGTACAGTAAAACAAATTAATGAAACATTAATATCTTTAATCCAACAAAATACAGATTTAGATACATTTATGATAACTAAAGGTTCAAAAAATTCTGTAGAAAAATTACAATTATTGTGGGGCGCATTAAATTCTGCAACAAATGAAGCATTAGATAATTTACCTGAAAATATTAATAAAGATTACACATCTTTAAAATATCTTTCTGGTAAGCAAATTGATAGAGCATTAGAACCAGATGTTAAAAATGCTGTAAATTTAATGGAAACAAGAATAATAATGGCACAAAGAATTATGGAATTATCTAAAGATGTAGCTACAAATATTTCAGATTATCTTAATTCTTGCTATAAACAAGGTTATACATTTGTAAATAAATGGGGTCAAAAATTATCTAAAGATTCTTATGTTACACCTATTGGTGACTCATCTATGAAATGGATACAAGATAATATTGAAATAGCTGCTAATAATCAATCTGAAACTAAATGGAATCAATTCTTAGTTGAAAAAGCTATACGTGGAGAATTATATTTAATGAAATCTGATTTAGCTGATCAATTAGAAGAAAAATATTTCACAACAAAAGTACCTAGTAAGATGATGGCAACACTTAAAAAGATTTCTACATCTAGTGCTGGAATACAAATGGCAATGCCAGCAAAAATGTTAGGAAGATTATTTAGATTTACAGGAACAGACTATATGCTTGGAAGTACTTATAGTCCAAAGGTATGGGAAAATGTTCCTAGAGCTGCTAAAGAATTATCTGCCGCTATATACTCAAAAGGTGGAACTATTGAAGAAGGTAGTTTATTAGAACAATACTTAAGATGGGAAGGACAACCATTAAATGTTTCTGGTAAAGATCCTGTAACATTTACAGAAGATATGAGTTCAAGTATTTCTAATTTAACAGATAAACTAACACAGCCTCTTGCTTATCAAAACCACTTTGGAAGATATGCAATCTGGTTAACAGCTTATGAAGCTTTTGAAAAAGGAGATCCTATCTATGGACCTGCATATTATTTAAAAGATCAGATAGATAACTTAACAAAAATAGATCCTGAAACAGGTGAAGTTATTCCAGATAATGCAGCTAAGGCTACATTTGTTATGGATTATATGATTGGTTCCCCAGGAGGTTTCCCTTATTTAAGTAAGAAAACTAATGGACTAATGATGTATGCTACATTCCCAATGAACTTAACAAGAACAGCAGGAGCTTATGCAATGAGTGTTGGAAGATTATTCCAAGAAGGATTTACATCTGAAAACGCTCCTCAATGGGCTAGAACAATTGCTGCACCATCTTGTACAGCATTAGTAGCAGCATACTTTGGAAACTTACTAATATCATATGTATGTGATAAATATGGAGTAAGTGAAGAAGAGGAAGAAAAATGGAAACGTGAAGGTGTAACTATTGATCCACTTGGAACTATACTTGGGGGTACACCTAGCGTTGTATATGATTCAATGAATCCTATATATCAATTAAAAGAAATGTATGCTAATCCATTTATAAACGAATACAATAAAACATTTGGAGATAAAGCATTAGGATTCTTAAATAAAAATTTCTTATCTAAATTAAATCCTGCTATTAAATATCCAACAGAAGTTTTATTACAAAAAGACTTTATGGGGGATTCACTACAAGATACATCTAAAGCTTATAATATGTATGAAAATGGTATAAGAAAAGTACTAGGTTTCTTAGTAGGCTCAGGTGTTGCAAATTCTATTGTAGATCAAAATCAAATAGACCAATATTCTGAAGACTCTAATTTCTTAAACTCTTTATGGAAAGGGCTTGCTAAAGGATTTAGTGGAGATTTAGGTAATCAGAAATCTTGGAAAAAAGATACATCTAATTATTATGCAGTATTAAATAGTATTAAATCTTATAACTCAGTAAAATATGCAGAACAAGGATATGGTGCTGAATATGAAGATCTATTAGATGCTACTTATTTAAAAACAAAACGTAATGCTACTGGAAAATATGGTTCTGTTAATCAAGATGATTATACAAGAGTTAATAAGATGTTAAAGAAAATGATACAAAAACAAGAAGATCCTACAACCATATATACTTATATAGCCTCAGAATATAATAAAGGAACTTCAGAAGCTACATTAAGAAAGGCTTTAAATAATAATTCTCTTATAAGAAAATTAGACCAAGTTAATAAATCTGAATATTATAAAACATTATCTGACAGAGATTTAATTAATCTTGAAAAAGCTCTTAAATGGGAAGAAGAAACTTATCCGTTATTAAAAGCATTCTTCCCAAATAATACAGATAATTATTATAAAACTCACAAAGCTCCTTATTATAAAACACCTTATATAAGTTCATATTCTAGTACCCCTAGAACTTATTATCCAAGAACTAATTACAATAATAGCTACTATAAAAAGAAAACTTACTACAATAACTATAGCAATAATTATAAGTTTGATAATAATACTAAGGTCTCACCTCAGATGGGTATTTGGGATAATAACTATAATAAGATTGAAGATTTAAAAGTTCCTGATTTAGGAGGTGGTAACTAATGGCAACAACAGTAGTTACTCCTACCTATCAGCCACATGCTAAACAAATGCTATTACATAATGCTCCAGTAAGTTTTGATGAAATATCAATTACATTATATGGAGGTTCAAGAGGTGGAGGTAAGTCAGCTGGTATTCTGGCTGACGCCTTCATGTTCTGTACCACATACCCTGGAGCTAAATGCTGTATTATCCGTGAAAGATTAGATGCTGTTAAGCAATCTTTCTTGGATAAGTTACCAACACTATTTCCACAAAATGTTAATGGTGTACAAATATATGATTATAGAGAGAAGAGTTCCTCATGGTACCCTTCTCGAAGTATCATATTTCCTAATGGTTCCTATATAACATTACAACGTGTAGCAGATTACAAAGAAGCATTGGCTCAACAAGGTTGGGAGTTTCATTATTTAGCTATTGATGAAGTAACTAAACAAGATGAAAGAACTTTTAACTATCTATTATCAACTGTACGTTCAACTGTTCAAACCAATCCATATACTGGTGAGCCTCTTAAGATTCCAACTAAAGTTGTACTTGGTTGTAACCCGGGAGGTAAAGGACATAAATGGGTTAAACGTAGATTTATTGATCCTACAGTTGTTACATATGATCCTATTACTAATGCTCCATTAGAAACTAAGGACCATGTAGAAATAATGCATACAGCTAAAGGGGATATCAAAGTTACAGTTAGATTCATACCAGCATCATATAAAGACAATCCATTCCTTAATGCATCATATGCAGCAATGTTAGAAATGCAAGATGAAAATAGAAAGAAGATGGACCTTTATGGTAACTGGGATGTAGTAGCTGGTAAGATGTTTGATCTAATGGATGATCAACTGATAGATCCAGTTGTAGCATTTCAAGAAGTTGAAAGATTCCCAGAAGTAACAGATATCTATATATCTATTGACTGGGGATACAAACCATCTTATCACTCAGCCCTATGGCATGCAGTTACAGAAGATGGTAAAGTTATTACATTCAAAGAAATGTATGGCCAAGAATTAATATTTGAAGATTTCGTAAAAGAAATAAAAGAACAAAGTAGAGGTTATAATATAACAGCTACATTGTTACCACATGATATGTATCGTAATGGTGATAGATATCGTGATGATTCAGGAAGGGTTATTGGTGAAATGAAATCAGATGTATTTGATTACTATGGATTAAATCCTATAGGAGTAGACTCTGGTAAAGGAAAAGTAGAAATGCGTTATGATAAAATACATTCTGCAACACATATAGTTGATACAGATGGTGTGCCACGATTTAGAATTTCACGAATATGCTCAGCATTAATAGATGAATTCAATAATGCAATCTATGATGATAATAATCCAGGGGCTATAGATAAAGGATGTAAAGACCATGCATTAGATGCTTATGGTTTATTCCTTGTATTCTATTCAAGTGACATTGCACCTATAGGTTTTGATGATGTTGTAGTAGATACTAGATCTAAGTTACAAAAGAAACTAGATGATGAAGAAGAATACCTAGATGAACTAGCAGATTCTGGTGAAACCTTCTTTGGTGTATCACTTGAAGATGAATGGTTTTAATGGTATAATGTAATCGTAAAGGAGGGATACTATGTTTAAGTTTAAACCAACTAATAAGACATATTCTGATCCTATATCTGCTATTTTTAAACCAGGGATTCCTTTTGGTAGACAATATACTAAAGGGGATATCTGTTTATTACACGATCGTATTCCTGGATCTAAAATCTTTTTCAACTCATTAATCTTAAGAGAAGCAATGCTTAATAGTAAAGAGTTTTTAGAAGAAGCACTAGATATTAAAATTATAGATACTAGGGTTGAAGAACCTAAAAAGGAAACAAAGAAAGATAAACCTACTGAACCTCCAGTAGAGCCTGTTTCTGAACCAACTCCAGAACCAGAGCCAGAGGTAAAAGAGGAAGAAGTTAAAGAAGAAGTTGTTGAAGCTCCTGCAGAGGTAGAACCAGCTGTTCAAGCTTTAGCTGACGAATTATCTGATAAACCTAAAAAGAAAAAATCAACTAAAAAATAGGAGGATAGTATATGAATTGGTTAGAAATAATACTAGCAATAGTAATTGTAATATGTGTAATTACTATAGCAATTGTCCTATATAACTTTATGTTGTTATTAAGTGAGTTAAATAAAAGGTTAGTTTATGTTATTACAGATATACTTGGGAATATAGATTTAGCTACTCCACACTTGGACACACTAAACCCTACTCCTGAAACTGAAAAGACTGTTGAAGAATTAATGAAAGAAGAAACTGAGGGTTCTTACTTTAATCCACATGAATTCGATGTGGATGCTTATAAAGAAGCCAATGAGGAGACTGACTATTAATGGCTGTAAGCAAAGCGCTTATTAAAAGAATCCAATCTTTTGTTAATGATGCTGACTTAAGAATAAGACCATTTATCTTATCAGGTGAATTAAACAAAAGTTATATACAAGGCATGCAGTACAAACGTATCAATGACAGAATATTAGCTATTGAAGGAATGAAAACACACAATAGCTTATACCTAGAGAGAAAAGTATTTAATAGAATGTTACCTATATATCTTACAAGATATGGTATCCTTTCACAAAACCAACCTATTGCCGGATTTAGAGGTACAGATAATAGAGAAGAAACAATTACTAATGCTATTGAAGGAAATAAATTTCTTGAAGCTTTCTGTAAAGATATAAACTTTGCAGATAAATATAAGAAAGCAATTCAACAAGCAGATGTGTATGGTCTAGTATGGTTTAAAACCGGTATAGACTGGTCAAAGGGTGACGAAATAGAAGTTAAAGACATTACTATTAAGAAAAATGAAGATGATGATTTTAAAGCCACAGGCCAAAGAATCATTAGAGAAGGTAGAGAATTTATTGATGTTATACCAATGCATGAAGTTTTAATTGATTCCTTAGCTGTTGAATCAATGGAAGATATTAATGAGTTGGTACATAGAAGAATGTTCTCACTAGAATACATTCAAAAGAGATGGGGTTTCACAGCTAGACCAGAACAGATAGACCCTAGGTACTTTCTAGCTGACGTAAGATATTCAGATAATAATAGATTTGAACAAAGTAAATATGCTTACGTATATGAGTACTATAGGAAACCAGATGCACTATATCCAAAAGGTGTATACTTATTAATGATTAATGAAGAAGTTTTATTTAGTGGGGATTTACCTTATGATAATGGGCATAATAAAAGAGAGATACCATTTGATTTTATGAATCTCCAAATTGTGCCAAATCATTTAGTAAGTGTAACAGTATATAGCCAATTAATTCCAATTCAAGACACATATAATGCTGTTAAGAATAGATTGTTGGAGCATATAAATCATCTATCTATAGGACAAATGTATGTATGGCAAAATAGTTTAGTTAATCCAAATGCTATAACTAATAAGCCAGGACAATTTATACATTTGAAACGTAATGCTAAAAAGCCAGAGCCTGTTATTAAAGCTCAAGTTGGCACAGAGATAACTAATTATCTTAAAACTCTTGAAGATGATATGCTAGTTACAGCAGGGTTATCTCAAATATCTGCATATGGTATGAGTAAGTCATCTGTACGTACTGATGGTGTTGCAGATAAGATCGGTGAAGCAGATCAAAATAAATTAACAAATGCAATTGATTCAATATCAAATGCTATTACAAGAGTATTCAAAAAAGTTTTATATCTAGAAAAACAACGTGAAAGAATGCTACGAGACGTACTACGTCTTGCCAAACTAGACGATGTTATGGTAAAATATAACTTAGGAGAACTAGACCCAGAGAATCTAGAGATTGTAAACAGGGAATTCTTGATGCAATCAGATCAAGCTCGTCAATTAAAAATGACTCAAGCTGCAAATCTTGGTGTCTATAATCCACAAATGGGATTATCATATCTTACTAAGTTAGAAATTCTTGACTCTCTTAACTTTGGATATCTAAAGGATACATTAGATCCTATAGAAAGAAGTAATCACGATTGTATTCGTGAAGAGAACCAAGACTTACTGGACAAAGTTGACATTGAAGTCCACGATTATGATAACCATGCACAACATATTCTGGAACATACGGTATTCAGAATGAGTGCACAGGTTAGGGAACTTAAAAAGAAAGATCCAGAACTATATGCATATGTTCAAGAATCCTTGAAAAAGCATATTGAGGATCATAGTAAGTTCCAACAAGACAATTCAGATAAGGGTGTATACGAGAATGCCAAGGCATTATTATAATTACAGCCGTTAGGCCAAGGATTATCCGTACAGCATAACAAAGGAGGATATACTTATGACTGAAGAAGAAATGAACCAAAAGATTGCTGACGCAGAAGCTAGAGCTGCAAAAGCAGAAGAGCAAGTAAGAAGCTTAGAAACTCAAAGAGCTAATCAAAATTCTTACATCACTAAACTAGAAGGAAAGGTACATGGCCTTGAAGATTCAATGGAATCAGTAAAGAAATCTGTTAACTCTGCACCTGCATTAGCACCAGAGATTACAGAATATTTCCAAAAGAAGAGAAGAGAAGACTACACTGAACAAGCTGTAGCTGAAATAGTTTCTCAAATAGGCCAAGAGAAATATGATTGTTTAAAAGATGAACTACAAAATTTCCTAAAGTTATATATGAATGAAAAGAATGTATCTGTTAGATATATAATTGATTCATTTAACTTATTACTAGGAAGAGCTGTAGCAAATCCAGAACATCCTATTCATAAACTTCTTGAACCAAAGAAGGAAGAACCTAAACCTGCTACTATTAGTGAAATCGATCGTACATTGTTTGCACAAAATATTAACGGAATGCAAAATAGAACAATGACTAATGAAGATGTCAATGCTGGTGGAGCCCCTGAGGTAAAACCACAAAACGTTGCTAATACTAAAGAAGCAATGTCTGCATTCAAAAACAGACTATTTAACCTTGATTCATCTAAATTTGAATAAGGGAGGTGTTGCTCATGGCAGCATTCGATGAAATAGGCGGCTACATTATGCAAAGTAAGGTTAATGTAAAGAACGCCTTAGAAGACTTCCTTAAAATTGAATACACTGATGGATTACAAAATGAATTCAATACAATGGAAGCTTTAATTAATAAGTTAAAAAAGGATACACTAACAGGAAAATATAGAACTAAAACTTTTGCACTAGGTGTAACTGATAATATTAGAATGTTAGGTAATGAACCAAACAGCGACAGATATATATTAGGTGTAGATGACTATACTAATGGTGCTGAAACTGTTGAAGCTCAATTCAATACTACTAAGTTAATGGGAATTTTCTCAATAACTGATGAAACTATTCTTAAAGGATCAACTGATGGAAGCATCTTTGATGTATTAAATGATAGTTTAGGTAGAATG
>JAGCWW010000008.1 GCA_017961685.1 Acholeplasmatales bacterium | reverse complement strand
TTATAGATTAAGGAATTACTTAATGATAATGTACTTGATTGGGACCATATTGCACCACCATAATTTTCTGAATTTATATTATTTTGGAAAGTTAAATAGTTTCCTGAAAATGTACCTTTATAACTTAATAACAAACTTCCTTTATGAGACATACTTAAACCATCTAAAATAATTCTATTATCTTCACTTTTTCCTTCTAATGTTAATGTTCCACTTTGCTTAATACTAAATAGTGGCCCATCATCTATTCTAAAGATTTTAATATTCTCTACATCATCAGCCAAATATATATTTATTGCTTTATTAATGGAAATAGTACTTTCATATGTATTTTTGAGTAAATATATATTTAATTCATCTGTAGTATCTAAACTTTCAGCATATTCAACAGCGTCTTTAATACTATTGTAAATAACTGAATTAAATGAGCATACTTGAGCATCTATTTGTCTATATTGAACATCTGAAGCTTTAGATTGTAGTAATTTTCTATCAATAGCAATTATTTTATATTCATGAATATAGTCTGAAGAATATGTATTAGTATCAATAAATGAGTAATCATAAGTAAATCCTATTAATTTATTATGTTCATAAATTTCAAATCCTAAATGTCCTTCACAATTTATTTCTGGAAGTAATAATATAGTTCTTGTAGTATTAATATAAAATACATTTTTAATTTGAACATCATATGCATTTTGATCTTCATAACATCCTTCTCCACCTTCAACATTATATAAATATTCTTTATAATCTAAATACCAAAATTTGGGTTTTAAAGTATTATCAATTAATCCATTTGTTATATATTCTTCCATAGCTGATTTATAAGTATCACTAGCATTTTCAGGGTCAAATATTCCTTCATTATTTAAGTAGAATCCCCATCTATTGAAATAATATCCTAAGTCAATACCAGTAATAATATTTGAGAAAAATATTAATCTTTCAGTTCTTGACATTCCAGTGGATAGAGAATAATCATATCTATACATATTATCAAGTTTACCCCAGTATCCAGGGAAGAAACTTTCTATATACCACCAAACTAAGAAATTCAATTGCTTATTCATGAAAAAACCTTTACAAGTATCGCTTGTACAACCTCTATCATAAACATCTACATCATTTAAGGTTAAAGATTGTAAACTTAGAGCAAAATCTCCTCTTGTTCCTTCTCTTCTTAAATATGATTCATCATATTTAGATATCATATTATTTGAATTTTCTGAAACAGTTCTTTCATTTATATCCATAGTATGCCCAATTTCATGGGCAAATCCCCATCCAAAACTTTCAGCATAAATAGCAGTATTAAACCATCCATCTGAAAAAATACCAATATGTTCATATGCAGCATATGCTGCTCCAAATGGCTGAGCATATCTTATATGTAAATTGACATATGTATTTTTAATATCATAATGAGGCTCTGAAGGATCATATTCAATACCATCATAAATAAATAATTTTTTGATATATTCATCCCAGGAATTTAAATTATTAAGTGGGCCTTTACTTTTATCTTTATAAACATTATAAGCTAATGTAGCTTGTACAGTTATCATTATTCTATATCCAAATAATTCAGTAATATCTAAATAATCATCTGGATTATTATTATACACAGTAATATATTCAGCTAAAAATGCTTTATATTCGTCTTCACTTTCTCCTAATCTAAAAGTAGGGAATAAAGTTCCTCCTTCAACATATACTTTAATATTTTGGCTTTGTTCATCACTTGTATAAGGGTTAGAAATATATAAAGGTCCTCCTGCTTTAGCAGTAATTGAATAACTACTAACTGTAAAGTTATCAAAAGTATAACTTTGTCTTCCTTGAACTAAAGTAAATTCTGTACCAAGCCAATTACTATAGTGTCCAATATATTGGGTAAATCTAATAGAAGGTAAAGGATCGCTATCATCAGATTTTACAAAAATTGTAATTTTCTCTCCGGGTAAGCCATATATACCCATAGATTGCCTATTAGTACCAGCTGAAGCCATTTTTAATGTGTTTCTTGCATGAGAAGCAATATTTCCCCTTTGGCGTATAATATTTCTGTCAGCATTTTGATTTGTGGTAAATTCTCTTTTTTCATCGAATTGAAGTGAACCTAAGGCTGCTAATTTTGCTCTTTGTAAAATTACTTCTATTTCTTCATTCATATTAATTATATCTTGACTATTTTGAATTAATTCTTCTATTTTATTTATATCATTAAATTCTTCGCTTAAAGTCATTTGTGTATAATCATCTTTTGAGAAAAGATTTAAAATTGTTTCATTGAAATAACTTGTTTCAGGTAAAAATAATTGAATTTCTCTTACTGTTGTCATTTTTGGAAATCTTGGGTAATAAGTTTTAATATTAGCCCATTCAATTTTAATTTGGTCGCATTTA
>JAGCWW010000068.1 GCA_017961685.1 Acholeplasmatales bacterium | reverse complement strand
TAAAGGTGGAAAATTACTTAAAGTAGATAAATATTATCCATCTAGTAAATTGTGTTCAAATTGTGGATATTATAACAAAGATTTAACATTAAGCAATAGATATTGGATATGTCCATATTGTGGTTTAAGACATAATAGAGACAAGAATGCCACATATAATCTAATAAAAGAAGGATTAAGACTATTAAATCTTAATCCTACAATATAAAACCGAAGGACATTCGGGGATAGCTCGCATACTGGATTCGGTAGAATCCTTGACCGAGAAACTCCCACTTCTACAAGTTGTGAGAGCATGTCACTAAGCTTCTACAAATAGAATTCTATCTACATAATGTATATTTGAACCCTTTAAAGTTAAACCAGCTTGTGTAAATGAACTACTATCACCAGTAATAACTGCTAAAGCATTTGGTCCAAATCCACCATCAGCTTCATTTTTAATCCCCCTTAAAAATAACGAAATAAACTCCACTTCTATTATTCAACTACTAATTCTCTAATGGAAACTTTCTTAATTCTTCTACTTGCAATATATGCAGATAAGTATACAATAAGCATTCCACCAGCAACTACTATTAACATATTAGTAAATTTATTTGCTACATTTATTCTACCTAAACCTAAACTGCTAAGTAATAGTCCTAAGATGTACCCTGATAGGAACATACTCATTATGCATCCAAGTACTAATCCTAAGAATGCTACTAGAGTAAAACGTATAGCCATAGTATTTCTTAATTTAAATGTATTAAAGCCATTTGCTTTAAAAATACCTAAATCTATTCTTTCTTGCATAAATGATTTAACAGTTATTAATCTTATTGTTACAAGTGCAAATATAGTTGAGAATACTAATATAATGGCACATATACCTAAAGATATGCCAGTGTATTCTTCTAGTTCATCTAATGAATTTTCTCTATTATCATAAACTTTAAATCTGTTATTATTGATTTCATCTAACTTATTCATTACTTCATTAAACTTAGCTTCATCTTTAACATTTAAAGTCATATAATGGATTCTAATAGTATTATCTACTTTTTTAGCACCATCATAGCTTATAGAGAATGTCATACCTGTATCTCTAGAGCTTTGGAATATACCAACAAGCATAAATTCTTCTTCACCTGTTTTAGATGAGATTCTAACCTTATCACCAATTTTTAAATTATACATTTCACAAACATTTTTTGTTGTGACAAATTCATTATCATAAATTGGTGATCTACCCTTATAAATGCTTAAAATATTTTCTGGTGTCATTGAATATTCACCAAGCAATTGGTCTCCTTCAAATGAGAAATACTGACTTGTTCTTGCATTATAGTAATCAATTTCAGTTACTTTATTTAACTCACCTAAGATTTCATCAACTGTTTCTTTATCTAGAGGATGTTCTGAATAGAAACTAAGTGATATATTTGATGTATCAATACCAAATGATTTAGCTACACTTTTAGCCTTAGTTAAATCTACTGCCTTCATACCTGTAAGCATCGCAAATGCTAAGAATGCCATAACTAATCCTATACCTAAATATCTTACTGGACTAAATAATATTTGCTTTAAAGATAAGGAGAATGATAGTCCTTTTTTTGTTAGTGGAGCGTTTAATCTAGGTGTAAAGTAAATATCATTACTATTACCGTTAATGGCTTTAATAGGCGATATTTTTCTAATCTTTAATAGTTTAATAAAGATAAAGAATAATGATGAACCTAGAACTATAGCTGTTACAGTTAAAAGGTTAGTCATACTTACATATGAGTATGGTGCTGTAGCTGTGTTACTTACAAACATTCCACCAAGTAAGATCTTTAAGAATATTGATAAAACTAATCCTACAACTATACCTATCACTTCTGCGATAATGTATAAAAGACTTAAAGTTAAGCCTATCTTAAAGTTAGAGAATCCTAGTGCTTTAAGTATACCAAACTTCTTATATTCACTTTCTATTTCACCACTAACACTATTAGATATAACAATTAATACAACTACTACTAAAATAATTACAAATGCTACTAATATACCACCAATAATAGCAATATATAATCCTGTATAATGTGTTGATTGACTTTGTAAAATTAAACCTTCACAAAAATCTCCAAGCTTAGTTTCAAGTGTAACTGTTTTAGATAGCTTAGCATCACTCATTGAGCCATCTGAATAAACTTTATAAACATAAGTAACTAAACTAAAGTTTGAATCTGTACTTAAAGAATTTTCTTGAATTACTTTTGTACCTTCTACACTTAATTCATAAATTTCATTAAAATCTTCATCTGAAATAAATACTTCTTTCCAACCGATAGAATAAGATCCCATCATTGGAGCAGCAACAAATCCTTTTATTCTAAATTGATATTCTTTTGACGGATAAATCTTATTGCCTTCTTCATCATAATCGATAGTAACACCAAAATCATCAACATAATAATCACCTATATTACAATTTAATTTATCTTTTAATCCTAGTGGTAAATATATTTCACCTTTTTCTAGTACTGGAATCTCACTAGTATAACCTGTTAGAGAACTATTGAATAATTTAATGTGATCTTTAGCATCACTAAATTTTTCAATAGCATATGTATTTCTTTCTCTAACCTTACTTTGATTAGTAGGGTCATCGCCTTTTCTAATTCTATGATTTTGATTAATTGATAGTAAGGCTGTAAGCTCTCTACATTTTTCCACCCCTTCTACATCTTCAATCCTATCTATTAATGTCGGATCATAATATGTAGAATACATATAACATAAAATGTTTTCTGTATTAGTATCTTTAATTACTTTTTTTCTTCCTTTACGATATTCATTATTTACACCAAAGATTGTTAAGAATGCTGTAACAATTAATAATGTTAATAATGCTATACAAATGAATATTCCTTTTTTCTTTTGTATATCTCTTTTCAAAATAGTACGTACTTCCATATTTAGCACCTACCATTCTAAAGAATTTAGCCAAGCTGAAACTTGTTGTTCTCTACTTTTTTCCATTTCTTTACTATATTTTGGCATTTTAAATTCACCAACAATATTACCATCTGATAAATATAATAATCTATCTGCTCTAATAGCACCTTTAATATCATGAGTAACCATAATGATAGATTGTCCATCATTATTAAGTTCAGATAATAAGTCTAAAACTTCATAAGAATTCTTCTTATTTAAAGCGCCTGTAGGTTCATCAGCAAATACTAATTTTGGATGATTTATAACAGCTCTAGCGATAGCTGTTCTTTGTTGCTCACCACCTGAAACTTGACTAGGTAGGTGTGTTTTTACATCATCTATATTCATTCTTTTTAATAATTCATTTGCATATTCTTTAACATCGTTAGCTTTAATATCTTTATTTAAATATCCCGAAATACAGACATTTTCAAATAATGTTAGGTTAGATACTAAATGCATTTGTTGGAAGACAAAACCAAAATCTGTGTGTCTTAGTTTTGTAAGTTCTTTTTCCTTCATTTCATTAATATCTAATCCATTATAAAACACATTACCACTTGTAGCTTTATCCATTCCTGATAAAGCATATAGTAATGTTGATTTACCTGAACCAGATGCTCCCATAATAACGGTAAAATCTCCTTCATAAATATCAAGATTAACGTTTGTTAATACATGTACTTGTCCACCGTCATGAGCAAAGCTTTTACATACTTCATTTGCCTTTAAAATTATATTACTCATCATAATCAATCCTTTCCTTTACGCCATCATTATATATTAGGAAATATTAAGAAATCCTTAAGAAAAGAATTTAATTTAAAATTTTTTTGAAAATTAATTTAACCTTTAATCCATTATCATTTTCTAATTCTACTATTCCATTCATCTTTTCTATCATATATTTAACGATATATAATCCTAAACCAGTTCCTTGTTTTTCTTTAGAATTTTTTCCTCTATAGAACTTTTCAAAGATAAATGGCATATCACTATCATCTATACCCCTACCATAATCCTTTATAGTAACGATATAATTATCTTTTGTTTCATCTAAATTTATATCTATTTTAGTATTAGCATATTTAATAGAGTTATTTATTATATTTTCAAAGATTTGATATAATCTATCTCTATCTGCATAAATAAATGCATTTTTAACATTATTTATATAATTAATAGGAGTGTTTGCTTTAAAGTCATTACTTGAATTAATAATGACATCATCTAAATTAACATTTTCATAGTTGAAGCTTATTCTATCCATATCAGATATTGAATGCACAAATAAATCATCAGTTAGCTTTTTAACTTCATCAGCTTTTCTCATAATAACATTAATATAAGTCATTCTTTCTTCATATGAATTATCCATATTAGCTTCTAGTGCTTCTGAATATGCCTTAATAGATGCGATAGGTGTTTTTATATCATGAGATAAAGATGCGATTACAGTTTTATTATTTTCAATCGCTTCTTTTTCGCATCGTCTAGCCTTTTTTATCTCATTACGCATCATATCAAAACTCCATGTGAATTTGCCGAAATAATTACTTCTTTCATATTCTAGAGGAATATCAAAGTTACCACTAGATATTTCTTTGGCAAATCCTTTTAGTTTATCAAATGGACGTAAAATAGAAAAATAAATATATAAGAAAACAGTTAAAACAAATAACACGCTTATACTTGAAATTAAAATAATAGGTGTATAATTTGCATCACTATCTGTATTTCTTAAGAATGTTGAAACACCATCTAATTTATTAATTGCTTCTTCTGTTTGTCCTAATTTTATTAATTGTTCAATTTCGTTAATATTAACTATTTCATTATTCCTTGCGGAATCTGAATGAACGTTGTGTTCGTATAAACAAAACGAAATAGCTAATATAAAAACTATGACGATAAAGAATAAACATATACCAAATATTCTTTTCTTCATAATAACACCTCCTATTTTTCTAACATGTAACCTACCTTATGTACTGTTTTAATATGCTTTGGATTGGCTGGATCATCTTCTAATTTTTCTCTTAGCCAGCGTATATGAACAGTTAAAGTTGATTGTTCAACTACACTAAATGTTCCCCAAACTTCAGTTATTAATTTATCTTTTTCAACTGCTTTATTCAAATTATTAGCTAAGTATGCTAGTAAATCAAATTCTTTTAAAGATAGTTGTACTTTAACCCCGTTTTTTTCAACTAATCTAGATGTGATATTAATTTTAACATTTCCAAATTCAACTATTTGTTCATCAGTATTTGCCGAATAACAACGTCTAATTAATGCATTAACAACACTTAACATTTCATTCATTGAATATGGTTTTGATAAATAAAAGTCTCCACCAATATCAAGTCCATCTATTTTATCAGTTACACTACTTCTTGCGCTCGCAAAAATAATTGGAATATTTGATTTTCTTCTTAAATCTTTACATATTTCAAAACCTGTTGAATCAGGTAAGTTAATATCTAAAATTATTAAGTGGAATGTATTTTTCTCTAAAATAGAGTAACATTCTTCTTCATTATAAGCTAACATTACTTCATAGCCATGTCTTTTTAAAGTTTCGCCCATAATAAAACTTAATGACTTATCATCATCAACAATTAATATTTTATAACTCATAATATCACTCCTATACATACTATTAAAAATTATAACATATTTTTAAGTATAAAAAAAACTCCTCAAATTAATGAGGAGTATTTTTTAATTAAAGAGTTACAACCTTGATTGAATCTTCAGTTACAACGATAGCAACCTTACCCTTAGTGTTTTCTTCATTTTCTTTAATGAAGTTGATAGCTTCTTTTTCGCCACCTAATACTGGGTAAACTGCATAGTTTAAAGCAAGAGCTCTAGCATCTCTAGTTTGAGCTACAGCAGCAACGATTGGAGCAGCTGGTCTGAACTTAGAAACGGCTCTAGCCATATCTTTTCCACCAATAGTGATGATAGCAGCAACGTTCTTATATTCCATTGCCATCTTAGCAGCATCCATAGCGAATGCTGATACGAATGTATCATCATGTCCTTCAACTGCATTGTTGAATAACTTTTCATAATCCATTTCAGGCATCATTCTCTTTTGGATATTAGCCATGTAGTATACACAAGTATCTGGATACTTACCAGCAGCTGTTTCACCTGAAAGCATTGTTGAGTCACAACCTTCTCTAACTGCGTTAGCTACGTCAGATACTTCTGCTCTAGTAGGTCTTGGGTTATCTTGCATTGTTTCTAACATTTGAGTAGCTACAACAACAATCTTACCCTTTCTTTGACACATTTCAACTAACTTCTTTTGGATAACTGGAACTTCCCAAGCATCTACTTCAACACCAAGGTCTCCTCTGGCAACCATGATACCATCAGCAACATCAAGAATTGCTTCCATGTTGTCAACACCTTCTTGGTTTTCGATCTTAGCGATAATTTGAATTGAAGTATTACCTTTAGCTTTTAGAATATCTCTAATTTCTTGTACATCAGATGGACGTCTAACGAATGAAGCTGCGATATAATCTAAGTCTTGATCAGCAGCAAATTCGATATCAGCCTTATCCTTTGCAGAAATAAATGGCATTTGTAAGTAAGCACCTGGTACGTTAACGCCTCTCTTACTCTTTAGTTTATGTGAGTTATCAGCTACACAAATTAATTCATGATTCTTTTCATCCTTTTCTTTAACTGTTAAAGATAGATAACCATCATCAATTAGAACCTTTCCACCAATTTTAACATCATCATATAATCCTGGGTATGATACTGAGAACTTAGCCCAATCAGGGAATACTACACCAGCACTTTGTTCCATAGCAATTCTTACCTTAGAACCTGCTTTAACTTCGTATTTAATATCATCGTTGAAATCAGCAGCAGCCTTATCTTCATCAGATGAACGGTTGTTACATTCTCTTGTATCATAATCCTTGTAAGCTTTTCCTTCTACATACTTTTCTGGCTTACAGAATCTATGAGTACGCATTTCTGGTCCTTTTGTATCTAGTAATAGACCAACGTTAGTACCAGTTTCTCTATTGATTTGTCTAATAGTTTTAATACGAGCACCTTGTTCTTCATAATCACCATGAGAGAAATTCATTCTGATTACGTTCATTCCGTTTTTAACAAGCTTGCTCATCATTTCAATTGGTTCTGAAGCTGGTCCAATTGTACAAATAATTTTTGTTTTCTTTAACATCTTCTTAAATCTCCTATCCTAATTTTTTAATTAATTCATATAACTCAGACATCTTTGGTTCCATTTCAAGTGCATCAGAAATGTCATAGTTAACTAACTTATTATCAACTTTACCTACTGCTCTGTTCTTTCTTCCTTCATGTATTAAATCAACAGCATAGCTTCCAAGTTGACTCGCTAAAATACGGTCGTTTCCTGTAGGCGCACCACCACGTTGTACGTGTCCAAGAATTGTTGCTCTACAACCGAATCCTGAATATTCAGAAATGTCTTTTGCTAGTTGTGTAGAGTCAGTAACACCTTCAGTAATAATGATGATAGCGTGTTGTTTACCTCTTAGTCTAGCCTTTTTCATTTCATCAAGTACGAATTGTTTATCAAATCCTGTTTCATTAGTTATAACTAATTCAGCACCTGAACAAATTCCAGCATAAATAGCAAGATCACCACAACGGCGTCCCATAACTTCTACTAATGTACATCTTTGATGTGAACTTGATGTATCTCTTAGTCTATCGACAGCTTGAAGTATTGTATCTAATGCTGTATCAAAACCAATTGTGTAATCACTTGAGGCGATATCATTATCAATAGTACCAGGAACACACATACAGTTAATTCCCCATCTGCATAATCCTTTAGCGCCTCTATAAGAACCGTCTCCACCAATAACAACTAAGTTATCGATACCAAGTTCTCTTAGGTTGTTTGCAGCTATTTGTTGAATATCATCTCTTTGAAATTCTGGAAGTCTTGAAGTCTTAAGTAATGTTCCACCATGATTGATACAATCAGAGAATCTACCAGCTCTTTCAATCTTTCCTTCAACTAAACCTCTATAACCTTCTTTTACAACGAAAGCTTCGTCACAATAATAATGTGCAGTTCTAATTACCGCTCTAACGGCAGCATTCATTCCAGGAGCATCTCCACCTGAAGTCATAACAGCTATTTTCATTATTTCACCTTCTTTTTAACAAAAATATTATACCACAACTATTATATTTTTTAATACATATTTTTTAATATTTTTCAAAATATTAACCATATTATGACAAAAAAGAAAAAGATTGGCTACAAAACCAATCATTTTTCCATTTTCTTTATATCAGTTATTTCATACGAAATAACATTTCCTCTTAAATTAGGTTTTAATTCAACTAAGAAAACATCCTTATCATATCTAACTTTTCCTTTTGAATTAATAACTGACATAATATCTTTAAATTTACTTGGGAATAAGTTAACTTCTAAGCTCATCTTACCATCATAAATGGTAATAAATGCCATAAGTTCATTTTTCTTTGTTGTAATTTCTTTAACATATTTAATATGAACTAAAACATTTTGTTTATCTGTTTCACTCAAATTTGAAAGTAATACTGTATTATCTACCTTATACATATTAAGGATAGAAAATTTTAAATTAAATCCTAGTGCATCTTCTTCAAACTTAACTAATTCATCATAACTAAATTCAACGCCTTTAATAATATCTTGATTATTTAAGCTAGGAAATGATACATAGTTAATCATATCCTTAATACATCCATCAAAGCATGAAGAATATATTAAATTATTATATTGTTCATTAGTAAGTTTAACTCTATTATAGAAATCTGTAAAAGACTTAAATAAGCCATTTTTTCTTTCTTCTAATATTTGACTTACAATCTCTTTATTAATAGATTTAATAATAGATAAAGGTAAGTATACATCACTATCTTTAATGATATATTCATCAGTACTATAATTAATATTTGGATTAATTACATTAATATCATTTTGTTTTAAATCATTATAATAATTTATACTTCCTTTAATATCTGATATAGCATCATTTAAGAAGACTAAAACAAATTCTTTATAGTAGTTTGCTTTAAAGTATGCTAGATAATATGTAAGCATAGCATAGCTTACACTATGACTCTTATTAAAACCATATGAAGCAAACTTAACAATATAATCATAAATCATATTGGCTTCTTTTTCGTTATTACATCTAGATACAAATCTTTCACGTTCTAAATCAAGAACTTCTTTTTTCTTTTTACTTATAGCTCTTCTTAAAACATCTGCCTCACCTAAAGAATATGATGCATAATCATGAGCTATTTGCATAATTTGTTCCTGATAAACAATAATTCCATAAGTAGGTTTTAAGATATATTCTAATTCTTTTACAGGAATACTATATTCCTTACCCTTTTTTCTTTCGATATATTCATCTATTTGATCCATTGGACCTGGTCTATATAAGGCAAGTAGATTAGCTAAATCCATAAAGGATGTAACATTATATTTTCTTAAAACATTAGTTACTCCTCTACCTTCAAGTTGGAATATACCTTTTGTATCTGCCTTGTTTAATAAATCAAAGGTTTTTTGATCATCTAAATTAATATCTTTAAGACTTACATTAGTTAATTTAACTATCTTATCTAATAATGTTAGATTCTTTAAAGATAGTAAATCCATTTTAAGTAAACCTAATTCTTCTAAGTCAAAAGCTTCTATTTGACTTTGATATCCATTATTAGATTTCATAATTGGATAATTATCAGTTACTTCATCACTTGATAATATAATACCTGCGGCATGAGTTGAAATAGATTTAGGTATATCAAATAACTTATAACTATGAAGTAATACTTCCTTATATTCATCTATTTCTTCATTATTATAAGCATTTAAAATAGATGATTTAGTTACTTCTTTTTTGCCTGTTTCTTTATCAAATACTAAGCATTTGCTTTGTATTTCTTCTATTTCTTTTTCATCTAAGCCTAAGGCCTTAGATACATCATTTATAGCACTTTTACCTTTAAATGAATCAAATGTAGAGATAAAAGAAACGTGGTTATCTCCATATTTTCCAATGATATAGTTAATTACATCAATTCTACGTTCATCAGGTAGGTCAACGTCTATATCTGGCATTGTGATACGCTCAGGATTTAAGAATCTTTCAAAGTATAGGTTATACTTTATAGGGTCAACTTCACTTATACCTATAGAATATGCGACTAAGCTTCCAGCGGCAGATCCTCTACCAGGGCCTACTAGAATATCATTTTTCTTCGCAAATCTAATAAAGTCAAAGACGATTAAGAAATAATCTTCATAGCCCATCTTCTTAATTACACTAAGCTCATAATTTAATCTATCTAAGTATTCTTTTTTAACATCGTTATTTAATCTCTTTTTTAATCCTAAATAACATAATTCAGTTAAATAATTAATACTACTTATATCTTTACCACTAGGATATTTTATTAATGGGTTAGTTATTCTATCTACTTTTATATCTACACTATTATATAATTCTTCAACATATTTAAAACAATCTGGATCATTAAATTCTAATTCTAGATTATCTATAGTTTTTAAATATTTATCGATACAATCACTACTATCAATTTTTTCTTTATTTATTTTCTTTAAAACAATAAATGTATCAATATCTTTTTCATTTAAATAAAGAGTTCTATGAATTGGTAAATATTTAATCTTATTACTTATCGCAAAGCCTTTAAAGGTATCATAATATTCATCAAATGGGAATGTCTGTTTTTCTAATCCCATATAGAATTCTTTAAATGTATCTTTATATAATAAATACACTTCAAATACCTTATCAAGATTTCCTTCAACTATATTTTTTTCGATAAAACCATTAGATCCAGGAGTAACCATAAAGATATCTTCATTATTCTTTTTTAAGAACTTAAAATCAAGCTTTTCTATTTCTTTTTTGCTAGAAATTTTAAATAAATTTTTAAGTCCTATATTACTTTTAGCATATAATAATAAATTATGTCCTTCAACTTCTATTTCCAAACCAATAATTGGCTTAATGCAGGCATTTTCGCAAAGTGTAATTGCTTTATAAAATGAATGCATTTTATTATCAGCTAATGCTAGAAACTTATAGCCATATTCTTTAGCTTTTTCTATTAAATCAGCTAAATGAATAATATTATTAGTAATTGAATATTCACTTTGTGCATAGAAAAAGCCAATCATATTAATCACTCCTATTTATATATTATACCATTTTTTTCCTAAAATGCTTTATTAATATATATATTAAAACACCTAATGCAATAACCCCTAAAATAATATAATATAAGAAATTATAATTCTTCTTTTCTAAGTTACTTAAACTTTTAACATTTTCATCATTTGAAATAGGACTTTGATTATCAATATCATCTTTTGGAAAGCTTAAAGTATTATTAGTTTCATATTTATCTAAATCTTCATCACTTACATATTGAATCTTTGTACGTGTTAAATTATTATCACTATCATATACTTCATAAATGCCATATTTTTCTTCATAATTTAGTTCAACTAAGACTATTTTATTAGTTATATCACCATCTTCTTCATCATATGCATAAACATAATCAAAAGGATCAAATAAATCTAATAAATTATCTAAGTTTTTAGCTTCTATTACTGGTTTATTTTCATATGTGTAATTAATAATGCATTCTTTATATGTTTTATTACCACTTATATCATTAATAAAGTATGTTACTAAGAATTCTTGAGTTCCAATTCTTTGTTCATTGATAGTAATATCCTCAACATTTAAGGAATCATAATTATCAGATACACTTTTAATATTACTTCTTAAATCATACCCTTCTTTAACATTTAAGGTATCACTAAATAAATTAATAGTTGGAGAAATTGTATCAACAACATTAATACATACATTCTTAGTCACTTCATTATTTGATGAATCAACGGCTGTAATTTTAACATTATTCTTTCCTATTTTAGTTAGATCATAATCAGTAATAGTAAAGTCAATATCTCCATCATATTCATCATATGCTGAAATATAATCATTAATATCAATATCTACTCCTATATTAACATCTATGATATCCTTACATTTAATAACAGGCTTCTTTTCATCAACAATATTTAATGAAAAATCCTTTTGTGTAGCGTTATTTGACGCATCAGTTACAACTACGCTTAAATCGTAACTTCCGACCTTTTTAGTTTCATATTCACCAATCAATTCTACATTACATAAATCATGAATCGCATTATCATGATAGTTTAGGTAGTTATCTAAATCAAATTCATCTTCATAGCTTATGTTTATATTATTAGATATAGAAACAGTTGGGGCTTCATCATCTACTACATAAACATATATTCTTTGAAGTAAGATTAAATCAGGATAATAATTGGTTGTGGCGGAAACATAAGCAATGTTTCTACCAACTGCATATACATCAATATTTTCAATTTTCATTCCTTGATTATCATAATGATATACCATGTTTGTTGTAACTATGGTATCTGTGTTTGTATCATAGACATATGCATGTGGTAGATAACTTTTTACATTCCCTCCAATAGGAACTTCACAGCTATCAGCTTCAAATCTTATTTCATAACCCGCTGGGGCTGCTTTGGCTTTTTTTAGGCTTAACGCAAAGCCTAAGCCAATAATAATTAATAAAAATAATTTCTTCATTTTCTTCACCTCTATTATATATTACGAAGATGAATCAATTTTTTTCCTAAAAATATAAAAAAAAGAGGATTTTTTTAAAACCCTCTAATTAAAATTAAGCTAATTTTGCAAATTCAATTGTATCTCTAGCGATTAATAATTCTTCGTTAGTTGGAACAATCCAAATTTCAATCTTAGAATCAGGAGTTGAAATTCTTCTTTCATCAGATAATGTATCGTTTTGCTTATAGTCTAGTTTAGCACCTAAGCATTCTAGTCTTTCAACTACTCTTTGTCTTAAATAAGGAATGTTTTCAGCTACACCTGCAGTAAATGCGATAGCATCACATCCACCCATGTATACATAGTAAGCAGCAACGAAGTCTACGATTCTCTTAGATTGAATTTCAAATGTGTTCTTACATAATTCATTTCCTTCAAGCATACCCTTCTTAATGTCACGAGCATCTTGACCAACACCATTACTCATTCCAAGGTAACCACTCTTCTTGTTAAGCATTGTTGTTACTTCTTGAACTGTGTAACCTGCATTGTTGCACATAAATTCAACTACAGATGGATCGATATCTCCACAACGAGTTCCCATTGGAATACCTCCAAGTGGTGTTAGACCCATTGATGTATCAACGCACTTACCATTTTTAACTGCAGAAATACTTGCGCCATTACCGATATGGCAAACAATAATCTTTGAGTTATTGTAATCTAAACCTAGTAAATCAGCAATTCTTCTTGAAACATATCTATGACTTGTTCCATGTGCACCATATTTTCTTACTTTATACTTACTATACCATTCATAAGGTAGAGCATACATATAAGCATCTACAGCCATTGTTTGATGGAATGTTGTATCAAATACAGCAACCATTGGTACGTTTGGTAGAGCCTTTTGGCAAGCTCTAATACCAATAACGTGAGCTTTATTATGTAGTGGTGCTAAAGCAGCTAATTCATCAATCTTTTGAATGTATTCTTCAGTTAATAAAACGCTAGATTTAAAGAATTCTCCACCTTGCACAATTCTATGACCAACACCCTTGATTTCATCTAATGCTTTTAGAATTCCTAGTTTTACTAAGTCTTTTAAAATCATTTCAACTGCTTCATTGTGGTCTTTAACATCCATAATTTGTTCATTTTTCTTACCATTATATTTAATAGTATAAATTGAATCCTTAATACCGATTCTTTCTACTACACCAGCAGCAATTACTTTTTCTTCTGGCATTTCAAATAATTGAAATTTTACTGATGAACTACCAGCATTTACAACCATAATTTTCATTTCTAATTTCCTCCGTTTATAAAATATAATTCAATTTTATTTAAGAACTCTTTCATTGCGCCACTATCATTAACCTCTGGCATTTTCGCAATTAAGAAGTTTTTAACAGGTTCATTGCTTCTTCTAAGTAAAACAATACTTTTTTTCTTTTCCTTGAAGAAACTATCAGGTAATTCTATAATTCCTTGCATTACTGCTTTAGAATCAATTATTTTTTTCTTATCTTTATTGATGTTTGTGAAGAATTCATTATCAATTAATAGAAGCATGTAACATTCTTCTTTTAGTGAATCGATATGATGAATTATAAAATCATATGTGAAATCAACATCACAAACTACATCACTAACAATTAAATCAATGTTTTCTAACTTAACTGTTAGAGTATCTTGATAGAATAAATTAATTGGTTCTATAAAATTACCCATGATTTTAGATAGGTTAATAGAAACGTCATTATTATCAATACCATATAGGGCAGTTACATTTCTATTATTAGAAACACCATATAATAAGTTACCAGTTCCAATTAGTGGATCAAGTATTGATATTTCTTTTTTAGGATATAGTTTATCAACTAAATAATTCATTACTAACACTATTGCATCTGGTGTTGAATCAATAGGCCAGTTCATTTCCTTATAACAGTTTAAAAAGACATAATTAAGCCCTTTTCTTAATTCTTCAACATTATAAGAATCTTTGAACTTATTTAATCTTCTCTTATATTTTAGTTCTAATGATTTATCAATATCTATAGTAGATTCATCTAATAAATTCTTTGAAATCATTAGGATACTGTCATAATAATTTAGTTTTAAATTGTCATATAGAAATATTGCGCATTCTTGGAATGAGTCAAATATTTCTTCTACTATTTTTTCATCTACCACTAAAATCACCTTTAATATTATATAATATTAAGAAATATTTGTAAACAATTAAAACTTAATTGCTTTAGGACTTGATGTAAATGAATAGAATGTTGCTGTTGCATCAGTTAAATATAAAACGATAGTATTCTTATCATTTTCATCATACATTTTTCTTAAATCTGGGTATTTATCTAACATACTTTTCTTAGCTTCCATTCTATCATCTGATACAACTTTAGCGCTAATTCTTACCCAACTTCCATTATAAAAAGCTGATATTTCAACAAATGGATTATCTACCATTTCTTTATAACATGATTTTACCTTTCCTGTTTGAATATATAATTTATCTTCATATAAATTAATTGTTCCAAAAGGTCTAACGTATGGTTTATTTGCTCTAGCTGTTGCTAAATAATAAACACCTGCTTTTTCTAAAAATTCTAATACTTCTTTCATATAATTCACCTCTATAAAAGATTATAACACAATGAAAAAGGTTAGATAAATATCTAACCCCATTAAATTATTTAATTTTTTCAAAATCACTTGCTGGATGTTTACATAGTGGACAAATGTAATCTTCAGGTAATTCATCTGTTTCATCATAAATGTAGCCACATACTGTACAAACATATCCTTTTTTACCTTCTGTTTCAGGTTTTGGTTTAACTTTATCTTGATAATAAGTATAAGTCATAGTTTCTTTATCTGTGATAACTCTTGATTCAGTTAATGAACAAATAAACATTCCATGAGTACCTAAATCTAAGTATTGTTCTACCTTTAAAGACATAAATGAGTTAATGTATTTATCTAGATAAACTAATCCATTATCTGATTTAGGTAGAGTTTCACCTTCAAATTTGTCTTTACTTCTACCACTAACAAAGCCAAATTTCTCAAATACACTAAATGGAGCATCAACACTTAATACATTGACATTCATTAAGCCTGTTTGTTTAATAACATGATGAGAATAATTATCTTTGTTTATTGTTACACTTATTCTATTAGGTTGACTAGTTACTTGTGTAATAGCATTACAGATAAATCCGTTATCTTTCTTACCATCATTAGATGTAACAACATATAAACCATATCCAATCTTAAATAAAGCTGTTAAATCATGCTTATTAGCTAAGTTATCAGATTTAGCAATATAATCTTTACATAATTCTTTAGCCATTAAATCTAATGTTTCTCTATTTTCTTTATTTAAAGCTGATTTAATTGTTAAATTATTTTCTAGATAAGTTATATTCTTACATTTTTCTAATTTTGCTAAAATAACCTTTTTAGCCATAGGAGCCCATGATCCATTTTCAATTATACCTATTGTCTTATTTTGAAAGTTTCTTTCAACTAAATGATTAATAAATTCATTCATGAAAGGGAATATTTCAGCATTATAAGTAGTTGTTGCAAGTACTATCTTACTATACTTAAAGGCATCTTCTACATTTTCAGCCATATCGCTTCTAGCAAGGTCTGAAACAGCTACTTTAGGACAACCATTAGCTTTTAGTTTTTCTTCTAATTCTAATGCTGCTTTCTTAGTATTTCCGTATACTGATGTATACGCAATAAATACTCCATCAACCTCTGAAGCATAGCTACTCCAAATATCATATAGGTTAATATAGTATCCTAAATTTTTATCTAGAATAGGTCCATGTAATGGACAAATAACCTCTATATCAAGCGTTTTTACAAGCTTTAAGACATTTTGTACTTGAGCACCATATTTACCTACTATACCGAAATAATAACGTCTAGCTTCACATGCCCATTCTTCTTCAACATCTAGTGCACCAAACTTACCAAAGCCATCAGCACTAAATAAAACTTTAGCAGTTGCATCATAAGTAAACATTACTTCTGGCCAGTGAACCATTGGTGCGAAAACAAATGTTAAATTATGTTTTCCAAGGCTAAATGTTTCCCCATTTTTAACTGAGATTCTCTTCTTTGCGATATCAGGTCCAAAGAAGTTTTCCATCATTGTAAATGTTTTATCATTACCTATAACTGTTGCTTTAGGATAAGCATCTAAAAAATGTTTAATATTGGCACTATGATCTGGTTCCATATGTTGAACGATTAAATAGTCTGGTTTTTTACCATTTAAAACACTAGCGATGTTATCTAGCCACTCATGACTAAATTTAGCATCAACAGTATCCATAACAGCTATTTTATCATCCATAATAACATATGAATTATAAGCCATTCCATTTGGAACGATATATTGTCCTTCAAAAAGATCTATTTGATGGTCATTTACACCTACATAAAAAATATCATTTACTATTTTCTTCATAATTATGCCATCCAAAGACCATGTAAGTTACAATACTCATACGCTTTTACAAATACTTCATTTTCTCTTAAAATAAATGTTGCTTCTGGTTTGTCAGTATGTTTTAGATTAACTTTATAGCTTCCTTGATTTGTTTCAATAATAATCCATGCAATATAGTGCATTTCTGTCATTGGATGTTCTACATCTCCAACCTTAACAGTTACAATATTCTTATTAATTTCAACTACAGGAACGTGTTTTTCTCTAGCTGCATCAGTAGTATTTGGACTAACTACTTCCATCTTTTCTCCGCAGCAAACTACAGAAACACCTGAGTCTACAACCTTCTTAATAATTTGTCCACAGTGTTTACATCTTAAAAATTCTATCATATTCAATTCCTCCTAACGTGATATGTTATAATAATTATATCATTAAAAATAATTTTATGCGATTAAATAAAAGAAAAATGATATAATAATTTAGAGGTAATTTATTATGAAAAACAAATGGATAGTTAAAAGAATTGAAAATTACCAAAAAAATGTACCTGATGAGATTCATTATAGATGTAGGCATAGACCTACTTGTAGCGAATATGCAAGGCAAGCATATTCTAGGTACAATTTTTTCCATGCCTCTTTTTTAACAACAAAACGTTTGTTAAAATGTAATAGATTATTTAAACCAAAATACGATCCAGTACCAATTAAATATTCTAAAATAGTTAAAGATGCTAGAAAGATTATGAAAAATAAAAAGATTAAAGATGTTGCCATTGACGCAACATGCGGTAATGGTCATGATACTATTTATTTATCAAATTATTATAAGGAAGTATATTCTTTTGATATTCAAAAGCTAGCTATTAAACGTACAGAATCTAAACTATATTATATAAATAATGTTAAGCTTTATAATGATGATTTTAATAATATATGTAATTATGATATTAAACCTGATTTAATCATCTTTAATTTAGGTTTCTTACCTGGTTCTAATAGGAAAGTTAAAACACAAGATTATACTCCAGAATTAGCAATTAAAAACTGTTATAATATGTTAAATGATGATGGAGTATTAATTATTTGTTCATATAGAGCACATGATGGTGGAATGGATGAATTTAATAAAATAATTGATGAAATAAAAGAATTAAATTATAGCATTAAAGAGAAATATAAAAATAATGAAGCATTAATAATTATAAAAAAAGAATCGCTTGAATAAGCGATTTCTTTTATTTAAACAAATCTGAATGGCTACCAGTTCTAATTAAATACAGTATAACATTTTCATTTGAATATTTGTATATTAATAACCAATCTGGTTCAATGTGAAGTTCTCTACAATTCTTATAGTCTTTAGATGGTTGAAGAGGATGGTCTAAATACTTTTGTGGAATAACTTCTCCTTTTTGTAATATCTCTACAATGTACTCAAATTCACTAATATCCAAACCTCTTTTTATACAATTTTTAAAATCCTTTTTAAACTGAGTAGAATATCTAATCCCATAAATCACTTTTTCAAGTCCTCCATTAGTTCATTTAAGGTGTAAAAAGTCCTGGCTTTATTCATTTTTGTTTCATAGTCTTCTACTTCTTGTATAGCGTTAATTGTATCTTCGTTTGGTTCATCTATCTTAAGTTCAAATGGTATACTATTAGTCCTAATTATTTGATTATAAAACAAAGTAATAGCTGTTGTAGGATTCAATCCAATTTTAGCAAGAATTCTTTCAGCTTCTTTTTTTATTGAATCATCAATTCTTACATTAACATTTGCCATAATACCATCTCCTTATGCATATTGTAACACATTGTGTTGCATATATCAACATAATATTAATATAAAAGAATCGCTTGAGACGATTCTTTTATTTTTCTATAGTTTTGTTGAATCAATAGCAATAAATGGTCTAATTCCTATATTTTGAAAGTAAATATAACTATATGCATCACCTTTAGCAGTACCATTTTCATCAATATAATAAACTTTATTGCCTGAGCCTGATACTGGGGATGATGTCCAGTATTCACCATAATCTTTGTAATTAGCATATGCGCCCATACATTTTGCATATTCAGTTACTTTAGCTGCTCTAGCTGAAGCTGGGCTAACAGTGTTACTATTAGTATATGAAGTACTTGATGCAGCAATTACTTCATCACTATAACTACCACTACCTGTAGTAATTTTAGCTAAAATGTTTAATTGCGCAGTTGTAAATGCTGTAGTATCAAATGTGTTATTAATCCATTTATTTAATTCTGAATATTGATAAGCAGTACCTGCAATATTAGCTCCGTTATGGCTATAAGGAGATGTACTATTACTTGGTTCATATACGTGTGCATCTAATATTACATCACTATATAAATATTGTAGGTTTTCATCTTTAAGACTTACATTCCATATGATTGGTTCATATTTGAAATAATACACATAACCAATATTATATCCATTATCATATTGATCAGAATTTCCTGAGCTTAATTCTGTAGCATATACACTTTTTGGTAGATAATCTTGAAAATATACACCTCTATAATCATAATATCCGTCATTATCGTAATCTAAATCTATATACCACATTCTTACATTTTGAGCGTTAGTTCCAACTGTCTTAAAGCCATAGCTTGTCCAATAACTTGTTTGAACATTACCATTTACGATATGTGACATACTTCTAAGTTCATCTACAATCGAACCACTTACTTTAGATTGTGGATACATACCCATTTGAATCTTATTACTGTATTCTTGAATGTAAGGAATAGCTTTTAGTGTGATTGTAGTTGCTTTTGCTGGCATGCGGAATGTAAAGCTATCACCTTGTGATTCAACACCATCCATAACCCATACAATTGTATAAGTTTGAGGTTTTTTAGTAATTTTTAAAGTTCTACTTGCATTATATGCAAGATTTCCACTTGTATAATCGCTATAAACTACTTCTGATCCACATGTCTTAGTTAATGTCCACTTATATGTGACTTCAGTCCAAGTTGCTGTTATAGTCATATTTTCTTTTGGCATTGTTGTAGGAACTGTTTTATTCCATCCAGCAAATGTATAACCATCTCTTGTTGGGTTAGCAGGTGCAGCTACTAGAGTCCCCCACTTTTGAGTTATAGTTGTATATGGTTGACTTGAAGTAATCTTAAATGTAATTGTATATTCTCTATTTGTTGATGTGAATTTTGGATATAAATACTTGTTTCCTGTAATTGTAAAATCAGTTACTTTAACATGAGTAGTTAATTCATACCATCCATCAAAAGTATATGTATAATCAGCATCAGCTGCTTTTGTTGGAGTTGCAGGCTTTGTAGCTTGTGTACCATATGCACCTGTATATGTAACTGCAGATACACATTCTTCATCATAGAAGTAATAAGTATATGTTTTAGTTGTTGTGCTATACTGTGCAGTATATGTTTGATCACCAACTACTGTACTAATAGTTGGACTCCATCCGCTAAATGTATAAACATATTGTGCATCCTCTGATTTTGTTGGAGTGCTTCCGCTATATGTTGGAGTTTTCCCGTATGCATAGTCTTCACTATAAATAGTAGTATTGCCGTTTTTCCATGTAATAGTATAAGATCTTATTGCTTTATCAAATATTGCCTTGTATGAATAATCGCCTGTTACACTACTAATTGCTGGAGTCCAACCAGTAAATACATAGCTATATTGTGCATCTGGTGTTTTTGTTGGAGTTCCATATGAACAAGCTGGTGTTTTACCATATTCAACTAAATCAGTTCCAATAACATCACCATTATCCATTTTCCAAGTGATTATATATTTTCTTGTCTCTTCAGTATATCTAGCATAGTAATATTCGACCCTTGTTAAAGTGCCAAACTCAGTTACTTTAATGCCACCAGTCATATTTGTATACCAACCATCAAATGTGTATACTGTTGATACTGTTGACTCCCTTGTTGGATTGTTAGTAGGTGGAACTATTTGTGAACCAACATAATCTGTAGTCTCAGATACAATTATTCCATCATAATTAACAAATCTATAGCGATATTTTGCTTTATCAAATATTGCATAATATGTTTTATTTCCTTCTACTCTTTCATCTACATTAACAACACTACCAGTACTTGATAATGCCCAACCCAAGAATGCACAATAATCTTTAGTTGGGTTATCTGGCTTAGTAATTACATCATTGTAATGATAATCTGTTTTTGTTGAAATAACACTTCCAGTATGGTCAATGAATGTAACTGTATAATTAATATAATGCGACTCAAAACAAGCATAAATTACTACATTTTCTGTACAAGTAGTTGGATTATAATCCCATTGTAAGAATTCATATGTACATAATTTATCAGCTTCTCTTGTTGGAGCATCTGGATATACAATAGTTTCTCCATAATGATAAGTTCTTGTACTAACTTCTTCAGTATTATTTAAGAATGTAACTGTATAATCGATATATGTTTTATTATAAGTTGCTTTATATGTTTTATCACCATTAGCTGCAACTATTTCGCTATCCCAGCCCTTAAATTCATAAGTAAATACTTCATCACTATATGTAGGGGTAGCGCTATATGAAGGCATTTCTCCTTTTTTTAATGTTTGAGTAGATAAAACACTATCATCCTCATTTACAAACTTAATTGTATAAGTGTCATCTTTTTTTGTAGTAGTCTTTTGACTATTTGTTGATTTAGTTGTATTATTATCTGTTGTTTGATTTTTTACTGTTGTTTTATCTATTGTAGAACTTTTTTTCTTTTTACAACCAGTAGCTATTAAACCAAGTGATAAAATAATACCTCCTAAACTACATATTTTTAATATTTTCTTCATATTACTCATCTCCTTTATATGAACAAAATATAATTCATTTTTATTATATAATAATAAGTCAATAAAAAACTCACCCGAAAGGATGAGTTTTTATAATTATTTTATTCTATAATTATGCTTTTAAGCTTTTTTCTTAATGAATAGAACGACTGTTGTTGCTGCACCTGCACCAAGAACTACTACTGCAAGTACTACAATTAGAACTACTATTCCAGCATTTGATTTGTGCTTTCCTTCTTTCCAAATTGTAGCTGTAGCTTCTTTTTGCGATTCAACAACGTTAATTTCATAGTTAGATGAATCTTCACCATTTAATTCTAAATCAGTGATTTCAATAACTTTATTTTCTCCAGCAGTTGTATCAACAAATCTACCATCTGCAGAAACTGTTAAGTTATCACCAGAAACTAATCCATTAATTGTAACTTCACTATAATCAAATTCAACATTATCAACTGCACTTTCATGCTTATCTTTAGCTATAATACCACTAATTACTACTTGCTTTTTAGTAATATTTGCTTTAGCTGTTGTTTGACTATTACTACTTAATTCATAGTTAGAATTGTTAATAGTCATGTTAGTTAAGTTAACAATCTTGTTTTCACCAACATTCTTATCAGCAAATGCACCTGTACAACTTACACTTACTTTATCACCAGATACTATACCACTAATTGTAGCATTTTCTGTATTAACTGTTGCGTTAGTTGTACCATCATATACTTTATTACTTACTAGAATATTAGATACTGTTACTTGCTTTTTATTAATTACAACTTTTGCACTTCCATAAATTGTTTCATAGTCTTCTTTTTCAATCTTATAGTAAATTGTATAAGTTCCAGCATTTGTGAATAATAGCTCAGTTGCGCTATATTCGCCATTTTCTTTATTTGAGTAAGTAACTGTTGCACCTTCAAGAATATCAGTTATTGTAATTGTATGAGCTTCTTTATCATAAGTACCAGTATAGGCAGAAACTGTTGGTTCAGTCATTAATAACTTTGTAATATTGGCGATAGCTTCAGTTTGTGAAGCACTTGATAAAATGTAGTTAGATGCATAATCACCAACTAATGTTAAATTAGAAATTGTAACTACTTTATTATTTTCAACTAAAGCATCACTAAATGATCCAGATGCACTAATTTCTAATACTTCACCTTCTACAATACCATCATATACTACTTGACTGAAATCTAGTGTAGCAGTTGTATTTCCGTCTACTTCTTTATTATTAGCTTTAATTCCAGAAATTGTAATTTCCTTCTTAGAAATATTAGCTGTTGTAGTAGTTTGACAGTCTTCACTTAAAATATAATTATTAGCTACTTCACCAATTAAAGTGATATTTGAAATGTAAACTACAATATCTTCATCGGCATCTTTACTATCAAAAATACCTGTAGCACTAACTGTTAAATTATCACCATTAATTATTCCATCAATAGTTACATCTTCATAATTTAAAGTAACATCTTTTGTTCCATCATATGTCTTATCATTTGCTCTAATGTAATCAACTGTTACTTCTTTTTTATTAATGATTACTATTTCACAACCAGTTACATCTTCATAATTATCACATTCAACTAAATAATAAATTGTATATGTTCCTGCATTAGTATAACTAATAACATCTGTATTATAATTACCATTTTCTGATGTAGAGTACTTGATTGTTGCTCCATCAGGAGTTCCACTAATAGTTATTGTATGAGGTGATCCATCATAAGTTCCCTCATAGTTAGAAGCTGTTAAATTCATTATATTTTTAGTAATTGATGAATAAGTACTTTCTTGATTGCCTGTAGTTGCTAAAATGTAGTTAGCTGCATCAGTTCCACCTAAAACGATATTAGAGATTGTAACTACTTTATCAGCTCCATAATTAGCATCGCTATATTCACCTGTTGCACTAACAGTTAGATTATCACCACTAACTAAACCTGTAAATTGAACATTTTCATACTTTAGGCTAGCTTCTGTATTTCCATCATATACTTTATTATTTGCTTCAATTCCTGAAACTGTTACTTCTTTAGGTGTAATACTAGAAGTTGTTGATATTTGGTAACCAAATGCTAATTTATAATTATCAATTGATAATCCGCCTAAAACTAAATTAGAAATAATGACTTCTTTATTAGTTCCAACATTCTTATCATTAAATGTTCCGTTTGCACTAGCGATTTCTAGACTATCACCAGAAATAATACCATCAAAGCTTGCATTAGTATAATCAAGTTCTACTGTAGTATTTCCATCATAAATTTTTGAAATACCAATAATTCCAGAAACTGTTACATCTTTTTTATCAATAATAACTTTAGCATATCCACTAACTGTATTATAGTTAACATGCTCTACTTTATAATAAACAATATATGTTCCTACATTTACGTATGTTATTTCTTCTTCACTATATGGTCCATATTGTGATGTTGAATAAGTAATAGTTGAACCTTCAATACTTTCAGTAACTTTAATTGTATGAGGGTTCTTATCATAAGTACCTGTATAGTTAGTTGCAGTTGGATACATTGTAATTTTTCCAATATGACCATAAGCAACAGTTTGACTATCATCTGATACCTCATAGTTAGCTGCATCAGCACCAGCTAAGATAATCTTTGTAATATTAACTAATATATCATCTCCAGCATTTAGATCAGAATATGCACCTTTTGCTGTAACAGTTAAAGTATCACCATTAATCTTACCATCAATTACAACATCTAAATATGAGAAATAAACATAAGTTGTTCCATCATAAGACTTATTATTTACCTTAATATTAGAAACTGTTACTTTCTTAGCTGTAATATTTGCTGTTGTACTTGTTTGGTTACCAGTTTCTGCTAACTTATAGTTTGATCCATCTTTTCCACTAAATTCTATGCTAGAAATAGTTACAGTTTTATTATCACCAACATTCTTATTATCAAAAACACCAGTACCTTCAGCTATTATTATGTCATCTTCAATTTTTCCAACAAATACTACATTGCTTAAATCTAATATAGCATCAGTTGTTCCATCATACACCTTATTATTAGCCTTAATGTCTTTAGTTATTGTTATTTCTCTTTGGAAAATAGTAGCTGTTGTTGTAGCTTGGCTACTTTCAGATACTTTATAATTACCTGCTTGTGAGCCGTTTATTTCAAACACTATATTTACTATCTTATTTCCTACATTTTTATCACTAAATGAACCTGTAATTGTATATCCAACAGCATCATTGCCAACTTTTCCAGTAACTTGCATATTTTCTGTATTTAAACTAACTTCAGTATTTCCATCATATGTTTTATCAATTGCAGTAACACCAGTAAATATTAAATCTTTTTTAGTTATATTTGCTGTTGTAGTTTCCTGACTAGTTGTTGTTTTTATACCATAATTGCCTGAATCTTGACCAGTTAATGTATAAGAAATTATAATTGTTTTCCCATCTCCAACATTTTTATTATTAAAATTTCCGCTAGGATCTACTGTTAGAATATCGCCACTAAGAACACCTTCTACTACCATATTGCTTGTATTTAATGTAGCTGTTTTATTTCCATCATATATTTTATTATTAGCTGTAATTCCAGTTACTGTTATTTGCTTCTTGCCAATGTTGCCTTTTAATACTGTGCTAAGGATGGTTTCTGATGCAGTATAATTACTACCATCTGTTCCACCAAATATTATTTCTGTAACATATACATCCTTATTTGTTCCAGCATTTTTATTATCATAATGTGCTATTATTTCGGAAATAGTTACATTATCACCTGAAACAACTCCAATTATTTCCATATAATCATCAATATAGAAGTTTGCAGTATCTGTTCCATCATATTTCTTATCATAAACTTGAATGTTAGTTACATCAACAGCCTTCTTATTAATTGAAAAATCTTTAGTTAATGTGTAGTTTGTGCCGTTATATGTGAATACTGCTTTTGCAGTATAAGTACCTGCAGCTTTAGGAGTAACGCTTGTTGAATAACCTTTTTTAGTATAAGTAATACTTGGATTTATAACTATACCTGTTTCACTTTCAAGTGTTGAAACATCTATAGTTGCTACATAAGTAGCACCATCATAAGTTTTATCGTTTGCGGTTAAAACTATATTACTAAATGATGAATCATCACAACCTGAAGCACTACAAGTTACTTTTAGTTCATTAGTTTTACCACTGATTGTTTGAAATACAATATTATGTGAATGTATCCATACTTCCCCATCATGCATAACTAATGTTGCATTCATACTTGTACACTCTTCGCTATCTTTATAGAAGTAAGTTGAAGCTGCTATTCCACTATTATAAGTAGAATAATCAGTTGTAACTTTACACCCTTCATCAACTGAACCAACATATATTTTTGAACCAGTTAAAGAGCCATTTACATATACATGAGAATCATTTGAAGCACTACCAAGCAATAAGTTACTTCCCTTATTGTTTGAACTATAATTATTCATTATTAATACTTTGCCTTTTAAGAATATGTTTTTATTATTATATAAACCAGCACCACCTGAATTATTTGTTAAATTAAATTCGGCTGCTTTGTTATTTTCGATTAATGCATAAGTATCAAAGTATAAGTTATAAGTATTGTAAATACCTCCACCTCTACCATAAGTTCCTTTTGCTTCATTATAATTTATTACTGCATTTTTTAATGTAAGGTATGCGCCACTATAGATTGCTCCACCATTGCTTCCTTTATTATAACTTAAATTACTATCATTAATATAAACTGATCCTGAATTAAGATATAATGCTCCTCCACTATAATAAGATTCATTATGAGAAAGATTACTTGAATAAATATATATAGTTGTGTATGAAGCACTATTATATATTGCTCCTCCATTACTACTAGTAGATTTGTTATAACTAATATCTGAATTACGAATACTTAATTGTGCACCATATAAATTAATAGCGCCACCTTTTTCAGTAGATGTATTATATAAAATTTTAGAATTAGTGATACGTATTGTTGTATTACTTGTACTACTTGAATTGATTGCTGCACCACTTGTAGCTTTACAACCTGCTATGATATTATTTTCCATAGTAAGAAAGCCATTGCCGCTTGATAGATTAATAGCTCCATTAGTTGTATTTGCTCCTATAATACTTACATTTTTTAGTGTTAATGATCCACCAGTAATATTAAAGAATGATTTATTACTTGGTCTTGATGTACTATCAAAGATATAGCCACCAACAAATTCCTTATCTCCATTAATTCTATCAATCACTGCTAAGCCGTTATCATTTATATAATATCTATTAATTCTATTTGAACAATCTTCGATTACTAAATTAGCATTTGCAGGTACAATAATAGAATAATTATTCAAATCCATCTTATGTCCGCATAAACAAATTGTGTAAGTGTATCCTGCTGTACTTGCAGGTACTGTCCAATCCCCTCTAAATACATAATCTCCGCCTAAATAATAATAGTAGTTATTGTTTATAGATGAATAGAAATTGGATGATAAAGTTTGAGCAATATAACTTTGTGATCCATGATTATGTCCACTATTTATAGTTACATCAACATAATTAGTTCCTCCATATGAAATGATTTCAGTTGGAACATCAGACTTAAAATATGTATCTACATTTTGATAAGAATTACCATTTTGACCATAATTAGCAGTTATATAATTATTATTTACTGTTGTTTTTACATAAATACCTATTAGAGAATTATCTATTTTATCATCAACATATATTCTTCTACCACTTTCATATAATAAGTTAGCACTCTCACCAATAATATTAGTGTTATTATAAACTATTACATTACCACCGCTAAGACGTACATAGCTTTCACCATATGGGGTTACAGTTCCAGTTTTTAAAATCCATATAGCTGAACCTTTATCATATGTTCTATTATTTTCAATAGTAACATTTTTTAAATATAAGTTGCCGTTATCATCACCATATACGGCACTACCATTTTTTTCTCCCGCATACTGTGTTGTATTACCAACAACATAACCACCATATAAATAACATTTACATTTATAATATTCAAAAGAAATAGCTCCTGCGCTATTACCTATAATTGCACCACCTAATAAATGGAACTCCTTATATTTATCAGATGATGTTAAATTGATAGCTCTATTATTTGTTGCACCATATATATATCCACCATTAAAGCTATATCCACCACTACCAACAACACCTAATCCTGTTTCATCTAAATGATAATGATGAACTGCGCTAGTACAATCATATATTTTTAATGTAGATGCCTTATTCATATTAATGTAATAACCATCTAAATTTATACTATGTCCGTTTAAGCAAATGTTAAATATTCCATCTTGAACTTCCCAAACGTTATGCAAAGTAACATCTTTTGTTAAATAATAACTTCCTGCAATGTTTGGTAAGCTAGTTGCATAAGTCCATGCTGTATATGTAGTAGTATTATGCATATGTGTTTGTTCGCTTGGAGTACCAAATTTTGCTTCTAATGTTGAACCGCTTCCTGTTGATATTATTGATTTAGTTGAATCATTACTAAAGAAATAATCTTCTGGTCTTTTTGAACTATTCCATTGACCAAAGCCTGAAGTCAAAGCTGTAGTTATTTGACTATCAATACCAATATTACCAGTAAAAGCACCAAGAACATTAATTTTTGAATTAACTAATAAAACATCACTATTCTTTATTCCATTTTTATTGTTAACAACAGATGCTGATTTATTAACTCTCATTGTACCATATTGATAAACACCACCAGCTAAGCCTCTTGAACCATAGTTATATTCGACGCTTCCACCATCCATTTCAAATAAACCATTAGTATTAACATATACACCAGCTCTACCTCTATTACCTGTGACTTTTCCGCCTTTCATATAGAAGTAGCCTTTATCTATTCTTACACCGCATCCATCATTATCAAAGATGTTACCACCAATTAGTTCTAAGTGTCCTTCATATTCGCCACCTACAGTAATTAAATCATTACTTCCTGAACCAGTGATGTAACCACCCATAATTGATTTACTGCCACTACCAATAGTTACTTTACCATTACTTTCTGATATATCATAGAGAGTTTGATTAGTATGATCATCATGAATAGTAAGTGTACCATAATCAACTATAATTCTATGCCCATTTGTATAAATATTATGTCCATTTAAATAGATTCTAATGGTATTAGTAACCATAAAATCCTCATCTGGGAAATAATAATCATGAGCCAAATAATAATTACCAGCAGTACTTGGCAAATCTCCTGATAATTCTTTATTAAAGGTATAGCCATCAACGCTATAACTTGTTGCAGCATGTACCTTTATAAGTAATACGCTAAATGAAACTGTTAATAACGCAATTAGCATTGTAAAGACGTATCTACTTTTAAAAATAAAATGTTTTATTTTTTCCATATTTAACATCTCCTTTATATGAAAAAATATTTTTTCATTATTATTCTATAATAATTAAAAAGTCAATAAATCATCTGAAAGAATGAAAAAAATAATAAAAAACTCACCCAAAAGGATGAGTTTATATAAAAAAAAGAAAAACTATAGGTTGTTTTTCTTTTTTATTTCTTCTATTTCTTTTTCTAATTGCTTTATTTCTGGATTATCTCCATAAGTTATTTCTAAAGTATCCTTTGGTTCCCATTTTTTAATTAGTAAAATATCACCTACACCAATTAAAAGGGAAATAATAATTAATATTACACCAAAAATTACAGTATAAATATCATAATTATAAATTACCATGAATAAGCCAAAGCCAAATAAAAATAAGGAGAAAATTGTTACTAAAACAATTAAAGTTATTTTAAATTTGCTTTTTTTCTTTGCCATTAGATATTCTCAACAGCCTCAACTATTTTTTTGATTGCTTCTTCATAAGGCATTTCAACTTTTTCATTAGTCATTCTATCCTTAAGTTCTACAATTCCCTCAGCAGCTCTTCTACCAACAATCATAATATATGGAATACCTATAAGTTCAAAGTCCTTCATCTTAAATCCTAGTGATGCATCTCTATCATCTAAGATAACTTCTACTTTTGTATCATTTAACATATCATGAATCTTATCAGCTAATTCTTGTTGAGCTGGATCAGTATATTTTGCTGGAACTATTACAACATGATATGGGGCAACATTTAGTGGCCACTTGATACCGAATTCATCATGATATTGTTCAATAATAGCTGACATAGTTCTAGTTACACCAATACCATAACAGCCCATTACCATTGGAACTGTTTGACCATTTTTATCTAGGTAAGTACATCCCATAGCTTCACTATATTTAGTTTGAAGTTTAAATACTTGACCTACTTCAATACCTCTTTCTAACTTCATTGGTTTACCACAAATAGGACATAAATCCGACTCTTTTGCTAATCTTAAATCTAAGATTTTACCTTTAAAGTCCCTATTAAAATTAGCATTCTTAATATGGTAATCTTTCTTATTTGCTCCAACAACAAAGTTATACATATTAGTTACTTCAATATCAATTAATACATTTTCTTCTTTTAAACCAATAGGTCCCATAAATCCGTCAACTGTGCCAATTTCAGCGATTTCTTCAGGTGTAGCCATACGGATTAATTCTTCTGAAACGCCTAATTCATTAATAACCTTAATTTCATTAACGTCTCTATCTCCTCTAACAAAACAAATAACTGTTTTATTATGCTCTAAATCTCTATAAGCAACAGCCTTAACTGTCTTTTTAACATCAATATTTAAGAAGTTAGCTACTTCTTCAATAGTCTTGAAGTTAGGAGTATGAACTTCTTCTAAAGATAACATTTCTTCTTTTTCAGCTACTTCAGCTTTACTTTCTGCTTTTTCAGCATCAGCTGCATAACCACAATCACAATAAATGATATCTGATTCACCAGTTGATGATAAAGCCATGAATTGATGAGACCCATTTCCCCCAATAGCTCCACTATCAGCTAAAACTATTTTATAGTTTAGATGGAATCTATCAAAAATCTTTTCATATGTCTTATACATTAAATCATAAGATTTATCTAATCCTTCTGTATCAACATCAAAGCTATAAGCATCTTTCATAATAAATTCTCTACTTCTCATTAAACCAAAACGAGGACGGAATTCATCACGATACTTTGTTTGAATTTGATATGGAATAACAGGAAGTTGCTTATATGATTTTACTAAAACACTAGTTAAATCAGTAAATACTTCTTCAGCTGTAGGTGCTAGGCAGAAATCTCTATCATGTCTATCTTTAATACGCATTAATTCTGAACCATATTTATACCATCTACCGCTTGCTTCCCAAAGTTCTTTTGGTTGTAGGCAGCTACATAATATTTCTTCAGCACCAGCCTTATCCATTTCTTCTCTAATAATATTTTCAACTTTTCTTAAAGTACGTAGTCCTAGAGGTAGGTAGTTATAAATACCTGCGCTCATCTTTTTAATCATACCACTTCTAATTAATAAAATATGAGAAGGTATTACAGCATCATTTGGTACTTCTTTTAAAGTTGCTATTAACATTCTACTTGCTTTCATAAACTCACCAACCTTATTCGTTTAACCAGCTTAAACTTAAATTTAATCTTCTAAGTGATTCTTCTTTACCTAAAATATCAGCAAGTTCTACTGATCCTCCAGGTGTAACTGATACCCCTGTTAAGGCAATTCTTAAAACGGTATAAACTACACCACTCTTAAGTTCCATAGCTTCAGCAGTCTTACAGATACAATCATGCAAGTTATCTTCAGTGAACTCTAAATTTTCTAATTTAGGAATAATTACTTCTAGAACTTCTTTTGCTTTTAAGTAATCAATTTTTAACTTTTTATGGAAATATAATTCATTATCTATTTTATCAAAATGTGTGATAAATTCGACCTTTTCTGGTATTTCAGAGAATATTTCAATTCTACTTTGAAGAAGCTTACCAAACTTCTCATAGCTATATAAATCTTTAATCGCAGATTTATCAAAATAAGGCTTTGCTAAATCCATGAATTTATTAAATTCTAATTCTTTAATATATTCACCATTTAACCACTTCATCTTATTTTCATCAAAGATACCAGGTGATTTAGATAAACCTGAAACACTAAAGTTTTCAATTAATTCATCCATAGTAAACTTCTCTTGAGTTCCTTTAGGACTCCAACCAACTAAAGCAATATAGTTAATGATTGCTTCAGGTAAATAACCTTTTGAAATAAAATCTTCAAAGTTTGCATCACCATAACGCTTAGATAATTTTCTTGTTTCATCTTTCATTACTGGAGTTAAATGAATATATTCAGGACGTTCCCAACCAAATGCATCATATAGTAAGTTATACTTTGGTGTACTTGATAAATATTCATTACCTCTAATAACATGAGTTATACCCATTAGATGGTCATCAATTACATTTGCGAAGTTATATGTAGGCATACCATCTGATTTAATTAAGATTTGATCTTCTAGTTCATTATTAGGTACAGTTACTTCACCAAATGATAAATCAACAAAGCTACTTACACCTTCAGTAGGCATGTTTTGTCTAATAACAAATGGCTTACCAGCCTTAAGGTTAGCTTCTATTTCTTCTTTTGATAGTTTTAAACAATGCTTATCATAACGTTTAATACCATTTTCGCCTTTAATAGAATCTAATCTTTCCTTATCACAAAAACAGTAATAAGCCGCACCCTTTTCAACTAATTCAAGCGCATATTTCATATATAGTCCTTTTCTTTCACTTTGAATATATGGACCATATTCTCCGCCTTCATTTGGACCTTCATCTATTTGAATCTTACAATCTTTTAAAGTTTCATAAATTAAATCAACAGCACCTTCAACATAACGTTCAACATCAGTATCTTCAATTCTTAAAATGAATTTACCATTGTTTTGTTTAGCATATAAATAAGCATATAAACCAGTTCTTAAATTACCTATATGCATAAAGCCTGTAGGGCTAGGTGCAAAACGTGTTCTAACAGTCATATTATTACCTCCTAAGTATATAAAACGGCTAATGTAAGCCGTTTATCTTAAATGAATTTTGCGTAGAATTTAATATTTGGCAATAATTCATTAAATGTTTTACTATCAATTGTTTTAGTTACATAATATCCATCAACTACTTTTTCAACTAAACTATCATTTAGTTTTCCGTTATAGTTAATTAGATATTTTCCTTCACTGTTTTTATTACCAACAACCTTCATTTCTCTATATGGAACGATATATGGATCATATCCTGATACATATAGCTTTAAGTCATTAACAATAGAGTTTGCAGTTGCTGGACCAGCACCCTTACCATAAACTAATTGTTTTTGTGAATGATCACCAAAGTATCTTACGAAGTTAAATTCATAATTTACACTTGCAACAATATCATCACTATCAATTAAGCAAGGTTCAACGATTACTTCTACTTCACCATTCTTTAATTCTGATGAAGCAATATATTTAACAGTCTTATTAAGCTTAGTTGCGGCATTCATAAATTCTTTTGTAATTCCATTCATTGGGAATACATGAGCATCATGATAATCTACTTCTACTCCATAAGCAATTTGAGATAGAATAGAAATCTTTCTTACCATATCATATCCTAATACATCAGCAGATGGATCAGCTTCAGCAAATCCTAATTTTTGAGCTTTCTTTAAAGCGTCTTCATAACTTAAATTATCTTTATCCATAGATGTGATAATATAGTTTGTTGTTCCATTTAGGATACCTTCAATACGGTAAATATTATTTACAGTATTATTGTAGTGTAGTGTCGAAATAATAGGTATACCTCCACCTACAGCTGCTTCTAAGAATAATTTAACACCATTTTCTTTTGCTAAATTTTCTAATTCGGTAAAATGATCTGCAATTACAGCCTTATTCGCTGTAATAATGCTCTTTTTCTTTAAAATGCATCTTTTGATGAAGTCATAAGATACTCTTGCGCCCATAATTTCAAATACTAATTCAATTTCAGGATCATTTTCAATCTTTGTAAAATCAGTTGTGAAAAATGGTGCCTCAAATGGAGCTTCATCCATACTCTTAATTAAGACATATTTAATTTCAATGTTGTTGTCATGGAAAAACTTTCCTTCTTTGTTATAGATAATATCAAAAACAGGACGTCCGATATTACCATTTCCAAGTAATGCTATTTTCATAATTTATCACCTTTTTAGATTTTAACATATTTTTTATTAAAAATATAGATGTTAAATATTGTTTTTGTTATAATTGAGGCAGGATGTGATATATATGGATGTATCTAAAACTTGGGACTGGGAAAAAAATATGAATAATGAATGGTTAATTCCATCAGTTGAAAGCTATTATTTCGCAAACATTTGGAAAAATAGTGGTAAAACTAGAGTCTTAGATCTAGGATGTGGTGTTGGAAGACATTCTATGTTATTTTATGATTATGGTTTTAAAGTTACAGCTTGTGATATAACACCTTATGCCATTAATTATTTAAAGAACTGGCAAAAAGATAGAGGAATTAATTTTGATGTAATTGAATGCGATATGTTAAATATGCCATTTAAAAATAATTCTTTTGATTGTATTTATGCTTATCATGTTTTAAGTCATACTAACCTAGAAGGCTTTAAAAAGCTATTTGATAAAATATATGACATCTTAGATACTAATGGTGAAATATATTTTGATGTCTTATCTAAAAAGTGTTGGTTATATCAAGATTCAGGATATCCAAAAATGGATAGTAACACTATTCTTTCACAAGATATTCATGAATTAGATGTACCTCATATTTGTTTTGATTATGATGAATTAACTCATATATTAAAAAGGTTTGAGATAGTAGAAATTAAAGAGGTTCATCAAATAAAAACTGATAAGTTAGATAATAAAGAAATTCATTATTATACATTGCTTAGAAAGAAATAAAAATCGCTAATTTTAGCGATTTTTTATCTTTTAGCTCTTATTTCTTTAATATCTGAAAAATCTTCTCCATCTACTTGCATATATAAGCCTTCACTACACTTAATTGTAATTTCTCTACCAGATAAAATAGTTACTGCTTTTCTTTTAATTCTATGCCATCCTAAATATATTAATGGGAAGCATAATATTAAACTAAACTTAGATAATTTATGTATAATACATATATCAATAAATTCATCTAATCTTTTAGCTTTTGGAGTCATTTTCATTCCTCCACCTTCAACATTACCATTCATAATTGATGCTAAGAATACTCTTTTAAATTCATATTCTTTACCATCTACTATAACTGTAATATCCGTTCTTTTATATTTTCTAAAACCTTTATATGTACATTTAAAGAAAGATAATTTACCCTTCTTTTCACTATTATTAACTAAGCTACAAACATAACCATCTAATCCTGTTCCACATCCATTTAAAAAATGAATTTTTCTATCATCAAATTCAACTGTTGGTAAGTTAAGAAGATATTTATTGACAGGTTTTTTTATTTCTTTTTTTATGGACTTGTAAAAATCATTACCTGTACCATTAGGAATATAGAAGATATCATTTTTAACTTCTATTGTGTTAATATAATTAACAAAATAATGTAGAGTTCCATCACCACCAACAATAACTAATCTATCATCTGGTTTTAGTCTTTCAAATAATTTATCTATTTCTAGATCAATTAAACTTAAACCATACGTAGTGGTTTTATGTTTCTTACTCCACTTCTTCATCATCTTATTTATTTTTTTTACTCTAAAGCTTCCGCTTAATTCGTTAAATAAAAAAATGTCCATAAAATTCACCTTATATTACTATTGTAATACAAAGTCATTTTATAGACAATAAGATATTATTTACATTTCTTTTCGATAAACTTTAAATATTCTTCAGCCTTATGAGTTAATACTTGAAGGTTAAAATATTCTAGTATTTTTCTATATAATTCTTCACCATAAAAATCTAATTCTTTAACTAAATTATACATCTCTTGATAAGGTATATCGTATATATCTCTAGCAATTCCTTCTCTTAAGTAATTAACATCAAAAACCCCACCACTAGGCCATAAAACAGTATCGTAGAAGTTATCAGTTTTATTAAATCCAAGTGCATTAATTCTAGCTTCAATAATATCTAGAGCTTTTTGACTAATCTTACCAATATTAAAAGCTTCTCTTAGTCTAGCCTTAACTGTATTCATAGTTACAGGAGCTTCGCTTGTGACAATATTAATTAAATTTTGATCTAATAATTGATAAGCTTTTTCATTACCATCATAAAGGCTATTTAAATCCATAAAATAAAGTTTAGCCTTATTGTATTTAACAGTATTCATATGCATCTCTCCATTCTTATCTATATTTTACCATAAAAAAAATAGGAGATAAACTCCTATTAATTATGATGAATTAATGAATATTTTTTCTTTCCACGTTTAATAACGCTAAATTCATTGTATAAAGCATTTGATTTAGCTACTATATATTCTAAATCAGTTACTTTATTTCCGTTTACTGAGATTGCTCCACTATTAACAAATTCTCTTGCTTCTCTCTTACTTGAAGCTAAGCCTGTATTAATTAAAGCATCTAAGATATTCATATCTTCGTTTAATTCAGCTGATTTAATATTCTTAAATCCCATATGAATTTCATCTAAGCTTAAGTTAGTGATATCTCCACTAAATAAAGCTTCAGAAATTCTTACTGCTTGATTATAAGCTTCTTCACCATGAATAGTGATTGTGATATTCTTTGCTAATTCTTTTTGAGCACGTCTAGTTTCTGGATGTTCATTGAATTCTTTTTCGATATCTTCGATTTCTTCTTTTGATAAGAAAGTGAATTGTTTTAATCTCTTAATTACATCACTATCAGGTACATTTACCCAATATTGATAGAATTCATATGGACTAGTTTTTTCAGGATCTAACCATACTGGAGCTCCTTCACTCTTACCAAATTTAGTACCATCAGCATTAGTGATTAGTGGCACAGTTAAGCCAAATACTTTAGCTTCTGGATGATGCTTTCTAATTAATTCAATACCAGCTGTAATGTTACCCCATTGGTCTTGTCCACCAATTTGAAGTGTAACATTTTTATTTTCATATAAGTGCATGAAATCCATTGATTGTAGGATTTGGTATGAGAATTCAGTATAACTAATACCTGTTTCAAGTCTAGCTTTTACAGTTTCTTTATTTAACATGTAATTGATATTGAAGCACTTACCATAATCTCTAAGGAAAGTAATCATATCAATTTTACCAATCCAATCATAGTTATTAACCATTTCACAGTTAAATAATTTTCTAACTTGTGCTGTAATACTCTTAGCATTGCTTAATGATTTTTCTAGTGATAATAATTGACGTTCACTAGTTCCTCTAGGATCTCCAATTAATCCTGTTGCTCCACCAATAAGTAAGATTGCCTTATGGCCAGCAGCTTCAAGTCTTTTTGCTGTAAGATATGGAAATAAATGACCTATATGAAGTGAATCGCCTGTTGGGTCAGCTCCTAAATAGAATGTTACTTTTTCATTTTGAAGTACATTTAAAATTTCAGGATCTGTTGTTGCATATATTAATTCTCTCCATTTTAAATCTTCAACAATATTCATAAATACTACTCCTTCCAAAACAAAACGTCCATAAGGACGTATTTGTCATTAATTCTCTGTTGTTTGTCTTTCAATTATTCTATGTGGTAACAATAAATTCTTTTCATCTACAACTTCGCTATTCATTAACTTTGTTAATAATTGCATAGATGCAGCACCTATATCATATACCGGAATGTCTATGCTTGTCAATGTTGGAGATGCTAAAATTGCATATTTTGTGTTTTGGAAACCAACAATAGAAACATCTTTTGGAATTTTCTTTCCAAATTCTTCTCTTGCAACATTCATAAAGCTTACTGCAATTGAATCTCTAACAGCAATTACACCATCTACTTTATTATGAGCTAAGAAATCCTTAAAGTGTGGTCTATTAATATATGTATCACCACTTGTTCTAAAGATGTGTGCTTCTAAGTTTGCTTCTTTCATAGCTTTTAGATATCCACTTTCTTTTCTATCATTTACAGCGTACTTTCTAGTAGTTGAAAGTAGATAAATATCTTTTCTGCCCTCATTGATTAATTTTTTTGTTACTTCGTATGAAGCTTGTTCATAGTCAATTGAAACACTTGGTAATGCTTCTTTATCATAAACTACGTTACATAAAGTAACTGGGATTTGATTTTCTTGAATTTTATCTAAAATCTCCTCGGCATATTTACTTTCAAGTTCATCGTTTAAATAAAGTGCACCATCTACTTGTTCAGCAACGACATTCATCGCAACATCAAGTGCCTTTGATGATTCTGTAATTGCGAATAATTTAATAGAGTATCTATATTTATTAGCGATATCAATAATACCTGAAAGCATCTGAGCAACTGATGCTCTTGTAATATCCGAAACGATAACACCAACTGTTGTTGTTTTACGGCTTGCAAGTCCACGGGCAATAGCGTTTGGGCGGTATCCTAATTCATTAATAACACGTAATACTCTATCTCTTGTTTCCTGTTTAACTTTTT
>JAGCWW010000067.1 GCA_017961685.1 Acholeplasmatales bacterium | reverse complement strand
GAGACTTTATATGTCCATAATCCAGTTATATCTGAATATTACTGGAAGAAACGTTACGAAGGTAAGCACCACAATGTTGCTCTATCTCATGTTGCTAGAAAACTTATTAATATAATCTTCAAGTTAGAAACTTGTAAGATTAATTTTGATATCAATTTATTAAAATAATCATCGGCAGGATTATTTTAAATTTTTTCACCCCTAGATTAGGGGTTTTTGGTGTTTTACTAAAATTAGCACTTGATTAATAATAGTAAATCACCCATTATTATTATATCACAAACGATTTCTATATTTTTATATCTTAAAAAAAGCTCATTTCGAGCCTCATTTATTTTTAATTATTCTGCCATACCTGCAGTGATTATTGCCATTTTATAAACTTCATCAGCTAAGTGTAATTTATAAGTATTACCTCTAATTATTTATATTGTATCATAAAACAAAATGGAGCTTAATAACTCATTAATTATTTTTTTAAATTATTTTTCCTTTAGAAAATATTACATTATCTGGAATGTCTCTATCTACTACTGATCCAGGTATAATTATTACATTATTACCTATTTTTACATTATCTTTAATAATTATTAAATCATTTTGTCCTATTTGTACAATTCCTTTTTTTAATTTAAACATCATTTTTCTTCTTTTAGAGTATATAGGATGACCTGATGCAAATAAAGATGTGTTATTTCCTATAACTACATTATCACCTACTATTAAGTTTCCTCCAATAGTAACATCATCACCTATAATTACATTATTTCCTATCTTTGATGTTCCTAACATATCTAAGTGCAAATTATGGCCTATTTTAAGGTTTTCTCCCTTTAAAGGGAATAGATAATCTATTCCTTTTAATCTTTCTTCAAGAGATAAATCATTTGCATTTAATCCTTCAGATATAGTATGAGTAGTTTTATATAATTTCATTAATCTCGAATCAATTAAATTAAATTGATTACCTTCTAATATATTATGAAATTTAATTCTTTTTAACTTAGTCCATTTACTTACTGCTTCATATAATATATTTTCTTCATCTAATGTAAAAGGGGACCCTTTTCCATATCTATTTTCTTTTTCTTCATTTGTGATTTTTCTTTTTACTTTTGCAGGACGTCCTAAAGCTAAGCTTTCACTTTCTATATCAGTTTCAACAAATGCACCTGCGCCTACTACTACTTTTTCATTAATAGTAACATTATTCTTAACCTTTACGCCTAACCCTAACCATACATCCTTTTTTATTTCTATATGTGGTAAACCCTTATTTGCGTATTCTTTTAAATCTATGTTTTCTCCTATTTCTACTTTAGGAGCTATTTCAACTCCGCCTTCTATTTTTACTAAAGAAGGATAAAATTTAACATCATAATTGAAGAAAGTCATTGAAGGAGCATCAACTAAACCAATAATTAAGTTAATACCACTTCTTACGTCACAAACCATATATTTACCACAAAATAATTGTCTAAGTATTTCTAGTCTTTTTAAATTATCTATTTTTAATCCTAAATTAGATTTATGTTTCTTTTCCGCAAGGCTTTTAAATTTTAAGCATAATTCATTTGATTTTTTTATTAATTTTTGGATTGCTTCATCTTCATAATTAAATGGTAAGCCAGAATATAAGTTTTTTAGTTCATTTGATTCTTTATCACTTACTTTTAAAAGATTAGCAACAAACTGTACTTTTCTATCAATAGAATCATCCATAAAATCACGTCCTTATTTTTTTATTATAACATAATTAAAAATAAAAAGACTCAAAATGAGTCTTTTTTGTCTACATTTTTATTATTCAGCCATACCAGCAGTAATTATTGCCATCTTATAAACTTCATCAGCGTTGCATCCACGTGATAAATCATTGATTGGAGCATTTAATCCTTGTAGGATTGGACCATATGCTTCATATCCACCTAATCTTTGAGCAATTTTATAACCAATGTTACCTGCTTCAATTAGAGGGAAAATGAATGTGTTAGCTTGACCAGCTACCTTTGAATCTGGACATTTAGTCTTTGCTACTACTGGAGATACTGCAGCATCGAATTGGAATTCCCCATCGATTACTAAGTTTGGATCAATATTTCTTGCTTCAATAACAGCATCATGGCTTAACTTAACAGTTCCACCTTTTCCTGAACCATAAGTTGAGAAGCTAAGTACTGCTACTTTTGGATCAATTCCAAAGAATGAAGCTGTTTTAGCTGTTTCAACAGCAACTTCAGCTAACTTTCTAGCTGCAGTTAATGTAACTTCTCCTGTTACCTTATCTACTGTATCTTCATAAGAGATATTGATTGCACAATCTCCCATTGAAATCTTTTCTTCTACACCATTCTTTTCTCTAAATAAAATGAATGATGATGAAACTAAGTTAGCACCTTTCTTAGTTTTAACAATTTGTAATGCAGGTCTAACTGTATCTGCAGTTGAATAAGTAGCTCCACCAAGAAGTGCATCAGCTTTACCCATCTTAACTAACATTGTTCCAAAGTAGTTAGATTTCTTTAAAAGGTCAGTACATTCTTCTTTAGTCATCTTTCCTTTTCTTAATTCAACCATAGTATCAACCATTGCATCAAATTCGCTATAGTTAAGTGGATCAATAATTTGTGCCTTTGTAATGTCAAATCCACATGCTTTAGCAGCTTCTTTAACACCATTTACATTTCCACATAAAATAACATCCATTAAATCTTCTCTAAGTAATCTAGAAGCAGCTTCTAAGATTCTTGAGTCAGTTCCTTCTGTAAATACGATAGTCTTTCTTTTTGCTTTTAAGTTAGATAATAACTTATCGAACATTCCCATAATTAATTCCTCCAAAAATATATATTTAATAATTAACTTATTTATAAGCCAATTCAATTATAGCACTTTTTTATTATTAATATATACATATAAATTAATAAAAACGTATTCTATAAAAAGAAAAAGGGATAAAATCCCTTATTCATTTCTAAAATAGACATTATATTTTTTGCCATTTAATTTAAAACATAAGATATATTTATTTGTGTCATTATTCTTATCACAATAATAACCATATTGATAATAATCTTTATCATTAGCATTTATTGTTAGTGTTGTACTACTTGCCTTATGAATTGTCCCACTATCATCTTTAATAGCAACATTAGATATCTTAAAATCCTTTGTTTCTGTTGTATTATTAATAACAGTTATTTCAATCCATACAGCTGCTCTAGAGTTTTCTGCTCTGAAGAATTTATAGAAACTTAAATCATAATCATCAGTATGAATTACTGTATCGACATAACATTTTTTACCATTATATTTGTTTTTCTTAATGAAAAAGAATAATATGGCTATTGCTAAAACTATAACTGTCGATATAATTGATATTATTATATTATTTCTTCTTTGCATATAATTACCCCCTAATTAAAGAAAATGCCTATTTAAAGGCATTTATCTATTTTGTTTCAGCTTCTAAATCATCAGCTTCTTCAACTGGTTTAGCTGCTTCTACTTTAGGAGCTACTGGATCTTCTTTTTTCTTATAGTTACCAATATATTTTTCAATAACTGGGAATAAGAATCCACCAACTGAGTTACCTAATGTAATAACTAATATACATAAAATTGATTTACCAAAATTAGTATATAATTCACCGCTTATACACCAGTAATACATATCTGCGATACTATGCTCTGTACCACAAACGATGAAGCATGTTACACCAAAAATAAGTGATAAATATTTACCCATTTGATATTTACTCTTAGCATAACCATTAACAGCAATAAAGATAAATACATCACAAACGATACCTAAGCAGAATAATGATAATAAAGTAATACCAAAATTATCACCATAAGTCATTTTAGCTTCAACCATTGCTTTTGCTACTGGTTGAATTGAATCATTTATCTTTGTGAATCTTTCTATAAAGGCAATAGTCATTGTTCCTAGTAAATTTCCAACCCAAATAACTAATAAGAATAATAAGTATTGAGGCTTATTATCAAATACATAACAAACTTTACCAGTAAATAGATTATAACCTCTTTCACAAATAGTGAATAAACCAATTGTGAAGAATAATGCTCCAAATACTTTCATTAAGATTGGATCTCCACCAGCAACGCTATTGCAGCTTAGTAAGAATGTTCCACCAAGTCCAATACAGAATCCAGCAAGAATACCATAAACTAATTCTTTTAACCATTTTCTTTTATCCATTTTTATTAACCATCCTTTTTAAAAAATACACTTTCATTATACTAAATAAAAATATTATTGTAAATAAAAAAGGAATATAAAATATTCCTATTTACTCTTTTTCTTCTTTGAAGATGAACTACTTCCAAAATTGAAAGAAATTCCTGTAACCTTTCCGTTTTTTAGACGTGTAGAAACATTACCTGTTTTAACTGTGTTAGTTGTAGTTACTTTACCCTTTTTATTTACAGATACAGTAGTTCTAACACTATTTTTACTATCCCCTTGTTTAGTTGAAACGCTTGCCCCATTACTTCCAACTGATACTCTTGCCATAAAATCACTCCTTATCTAATTTCATTATACAATAATTATTTATCATTTAATACTAGTTTTTAAATTAATAATAGCTTCTCCATTATTACTTGGAACTTCAAAAATAGATACAACCTTATTACTGTCATAATGTTTTATATTAGTAAAATAATTTTTAAGAGTATTACCACTATTATATCCATATATTATTCTTATTTGACTAAGTTTTAGTTTTATAGCTTTATCTATTTCTTCATTTACAATCTTTTTAGCTTCTTTTAATGTTTTATTATGTAAATCTATTATCATAACATCTCCTTAGATTAATGCTTTAATTAAAATAATAACACCAATTATGATTAAAATAACTCCACCTATTATACTAGATATACCGTTATACTTCTTTCCTATAATCTTACCTATTAATACTCCTACAAAACAAATAATAAAAGTAATAACTCCAATTATGATACAAGAAATAATTGCTTCATACATTTTATAATCATCAATCGCAAAACCAACTGATAGTGCATCAATTGATGTAGCTATACCTTGTAATAATAAAATAGGAATAGAAGTGATGATTTTATCATCTTCCTTTTTTATTATTCCTTCAATAATCATTTTAGTACCTATTAATAATAATAAACCAAATGCAATGTATGGACAGATATCCGCAAAAGTTTTAAAATTTTCCGCTAAATTATAGACACAAATATAGCCGATTAAAGGCATTAAAAACTGAAATAAGGCAAATACTAAAGGTATTATAATCTTTTTACTACTCTTCATATTTGGCTCATTTAAGCCATTAACAACACTTACACTAAATGCGTCCATTGCTAAAGCTATACCTAAAAGGATGCTTGTTAGAATAAACATGTTAACACTTCTCTTCTTCTATAATTTCTTTTAAGTATTTTTCTTCTTCTTTTGTTAGTTCATGCTTTTCTAACAAATCAGGACGTCTAAGATATGTTCTTCTTAAAGACTCTTTTAACTTATATTTTTCTATTTCTTTATGATTACCATTACATAATACTTCAGGTACTTCTAAACCTTCATATACTCTAGGTTTAGTGTACTGTGGATGTTCTAACATCCAGTTAGTATGACTATCATATTCATGTGAATCATCTTCTATTACTCCATCAATTAATCTAACAATAGAATCTACTATTGCCATTGATGGAATTTCTCCACCTGTTAGTACATAATCTCCAATAGATATTTCTAAATCCACAATACTTCTAATTCTTTCATCAAAGCCTTCATAGTGACCACATAAAATAATTAAGTGATTCTTTAAAGATAATTCTTTAGCTTTCTTTTGTGAATAAACTTCACCTTGTGGAGTCATCATGATAACTAAAGAATCCTCTGTTCTAAGTGATCTAATACAATCAAAAACAGGTTGGCATAATAAAACCATACCACATCCACCACCAAAAGGTGTATCATCAACATGACCATGTTTTTCTTTTGTAAAATCTCTTAAATTTACTAAGTTTATTTCTACTTTATTTTCCTTAATTGCTCTACCTATAATAGATTCACTTAAGAATCCCGTATACATATTAGGAAATAGAGTAATAATATCTATTTTCATATTAATCCCTCAATTTCATGAATAACTATAACATCAGTTACATCAACAATAAATTCTTTTCTAAATGGAACTAAAGAAATTTTTCCATCACTTTTTAATATTTCAAGCATATAATTTGCTGGATATTCAGTTACATCTTTAACAATACCTATTAACTTCTTATCCTCGTTATAAACTTTCATATTAATTAAATCTTTAATGTAATATTCGTCCTCTTCAAGTGGTTCTAAATCACTTTCTTTAATGTATAAAAACTTATTTTTAAATGGTAATATAAGGTTTATATCTTCATAGTTATAAAATACGCAATAATGGAAGCCATCAGTAAATCTATGAGATTTAACTTTAACTTCAATATAATCGTTACCCATATATAAAGTATTATTAACTTTAAATCTATCCGTAGATGAATAGCTTTTAATTTTAACTTCACCCTTTAAGGCATGAGTATTAACTATTTTACCTACTTCAATATAATTCATTATATCACCTCATAACTAAATAATGGCTTAATAAAGCGATATTAAGCCATAATTATATTTATTTGTTTAATATAGTAATGTCTGCGATTAATTCTCTAATCTTTTCATCAACATTTTCAGTGAATTGACAAGTACCAACAGCCTTGTGCCCTCCACCACCATACTTAAGCATTAATGAACCAACATTAACATCACAAGTTCTATTTAATACTGAATAACCTACCGCACAGCTGCATCCAACTCCACCTTTACCTGAAACAATCCAAACAGATAAGTTACATTGTGGGTATAAGCTATAAATCATAAATCTATTACCAGCATAAATAGTTCCTTCGCCTCTTAAGTCTGTAATAATAGTCTTACCATTAACTGTAGTATTCTTTTTAACCATTTCTACGAACTTTTCACTTTGTTCGTTGTATAGTTCTACTCTTTCTAATACATCTGGTAAATGTAGGATTTCATCGATTGATTTAGTTGCGCACCATTCAATCATGTTTTCCATTAATTGGTAGTTACTAATTCTAAAATCTCTAAATCTACCAAGACCAGTTCTAGGATCCATTATAAAGCCTAGTAAAACATAACCTTTAGGATTTTTAATATCATCAATTGTTAGATTAGCGCTATCTACCTTATCAACAGCTTCAATAAATTCTTCTAATCCAGCAAATGTATCTTTTCCACCATAGTATTCATAAATAACTCTAGCACAGCTAGGTTTCATTTCACTTCTACCATGATAAATTCCTTCATAAGCGTTTCTTTCTTTTTCTGATAAATGATGATCAAACCATAAGCCACATCCTTTAACAAAAGGGACGTTAGCTAAACAGTCATTTTCATTAACCTCTACTAATCCATCTTGTAAGTCTTTTGGATGAACAAACTTATAACTATCAATAATTCCAACCTTATTTAGTAGTACAGCGCAAGCTAGTCCATCAAAATCTGATCTAGTAAGTAATCTCATATATTATACCTCCGTTATTATAATATAATTTTAACAAATTATATCCTTATTTTCAATTAGTTTCAGCAATTACACAGAATAACACAAGATTTTTATCTTCATGATTTTCAATAGTATGACATGCTTTATTAGGACAATATATTACATCACCCTTACCAACTTTTTCTTTTACACCATCAACAATAGATGTAGCTACACCACTTAAAACATAAACTACTTCTAAGTTAGTTACATGTTGATGTAAGCCAATTGATGAACCTTTTTTAATTGTAATCTTCATAATTTTAGCTTTTTCATCAGCATACATATATCGCGTAATGAAGCCATTACCATTGTTAAACTTTTCTACTTTTTCTTTCTTTAAATTCTTAAAAACTATCATTTTATTTCCCCCTATTAATTAGATTCTTTTGGTAAGAATCTGTAATTATGATATGTGTTTGAATTCTCATCAATTTTTATACCTGTAAATAGTGAATATTTTTCTTCTTCCATATAATAATAACTATTCATTTCAATTGTAAAATCATAATAATTATGATCTCCATCATCATATCTATTAGCTCCATCAGAAACTAAACCATATAATTTACCAGTTATTGTTTTAGCACTTAATTTATTATCATAAGTAGTACCAAAATAACCTTCAGTAATAGTTATATGTAAGTAAAATCGCTTCTAAACTCTAAAGTCATTGTGGCTTTCTTAGCATCAGTTTCACCATCATCTATTTTACTTTGAATCCATACATCTAAGTATTCATTTTCAGCTTCCCAAGTACCAAATGTTTTATCATTACCAAAGAATAATGTTAGAATATGCATTCCACCATTATATTTATCTTCTTCTGAAACATCAGGTTCTTCTTTTAACGCTGCATAAACTACAACAGTGCTTAATCTTTTTCTTGTGATTGTTCCATCAGGATTAATCTTCGCATCATCAGTTTCTAAAACATCTACATCACTAGAAAAATTCTTATAGATATAAAAATATATATCATCATAAGTTGTTTCACCTATTTTCTTATCATTATATGATGAAGTTTTAGGTCCAACCTTAAAAACGGTCTTTAAATCAAATGTTTCTTCACTAGTATAGGCAATATGTGTTGTTTCTGCGATACCAGTATAATCAAATATAAATCGCCTTGTTTTCCATTATCTTTATTTTTACCACCACAGCTAGTTAAAACAAATAAAAGTGTGATAGTAAGAATAAAACTTATTAATTTTTTCATAACGTATCCCTTCCTTACATTTTTAATTATATCATATCATTAATTAAAAAAATATTTATTTTTCTAATTAAAAAGAGACTTTGAAAGTCTCTATCTAAGTGCTTTGAAATAAGTTGTTTCATCAAAGTCTAATCTATATTTGTTTTTACCCATAAAAACAATTGTTCCAAGATATTCAATTTTAATTTCGCCAACTTTTCTTTCATCAAAAATACATTTAAATCTACTTCTAATTTGATTGTCTACCATGCCATAATTTTTTAGTAATAAAACGGCTTTTTCACTTACTAAATTATTAGCAAGAATAGATAAATCTATATTTAAATCATCTTCTTTAAGTAGATCAAGTTCAATACTTTTTATTCTTTGATCATTTAAGTAACTAATTATAACATTATCTAAATCTTCCCCGTTGTCATAAACAGCATAATTAGTATATTTATCCCCTTTATTTTTTAGGGTACTATTATTTACAAGTATAAAAGTATCGAGATATTCAAATAATTCCATTACATCCAAAATAATCCCTCCTTTTATTAAATTATATATAACGCCATTGTAATTTCATTTTATACTAATATTTATAATATTACAATACTTACCCTAATTATTTAACTTTATAATTTGATTTCTGATGCATCCTTAAATTGTGGAATTATTTCTTTAAATACTTCTACAATATTTGGATCAAAATGAGTTCCAGCATCTTTAATTATAATATTTACAGCTTCATCAAATGGTAAAGCCTCTTTATAGCAACGTTTAGATACTAATGCATCAAATACATCAGCTATAGCCATTATACGGGCTGATAGAGGGATTTCTTCTTCCTTTAAGCCATTAGGATAGCCTGTGCCATTCCACTTTTCATGATGACATAAAGCAATATCATAAGCCATATCAAGAGATTTTTCATCACCTAAATCGGAAAGTATTCTTTTTATGATTTGACCACCTATAGTTGTGTGAGTTTTCATTTGATTAAATTCTTCTTCAGTAAGTCTACCTTTTTTACAAAGGATTAAATCACTAACACCAATCTTACCAATATCATGTAGTGGTGCTGAGTTAGTCATAAGTTCAATAACATCTGGTGTTAAGATATCTTCATATTCATTATGATTCTTTAAAGCATTTGCGAGTATATTAACATATAACTTAGTACGTTTAATGTGATCTCCTGTTTCTAAATCACGTGTTTCAACTATGTCTGCTAAATCTTCAATAACGGCTCTTTGCATTTCGTTTTTAGTTTCAACTTCTTTTACGATTAAAGCATTTAAATCTATTTGCTTTTCAATCATAAATGAAGTACGTTTTGTAATACTATGAGCAATATAATCTATTGCGGCTATACAAAAACACTTAGGTATAACATGGTGAGTAAATAATTCTAACATTCTACGAGGAGTTGCATTATCAATTCTATTTTGGAAGAAATCAGCTTGTTCCTCTGTTAAGCCTTTATGTAATAATCTATCATAAACACCTAGGAAATATGCACCATATGTAATAACCGGAATAGTTATTAATGAAGCGATTATTACCCAGAAGAATATTCTTCTATCGTGCTTATATTGTGCGGCAAGTAAAGGCGGAATAACTATAACTAATAATACGTTATTTGATAATGTACAACATAAGTCAATAACACCACCAAAGGCACATATCATGACAATTATTTTAAACTTCGTATTTTGTAAAATAGAAGGTTTCTTTTTAGCAAATTTATCATGAATAAGGTAAATGATTAATGGAACTGAATAATATAAAATTAGTAAGAATATACCATTTCTAACGACATCTTTAGATAATGGAAATAAATTAATTTCATTGGATATTAAAACTAATAGGCCAATTATAATAATTACAAGGAAACATCTAAGATTAAACTTATTCGCTCTTTCTTCGGCTTCCTTAAAGATTTCTGTGTCCATTTTATCACCGCCTTTGAGACAATTATAGCATATTTTATATATAAAATAAAAGAAAAAAAGTAAGACAAAATCTTACTTTTCTATTCTATGAATAAATAATCCACTTCTTAGTTTTGGTTCAAACCAAGTTGATTTAGGTGGCATTAACAATTTAGCATCAGCAACATCAAATAATTCTTGAATAGATGTAGGGAACATTGAGAATGCTAGTTTCATATCAGAATTACATCTTCTTTCTAATTCTTTTAATCCTCTAATTCCACCAACAAAATCAATTCTCTTATCTGTTTTAGGATCTTTGATACCTAAAATTGGATCTAATACATTATTTTGAAGAATTGCAACATCTAATCCATCAACTGGATCATTAGATAGAATATTAACCTTGGCAGTTAACTTATACCATTTCTTATCTAAATACATTCCAAAAGTAGCTTTTCTCTTTGGTTTATATTCATGCTTTTCTTCTTCAATATCAAATAAAGTACTTAGCTTATCTAAGAATTCTTTACTAGAAAGTCCATTTAAATCTTTAACTACTCTATTGTAATCCATAATCATTAATTCTTCATCTGGGAATAATACAGATAGGAAATAATTGAATTCTTCTTTACCTGTATAATTAGGATGAGCTTCTCTTCTCTTTAAGCCAACTTTTACGGCTGATGCACATCTATGATGTCCATCTGCGATATATAAAGCTCTAATATTAGCAAAAGCTTCTTGGATTTTCTTAATAGAATCCTTATCATCAATTACCCATACTCTATGTCTAATTCCATCATTAGATGTGAAATCATAAAGTGCTTGATTTTCCTTTGTTTTAGCGATTTCTTCACTTATAGTTTTGTTTTCTCTATAAGCTAAAAATATTGGACCTGTTTGAGCAGACATAACATCTACGTGGTTAATTCTATCAAGTTCTTTATCAGCACGAGTATTTTCATGTTTCTTGATTGTGTTATTTAGATAATCATCAATTGAAGCAGTAGCAACAATACCTGTTTGACTACGTCCATCCATTGTTAGTTCATAGATGTAGTAATAAGCTTCATCTATTTCTTCATAGATTCCTTTAGCTACTTCTTCTTCAAACATTTCTTTAGCTTTAACATATACTCTAGGATCATAAGTATCTACTGAATCATCAAATTGAGATTCAGCTCTATCAATCTTTAAGAATGAAAGAGGTTCTCTTAAAGTTTCTTGTTTTGCTTCTTTTCTGTTATATACATCATAAGGTAGTGCAGCTACTTTATCTACAACTTCCTTATTAGGTCTAACACATTTAAATGGTTTTACAACTGCCATAATATCCTCCTAAAATATAAAATAAGGGTAGCGCCCTTATTTTATGAATTTAATTTGTTTTATTTTACGATTCTTGCTCTTACTACACCTTCGATTGCTTCTAATTCGCCTACGAATTCAGCTTTAGCAGCAGCGTCGATGTCTAAGATCATGTAAGCATAATCACCTTTAGCTTTGCTTACCATGTTAGCAATATTAATATTCTTTTGAGCAAATGCATCACTAATCTTGTTGATTACACCTGCAACATTCTTATGAATTACAGAAATTCTTCCTTCATTCTTGCAAACACCAGCATCACATGCAGGATAGTTTACAGAATTCTTGATATTACCATTTTCAATATAATCCATTATTTCTTCACATGCCATAGCAGCACAGTTATCTTCAGCTTCTTCAGTTGAAGCTCCTAAGTGAGGAAGAATGATTGTATTTGGCATAGTTACGCTAAGTGGATTAGCGAAGTCAGATACATACTTTCTAATATCTCCAGCTTCTAGAGCAGCCTTTAATGCTTCTTCATCAACGATAACGTCTCTAGAGAAGTTTAATAATACTGATCCTTGCTTCATCTTAGAAATGATGCTCTTATTAATCATCTTCTTAGTAGCATCCATTGCTGGAACGTGAATTGTTACGAAATCAGCACTGATGATTGCTTCTTCAAGATTAGATGTATATGTAACATGTCTATCTAAGTGTAGGGCATTAATTTGTGATAAGTAAGGGTCATAACCAATTACGCTCATACCTAAGTTTAAGCAAGCATTAGCAACTAATACACCAATTGCTCCTAAACCGATAACAGCAATAATTTTACCTTTGATTTCAGTACCAGCAAATTGAGCCTTAGCTTTTTCAGCTGTCTTAGCGATGTTTTCATCACTAGCATTTTCTCTAACCCATTCATTACCACCGATTAAATCACGACTAGCTAATAATAGCGCAGATAAAACAATTTCCTTAACTGCATTAGCATTAGCTCCTGGTGTGTTGAATACTACAACACCCTTTTCAGCATATTTATCTAGTGGAATGTTATTAACACCTGCACCAGCTCTAGCAACTGCTACAACTGATTTAGGTAATTCCATTTCATGCATAACTGCACTTCTAACTAAAATGGCATCAGCTTCATTAATATCTTCAGTAATATCATACTTATTAGATAATGTTCTTAAACCATTAGGTGAAATTTTATTTAAACAATTAACCTTAAACATTATAAATTCTCCTCTTCAAATTTCTTCATGAAGTTAATTAAAGCAATAACTCCTTCTTTTGGCATAGCATTGTAGATAGATGCACGCATACCACCAACTGATCTATGTCCTTTTAAGTTTTCTAATCCAGCAGCCTTAGATTCTTTAATGAACTTAGCTTCTAATTCAGCTCTCTTTTCATCATCTGTGATAACTTTTGGATCAACGATGAATGGAACGTTCATTAATGATCTATCCTTCTTAACTACTGTACCTGTGAATAACTTAGAGTTATCTAGGTAATCATATAATAGATTAGCTTTTTCAACATTCTTCTTATAGATAGCTTCAAGTCCGCCATTCTTTAATAACCACTTGAATACTTTTCCACACATATAAATACCATATGTTGGTGGAGTGTTGTATAATGAATCATTATCTGCTTGAGTCTTATACATTAACATTGTTGGAGTACCTGGAAGTACATGAGTAGTTTCTTCATCAGGAATTAAATCTTCTCTAATGATTACGATAACTGTTCCAGCAGGTCCAACGTTCTTTTGTGCACCAGCATAAATGATACCATATTTAGTTACATCAACTGGTTTTGATAAGAAACAACTTGATTGGTCAGATACTAGGATATGACCTTTTGTATTTGGTAGTTCATGGAATACTGTTCCATAAATTGTATTGTTTTCACAAATGTAGATGTAATCCATATCATCAGTGATAGGAAGATCGCTACAATCAGGAATATATGAGAATGTCTTATCCTTACTTGAAGCAAGTTCTACTGCTTCACCAAATTTTTGTGCTTCTTTGTAAGCACGAGTAGCCCATTGACCAGTTACGATATAACCAGCCTTTCTATTCTTCATTAAGTTCATTGGAACTTGAGCGAATTGCATATGAGCTCCACCTTGTAAGAATAATACCTTATAGTTTGAAGGAATATTCATTAATGTTCTTAAGTCTTTTTCAGCATCCTTGATGATTTCATCATAAACCTTCGATCTATGACTCATCTCCATAACAGACATACCTGATCCTTTGTAATCAAGCATTTCATCTGCTGCTTCTCTTAATACCTCTTCTGGTAATACTGCAGGTCCTGCAGAAAAATTATAAACTCTTTTCATCTTTTTTACTCCTTTTAAAAAATTATTTTTTAACACACTTAACATTATAGCAAATCCACCATATAAAGACAACTGTTTTATTAATGAAAACATTTTTAATGTTGTTTTGTTTTCTTTTTGTGTGCAAGAGCAGTTTTTTGTGTTTTTTTTGCGCACATAATATGGTATAATTTTGACTTGAAGGGGTGATAAAATGTATCTATATTTTGTTAGACATGGTCAAACTGATGATAATCTAAATAACATCGTCCAAGGTAGAATTGATAATCCTCTAAATGAAACTGGAAAAAACCAAGCTGAAGAGGTTGGCTTAAAACTAAAAGGATTAAATGTTAAATTCGATAAAATCTATTCTTCCCCTTTACAAAGAGCAATTACTTCTGCCGAAATCATCAATCATATTTTAAAGATTGGTGAGGTTTTAATTCATCAAGATCTAATTGAAAGAGAATTTGGACATCTTGAAGGCTTAGATGTAAGCTATATGAGATGGTTAGTAACAAATCCTAATTTTAAACCTGATGGATATGAAACTGACGAAGAAATAATTAAGAGAGTAGAAAAGTGTGCTAGAGAATTATCTAGGGAAGGAGAAAACATTCTTTTAGTATGTCATTCTCACACAATCAAAGCACTCCTAGTATATATTAATAAGGATAAGTATGGCTTTGATTATCCTCTTCTAAATGCTCAAGTAGTTAAAATTAAATATGATAACAATAAGTATATTGTTGAAGATATCATTTAATTAGAAAAAAATATTTGTTTTTTTCCCTTATTGGTGTATAATCATATTATGTTGGAGGAATTTTTATGACAGCATTATCGAAATTAAAATATTTCATTGCTACCATAGTTTTCCTAGTAATTTGTGTATTAACAACAGCATATCAAGCAAAAGTAAATACAGATGTTGAAGATGTTAAAATTATTATTAATTTTACATATGCTGCTCTATTCCTAGCTTGCTTCTTATTTGGTGGAGTTGTTGCCGGAATATCTGGAGTAGTTGGTGTTTGCTTCTATATCTTATTAAAAAACCAAAGCGCTTGGTTAGCTTTACTAGGATTAGTAGTTGGATTAGTATTTGGAATAATTACAAAATTAACTTCATATTTAATTAGTAAAAACAAATTAGACAAGAGAGCCTTATTAATTTCTGCTGGAGTATTCTTTATTGCTTTAGGTGCAATCTTCACTACAGCAAGTATTTGTTTCCCTGAAGGCTTCTACATTGTTAAAAATACAGAAGTATTCGTAAGATTCTATTGGGTTGAATATGTATTGCCTTATATCATTGGTGTAATATTCATCGCAAGTGCAATCTTAATTAATAAGATGAAAGAAAACTTAAGCGAAATGGTATGTATTTCTGCTTTCACTTCATCAAGCTTAATCGTATGTTATGGACTTGTTAGTTTCTTATGTTCAATTAAGAAAATCTCATTTAGTAGAATCTTAGCTAATACATATAACAACTACTTCCAAAACTTCTACATCAGTTTATGTATCGGATTATTAATTGCTATGGCATTATTCGTAATTGGATACATCGTAATTGAACTTAGAAGAACAGTTAAAACAATGCTTAAAGATGCTGAATAAGCATCTTTTTTTTATACCTTTTTTACAAAGAAAAAGATGAATAGAATCCTATTCATCTAAGAAGTCTCTTATCTTATTTAATATAAGTCTGTAATTTCTAGATTTTAGCATCAAATGGCCCATATCTTGAATTACTTCTTCCCTAAAATTAAGGAAATATTTTTGGATAAATTTAGAAGATTTCTCTGGTACAAATTCATCCATATCACCTCTAACTAATAATGTTTTAACATTAGTTTGTTTAAGGGACTCATTACATACTCTAACTAAGGAAATGAATGTTGAAATAGTTTTAACATTGTATCTTGGAAGTAGATCGTTTTTAACTATTTCAATACCTATCTTTCCATTTTCTTTTATTACTTCTTTTCTAACTTCTTCCCCGCTAGAATTAATAGATAAATCTTTTCTGATTTTTGTTGCGAATATTCTAGCATTAACATATTTATTTGCTGGAGCAAGTAGAATAACTCTATTTACTTCTTTTTTTACACCCAAATAAGTAGCTAAAACTCCACCCATTGAATATCCATATACATCTACAAATTCATATTCTGCTTTGATTTCATCAAATCTTTTATTAACGAAATTTAAGACATTTTCAACTGTGAAATTGTCTAAATCTCTATCCTTACCATGTCCAGGTAGGTCTTCTAAAAAGATTGCATCATACCTCTTTTTTAGAAAAGGCATGATGCTGTAGTAATCATATATACTTGTTGCAAAGCCATGTAGTAGCAATGCTGCTTTCAACTATTTTTCGTCCTCAACTTTTGCTAGCTTAGCAAAACTTAAAATTGACTTAATAGCAGATACTGCTTGTTTCTTATCATTGTAAGTTTCACCAGTCATTACTAAACGTAATGTTTTTGGATCGTATAGTTTGAAGAATGCTTTCTTCATCTTATCGATGTAGATATAGAAATCTCCTTCATTAACTAAACGTCTGAAGTTTTCCATAGCTTTCTTGCATGAATCGTATGATGTATAAATTTGACTATCACATAGTACTTGTCCGTTACTTGCTTTTAATGTGTAACTGAAGTGTCCATTCTTATCCTTAGAGATAACTAATTTACCTCTTTCTTTATCTTCTACATTTTCATGTACAAGTTCAACACTGTAATGCTTTGATTCAGCATCATCAAATTCAATCTTTTCAGCTCCAACGAATGATTGGTAAGATTGAGCTGCGCTTTGAGCTTGCTTTAATGTCTTATAGTTTGCACTTTGTGCTAGAGGTCTACCTTGTTGAGTAATTAATCTAAAGCAAAATTGATTGTGTTTATCTTCTTCAAAATCAACTTTTAAATTACCAACATTCTTCTTTAGTGTTTCAATACCGCCTCTACAAGCCTTCTCATCTTTGTATGCTTCACTGATGATTAGAGGTTGTCCGTTATTAGCAACTAATCTATATTTGTAGAAGAATCCTCCTTCGTTATAAATTAAATACTTTCCTGCTACTTTCTTTTCTTCTGCCATAATTTATTACAGCCCTAAAATAGGGCTTCTCCTTCCTTATAAATGTTTTAATATAGTTTTATCTAATTAATATTATAACACAACACTTATATTTTTAAATATATGATTTATAAGTTTTTTATAGTTTTTATTATATTAAGGTAATACCCCTAAAAAGAGCCAAATAAGGCTAAACTGTGCGATTATTGACTAATTTTGCCGCTTGAATGTAAAAAAAACACTTACAAAATATTTGCATTTTACTAAAAATGATATATAATAAAATTAAAGATACCCTTCAATAGGTGTGTTTTGTGTTAAACACTAACAATAAATCCTATTTTTATACTATAAATTTATACTAAACTAAAGAGTGAAAAACTCTAGAAAGGGCGATAATATGAAAAAGTTTCTATTTAGATCTCGCCAAGGAAGCTTAGCTGATAGTATGAGAACACTAAAAGTTTTTGATTCTAAAGGTGATTTAGAGAAGTACGCTGAAGCCCTAGCCGAAAAATTATACGGAAATATTGGATTAGTTAAATTTAAAATCAAAATTAAACCATACTCAAAAGATCCAGACTTAAGAGTAGGCTGGGATTTCACAGATCAAGTAATTATTACAGGATGCAAATGGTCAAGTGTTAAACCATTTGATGAAACACCAATTGGTTACTGTACAATTAAAGAATTATAAAAAAGAATCCAGGTTTTGTGGATTCTTTTTTTGTTTCTAATAGGATTTAAAATAAAAAAAAGTTGATTATCAACTTCTTTTACTAGGATGGTGCGGGTGACAGGAGTCGAACCTGCATGCCTAAGGCGCTAGATCCTAAGTCTAGTGCGTCTGCCAATTTCGCCACACCCGCAAAAATAGTTTAGTAAACAAAGTGGCAGGGCCAGCAGGATTCGAACCTACGATGAAGGAGTCAAAGTCCTTTGCCTTACCGCTTGGCTATGGCCCTATTTTTTGCCTTTTGTTTACCGCACTATCAATTATACATTTTTTAGATAATATTTGCAACTACTTTTTTTTATTTTTTAAAGAACGCAAAATAATATATTAAAAACGAACCAACAAGAACAAAAATAATTGTTGATAAGGCAGAACCTCTTCTTATGCTTCTAGCAACCATTTCATTCTTTTTTAATAAGAAATGTCCAATAATTACACCTATAATAGGTAAGAAGAACCCTAATATAGACCACTTAATACTAAGCTTCAAGGTATTCACTTACCTCCTTTGCGCACTTTAAGCCATCTTTTATAGCTAAAGCAGTTACTCCATTATTTAGTAAAGCCTCGCCACAAATAAAGACTTTACCATTATTATGTTTAAATTCATCAACCATTTTATTAACAACATCAATATCAAAATAATTGATTAAATCTTCTTCAAAACCAATATTACCTACTGATATGATTACTTCATCAACAGGGAAGGTTTGTTCCCTATCTGAAATAATAGGATTACCATTTTCCCATTTAACTTGTGTTAGTTTTACACCATCTACAGAATTATTCCCTATTATTTCTTTAATAGTCATATTGAAGCTTCTTGGATCCATCTTTGATTTTGCTCTAGCTTCAAGTATTGCTTCATCAATAATTAAAGCATCACTTGGTTGAGGCCAAGAGTTAGTTCTTTTAAGTGGTGGCATATTCTTATAATCTATTACAGCTATCATACTTGCTTTTTCTCTTAAAGCATAGCTAATAACATCACTAGATGTATCTCCACTACCTATAATTAATACTTTTTTATTTTCTAAAATATCAGATTTTCCGCTAGTTAAGATATTTTTTGTTACTTTCTTTAAATAATCAGTTGCATACATTACGTTCTTTAATCCCATACCAGGACATACAAATCTTCTTTTAATTACACCACTAGCAATAACTAATGCATCAGTATTATCTAATACCTCCATTGGTGAAATGACACGTGTTACTTCTGTATTACATATAAAATTAACCCCCATCTTTTTAAGTAAATCTATTCTTCTATTTAAGATATCTTTACTTAATCTCATATTAGAAATACCATACATTAATGTTCCACCAGGACATTCATCTTTTTCATATACTGTAACATTATATCCTTCTTTAGCTAAATAATAAGCACAAGATAAGCCTGAAGCACCACTACCTATAATAGTAACCTTTTTATTCTTATTCTCTTTTATAGATGTATCAACTAAATTATGATCTAATGCATAATCAGATAAAGTTCTAATAATTTCTCTAATACTTGTAGGATTATTATCCTTATTATTGATACATGAATATTCACAATATCCCTTACATACACGTGAAGTGATTTCAGGGAATGGATTATTTTTAGTAAGCTCTTTATATGCTTCATCATATAAATCATATTTCATTAAAGATATGATTTTATTAATGTTTATCTCTAAAGGACAACCTACTAAATTATTATCAACTATTAACTTCTTACTACAAAATGGTTCACTACAGTTATAACATCTATCAAGTAGAGGTTTAACTTCTGTTATTTTTAAAGGTGTATAGATTTCTTCAAAATCACTAATTCTATCCATTGGATTTCGCAATTTCCATCACCTCTTTTACCGCGTCGTTAAAGCTTAATCCGCTTTTTTCTTTTATTTTAATATTCTTCATCATAATACCATAATTCTTTGGAACTACCTTTATAAATAGTTCAGGATTAATGTATTTAGATAAAGCCTTACACTTCTTTGAATTTGCTCTATCCTTGAATGCTTCAAGCATAGATGAGATAAATAATATATCCTCACCATCTATTTTTGTTATATCAACAAAGTTAGTATCAATTCTACTACTTAAGTTTTTAAATTCATCATAGATATAAGCAATTCCACCAGTCATATTATAGGCAAAATGATTTCCAACCTCACCTAAGCATATAACCCTACCATTAGTCATATAGCTACAACCATAATCATCCATACCTAAAACTAGTGCATCACAACCATTATTAGCTAAGGCAAAGAAGCTAGATGCAAATCCATCAATAAATACTTTACCACTATTTGCTTTAAGTAATGCGCATTTACCAACTAAATAATTATTTTCATCATTAATTTCATTAATCGCATTATTAAATACATAAATAGTTCCACAATTTAAACACTTACCTAAATACTTTTGTGCTGTACCATTTAGGCTTAAATTAATTTCTTTCTTCAAATATGAACCAAAATTATATCCAACATTACCATTAATTAAAACAAAGATATTTTTATCTACATTAATAGATGAACAAATATTATCTTCTAAGAGTGCATTACAGCTCATATCTGTAATACCACTACTAGCATTTTTAAGAATAATGGAATTAATATTATTGTTTAAGTCTAAATAATTAGTATAACTATCACTAAAATTATTAAATCCAATTAATGAAGATATAACATGAGCTTCATAGCTAATAAAATCTAAGAATCTAGTTAAATACATTCCATTACCATAATATTTTAAATTACCAAATAAACCATTAGGACATTTATAACACTTATTAAATCCTACACATCCTAAAGTAAATAATATACTCTTTTTAAAGTAGAATCTATTTGATCCATTAATAGCCGCCTTAATAATGTCATAAGCATTCATATAGTCATATTCTAAAGATAATAATATATTATTTCTTAAATTAGCTTCAACTAATAAGTCATTAGCTTCTTTTAATAATTTAATATCATCAATTATTAATTCATCTACACCAGATGTGACATAATCAACAATATTTTCTATATTAGTTATTTTTAATATAACCTTACACTTTTTATTAATACCTTTTAATTCTAAAACTAAAGCTTTTAAATCTTTAAAGCTATAAATATCATAATAATACTTAACACCAACAAATAGAGTATTAGGTATTATTTTATGATTTTTAAACATATTATAATCAGTTAAGCTATAATTAGTTGAATCATCAATAAAATTAATAAATATTTCATCTGAGAAACTATCTTGAATAAATCTCTTATCAAGAGTAGTAATATTCATATTAAAGGCTTCATTAAGGTATTTTCTAACCTCACTACTTACTGGTAAAATGCATCTAAATAAGCTTTTAATATATGCTTTATCGCAAGCTTCACTTGTTTTAATTTCCTTTTTATATTTAAAACTATTTTTAAAGTATGATGAATAAACTTTATATTTATCATAACTATTAGATTTAAGTGCTTCTTCTAAATTTATAAGCATCATTTTATCTAATCTTTTATCTATTACTTCATCAAAAACATTAGATGCGATAAATGATCTAACATAATGCATACCATAAGATAACATTAGTTTTGATAAATTATTCTTTAAATATCTTACATAAATATTTATAGAATCTTCTTTTATAATTTTCTTTTCTTCAAATCCTTTAAGCATCATATATGCTTTATATGGATATATTAAACTAACTCCACATGATAAATAATAAGCAAAATCTTCAAACTTATATTTTTCCGATATTATAATAAAACATACTTTTTTCGCATTCTCTATTATTTGATCATAATAAATATCAAATTCTTCATCAGTTATGATGATAAAATCAACTTCTTCTTTAACTAAATTATCTAAATTACTATTCTTTAAATAACAAATCTTAAAATCATTTTCTAGTTTTAATATATATTCATATTCAGATAAAGATAAAATAACCTTTTTAACATAAATGGATTTTGTTAAATATCTATTTGTATAAAATAAATCTACTTTTGTTTTTCTAACAGATGGATATATTCCATTTAAGAAAGTTTTATATTGAATATTATCTTTACATATTTCAATTAAATCTTCATTTAATTCAAATAATGATTCATAATTTGATTCATTATCATTAACGATAAATAATTCATTATTTTTCTTTGGAAGATTATTTATAATATCTTCTATTTTTTTAACTTCCTTACTTTCTAAATTAATTTCTAAATAATCTTTAATACTATAGAACTTATTAACATTAAAAATGTTTATATTTTGATTTGTAATATAAATATTATTAGCGTCATATCCTATATAACAATCAAAACTACTATCTTTTGATAAACAAACATTTAATGTTAATCCATCAGTAGATAGTAGGTATAATGGTCCTTCAATTGTTGTATAAATTCTTTCATAATAATCATTAAACGCATTCTTAAAATACCCTGGTAGAATTTGTAGGGTTGCGTTAGTTAAACTTACATTATTTATATTAGTTAAATAGTTGATTATATCAGCGTAAAAGTTATATCTAATATTTATATCACTATATAGCTTTAAGAATTCTTTTTTACATGAATTAATATTTGAAATATCGCCTAAATAAGCGCTAAATGAGTCTAGTGAATAACTATTACCACTATTAATTATAATAAATCTAGATAGATAGTTATTATTAATTAAATCTGTTGTGAAAATATCACTTGCCTCATAAATAATTAATTTATCAGATATACTTAAAACATCTATTTCTTTTAGATCAACATATAGGTTATATATTGTCTTTTTATCACAAGTACTAATAAATACTTGCATAGAATCGGTTGTAAGTCTTGAACCATAAAATTTAAGTCTATGTTTATTAATTACGTCCTTAATGTAATTTAAATCTAGTTCTCTTTTAAATTCATTTATACTAGCTTTTACATTAATTACTACATAATCATTAACGTTACTTAAAAAGTCCAAATTTTTGAATATTTGATAAGGAATATCAGTTATTACTTTGGCATTTGTTTTCTTATTAAGTTTTAAATAATTTAGAGCACTATCAATAATATCATGATTAGAATCATTTTTAGTTATTATTGCGCTTAAAATGCCATCATAAAACATATGTATTCCTCCTTTAGTCTTTAAATTTAATACTTATATTTGCGGTATCTCCTACACTATTAATTGTAATTTCTACATTAAGTAGTAACTTATTGATATATTCATTACAATTAGTTGGGATAAATTTATCTCCTTCTTGGAATAGTGCATCATTAGTTGCGGAATCAGCTGAATCAATAAAATCGCCTTTACCTCTTAAATTAGTTTTCGCATTTACTAATGTTAAAAAGGCATGATTTGTATAACTATTATCATATTTAAATAACGACCAATAGCTTCCGTCTAACGCTATTTGGGAATTAACATGATATATTCTTATACCTGAGGTTGTATAACCTCTATTATCATAAATATTTGGTTGTGATAGTCCTTCATTATCATAATACTCAATAATGAAATATTCGCTTAAATTGCCCACTTCCATATCAAATGATGGAGCAACAATAATAGCATCTCCACTTGTTGAGAATTTATTTAAATCAATTGTGACATCATGTGTTGCAACATATGGATTAATCCATCCAAACATCATCTTTGTGTTTGCACAATGATCTCCAACATTTCCATCCATCATATCAAATAAACCAGCACCTAAGTTGCATCCATCGCCTTTTTTCTTTATTTTTCTACCAAAGATAGATTCACTATATTCATTTGCGGAATAATCATAATAATCATCACAGCCCATCATATGACCTGTTTCATGAATATAAGTTATCGCATTTAATTTCCCTTCCGGAATAGATTTATAGAAATCATCATGATACATAAAGCTAATGTTAGACCACATTAGTTGATATACATCATAATCATCTACTCTCTTACTTCCTGTATAATATGATACCCATGACCAATATAAGGAATCATATTTTTGTAAGTCTTTATTACAAACTAGATAAATTCCATCTAATATTCCATCTTTATCATAATCATAATCACTTAAATTAAGTGAATCACTATAACTACTTAAAGCTTCTACAGCTAGTTCACCTAAAGCTTTAGATATTGAACCTGTTGTACTACTTTGAATTGATTCATAATAAGCTGAATTATTTTTAGGTGTATACCAAGGTAAGACTGTACCACTTATGTTAAGCTTTCCATAAGAACTCTTCTCATAATAAGTTTTAAGTGATTCATAGCCTGTATCATCACCAAAGAATACTCTATCTAAATCTGTACGATATTTTGTTAAATTAGATTTTGATGTATAAATATCACTAAACTGAATAGGTACAACTAATATTTTTACATTACCAGTAGTAGGCATATATCCATCATGACCCGCAATCATTTTTAAAACATCTTTAAATGAATAAGCGTCTTTATAGCTTTCAATGTTATCTAATTTTGATCTCTCATAGCTTTCTGTAGGGACATAAGCTGTTGTTTTAGTCTTACGTCTAGGTAGTGTAAGCGAAGAAAAATCACATGCTTGAAGTAAAAGCATTACAGTTAGTAATAAAATTGTTGATAGTATTTTTTTCATGCGTACACCTCCTATCTCATTTTAAATAGACCAAAGAATACGATACCTAAAACACCTGATACTACAATAACAATAATTGGATTTCTTGTTTTCTTAAAGCTTAATAAGCCTACGCTTATACCAAAAATAATAATAGATGCGAAGCTTATATTTTTAATATCAAAGCCATTAGGTAAGAATGATGCATAAACTAAACTAATAGCTACCGCAAATATTAAACCAACAACTACAGGTCTAACACCTTGCATAGCGTAATTAACGTATTTATTATTTAAGAATTTAGCGATTATTTTACTGATAATAATAATTATTATTAAAGATGGTAAAATAATGCCTAATGTGGCACAAACTGCGCCTAAAAAGCCTGCTTTTTCATAACCAATGAATGTAGCCATATTAATGGCGAATGGTCCTGGAGTAGATTCACTAATTGCTAGGAAGTTAGTTAAATCAGCCTCACTAATCCATCCTTTAGATATAACCTCATCATTAATCATTGGAATCATTGCATATCCACCACCAATAGTGAATAAGCCTATTTTAAGGAATGTGAAAAATAATGATAGAAAAATCATTCTAAATCACCTTCCTCTTTTGTTTCTTCTGTTTCTTCAGTTACTTCAGTAGTTTCTTCAACTAGTTGAACTTTCTTACTTTCAAAGTGGTTTAATAATACATAGAATACTACACCAACAATTAAACCAGCGAGAATAATCCAGAAAGTTTTAACGCTAGTAAATAGCGATATTTCTATCGCAAGTAACATTATTGCAAAAGAAAATAAATTATGAGGTGACTTCTTTAGAATTTTAACCCCTGCGAAGAATATTAAAGCGGCTACCCCTGCTTTAATACCTAAAAAGGCCCATTTAATTACTTCAATTTCAATGAATTGTTCATAGAAAATTGAAATAATACAAATTATGATAAATGAAGGTAATACTACACCTAAAGTAGCTACAATCCCCCCCAAGATATTACCAACCTTATGTCCAACAAACGTTGCGCAGTTAACAGCAATAGGCCCTGGTGTTGCTTCACTTATAGCAATCATATCAAGCATTTCTTTATCTGTTAACCACTTTTCTTTTTCTACAACTGTACGTTCAATAAACGGAAGCATAGATAGGCCGCCACCAAACGTAAATAGGCCAATCTTAAAGAACGAAATGAATAATTTCCAATATTTCATACTCTGATCCTCCTATCATATTAATTATATCATATATGCCAAAAAAATAATATTAAATAAATATTATTTTAATTTAATATATGAGCGTATTAATAATATATGTAACAAAAAAAGGCTTAATAAAGCCTTATATTGTCTCATCTTGAATAAGTAATGCTTCTTGCTCACTTTGTTTTTTATTAATCTCTTTAAAGAAATTAAAGGCAAATGGAATACATAAGATGAATGTTAAAATATCTGCGATCATCATTGACAATTCTACTCCTGTTATACCAATATAGATTGGTAGAATTAGGATAAATGGAATATAACATATACCTTGTCTAAAGCATGATACTGTAATTGCTCTAACCTTTTTACCAAGTGATTGAAAGCTCATGTTACATGCTACACCTAGTGCACAGAAAGATAAACCTATACACTGGAACCATAAAGCGTTTCTACCTATTACAATGCCACTATGAGTTTGAACAAATATTCTAATTAATGGATCCGCAAATATGGCTATTATTCCTGAACCAGCAATCATAACAATTGATGACATAATTAACATAAACCAGAATGCTTGTTTAACTCTATCATATTTTTTAGCACCATAATTGTATCCAACAACTGGTTGATAACCTTGACCTATACCAAGCATTACCATAAATATTACTTGGGTGATTTTGGCTACTACTCCCATTGCGGCTATACCAGGGTCTCCACCGTAATCATCGGCTGCACCATTAAGCAAGACTGTCGCTATACTTGCTAAACCTTGTCTAAGAAGTGAAGGTAAGCCTATTACACAAATTAAACCATAATCTTTAAATTTAAAACTAATACTTTTTATACTCAATTTTACTACTGTCTTTTTTCTTAAGTAGAAAGAAAGTAGAATAATGAAACTAACACTTTGACTTATTGCTGTTGCAATAGCTGCACCAGCTATTCCCATTTTAAATACGGAAATAAATATTGGGTCTAAAATAATATTTAATAAAGCACCAGTAGTTAAACCAATAGTAGATAATTTAGCCTTGCCTTCAGCTCTTAAAAAGTTATTTAAAGCAAAGGATGCCATACTAATAGGACAGGCTATAATAATATAAAAGGCATATCTTCTAGCATGTGGTAAAACAGTATTTGATGCCTGTAATAAAGTCATTAAAGGATCTATAAAAATAAGTCCAAATATAAGTATAATTACACCAAATACAACTGTTATAAAAAGGGCACTTGAAGCCGTTTTTGACGCTTCAGCTTCTAAGTGTTTTCCAAGGAGCCTAGCTATAATACTTCCCGCTCCCATACCTACCATAAAGCCTACCGCTTGTATGATAGTCATTAAAGGGAATACAACATTTACCGCTGCGGTAATGGAGTCATCTCCAAGGGATGCTACAAAGTAAGTGTCCGCAAAGTTATATAATGCTGTAATAAGCATACTTATAACTGTAGGTATAGCTAACATAGTTATTAACTTAGGTATTTTAGTTTCGGTCATTTTTATAAACTGTGCTTCTTCTTTAGTCATACCTACTCCCCCTTTACTTTAATTATTTTAGCATAATTAACATTATTATGATATAATAAAAATGAGGTGAAAAATATGAAAGTGTTATTATTAAATGGTAGTCCTGATGCTAATGGTTGTATTAATGAAGGATTAAAAGTTATGAGTAAAGTTTTTGAAAGTGAAAACATCGATTTTGAAATCGTTCAAATAGGTAAAAAAGCAATTGCTGGATGTATTGGTTGTGCATCATGTGGAAAATTAGGTGAATGTTTCCAAAAGGATATCGCAAATGATATTGCGAAAAAGTTAATGGAAGCTGATGCTTTTGTTATCGGTTCACCAGTTTATTATGCTTCTCCAAATGGTACATTATTAGCTCTTTTAGATAGAGTATTCTATCAATCTGGTAATCTTGCTAATAAAGTAGGTGCTTCTATTGTTAGCTGTAGACGTGGTGGAGCAACAGCAACATTTGATGCCTTAAATAAGTATTTTGCTATAAGTAATATGCCTATAGCTTCATCTAATTATTGGAATATGATTCATGGATCTAAAGCTGAAGATATTTATAAGGATGAAGAAGGAATTCAAACAATTACTACTTTAGCTAAAAACATTGTTTTCTTAATGAAAGCTATTAAACTTGGAAAAGAAAATGGTTTAGAACCAACATATGAGCCAAAGATAAAAACAAATTATATAAGATAAAGAAAAGCCCTAATTTAAGGGCTTTTTTTATTAGTTATTACTTTTTACTAATTCATCTAATAATTCTTTAGCTTCAATATTACCTTGCTCGCTTGCTTTATTTAACCAATATATTGCTTTTTCAATATTCTCTTCAAAACTATCATCACCAAAGGCATATATTTTACCAACTAAATATTGGCATTTTTCATCGCCTTGTTCGGCTGCTTTAGTATACCAATATACTGCCTTTTCAACATCTAAGTCTACTCCTCTACCATAATAGTAACAGTTAGCTAAATTATGAAAAGCAATAATATTATCTGTTTCAGCTGCTTTTAAATATAAGTCAACTGCTTTTTTATAATCTTGTTCTACTTCTTCACCATAATAATACATATTTGCTAAATTATTTATGGCATTTGCATTACCTAAATCTGATGCTACTTTATACCACTTTAGTGCTTCTACACTATCTTCTAGAACTCCTTGACCTTCATGATACATATAACCTATTTTAAATATGGCATTATCATTATTAAGTTCCGCTGCTTTATGGAACCATTTTAAAGCTTCGACGTAATCTTTATCAACTACCCAACCAAAATAATAACAATTACCAATATTATACATAGCAAAACTATTACCTAAATCAGCAGCTTTCATATACCACTCTAAAGCTTTTTCTTCATCTTTTTCTGTACCTCTACCCTCAAGGTAACATACACCTAAACTATTACATGCATCAGGATGGTTTTGCATCGCTGCTTTATAGTACCACTTAAAAGCAAGCTCTTCATCCTTATCTATTCCTTCGCCGTAATAATAAATATCAGCTAAATAGCACTGCCCAGTTGCATCCCCTAGCTCCGCTGATTTTTTAAACCAATAGTAGGCTGTAAAGTAATTTGTATTAACTTCTTCACCTTCATAGTATAGCTCACCTAAGCTATTCATCGCATTAATATTACCTTGTTCAGCAGCTTTATAATATAAGTCTAATGCCTTACTTACGTCTTTTTCTACACCTTCGCCTTTTAAATACATATATGCTAGATTACCTTGTGCATACTTATTATTTGCTTCAGCTGCTTTTTCATACCAATATACAGCATATTCGTTATTTTCATCAACTGCCTCACCTAGATCATAAAGGATTGCTAGGTTATTTTGAGCATCTCTATTACCATGCATCGCAGCTTGTGTATACCAATATAGTGCTTCTTCCTCATCCTTTTTTACGCCTTCGCCTTTGGAATATAATAAACCAACATTATATTCTCCATTAGACTTACCAGCCTCAGCGCACTTTAAGAAACACTTAAAGCTACTTTCATAGTCTTTATATTCGTTATAATAAATTAATCCCGCAATATTATATAGTTCCGCATCATCTTTACCATGTTCTAGGCAGTAATCAAGTAATTCACTATATAATAATTCATCAGAAAAACTTAATTCATCATAAGACATTTCTCTATCAAAATATGAAGTTAAAAATTCATAAATATCTTTACATACCATAAAACTTCACCACTTTTATTATACAACAATATATATAAAAAAATAACTCCTGTTGGAGTTACTTTTAAAATGAATCGATATCAATTTTGATTCTTTTTCCTTCTTTGGAAGCACCAGCGTAAGCAATAGTTCTAATTGCTTGAGCAATTTTTCCATTCTTACCTATTACTCTACCAAGATCTTCTTTATTTACAAGTACTTGTATTGTAAGTAATTCTTCATCCTCATCTAATGTTTTAACAACAATATCATTAGGATTTACCACTAACGGTGCAACCATATTTTTGATTAGCTCTTCGAAGTTAATGGTCATAATACACCGCCTTACTTCTTGCTTGTGTTAAACTTAGCTATAATACCTTGTTTAGATAAAATATTTTTAACAGTGTCAGTAGGTTGAGCACCATTATTTAACCAAGCTAGAACCTTTTCTTCATCTACTTTTACTTCTGCAGGATTTGTAAGTGGATTATATGTTCCAACGATTTCGATGAAACGTCCATCTCTTGGGTTTCCTGATTCAGTAGCAATAATTCTATAAAATGGATTCTTCTTAGATCCATATCTTTGTAATCTTAATTTTACCATGATAATACGCTCCTTTTTCTTTATTTTCCTAGATAATTATATCATATAAATACTGATTGTCAAGTATTTTTACTTAACAATTAAAAATAATAAATAAAAGCCTCCTTAATTTAACTATAAGGAGGTTTGTTTTTTGGCTTATTTATCCCTTTTATAAGACTTGTGTATTTTGTAATAAATCAACTTGTTCAAGTTCAAATTGTGAGTCGATTATATCCTTAATACCTTTAGCATTCATTAATTTTTTCTTTGTTTCATAAACTTTCTTTTCATCAACATAAACTATTACATATTTAAATCTATTTGATTTATGAACAATTCTAACATAATCATCTAAAGCACTTAAAGCACTTTCTTGTTTATAATATATAATTAATGATCTACGTCTAATTTTTCTTTTTGGAACTTCGTTCTTAACTTCTAATTCCATATCTTCCATTATGCTTCACCTCTAACTGCTTTAAGCATTTCTTTTCTTAAATTATCTAAATAAAGATTAACTTCTTTTTCGTATTTATGATATTTAATAACTAGTGGTTCGCTTTCAATTTTTTTAATTAATTCGCTTAACTTATTACTTAATTCTAGATACTTAGATGAATATTTATTTTCTTTTTCTATTTCATATAATTCTTTTGTTTTATTGAATTCATTAATTAAATCTTTTAATTCTAACTTAATTAATTCATTAGTTTCTACTAATTTTTTATACGCATCTAATTCTTTAATTTTATCTATTTCTTCATAAGTCGCATCTAATAATTCTTTAGTCATTATACCACCAATAGATATTTTAACACATTAATAAATTATAATCAATTTCTATGTAATCTCCTTCTTTTAGATTATCATCTAAAACAATATTACCTATTCTAATTCTTTTTAAATATGTGACCTTACAGTTAATATGTTCAAACATTCTTTTAACCTGATGGAACTTTCCTTCAGATATAGTGATATTACATTTATTATCTCCTAAAATTTCGACTTTTGCGCCTTTAGTAGTATATAATTCATTATTACCATCTAAAAGCTCCATTTGGCTTTCTAAAGCCGTTTTATTGATATTACCAGTATATTCAACATAATATGTTTTATCTATATTACTATTAGGTGAAATTATTTTATGCATCAATTTCCCACTATTAGTGATTAAGACTAATCCATGAGTATCAATATCAAGTCTACCACAGATATTTAGTTCATATCTATTATATGGTTCTTTAATTAAATCTATTACTGTTTTATGTAGGTTATCTTTATTTGCGCAAATAAAACCATCTGGTTTATTAAGCATAAGTAAGAATAAATCTTTATGGAATACTATTTTACCATCTACTTTTATTTCATCTTTTTCAAATACTTGTCTAGATGAATCAGTTATAATGTTTCCATTAACCATTATTCTTTTATCTTTACACATTTCTTTAATATCGTTTCTAGAACCATAATTAAGGTTTGCTAAAACTCTATCTAGTCTCATAATATCACGTATAATCAAATCGAAAGGTTTTATTCAATTTGATTAATCTCCTTTCTATCTTTATAATAATAAATGCACTGTGGATTCTTTTCTGTATTATTACGTCTTTGATCGTTTTTGGGTGATTATTACCACAGT
>JAGCWW010000066.1 GCA_017961685.1 Acholeplasmatales bacterium | reverse complement strand
ATTCAATGCACAAAAAGAAGCTAAACTTGCTACTGAATGTGGATACTGGCCAATCTTCAGATATGATCCAAGATTAGAAGCTGAAGGTAAGAACCCACTACAAATGGACTGCAAAGAACCAGATTGGTCTAAGTACAATGACTTCCTAATGAATGAAACTAGATATTCTCAATTAACTAAGGTTAACCCTAAAGAAGCTGAAGCTCTATTAAAGGCTAACTTAGAAGATGCTAAACATCGTTGGGAAATGTATCAAAGATACTTAAAGATGGATTATACAAAGGCTGAATAATTTAGACATAAATTCCATATATAAAACTCAGGATTAATTTCCTGAGTTTTTTCATTTTTTTGACATAATTTCAAAAAAAACACCCCGTTTTATTGTTTTATTAATAAATATAATTATATAATTAAAGTGTATTTTATATATCTATATATAATTAAATAAATTAATTTGAGGGGTGAAATTAATGAAGAAAAAAAGATTATTATTAGTTATTCCTATCGCTTTATTAATGTTTGGATGTGGAAAGAAAAAAACTAAAACAACATCTAGTGATATAACTAATAGAACTACTGTAATTACAACATCAAGACAAACTACAACTAGCTCAAAAGCTACAACAGCTAGAAAAACAACTTCTAAAGTTACTACAGAAGCTAAAACAATGTTTAAGGTAACTGTTGAACACTATTTTGAAAATCTTGATGGATCTTATGAAAAAGATGAATCTCTAACAGAGATTAAAGAAGTTAGGGAAGGAGAAACTTATAGTGGTGAGGTACAAAGTGGTGAAGGTTTCCATAAAAATAGTGAATTATCTACTAGCTGCGTAGTTTCAAGCAATGAAAAAGAAAACATTGTAAAAATATATTATGCAAGGGATTCTTATTGTGTTTCTATCGATCAAGATAATGGTGAAGAAAATATCCTTCTTTTTGTTAAACATGGTGGTTTAATTACTGATCTACCTGAGGTAACTAAAGAGGGCTATGATTTTAGTTGTATCAAAAACGCTGATGGTACAGATTTAGATTTAACTATTCCAGTAACTTCTGATGTTTATCTAAAAGCATTCTATACACCAAGTACTAATACAAAATATATTGTTAAGTATTATTTTGAAAATATAGAAGATGATAATTATACTGAAGATGAAACACTAAAAGAAGAAAAAACTGGCACAACAGGCGAAGAAGCATCTATTGAAGTAAAGCCTAGTGCTTATGATGGATTTACATATAATGATGAATTATCAGAAACAAGTGGCGAAATTTTACCTGATGGAAGTCTAGAATTAAGTATTTATTATGCTAGAGAAAGATATGATATTAATTTCTATTCTAGGGTTAATGGAACTGTAGAATTACTTGACACTTTAGAGGATTTAAAATATTGTTCAGTTTTAGATACACCAGCTTATGATGTAACTGGTTATCATGTAAGTTATTATGAAGTTAGTGGATTGGCTTATACTTCATTTGCTGCTATAGAGAGTGTAGAAGGAAATAAGGATATTTATATTCAATATGCACCAAATACTAATACAGAATATAAAGTATTATTCTATAAAGAAAATTTAGATGGTACATTTACTTTAGAAGCTGATGATACTGAAAGTTATACAGGAACTACTCTAGAAGAAGTTCAATATACAGTAGATGAAACTCAATATGATCATTTTACATATGATAGTGAATTATCAACTACTGAAGGTGTAATTGCACCTGATGGAAGTCTAGAATTAAAGGTATACTTTAAACGTGAAACATATGATGTTAGAGTATATCAATATTATGATGATGATTATGCTAGTAATTATCATTTAGTTTTAGAAACTAATGTTAAATATGGTACAAAATTAGAAAGGTATAATAATGATCCAGTAGGATATCATATTACTTATTATGAAATGAACCTAGTGGATTATGATTCATATGATGATCTTGGTATTATTGAAGAATACACAGAAATTACTTATTTCTATGATGAAAATACAGATACTGTATATAAAGTTAATGTTTATATTGAAAACTTATATGATGATGATTATGGATATTCATATCAACTAACTTTAGCAGGGACAACAAATGCTAGTGTAAATGGTTCAATTCAACTTGAAGATCCACATTTCATTTTCCAAAAAGTTGAAAATACAATTGAAGATGCACCTTGTAAGATTGCTCCAGATGGTTCAACAGTTCTTAATGCATATTATAAGAGAATTAAAACTTCTGTATACTTCAATACAAATGTTGATGGTGTTACAATTGATCCATATTTAAGTGTTAAATATGGACAAAAAATAAATAGACCAACAGTAGATTTACCTGGATATGAATTAACTAAATTTGTATATAAAAATACAACTGATGAATTTGATTTTGATAATGATACTATTAATACAAGTAGTAATGTTTATCTTACAGCTATATTTACTGAAATAGATACAACATTTAAGGTAATTCATCATTATCAAAATGTAGAAGATGATGAATATACAACAGTTGAAGAAACTTTAACAGCACTTACAAATTCAGTAATTAATGTTGATGATTTAATTGAATTAAAAACAGGATATCATTACCAATCTTATGGTACTAACTCTAGTCGTATTTTAAATACTGGAGAAACAGTAGTAAATATTTATTATCATCTTGATACATTTAGAGTAAAAATAGTTAATACTTATATGACTACTACAAATGAGGAATTTACAGAATATACAGATATAAAATATGGCACAACAATCGCCTTTGACGTATCTTTAGCAAATATAAATGCATATAATTTTACTGGTATATTTATAGGTGATGAAAAGGTTGGGGAAAGCACTCACTATGAATTTACTTTAACAGAAAATATTACTATAAATATAGGCGCAGAAGTAAAACCTGAACTATCTAATTTTACTTTCACTATTAAAAATGGTGGTGTTCAAATTACAGGCGTTAAGGAACAACAAAGGGTTATTCATATACCTGATTGTGTAAGTTACATCTATAGTGCTTTCTATTATGATGATGTAATAGAGGAAGTATATATAAGTTATAATGTTTTAGAAATTGGAACCTATTCATTTACAGGATGTAGCAATTTAAAGAAGGTTCATATTGGTGAAAATTCTAAACTAGAAGCTATTGGACAAGATGCATTTAGTGGTTCAGGAATAACTGATATAGATCTCCCACATACCCTAAAAACAATCGGAAAGAATGCCTTTAGTAGTACAAAGCTTAATTCCGTAACTATTCCAAGTACTGTAACAAGCATAGGACAAGATGCTTTCTTGGGTACAACAATTGGTATATTAGAGTTTGAAAGTGGAATAGCTCATACATATGGTAATCAAGCATTTAATCAAGTAAGTTGTGGAACACTTATTTTACCTGATTCAATAAACACTCTAACTGCTAATTCATTTAAGAGCTTTAGAGTTAATGTTATGGTTATTGGTAAGAATTTAGCAACTATAGAAGATAATTCATTTGATGGCTCTGTTAGAACTATTATAAATAAATCAGATTTGGTTTTAGAAATAGGTTCAACTGATTATAGTAGTATAGCTAGATATGCAGTTAGAATATTAGATAGTATGGAAAATATAACAATCTTAGATAATTATATTAAGTACTATAATAATGATGGAAAATATGAATTATTGGCTTATTTTGGCGATGAAGCTTATGTAATTATTGATGATGGTATAGATGTTATTGGTAATTATGCTTTTATGGATAATCAAATAATAAATAGATTAAAACTATCTGATAGTGTTACAACAATTGGTGAAAGAGCATTCTATAACTGTAGAAGCTTATTTACTGTTGAAATTGGTATAGGATTACAAGAAATATTAAGTGAAGCATTCATGGGTAATACAGTTTATGAAATAAACAATTTATCTCAATTGGATTTAGTAATGAATAGTGATACTTATGGTTATATAGCATATAACACTAGAGTTATTACTAGCGACGTTAATTTCACAAGTAAGGTAAAAGTTTATTATGATGAATTCGTAACATTTGAAATAAGTTCAGATGATTGTTCATTAATTAAATATTTAGGTGAGAAATCTAATATAGTTATACCTGAAGAAATAACAAAAATAGAATCAGGAGTATTCTACTATAGCTATAATCTAAAAACTATTACAATAGGTAAGAATGTCAAAACACTTGATATGCAAGCATTCTATGGTTGTAGTTATTTAACAAGCGTTATATTTGAAGAAGGATCAGTATTAACTGAGATTGGTGCAAATGCATTCTATTCTTGTACTAGCCTAAAGAGTATAGTTTTACCGGAAAGCTATACAGAAGTAGGAAATTATGCTTTTTCAAATAGTAGTTTAACTAGTATAACTTTTAGTAGTCAAACTACAAAGATTGGTGGATCAGCATTCTCTAATAATACAAAACTACAAACAATAGTTATACCTGATAGCGTAACAGAAATTGGTAATTATGCTTTCTATGGATGTACAGCTTTAACTAAAGTAGTATTAGGTCCATCAATTGAAACAATTGGTTATGGCATGTTTAATAACATTAGTGGAAACATTGATGTCTTCTATAAAGGAAGTCAAGAAGACTTTAATGATATTACTATAGGTTCAAACAACACTAAATTAACTGATAACGTATACTATTATTCAGAAGAAGAACAAGAAGCTGGTTCACGTTATTGGCACTATGTAGATGGTGTTGAAACTAAATATTAGTAAAATAAAAAAGGGCTTAATTTAGCCCTTTTTTGTTTGCTTTAAATCACTTTCTAATTACACCTTGTTCAATAGCTTTATTAGCTACAGCTTTACTTACTGCTTCAACAACTCTCTTATCAAATGGAGATGGTACGATGTAATCAACTGTTAACTCGTTATCAGCAATTACATTTGCAATTGCATAACTTGCAGCTAATTTCATTTCTTCAGTAATCTTTGTTGCATTAGCATCTAATGCTCCTCTAAAGATTCCTGGGAATGCTAGTACATTATTAATTTGGTTAGGGAAGTCACTACGTCCTGTACCAACGATATAAGCACCAGCTTCTTTAGCTTCATTTGGCATGATTTCTGGAGTTGGATTTGCTAAAGCGAAGATGAATGGATCTTTAGCCATTGATTTAACCATATCTTTTGTAACTAAGCCTGGAGCAGAAACACCTACAAACATATTAGCACCTACTAGTGCACTAGCTAATGTTCCATCACCAGATTCTGGACTATCTAAGATTCCTTCATCTAATAATTCTTTAACTACAAAGTTATAAGAATCATATTTTTTCTTATCAATAACACCTTTTGAGTTTGTTGCATAAACTTTAGCAACACCAATCTTCTTTAACATTCTTGCAATAGAAGAACCAGCAGCACCAATACCTGACATAACAACTGTTATATCACTTGCTTTTTTCTTTGTTAATCTTAAACAGTTAATTAAAGCAGCACCTACGATAATTGCTGTTCCATGTTGATCATCATGGAATACAGGAATATCTAATTCTTCTTTAAGTCTACGTTCAATAGTAACACAACGTGGAGCTGAAATATCTTCTAGATTGATTGCTCCAAATGTTGGTGCTAAGATTTTACAAGTTCTAATAATTTCTTCTGGATCTTGTGTATCTAAACATACTGGAATAGAATCAATTTTTCCAAATTCTTTTAATAATATAGATTTACCTTCCATAACAGGCATTGCTGCATAAGGTCCGATATTACCTAAACCTAGTACAGCAGAACCATCTGTAATAACCGCAACGATGTTTCCACGTGAAGTATATTTATAAGAATCATTTTGATTTTCTTTAATTCTTAAACATGGTTCAGCAACACCTGGAGTGTATGCGATTGATAAGTCATCTTTGTTTTCTAGCTTTACTTTAGAGATAACTTCAATTTTTCCTTTGTGAGTTTCATGTAATTTTAGTGATTCAGCTTTATAATCCATTTTTAAATCTTCCTTTCAAATAAATCATTGTTGTAATAATCATATGCTAAAGTGATAGGGAAATTCTCTACCTCTAGCCTCTTAATTGATTCAGTACCTAAATCAGAAAACGCGATTATGTCGCACTTTTTCACACATTTAGATAATAGTGCACCACATCCTCCTGTGGTAATAAAATATAAGATTTTATCCTTTTGGTAAGTCTCTTTACAAGAAGTTCCTCTAGGCCCTTTACCAATAGTTCCAATAACACCAAATTCCCTCATAAGATAAGCAAACTTATCCATACGAGAAGCAGTAGTAGGACCAATTGATCCAACAGCTTTTCCTGGAGGTGTAGGAGTAGGTCCTGCATAATATATTAATGAATTAGAGAAATCAACAGGTAATTTTTCACCTTTCTTATACATTTCTTCTAATCTCATATGTGCAGCATCTCTTGCCGTGTAGATTACACCAGTATAGTAAATAGTATCTCCGGCCTTATTATTTTCAAACATTATAATATCACCTCTTTATGTCTATGAGCATGACATTGAATAGTTAGAGCTACAGGAAGGCTTGCGATATGGCATGGATGATAATTAATCTTTACAGCTAAACAAGTAGTATCACCCTTTAAGCCCATAGGTCCAACCTTAGTTGCATTTACTAAATCATATATTTCACTCTCTAGTTTTGCTATCTTTTCATTAGTTGATGAATCATTGATATCTCTAAGTAATGCTTCCTTACTCATTAAAGCAGCCTTATCCATAGTACCACCTATACCAATACCTAGAACAAGTGGTGGGCAAGGTCTACCTCCTGCTTCAATAATTGAATCAACTACGAACTTCTTTATTCCATCAACGCCATCACTAGGATTAAGCATTTTAATCTTACTCATGTTTTCACTACCTGCACCTTTTAGGCAGATAGAAATTTTAAGTTTATCTCCTTCAACTATCTTATAATAGATAATAGCTGGAGTGTTATCATTTGTATTAATTCTATCAATTGGATTTTTAACTACAGACTTCCTTAAAAAGGCTTCAGTATACGCTTTTTTAACTCCTGCATTAATTGCATCATCAATATTAGAATCAACATAAACCTCTCTACCTATTTCAACAAAGGTAAGTACAACACCTGTATCTTGACACATAGGTATGTGTTCATTTTTTGCTAGAATATCATTTTCGATAATTTGACTTAAGATGTTTTTAGCAATGTTATCTGTCTCTTTATTCATAGCATCTTTTATTTTATTTAACACATCTTCATTAATAAAATACGCTGCATCAACACAACAATTATATACAGCATCAGTTATTAATTTGGCACTAATTGTCCTCATAAAAAACACCTCGAAAACTATTATACTATACTTCACATTTAAATGAAATATTTTTTTAAAAATATACTTGCATTATATAATTAATAATGTTATAATAAAAAAGCCGATATAGGAACTATGGTTTTTGTAAAACTATGGCAAAGGAGTGAAATTATGAAGAAAGATATACATCCACAATACAACAAAATAACTGTTACTTGTACAACTTGTGGCGCTCAATTCGAAACTGGTTCTACATTAAAAGAACTAAGAGTTGATACTTGTTCAAATTGCCATCCATATTATACTGGAAAGCAAACATTCACACAAGCTGCTGGACGTGTTGAAAAATTCAAACAACGTTATAACATTAAATAGTTATGTAAGAATACAACTGAGAAATCAGTTGTTTTTTAATCTTTAAGGAAGTGATTATATGGATATTAAATATATGAAGCTTGCTTTAGCAGAAGCCAAGAAGGCTTATTTAAAAAATGAGGCACCAATAGGATGCGTCATTGTGAAAAACGATGAAGTAATTGCTAAAGCACATAACCTAAGAGAATTAAAGAATAAAGTTACAGCTCACGCTGAAATATTAGCAATAGAAAAAGCTAATAAAAAGCTTAATAGTTGGAGGTTAGATGAGTGCGATTTATATGTTACACTAGAACCTTGCATTATGTGTAGTGGAGCTATTATTCAAGCAAGAATAAAGAACTTATATTTTGGGGCTTACGATCCTAGATTTGGTGCTTGTGGATCATATGAAAATATATTTGATAAGAAATATAATCATGAAGTAAACGTCGTTGGTGGAATCTTAGAGAGTGATTGTTCTAAATTAATCAAAGATTTTTTTAAGACCTTAAGGTCTTGATTAAAATAATTAGTTATGATACAATACGAATGTATCACCCAAGGAGTGTGGGTGAACCAGGTCAGGTCAGGAATGGAGCAGCCTTAAGCTTCTCATTCTTGTGGGTGGTACACTAATATAGAAAATCAAAGCAATTTTTATGAAAACAATTTCAAATTGCTTTTTTTATTTATTTATTTAAATAAAAAAATTAATATGCTATAATTACAATGAGGTGTTATCAATGAAATATAACGAAAAACAATTTTATCAATCAACTACAGAACCATTTGAAACTCAAGAAATGAGTAATGGTGCCAAAATTGAATTACATTACATGAATGAAGAACCATTCTTTAATGAATGTATAAACAAAGCAAGATTTTCTTCATGGGCTAGTGGAGATGGAAAGAATTATAAGCTTTTCATTGAAAAAGGTCTATATGATGAAACTTCTGAATTATACTCTAAAGAAGTAAATGAAGTATGGATTGACTTCTGGAAAAGAATCGATTTAATGCGTAAAAGATATATTTTCTTTATCATGTTACCAATGCTTGCTATATTCTTAACAGCATTCATTTTAATGTCTATCTTAATTCCAAATCAAATTTGGGGTTACATTGTAGCTTTAGTAGTAGTATTAGTTTCTAGTTTAGTTGCATCATCTATGTTATCAAAGAAAATGCAAATCGAAAATATTAATGCAGCTGCAAGAGTAAGAGATCATATCGGTGTAGAAAAGTTTAAAGTAATCGTAGATACTCAAGAAAAATACATCGAAAAGTTCTATGAAGATTTACAAAAGAAATATGAAGAAGAAGATAGATTAGCTGAAGAACAAGCTAGACTAGATGAAATGGAAGCTGAAGCAAATAATAAAAAAGCTGAAGAAGCTGACTTAGAAGATGCTGAAGAAGTTTTAGATGCAGAAGTTGAAGAAGCAGAAGAAACTAAAGAAGAATAATTAAGCAAACGCAACAAGAAAGGCAAGAGATATTATGTTTAATGAGCAATTAGCAATTGATGCAATGAGAATAATTGGTGTAGAAGCAATCACTAAGGCAAAAAGTGGTCACCCAGGAATTGTTTTAGGAGCTGCTCCTATTCTACATACTTTAATCACAAGACACTTAAGAGTAAATCCAAGAGATACAAAATGGTTTGATAGAGATAGATTTATTTTATCTGCTGGTCATGGTTCTGCATTATTATATAGTGCATATCATATGATGGGATTTGAAATCTCAATGGATGATATTAAAAACTTAAGACAAGCTGGAAGTAAAACTCCAGGACATCCTGAAGTTAACTTAGCTGAAGGTGTAGATGCTACTACAGGACCACTAGGACAAGGTATTGGTATGTCTGTAGGTATGGCTATCGCTGAAGAATTTTTAAGAAAGAAATTCAACACAGAAGATATGAATGTAATTGATCACTACACATATGTAATTTGTGGTGATGGTGATTTACAAGAAGGTATCACACAAGAAGCAATGAGTATCGCAGGACATCTAGGACTTGGAAAATTAATCATTCTATACGATTCAAACGATATCCAATTAGATGGTAGAGTTGATTTAACTTATAGCGATAATACAAAGATGAAATATGAAGCATTAAACTGGCAATATCTAAAAGTAGAAGATGGTACAGATATTAATGCTATCGATAAAGCAATAATTGAGGCTAAGAAAGAAACTACTAAGCCAACAATTATTGAAGTTAAAACTGTAATTGGTTATAAAGCACCAGGTGCTGGTACTTCAAGTGTACATGGTAAACCATTCAGTAAAGAAGATCTAGAAGTCATTAAAAAGGCTTATAACTGGACTTATCCTGAATTCACAGTTCCTCAAGAAGTATATGATTTCTATCAAGGATGTGCTAAAGATTTAGGTATTAAAAAGCACATGGAATGGAATAAGTTATTATCTGATTATCAAAAGAAATATGCTGATTTATATACTAAATTAAGCATTGCTGCTAGTGATAGTTTTGAAATTCCTGAATTAAAAACTTATAAGCTAGGTGAATCACTTTCAACAAGAGTTGCTGGTGGCAAGGCTTTAGCTGAATTATCTGAATATATCGATTGTATGATTGGTGGATCTGCTGACCTTTCATGCTCATGTATGGTTAAGGGTGCTGATGGAGATTTCACTAAGGACAATAGACTAGGTAGAAATATCTACTTCGGTGTTAGAGAACATGCAATGGGTGCTATCGCAAATGGTATGGTTCTACATGCTGGTATTAAAGCATTCGTTGGTGGATTCTTCGTATTTAGTGATTATATGAAACCAGCATTGCGTATGGCTTCAATCATGTCAATTGGAACAGTATTTGCCTTCTCACATGATACAATTGCTGTTGGTGAAGATGGTCCAACACATCAACCAATCGAACAAGCATTTGCTATTAGAACAATTCCAAATATGATTTTATTTAGACCAGCTGATCCAAATGAAACAGTTTATGCATTTGAACTAGCATTTAAGTTTAATAAGATTCCATCAACTATTCTTATGACTAGACAAAATATCGATGTACTTGAAGGTACAAGCTATGATGGTGTAAGTAAGGGTGGATATATCATTAGTGAAGCTAAGGGTGAAATGGATGGTATCTTACTTGCTACAGGTTCAGAAGTAAGCTTAGCTTTAAAAGCTCAAAAGGAATTAGAACAACAAGGTAAGTTTGTAAGAGTTGTATCAATGCCTTCAACTAACCTATTTGATATGCAAAGCGCAAAATATAGAGAAGAAGTATTACCTAAGGGAGTTAAGACTTTAGCTATCGAAATGGGAACTTCTCTAGGTTGGTATAAGTATGCTGATGAAGTACTAGGAATTGATAAGTTTGGTATTTCAGCTCCTTTAAAAGAAATTGTACCAATGTATGGCTTTACAGTTGAAAATGTTGTTAAAAGATATTTAGAAATCAAAAAATAAGAAATTAATTTAAAATTATAAAAAGTAATTAACTCACACGCGTGAGTTTTTACTCTCTTTAAAGAGGTGTTATTATGTATGATTGCATAGTTATAGGTGCTGGTCATGCAGGATGCGAAGCCGCATTAGCATGTGCTAGAATGAATAAGAAAACTTTGCTTATTACTGGTAATCTTAATATGACTGGCTCTATGCCTTGTAACCCATCTATTGGTGGGCCTGCAAAAGGTGTAGTAGTTAGAGAAATTGATGCTCTAGGCGGAGAAATGGCTAGAAATGCAGATAAAACACAAATACAAGTTAAGATGTTAAACTCTAGTAAGGGTCCTGCTGTTAGAGCTTTAAGATTTCAATCTGATAAAAGATTATATCCTAGAGAAATGCTTAAGACACTACAAAATCAAGAAAACCTTGATTTAAAAGAGGGCTATGTAGAAAAGTTTTTAGTAGAAAATAATACAGTTAAGGGTGTATTATTTGAAAATGAAAAAATAGAATCAAAAGCTGTAGTTATTACTACAGGTACTTATATGAGAAGTAGAATACTAAGAGGTCATAACTATAAAGAAGAAGGCCCAGATAGTCAAAAGACTAGTCGTGGTATAAGTGATGAATTAAAAGAACTTGGCTTTGAAGTTATAAGACTTAAAACAGGTACTCCTGCAAGAATTTATACTGACTCAATTGATTTTTCTAAAGGTAGTGTAGAATATGGTGATAAGGAAAAACTATACTTTAGTTTTGATAAGATTGATTACAATCGTCCTCAAGTTCCATGTTGCTTAATTTACACTAACGAAGTAACTAAACAAATTATTTTAGAGAACTTAGATAAATCAGCTATGTATGGTGGAGTAGTTGAAGGAGTAGGTCCTAGATACTGTCCATCTATTGAAGATAAAATAGTTAGATTTAAAGATAAAGAACGTCATCAAATCTTCTTAGAACCTGAAAGCTTAGAATTAAATGAAACTTATGTTCAAGGTTTCTCTACATCTATGCCTGAAGATGTTCAAGATAGGATGATTAGAACTCTACCTGGTTTAGAAAATTGTAGAGTTAAAAGATACGCTTATGCGATTGAATATGATGCGATTAATCCAATGCAACTTAAACCTACACTTGAATCAAAACTAATAGATGGCTTATATTTTGCTGGTCAAGTTAATGGTACTAGTGGTTATGAAGAAGCCGCATGTCAAGGTTTAATGGCTGGTATTAATGTAAGCTTAAAGCTTGATAATAAAGAACCATTAATTCTAAAACGTAATGAAGCATACATTGGTGTATTAATCGATGATTTAATCACAAAAGGTATAAGAGATCCTTATAGATTACTAACATCACGTGCTGAATATAGATTATTACTTAGAAATGATAATGCGGATGAAAGATTAATGGAATATGGACATAAAGTAGGTTTGCTTAGAGAAGAAAAGTATCAAAAATACTTAGAAAAAAGAAGTAATATTGATAAGTATATGGAATACTTAAAAGCATCAAAAATAGCGCCAAAAAAGGCTAATCCGTACTTAAAAGAACACGAAAAAATAGAATTAAATGAAACAGTTAGTGGCTATGAACTACTAAAGAGACCAGAAATAGATTATAACGATGTTATTACCTTATTTAATCTTGAAATTGATCCTGAAATCATTGAAGCAATAGAAATAACTGCTAAATATAGTGGATATATTGCTAAAGCTAATGAACAAGCTAAGAAAATGCTTGAAGCTGAAAATATTAGAATACCAGATGACTTTGATTATGATGGTATTAGAAACTTAGCTTCAGAAGCAAAAGAAAAGCTAAAGAAAATTAAACCACTTACTATAGGGCAAGCAATGCGTATTAGTGGTGTAAATCCAGCTGATATTACACAACTATTATTTGCTTTAAAAAGATAATGGATTTTAATAATTTACTTAAAGATTTAAATATTAGCTTAACTGATTATCAACTAGATCAATTTAAGAAGTACTATGAACTTTTAGTTGAATACAATAAGGTAATGAATTTAACTGGTATAACAGAACTTGATGAAGTATATTTAAAACATTTTTATGATTCACTAACTTTAGTTAAAGCTTATGACTTTAAAAATGATATTTCTTTATGCGATGTAGGTAGTGGCGCAGGTTTCCCTGCAATACCACTAAAGATTGCTTTTCCAAATATAGAAGTAACTATAGTTGATTCACTTGGAAAAAGAATAGAGTTTTTAAATACAGTTATTAAAGAATTAAAGTTAGAAAACATTAAAGCAATTCATGCTAGAGCAGAAGAATTTGATAAAAGAGAATCTTTTGATGTTGTTACATCACGTGCACTAGCTAATATTAATATTGGTTTAGAATTATGTATGCCACTAGTTAAAGTGGATGGGTATTATTTACCTATGGTTGTAAGTTATGATTTAGGTAGTAACACTATTAAAACTTTAGGGGGAAAGTTAATAGATGAATTAATCTTTAATTTGCCAGTTGAAAATAGTGAAAGAAGAATACTTAAAATAAAGAAGGTAGAAAAGACTTTAGGAAAATATCCTAGAGCATTTGCACAAATAAAAAAGAAGCCTTTAAGATAGGGGAAAAATTATGGGAAAGATTATAGTAATTTCAAATCAAAAAGGTGGTGTAGGTAAAACTACAACAAGTGTAAATCTATCAGCAGCATTAGCTTTTTATGGTAAAAAGGTATTACTTGTTGATTTGGATCCACAAGGTAGTGTAGCAACATCACTTGGTATTGATAAGTCTAATTTAAAATATAATATGTATGACATATTCTGTAATGATGTAAGTGCAAAAGATGTCATAGTTAAGCCAGAATCTACAAATATAGATGTATTACCAGCTACTGTAGATTTAGCCGGTGTAGAATTAAAATTAATTGATAACCCATTTAGAAATTATGTGCTTGAAAAAGCTTTAAATAAGATTAAGGGTTCATACGATTATGTTATTATTGATACACCACCATCTCTTGGCTTATTAACACTAAATGCCTTATATGCAGCTAATTCTGTAATCATCCCCGTACAATGTCAATTCCTTGCCTTAGAAGGCTTAACACAATTACTAAATACTATTAGAATTGTTCAAAAGAATAAAAGAGAAAATAAGAAAAGCCTAAAAATTGAAGGCGTATTATTTACTATGCTAGATAAACGTACTAATACTGGCTTTGAAGTAATAAATGAAGTAAAAGAATATTTCAAAGAAGGAGTATTTGATACTATCATTATGTCTAATGTTGCGGCTGCTGTTGCACCTAATTATGGGCTACCTGTAATTAAGTATCAACCACAAGCAGCATCAGCTAAAAACTATAAACTTCTTGCAAAGGAGGTAATGAAACAAAATGAATAAAACAGGTAGAGGCTTAAAGGAATTATTTGAAGATAATTATGTCAATATTGATGATATTCAAGATGGTGAAGTAGTACTTCAAATTGATCTAAAAAAGATTAAACCAAATCCTTATCAACCAAGAAAAATATTTGATGAAACTAAGATTGATGAACTTGCAGCATCAATTAGTGAAAATGGCGTATTTCAGCCTATTATCGTAAAACAATTTGATGATAAATATATCATTGTTTCTGGTGAAAGACGTTTTAGAGCATGTCAAAAATTAAAATTATCTACTATTCCTGCAATAGTTAGAGCATATGATGAATCAAAGGTTGCTGAAATAGCTTTAATTGAAAACCTACAAAGAGAAAACTTAACAGCGATGGAAGAAGCAAGTGCCTACCAAACAATCATGAGAGAGTTAGGTTTAACACAAGCTGAGCTTGCTAAAAAGATTGGTAAATCTAGAAGCTATATCACTAATGTAGTAGGTTTACTTTCATTACCAGAAGAAGTTGCTAATTTAGTTAGTGAAGGTAAGATCACTAGTGGTCATGCTAGACCATTATCAAAACTTAAAGATGAAAAAAGAATTATTGAAATTGCTAATGAAATAGTTGTTAAAAACTTAAACGTTAGAGATGTAGAAGAAATAACTAAAAACGAAAAGAAAACTAAAACAATTAAAACATCAACTAATAAATACTTAAGAGCTCAAAATAAACTTCAAAACTACCTAGGATGTAAGGTAAAGGTAAGTGAAGATAAAATTACTATTAGCTTCCCTAAAGAAAAGAGAAATGAAATCTTAAAGAAAATAGGTGGAGATAAGTAATGTATCAAATTGGAGATATCATCACTACCAAAAAGAAGCATGTTTGTGGTAATGACAAATGGAAGATTATTAGAGTTGGAGTAGATATTAAGATGGAATGTGTTGGTTGTTCTAGAGTAGTGCTAATTCCAAGAATTGAGCTAGATAAGAAAATTAAAAAGATTTAGTATTATGGCTATATAGAGCCATTAATTAATTGTTATTATTAATTTATTAATAAATGATTAATAAAAAAGTTATTGCGTTTTTCTAAAAAATGTTATAGAATAGAAGAGCGTAAGACTGGGAGGATAGCGAAGAGGCTAAACGCGTCAGACTGTAAATCTGATCCCATCGGGTTCGGTGGTTCGAAACCACCTCCTCCCACCACTTAAAATATAAGTGCTTTGGTAGTTTCCAAAGTATTTTTTATACAACAATCATATCAATAATACAAGGTTTTTATAAAGAATGTTATGATAGGGGTGAACGGATGAGAACATATGGTAATATGCAAATGGCAAAGTCCAATTGCGCCATAACTTGTAGCAAGTGTGGCGAACAGTTTAACTCAAAATATGGTATTATGGATGGAGAAGTTTATTGTCCAAAATGCTATAACATGTATGTTGAAAAACAAATTGCTGATATCAAACAAGTTTCACAAATAAGAAAAAATAGAACAATATTACGTATGATTTGTTTTACTATTGCATTAGCACTTTTAATTATGTCTATTGTTTTATTCAATAAGGATGATTCAGTAACATTATTTGTTTTATCAATCGTATCATGTGCATTAATTGCTATCTTCCCATTCTATCGTGATATTGTTGCATTCATTACAAAAGGCTTTAACGGATTTGTTAAAGAAGAAGCAACAGCAGTAAGAAGAAAAGTAATATATTATAAGAATGGTATTATTGAAGATGATGAAACAGGACCACTTAGAATATTATTCTTTATTGTAGATTTCTTCTTAGTATGGCCTTGTGTTGCCTTACTAATTGTATGTGTTGTTCCAAGAGCATTAATTGATGTAATTAGAATAAGTATTTCATCAAAGAAAATGAATGAATTATTCCAAACAATGCTTCCACCAGTTAATGGTAAAGCAAATGCTAAATATAACTTTGATATTCGCTTTGTTGATTCATACAGTAATGTTTGTATTGAATATTATATGTATTTAATGAATGTTAAAAGAGAACAAGCTATTAAAGCATTAGAAAAGAACTTAATTATTCACTTTAAACGTAATGTAGATTACCTTGAAGGTTATAAAGCATTCGTTGATTTCTACTATGGTAGAAGAAATTATGAAGGTGAAAGATTCGTTTATTTTGATGTAGAATTAGTAGATCCAGAAAACAGTATCTTCGAAAAACCAAAGAAGAGAAAAAATAGATAATAATTGAACCATTAGATTAATTCTAATGGTTTTCTTTTCCTATTGACAATGTTAGTTATAAATGATAAGATAATTTTGTAAATGCGATGATGAAAAAGAAGTAGAAATTAATCAAGCTATTTAGAGAGTTGCTGGTTGGTGAAAAGCAATTAGAAATTAATTTTGAATACATTTTTGGAGCAGAAAGTTGAATTTTAGTAGGCTTCTCCGGATTCTCCCGTTAAAGAGATAGAGCATTATTGTGCTTGATGAGGTTATTATCGTAAGGTAATAATAAAAAAAGGTGGTACCACGTTATTATACGTCCTTTCTATATGAAAGGCGTTTTTTTTATATAATAAAAAGGAGTTGAAAGTATGATAATTACTGATTTACTAGAAAGGAATGCATGGCAATATCCAGATGATGAAGCATTAGTAGAAATTAATCCTACTAAAAAGCCAGAACAATATAAGACTTGGAAAGAATTTAGCCTAGTTGAACCTGTTGCGGCAAAGCAATATCGTAGAAGTATTACTTGGGAAGACTTTAACAGAACAAGTAATAGAATCGCTAATATGCTTTTAAGTATGGGAATTAAAAAAGGTGATAAAGTAGCCATTTTACTAATGAACTGCTTAGAGTGGTTACCAATTTATTTTGGTGTATTAAAAACTGGTGCTCTAGCTGTACCACTAAACTATAGATATGCAGCTGATGAAATAAAGTATTGCTTAGAATTAGCAGATGTTGATTTATTAATCTTTGGACCTGAATTTATAGAAAGAGTTGAAGTTATTAAAGATTCAGTACCTAGAGTTAAAGATATGATTTTTGTTGGAAATGAAAAGGTTGATTTTGCTAAAAACTATGAAGAACAAATAAAGTATTATACATCAAGAAAACCAATCATCGATTTAACAGAAGATGATTATGCAGCTATTTATTTTTCAAGTGGAACTACAGGATTCCCTAAAGCGATCTTGCATGCTCATAGGGCATTAATTAATTCATGTAGAACAGAACAAAATCATCATAAGCAACAAAAAGATGATGTCTTCTTATGTATTCCACCACTTTATCATACAGGAGCTAAAATGCACTGGTTTGGTAGTTTAATATCAGCAAGTAAAGGTGTTTTACTTAGAGGGGTTAAGCCTGAATGGATTTTCCATGCAGCTAGTGATGAAGGAGCAACAATTGTTTGGTTATTAGTACCATGGGTACAAGATATATTAGATTCAATCGATAGAGGAGATCTAAAGTTATCTGATTATGATTTATCAAGCTGGAGATTAATGCATATAGGTGCACAACCTGTACCACCATCATTAATTTCTAGATGGAAGAAAGTATTCCCTAACCATGAATATGATACTAACTATGGATTGTCAGAATCAATTGGACCTGGTTGTGTTCATCTAGGAATTGAAAATATCGATAAGGTAGGAGCAATTGGTAAGGCTGGATACTTATGGGAAACAAAAGTAGTAGATGAACATGATAACCCAGTTAAACAAGGCGAAGTTGGAGAACTTGCTGTTAAGGGTCCTGGTGTAATGTTATGCTATTACCATAATGAAGAAGCAACAAAAGAAATCTTAAAGGATGGTTGGTTATATACAGGTGATATGGCTAAGCTAGATGAAGATGGATTTATCTATTTAGTTGATAGAAAGAAAGATGTAATTATCACTGGTGGTGAAAACCTATATCCAGTTGAAATTGAAAACTTTATTAGAAAGAATGAAAAAGTAAGAGATGTAGCGGTTATCGGTATGCCTGATGATAGATTAGGTGAAATCGCAACAGCTGTTATTGAAGTTAAAGAAGGTTATTCTTTAACAGAAGATGAAGTAAATAAATTCTGTGAAGGAATGCCTAGATATAAAAGACCAAGAAAGATTATCTTCGCTGATATTCCACGTAACCCTACAGGTAAGATTGAGAAACCAAAGCTACGTGAAAAGTACTGCGGTGGTAGATTAGTTGAAAAACAAACAACTAAATAGGAGGATATTTTAAAATGGATATGTTTATTAAAATTCTGTTTATTGTTATCTTTTTTGCAGTAACATTCTACATTGGATTTTACTGTAGAAAGAAAGCAGCAAACTCAAATGATTTCGTATTAGGTGGAAGAAAAGTAGGACCATGGCTAAGTGCATTTGCTTATGGTACTAGTTATTTCTCAGCAGTTATTTTCATAGGTTATGCCGGAAGCTTTGGTTTAGCATTTGGTGTATCCGCATTATGGATTGGTTTAGGTAATGCATTTATAGGATCTCTACTTGCATGGAAGGTTTTAGGTAAGAGAACAAGACAAGTAACACAAAAGATGAAGAGTGCTACAATGCCTGATTTCTTCGAAAAGAGATTCCAATCAAGAGGATTAAAGATTGCGGCAGCATTAATCGTCTTTATCTTCTTAATTCCTTATACTGCAGCCTTATATAACGGCTTAGGTACGCTATTCTCAAACTGTTTCTCAAATGATGTACCTTATTGGGTATGGATATTAATTATATCTGTAGCTACAGGTGGTTATGTAATTGTTGGTGGCTTAATGTCAACTGCAATCAACTCATTTGTACAAGGTATGATTATGTTAGTTGGTATTTGTTTAGTAGTTGTTGGTGTGTTATTAAAAAATGGTGGACTTCAAGGTTCAATGGATGCATTAGCAAATATTGATTGGAAATTCACATCATTATTTGGACCAGATCCAGTTCACTTATTATTCGTAGTTATCTTAACATCACTAGGATGTTGGGGATTACCTCAAATGGTTGGTAAATTCTATTCAATCAATGATGGTAAGCAAATCCAAAAGGGTGCTTTAATCTCAACAATCTTTGCGGTTATCGTTGCTGGTGGATGCTATTTCCTAGGTGGATTTGGTAGATTATTTGATACAAACAAAGGTACAGTTATTACAACAATGGTTTCAAGTTTAAATGTTGTAGTTATTGCTATAGTTATCGTATTAGTACTTGCTGCTAGTATGTCTACACTTGCAGGACTTGTTCATACTTCAAGTGCAACAGTTACATTTGATTTAATTGATAGAAATAAAAATTGCAGTGAAAAGAAAAAATTAACTTGCTTAAGAGTATTAGTAGTTGTATTTATTGCTATTTCAGCAGGTATGGCTATCTTCCAATATTATGGACCAGCTAAATTCACAAAAGATATAGCTTCATTAATGGGTATTTCTTGGGGTGCAATTTCAGGCGCATTCTTAGCTCCATTCTTATTTGGATTATATTGGAAGAAGACAACAAAGGCTTCTGTTTGGGTATGCTTTGGATTTGGTGTAGGAATTTCAGTACTTGGTTTAATCTTAAGCTTAGCTCAAGTTCATCCACAAATCACAACAAACTCAGCTACAGGTAAGATTTTATGGTTCGACTTCTCAGATTCAATTTATATGGGTGTTTTAGGAATGTTAATAGGATTTGCTATTGTTCCAATTGTAAGTTCATTCACTAAGAAACCTGATCATGAACTTGTTGAAGATTTATTTAGAGCTTATGAAATTGATAAAGAATTCGCTGAAGAAATCTCAACAGCTTATGAAGATGCTGATCAATATGAAATTAAAGAAGAAGAGAAAAAAGAAGAAGTTGTTGATACAAAGAATATTGATCATATCGTTGATGATGTAATGATTATTGAGGAAAAGAAATAAAATGATTATTGATTTTCATACTCATACTTTTCCTGATGAACTAGCTAAGAAAACAATTCCTTATTTAGAAAGTAAAGCAGGATTTGTTGCTAGAACTGATGGAACAATAAAGGGATTAAAAAAATCAATGGAAGAAGCAAATATTGATATATCTATCTTACTTCCTGTTGTAACAAGTCCTAAACAAACATTAAAGATTAATGATTGTGCAATAGAAAATAACAAATTAGATGGTTTCATATCTTTTGGTGGAATTCATCCAGACTTTGAAGATTATAAAAATGAATTAAAAAGATTAAAGGATAATGGAATTAAAGGTATTAAATTACATCCTGATTATCAAAATACATTTATTGATGATTTAAAGTATATTAATATTGTTAATGAAGCATTTAGATTAGGTTTAGTTGTTATAATTCATTCTGGTATAGATTATGGTTCAACAGAAGTAATAAGAGCAACTCCAGAAAGAATCAAAAACTTACTTAATAATCTAGAATATAAAGGAACATTCATCCTTGCTCATATGGGTTATACATTCAAATGGGATATGATAATTGATGAATTTAAAGATTATGATGTATACTTTGATTTAGCACTATGTTTAGGCGTTTTAAAGATGAATGATAAATATTATCCACTAATGGATGAAAAGACTTTAATTAAGTTTATAAACACCTTTGGCTCAGAAAAAATCCTATTTGCAACTGATTCACCTTGGATGGGCCAAAAAGAATCAATTGATATGTTTAATTCATTTAAAAATATTAGCCAAAAAGATAAGGATAATATTTTATACAAAAATGCTATAAAAATACTAGAAATAAAGGGTTAGATTCAATTCTAACTCTTTTTATTAATTTTCTTCTTTACTATTTATAAATATAATAGTATAATAATTTTGCACTCGCGAAAAATGTAATATAATCATTTATAAATATTTGGCGAAAAAATGCCAAAAATAGTAAATTTTATATTGACAAACATTTTTTAAGATGTTACAATAATAAAGCACGTGGGTAAAAATCGTGCAAAAATAGGTCTTTGAAAACTGAACATAGACAGGCAAAAGAAAAAACGCAAAGCGAATTAAAAACGAATCAATGAAAACAAACAAGACATAAATTTATGGAGAGTTTGAT